>JANQLB010000006.1 GCA_028280805.1 Tissierellales bacterium
TATCATATGATTTATCCTGTCATCCGGATAATTAATATCAATAGGTACATAAGCACCTCCTGCTTTTAATACAGCTATTAAGCTTATTATCATTTCAGGGGTCTTTTCCAGCATTATACCTACCGTTGAATCTGCTTTTACTCCTTTATTTCTTAAAAGTCTTGCCAGTTGATTAGCTTTTTCATTTAGTTCTTTGTATGTAAGATTTTCAATTTCATATATCACTGCTGTATTATCCGGTGTCTTTTCAACTTGTTCTTCAAATAACTGATGTATTGTTTTATCTTTTGGATAATCTGACTCTGTATCATTGAACTCTACTAATAGCTGGTGTTTCTCTTTTTCAGATAGAATATCAATATCCTTTATCTTAATATCTATATTCTTTGATATTTCTTCCAGTATATTTGTAAAATGATTAGCAAGTCTTTTAATAGTACTCTTTTTATAAAGACTTACTGCATAGTTAATATTTAAGGATATCTTTCTATCTATCTCTGTTGCTGTAATTGTTATATCAAATTTTGCAATATCACTTTCTAAATCATAGGGTGATATTTCTAATCCTTCTAAATCCAAGTTCTTTTCAATGACCTCTGTATTTTGAAAAACAAACATTATATCAAACAATGGATTTCTGCTTATATCCCTTTTAATAGAAAGCTTGTCTACTAATTCTTCGAACTGTATATCTTGATTGTCATATGCTCTTAGAGAATTTTCCTTTACTTCCTTTAAAAATTTTCTAAACACTTTATCAGATCTTGGATAATTTCTCATTGTGAGGGTGTTCACAAACATTCCAACTATATTTGTTAGATCATTATGATGTCTTCCTGCTATTGGTGACCCTATTACTATATCTTCTTGTCCTGTATATTTCCAAAGTAATATATTTACTGCTGATAACAGTATCATATATAGGGTTGATCCCGTTTCTTTAGCTAATCTATTTAGTTTATTAGTTAGTTCTTTATTAATTATAGAGATATTTGAAGTTCCCTTATTGCTTCGTACAGCAGATCTTTGATAGTCTGTCTGCATATTAAGTACAGGTATTTCTCCTTTAAACCTTTCTAACCAGTACTTTTCTTGTTTTTTTATCTTTTCTGATTCAAATAATTCATTTTGCCATACTGCATAGTCTTTATACTGAACCTTTAATGGTTCTGGTTCTTCTCCTCCATAAATCTTTGCAAATTCTTCTATTACTAATCTCAGTGATACTCCATCTGATATGATGTGATGCATGTCAACCATTATTAAGTATTCATCTTCCATAAACTTTAGTAGTTTAACTCTTAATAGAGGTGCTTTACTTAGGTCAAATGGTCTTATGAAAGCTTTTATTATATCTTTTATATCTTCTTTATTTGCTTCTTTGTATCCTACTTTAAATTCTACCTTTGATACTTCTTTTACTATCTGTACTAACTCACCTTCCACTGTAGTAAATGAAGTCCTTAATGATTCATGTCTTTTTATCAGCTCTTTAAAAGTATTTTCTATTTTCACTCTATCTAAATTACCTATTAATTTTAATACACTAGGCATATTATATGTTGTTGTTTCTTTATCCATCTGGTTAATAATATACATTCTCTTTTGTGCTGCTGACATTTTATAATATTCTCTTTTTTCTACAGACTTAATTCCATCATAGATGCTCTTTTCTGATACCCCGATTATTTCTGATATTTTTTCTACAGTAGATACTTTAAATATCTCCATTAAAGGAATTTCTACTTCAAACTCTTTATGGATTCTTGAAACTAAAAAAGTTGCCTTTAAAGAATGTCCTCCTAATTCAAAGAAATCTTCATCTATACCTATATCATAGTCTAAATTTAATATTTCCTTAAATATTTCTACTACTCTTTCTTCCACTTCATTTCTCGGAGCTGTTATTTCATAATTCTTCTTCATTCTATACTTTATGATGTCAAAATTCATTAACTCTTTACGATTAACTTTCCCTGTTGATGTTAGAGGTATTTCCTTTAAATCTACAATATAAGCAGGTACCATATAATCCGGTAATTTCGAACTAAGGTAATTTCTTACCTCTTTTACCTTTTTATCATCCTTTACTACTACAAAGGCAACAAGATATTTTTCTGAATGCTCGTCTATTTTGCAAGCAACTGCTGCTTTATTAATAAACTCATTACTAAGTAATGTACTTTCAATTTCACCTATGTCTACTCGATAACCACGGATCTTAACCTGATTGTCTTTAC
>JANQLB010000012.1 GCA_028280805.1 Tissierellales bacterium
ATTTAAAGGAGAAATACCTGTACTTAATATGCAGACAGACTATCAAAGACCTGCTGTACAAAGTCATAAAGGAGCTTCAAAGAATTTTGTAATTAATAAAGAACTAACTAATAAGTTAAATAGATTAGCCAAAGAAACAGGATCAACACTATATATGGTACTATTATCGGCAATGAATATATTACTTGGTAAATATACAGGACAAGAAGATATAGTAATAGGATCACCAATAGCAGGAAGAAATCATAATGATTTAACAAATATAGTCGGTATGTTTGTAAACACTCTTGCAATGAGAAATCATCCAAGCTCTGATAAGGGATTTAGAGAATTTTTAAAAGAAGTAAAGGAAAATTCTTTAAGGGCATATGACAATCAAGATATACAGTTTGAAGAATTAGTAGAAAAACTTCCTGTTGGGAGAGATATAAGCAGAAATCCACTGTTTGATATAATGTTTGTTCTTCAAAATACAGGAGTCAGTGAAAAGAACTTGGATTTAGAAGGGTTAAAACTATCACTCTATGATTTAGAGAACGAAATTGCAAAATTTGATATGACAATCACAGCTATAGAGATAGATGAAGAGATATACTTAAATATTAACTATGCAACAACTCTTTATAAAGAAAGTACCATTGAAAGACTTACTAATCATTTTACAAGTATATTAGAAGAAATATCAAATAATATAGATATTAAGCTAAAAGACATTAATATTTTATCAGAAAAAGAGGAACATCAGCTATTATTAGAGTTCAATGATACAGAGTCAGATTATCCAAAGGATAAAACAATACAGGAGTTATTTGAAAAACAGGTAGAAAAGACACCGGATAATACAGCAGTAGTATATGAAGATAAGAAACTAACTTACAGAGAATTAAATGAGAAGGCAAACAGTCTATCTAAGATATTAAGAAATAAAAGTGTAAAACCGGATAGTATAGTAGGAATAATGGTAGAGAGATCCCTTGAGATGATAATTGGTGTACTAGGAATATTAAAGGCAGGAGGAGCATATCTACCCATAGCTCCAGACTACCCAAAAGAAAGAATCAAATATATGCTAGAGAATAGTGGAGCTAATATATTATTGACTCAGTCACATTTACTGGAAGACATTAGTTTTGAAGGACAGGTAATAGATTTAGAAGACGAAGAAGTATATATGAAAGATAAAACAAATATAGAAAATATAAATAAATCAAACGATTTAGCATATGTAATATATACCTCAGGGTCTACGGGCAAACCAAAAGGAGTTATGGTTGAACATATGTCTTTAAATAATTATCTAAACACACTTATGGAAAAATATGAAAGAAAGATATGTTCAGATGATAATTGCTTAAGTCTGGCTAATATATCTTTTGATGTAAACGTATTAGAGATATTTTTACCTTTAATATTTGGATCTAAGCTTATACTTTTTAATACTAAAATAGCATTAGATGTTCATAAGTTAGTAGATACAATTATTAAAGAACAAGTTACTTTTTCATATATACCTCCAACCATATTAAAGGATGTATCAAG
>JANQLB010000063.1 GCA_028280805.1 Tissierellales bacterium
GAAAGGAAAATCAATAGATGAGGTTGCCGAATTATTAGAACTGCCTTACAATATTGTAGAAAAATTGCAAAAAGAGATTAGCCCTGTAAATTAGCTTACTATAATGAAAGTGCAAGAATGTAACAGTGTATTTCATTCTAACTTTTGGTAATATTTTGCATGTGTTTCTGCATTCTAATGTACTTCCCAACTTTATTTCAGTCCACTCTGGTAAGATTTAAACCCTGAAAGCGTCTGCAGAGGCCTTTACTGTTGCAGTATTTCAATACCACTCTGGTAAGATTTAAACTGAAGTGTATGACCGGGAAGTATATCGTTTTTTGAAGGATTTCAATACCACTCTGGTAAGATTTAAACCCAGTACAAAATCGGGTAAAAGGCTCTTAAAATAAGAGCTTCCTTTCTAGTTTTACACCTTTTTTGTCGTCAACCTCTCACAGTGCAAAAAACCCAGGGGGTCGACGACGCCAGTAATACCAATGCTTATGAAGTCATTTTATACTATTTTACTGGTTTTTGTCAACCTGAATTCTCCCTGTGTTTATTGCCTCGACGACTAATTTTTGTTCTTGATATTCTGTCTATTACTTTTAATATTTAATCTTAAATGGTATAATATATTTGAAATCTTTGGAGGTTTTTATGGTAAGCATAAACAATGAGCATGATAAAACTTATAAAGCTTTTTTAGAACATAAGAAGACTTTTCTGGAATTCTTACAGGACTTTGTTCAGGAAGAGTGGGTTCAGGATTTACAAGAGGATAACCTGACTCTTGTAGATAAAAGCTTTATATTAAAGGATTATCAGGAAAAGGAAGCTGATATAATATATGAAGTAAAAATAAATGACACAAAAGTTTACTTTTATCTTTTGTTTGAATTGCAATCAACTGTAGATTACACTATGCCTTATAGGCTGCTTTTATATATGACTGAGCTTTGGAGGCAATATTTTGATAACACAGATGAGAGAACCAAACGCAGTAAAAGCTTTAAGCTTCCGGCAATTATTCCCATGCTGCTTTATAATGGGAAGAAAAAGTGGACTGTAGCACAAAGTTTTGCAAGGTATCAAAATGGTTATGAAAAATTTGATAAACATATCCTTGACTTTGAGTATATACTCTTTAATGTTAACGGATACAATGAAAAGGAGCTATATGAAATAGGTTCTTTGATGTCAGCCATATTCCTGCTTGACCAGAATATTGACAAAGAAGAATTTATCAGCCGATTTAAAAGACTTGTGATATTAATTCAACGTTTAAGTCCGGAGCAGTGGAACAGGTTAAAAAGATGGATACTCAAAATATTACTACCTGGTATACCAGAAAGTAATAGAAACAAAATTGCAGAGTTAATAGAAGAATCGGATATTATGGAGGTAGATAAAATGGTAATGAATTTGGAAGTTAATTTTAAAAAGTGGATGCATGATGCTAGACAGGAAGGTAAACAGGAAGGCAGACAAGAAGGTAGACAGGAAGGACTCTTTGAAGCTGCCAAATTAGCTTTACAGAAAGGAAAATCAATAGATGAGGTTGCCGAATTATTAGAACTGCCTTACAATATTGTAGAA
>JANQLB010000070.1 GCA_028280805.1 Tissierellales bacterium
CCACATCCAGTCAAAGCTATAGATACAACTAAAACTATAGACAGTAACAATGAAATAGCTTTAAACCTCTTCATCAAAATCCCTCCATAATCTCAAAAATAAAATTTTCCTATATATCATTATATTCAGAGAATTTTTTATGGTTACAAAATAGGAGCTTAATGAAAAGAGTTACAAGATAATAGTGGTTGAAACCTTTAGAACTTGATAGAGATAGCAAGAGCTAGATAATCTACGTACAATCATTAAAAATGGCTTTGTGGGAATTGAGGGGTTTATGTCCTGCCTACTTCTGAGTTTGAGGGCTACAAACTTCACTCAAATTTTTACTTGTTTTAAAATAGTTTAATATAGCTTCTCAATATGATAGAATCAAATAGTAAGCCACTGGATTACTGATAAAATCAATTCATTTTTAGAAGAAAAATAATTGACATGGAATTTAGGGTGCAAATACTTGTGTATATGGGGAGTGATTATATTTGAGTAAAAAAACCTTAATTTCTGTTTTCTTATTTTTGTAGTTATTAGTATCACAATTTTAGCTGTTTTTAATAAAGAAGTACAACAAGCTAACTATGCATTTTATATTAATTCCGAACTATTTATTCCTGAAAGTGATTTAGTCTATAATGAAAAAAGTGGCGAATTACTGATTTTAGAAAATAAATACACTTTAGATTATTATCAAGAAAAGATATTTAAAATACCAATTTCAGGATCAGAATTCCGCATTACAAAAAATGATGTAATTATACAAAATGGAGTGGTATGGAATGTACTTTCATCGGCTTCTCCACTTATACCTTCTATATATCTCATGCTACCACCTTCCTTTTAATAGCCTTACTTGGAGTAGAATGATTTTTTATACAGTCTTGCGTCCCTTTGTTTATGTAAATTAAGCCCAAAGACATATATATCTTTGGGCTATTTTTTAATACTTAAATTTTTTAATACTCTTATCCATTTTTTCTGCTAACTTTCCTAATCCTTCACTTGCATTTGCAACCTGCTCCATTGATGCTGTCTGTTCTTCTACCGATGCTGAAGCTTCCTCTGTTCCTGCAGCATTTTCTTCTGATATGGCAGATAGATTTTCAATAATGCTTATTATATTATCCTTCTTATTTTCCATCATTTTACCTGATTCATTAAGCACATCAATTATACTTTGTGTTTGCTCTATTGCATTTGCTATTCCTTCAAATTTGCTTTCTGTATTCCTAACACTGTGGGTTTGTTCATTTACAATAGTAGTTATTTCTTTCATTGTAGAAACAGCATTTTCGGTTTTATTTTTTAAATCATTAATAATCATTGATATCTCTTCTGTAAATTGATCTGACTGTTCTGCCAGTGTTCGAATCTCATCTGCAACAACCGCAAACCCTTTTCCAGCTTCCCCTGCTCTTGCGGCCTCAATAGCAGCATTTAATGCAAGTAAGTTTGTTTGATCTGCAATATTTTTTATCATTTGACTTGCTTGATGAATTTTTTCTGCACTCTCATTTGCATTTATAATAACTTCATTAATCTCTTCAGATGCCTTTTGATTCAATTCAGTTTTTTGTACTAATTGCTGAATTTCCGAAATTCCTTCTCCTTTTAATTGTACAACTCGTTCAGCTGATTGATTTAACTCTTTTAGTTTCATTTGATCCTTTTCAATTAATGAACTGAGTTCTGTAATATTATTCACAGCATTTTCTGTATTTTTTGCCTGCTCACTAGCTCCATTTGCTATTTCCTCTATTGTTCTTGCTACTTCATCGGCTGCTATTGATGTTTGTTGACTAGTTGCTGTAAGTTCCTCGCTACCTTCACTTAACTTCTGTGCATTATCATTTATTTCTTTTACAATATTTGAGAATGCTTCAAGCATAGAGTTTAAACCTACTGCAACTTTACCAAGTTCATCTTTACGATTTAATTCTAATCTTTTTGTTAGATTTCCTTGTGAAATACTTTCTACAAATAAAAATATTTTTGACAGATCCTTTAACAACCATTTTAGCAATAGTGATATCAATATTACAATTAACGCTACTGCTACTACATTTATGATTGTCATAATCCTATTAAATGATTTCATTGCAGATTGAGCTTCACTAACTGGAAGAACTGTAGCTACTGACCAGCCAGAAGTTGGTACTTTTGAGTAAGAGACATATACTTTCTGGTTCTTATAATTAATCATTTTAATGTCTGTTTCACCAGCTATCATGTTCTTACCTATATCTCCAAGATCACCTTCTAAATCTTGAATTTTATTATTAAAAATAAGTTCTTTTTCTGGATGATACATAATAGTACCATTTTTCCCTACCAATATTGTATAACCTGTTTTACCAACTTTATACGACTCCATAATTTCAGAAAATTCGTCCATTAGAAGATCTGCAGCTACATAACCAATTACTTCATTATCATCCGTAACCTTATTTACAATATTAATTATTTCCTTTCCCGTTGCTAAACTAATAAAAGGGTCCGAAAAAACAGGTTCATCAGATTCTAGAGCAAATTTACGCCATGAACGAGTTGCTATATCCCACTCAGGATTTGTAAGTAACCCACCATCGCCTATAAGGAAGTTTCCTTTTTCACTTGAAACCCATACCAAACCTAAATTGCTATCCATTTTTTTCATTTCATTCAAAGAATATAATACATCAGGATAGTAAGGATTTGTTAATGCCTCATCTCTAGTCTGTACTGTTTTGAAATAATTAATAATTGAATTATTTGTACCCATTTGCTCAATTTCAATGGCTTTTTGTCTAAAGTAATCATCAACTTGTGTAGCTAAAGCATCACTTTGAATTTCAACTTTTTGTTCTATTTCATCTATTAACATTTGTTTTGATTGAGAAAAATTAATGTATCCAATCATTATAAAAACTATTGACATAACAAATAATAAAATACTAGTCACTTTGAAAACTAAACTATTCCTTGAAAATTTCATTTTTCTCTCACTCCTTGAATAATATTCTTTTAGTTGGGTTCTAAACATCCTAAACCTGAATTATTCATGAAGGTCTAGAAAAAGAAATTAGACCTTCAAGATTCAATCTTCTCAATCAACACATTAAATATATCCTTATACAAACCTTTTTTGAGGGTATCCTATTATAATATGTAAATTTTGCTAATAAATATTGAATTTATAGATAATTGAAGATTAAGGGATATCTTACCCCCTAATCTTGTGATTATTTACTTCGATGTATTACAATAATCCAAATAATTTCCATAACGGATACATAACAACAATAAATCCAATAAACATAATGACAGATT
>JANQLB010000089.1 GCA_028280805.1 Tissierellales bacterium
TAATCGGGGCAGGTACTGTCCTTAGAGCTTGGGTAAACTTGTGGCGTTAGCCACATTGACCAAGAAGCCCCCACTTCTAAAGTGGTGGGTAGTTCACTATTTGAACATACGTTAAAATGAAACAATGTTATAATTATATTTGGATAAGATAGTTTTTAGCTGATTAAAACTATCTATTTTTTATTATCTAAAAAGGAAGATTATAGCTGCATAAAAAGTTTTACTAGATAAAAAACTGACCAAATTTAGCAAATTGACTATACTATTATCAATATATTTTTGTTATAATGCTGTCAAGAAGATGCTTTATATTTAGAATACTAAAAAATCCTATATGTACTTAGGAGGGACAATGAAGACAAAAAAGGCAAAGGAAACCTGCAATGAGATTATACAAGCAGCAGAAAAATTATTTATAGAGAAAAGTATAAGTAAGGTTACTATCAATGAAATTGTTAAAAGAGCTGGAGTGGCTAAGGGAACATTTTATTTATACTTTGATTCAAAGGACTCATTTGTTTGGCATTTTATTGACAATAAAGTGAGTGATTTAACCTGTTTTCTTAATCAAATAACCGTATATGGTCATGGTATAGAAGATATTAAGGATATTGTAACGTATATTGTTTCATTTTCTAAAAAACAGAAGGCACTTTTAAAAGTTATACATGAGGTGAAATTTAACAGTTTCTTAGGTATTAATAATATAGAAAATAAGTATTTAAATCAGTGGATTGAAGTGCTTTCCGTCTGGCTAGAAAAAGGAAGGTTAAAAGGAGAATTAAACATAAATGATTCTAAATTTATGGCGTATTACTTGGTGCTTACAATTCATGAAATTTTAGAACGTATTATCATGAGCGAAATACCTTACACCATAGATGAAGCTGGAGAGGAATTAAAAATTATTTTAATTAAATTATTAAAGTAAAGGAGATAAAGAGATTATGTTGACAAGCTATAAACAAATGCCAATATGGGATGAAATACCTAAGCTTTATCCGGCAAGATGCCAAATTAACGAAACTATCAAACCGGAAGAAATATACTGGGAATGGAAAAATAATAAGATTCATTTAGATTATTATCCAAATTCACAGTCTAAGGTCAAAATAATATTACTGCATGGTGTGGGCGGTAATGGAAGACTACTATCATTCATAGCTGTTCCGCTTGCTAGAGTTGGTTTTGAGGTAATTGCACCTGACCTGCCCGGCTATGGATTATCTCAAATTAAAGGAATTGTTAGCTATGAAGATTGGGTTCAAATGGTAAATGATTTAATAGATAAGGAGTTAAGCAAAGACGATAGAGAGATTTTCTTATTTGGATTAAGTGCTGGAGGTATGCTGGCTTATCATAGTGCATCAAAAAGTAAGAAGGTAGCAGGTATAATTGCTACAAATCTACTTGATCAGAGATTGCAGGAAGTAAGGGATGGATCTGCACATAATAAAATTGTAAGCCGTATTGGTACTCCATTATTAAGACTGCTGGCAAAAATTAATGATAAAATAAAGCTGCCAATGAAATCAATAACTAAAATGAAAGCAATAGTTAATGATAAGAGGATATTGGAACTGCTCTTAAAAGATAAAAGCTCATCAGGTACAAGCGTATCACTTAAGTTAATAATTTCTATACTGGATGCTAAATATGAGATAGAACCTGAAGATTTTGATTTATGTCCTGTTTTATTGATTCATCCAGGAAATGACAAGTGGACTCCGATAAGATTAAGCAAAATATTCTATGATAGATTAAAAGTTAATAAGAAGTTATATATAATTAAAGGGGCAGGGCATTTTCCAATTGAACCGGAGGCAATCGGACAAATAGAGAAGGAAGTTATAGATTTTATTAATAAAAGTTAAATTTCGATAATCAAAAACTAAATAAAAGTATCACTAAAGAATTATTAAATGAACTATCGAAAGAAATACCTCAACAATTTACAAAATAGTTTATATCATAGAATGGGAGGTTCTACAAATGGATTTATTTCATGAAATACATAAGGATATACCGAGAGAAGGACCGGGAGATAATGAGTCGACAAAACAAGCTATAAATATGCTAAAAGATATACCTGCTAATTGTACTGCACTTGATATAGGATGTGGACCTGGTTTACAAACAATTGAGTTAGCTAAAAATATTGATGGCAAAATATTTGCAATCGATATACATGAACCCTTTTTAGATAAATTATTACAAACAGCTTTTAAAGAAAATTTATCTCACAGAATAGAAGCAAAAAAGATGTCTATGTTTTCTTTAGAATTTAAAGAAGATAATTTTGACTTAATATGGTGTGAAGGGGCAATTTTTATTATTGGCTTTCAAAAAGGTTTACAAGAATGGAGAAAATATATTAAAACAGGTGGATACTTAGTTGTGTCAGAGATTTCATGGCTAAGAGAAGATATACCTAAAGAACCTAAAAATTTTTGGGAATATGAGTATCCCGAAATCAAAGGAATAGCAGACAATATTAAAATAATTGAAAAATCAGGATACTCGCCAATTGGTAATTTTATTATACCTGAAAAGGGATGGTGGAAAGATTATTATAATCCATTAACAGATAGGATAAATAAATTGAGAAAGAAATACAAAGACAATAAAGAAGCTAATGATATTATGGACAGCACTCAAAGAGAAATCGAAATGTATAAGAGATATTCAGATTACTATGGATATGTATTCTATATAATGAAAAAAGTATAAGTAATAAAATTTGGCAACAATGGATGGTATCAGTATTCATATGTATTTATTGAGTTTTTAGATAAAGAATATGGATGGAATATTGTGATTGAGTTAATTCAAGGAAATAAGCCTTATGAAAAGATATTTTCTAAAAACAGAGAAGAAATATATAATGAGTGGATAGAGTATCTAAAAACATATTACTAATTGTTCCTGAAGTATAAAGTAAAAATAAAAATTGTATGATGTGAGGATTGATAATTGATTAAACGTCCTCACATCTATTTTTTTCTTCTTCTCAAAATTCTAACTCAGGAATCAGTTTAAAACTTTTTGTTATAAAATAATACCTTTCTTTTATTTATTTTAATCCATAAAACATAACAAGATAGCTGTGTAATTTATCTTTTATCAATGTTAATTGATTTAATATATAATAGAATTAAAATTAACTAATTCTATTATACAAAAAAATATTTCTCAATTGTATAATAATAAGAGAAAATATTGACCATAAGGTAGAAAGATGCTATTGTTTACATTATGGAAAAAGAAATTGACAGAAAATAGGGGTTGTTGACATGAGAGATTTTTTAAAATTAATTAAGAACAAAAACTATCTGTTATTATGGTTAGGACAAAGTGTTTCAGACCTTGGTTCAAGCATTAATTACATTGGTTTGATGTGGTATGTTATGGAATTAACCGGTTCTGCTATTAGCGTTAGCGGCTTATTTATTGCTTTAACTATACCTTCAATTTTATTAGGACCTTGGGTTGGTGTTCTTGTGGACAAACTGGATAAAAAAACTATTATAGTTACAACTGATATAATTAGAGGACTAATTTCTATATTAATGGTGACAACTAACAGTGTAATAACTATTTACGGCTTAGTAATTTTAAATGGAATAGCTGCTTTATTTTTTTCGCCAGCCATAAACGTTGCAATACCAAGACTTGTTTCAAGTGAAGATTTAATAACAGCTAATTCGATTTTTTCAACAACAAGAAGCATAAGTAAGTTAATAGGTCCAACAATAGGTGGCGCTTTGATTATAGGATTTGGAGCTAAGTCTTTATTTATCATTAACGGTATATCATTCTTAATATCAGCTTTTTCAGAGATATGGATTATAATACCTAAAAACATTAATCAGGAACAACAAGAGAGAAAGAAGAGTTTAGTAAGAGATTTAAAATCAAGCTGGGAATATATAAACAAAAATGAAATTGTTAAATTTGTTATTATATTTTTTGCTTTTGCAATGTTACTAATGGGAGGTTTACCAATACTTAACATTGTATTGATTAAAGAATTGTTTAAGTTTACTTCAGAGCAATACGGAATGATGATGACTATTAATGGCATTGGTTTTTTATTAGCTTCTGTTTATATGGCAAGATGGGGTAAAAGATTTATAGAGTTAAATGTTATACTTACAGGTATAGCTTTATATGGTCTTTGCTACACATTGTTAACATTTTCAGCAAATATATTTATGGTAAGCTTAATGTTTTTGTTAATAGGTTTTGGTGCTGTTATTGTGAATATTGCATATGGAACTTATCTTCAAAAAGTTGTAGAAGATAAAATGAGAGGAAGGGTATTTAGTGTTGATATAGCTATAGGAAATACCGTAGGACTTATATCTATGAGTTTAGTAGGGATTATATCAGATACCTATGGAGTTAAAAATACAGTTATGGTAATGGGATTAATACTTTTTATATATGCTGTTTTTTCTTCCAGATTACCAATATATAAAAGATGTATTAAACTATTAAAACAAATGAATGAATATAAAACTAATTAGATACAAAAAGAATATAAAATCCTGAAACGGTAAAATAAAGTGACAATTTCTTTCTAATCATTTATAAGTATCATATGGTATAATAAAATGGTGTTTATGGTATAAGCAAAAGTAAGTTAATAAAATACTATACAAAAAGAAAATTATATAACGCATAAGTAGAATTTGTGTGCAGATAATAAAAAGATATTAATGTATATTTATTGACGTTACAATATTTTTTGTATATTATTGATTTGGTAATTTTTAAAAAAGAAGGTGATAATTTTGTTTAGGAATCATCATAATACTCCATTATTTACAGCACTTAAGGAGTATGACAAAAAAAATGTAATTCCTTTTGATGTACCCGGGCATAAGCATGGAGAAGGATTAAAAGAATTTGCAGAGTATACTGGTAAAAAAATTTTAGAAATAGATGTAAATTCCATGAAACCTTTAGATAATATTAGTAATCCTGTTAGTGTAATAAAAGAAGCTCAAGAATTAATGGCAGAAGCTTATGGAAGTGATCATTCGTTTTTTTTAGTTAATGGTACATCCACAGGAGTTCAAGCTATGATAATGAGTGTATGCCAGCCGGGTGATAAAATAATATTACCTAGACATGCACATAAATCTGCGATGAATGGATTAATACTTAGTGGTGCTATACCAATTTTTATTCAGCCTGAGATTAATGAAACGCTTGGCATAGCTATGGGAGTTACTTTAGAGAGTATTGAGAAAGCTATAGCAATGAACTCAGATGCAAAAGCTATATTATTAATAAACCCTACTTATTATGGCACAACATCAAATATTGAACAAATAATTAAACTAGCTCACAAGCATGGTATAGCAGTTTTACTGGATGAGGCTCACGGAGCACATTTTAACTTTCACCATGATTTTCCTATTTCTGGTATGCAGGTTGGTGGGGATATGGCGGCAGTTAGTCTTCATAAGACTGGAGGGTCATTAACTCAAAGTTCGGCTTTATTATTAAATGAAGGTTTGATTGATCATAATACAGTAAGAACTATTTTAAACTTAACTCAAACTACCAGTGCATCATATTTATTGATGTCAAGCCTTGATGTTGCCAGAAAAATGCTTGTAACTCAAGGTGAGGAAATTCTTAATAATGTACTTAAGTTAGTAAGAACAGCTAGGGAAGAGATTAATAACATTAGCGGTTTATATGCTTTTGGTAAAGAATTAATTGGACAGCCGGGTGTTTATGACTTTGATGAGACAAAATTAGGGATTAATGTAACTGGTTTGGGAATGTCAGGCTTCAAAGTTTATGATATGTTAAGGGATGAATATAATATTCAAGTTGAGCTAGGAGACTCCTACAATATCCTAGCAATAATTAGTGTTGGTGATACAGAAAAATCTATTAAGGCTTTAGTAGATGCTCTTAAGGATATGGCTAGTAAATATAATGGAACTAAACCCTTTCATAGAAATAAGATTTTACGTAATCCTCAGACAATTGTTTCTCCTAGAAATGCTTTTTATGCTAGGAAGAAGTTTGTAAAACTAGAAAATGCAGAAGGGGAAGTTAGTGGTGAATCAATTATGACTTATCCTCCCGGGATACCAATTGTAATACCCGGAGAGAGGATAACCAGAGAAATAATAGATTATATTATTTTCTTAAAAAGTCAAGATAGTATGCTTACCGACATGAAGGATCCAACGTTAGAATATATTAAGGTTTTAGGTGTATAGTGAAAATTATAACTTAAAATACAGGAGGTATAAAAATGGAATTATGGTATACGGAGAATCATACAAAAAATATTCGATTTTCTCTTAAAGTAAAAGAGCAGTTATATTCTCAAGAAAGTGAATTTCAAAAGGTAGATGTTTTTGATACATATGAATTTGGAAGAATATTGACTATTGATGGATTAATGATGGTTACTCAAAAAGATGAATTTATATATCATGATATGATTGTTCATGTAGCAATGGCTACTAATCCAAATATAAAAAGTGCCTTAGTAATTGGTGGTGGTGATGGCGGAACAGTTAGAGAGCTGACTAGGTATAGTTTTATTGAAAAAATTGATATGGTTGAAATAGATAAACTGGTGGTAGAAGCATCTAAAGAGCATTTGGAGTTCACATCCAAAAATCTTGATGACCCTAGAGTAAATCTTTACTTTGAAGATGGTGTAAAATTTGTTGAAGGAAAAAAACAAGAGTATGATGTAATAATTGTTGATTCAACAGATCCTGTTGGACCTGGTGAAGGATTGTTCTCTACAGAATTCTATCAAAATTGTTATGATGCATTAACTAAAAATGGTATATTAATAAATCAAAAAGAGAGTCCTTTTTATGCAAGGGATGCTAAAGAGATGATAAGGGCAGATCAAAAGATTAAGAAGATTTTTCCATTAGCTATGACATATCAGTATAGTATTCCTACTTATCCATCAGGGTTATGGTTATTTGGATTTGCATCTAAAGGATTACATCCTGTAAAAGATTTAGATGCTGATAAGTGGAATCAACTAGAAATAAAAACGAAATACTATAATACAGATATTCATGTAGGTGCATTTGCTTTACCGACCTACGTTAGAGAGATGATAGAGAATGGCACTTATTAGAAATGTATCTACATTTATAGGATTTGACAGTGAGTATGAAGAAGCAGGTATAGTTGTATTTGGATGCCCGTTTGATGGTACAACTTCCTTTAGACCCGGAACTAGATTTGCACCAAGTGTAATGAGGGACGAATCTTACGGTCTGGAAACGTATAGTCCGTATTTGGATATGGATTTATCTGACTATAACCTTTTTGATGCAGGAGATTTAGAATTTCCCTTTGGAAATACAAAAAAAGTATTAGATATTATAAATAGCTTTACTTTAAAAATCGTAGAAGATAAAAAGATACCTATAATGATTGGTGGAGAGCATTTAGTAACATTACCTGTAGTTAAAGCTGTTTATGATGAGTATAAAGACCTGCATATATTACACTTTGATGCTCATACTGACCTTAGAGAGGATTACATGGGTGAAGAGTTATCACATGCGACTGTGATTAGAAGGATATGGGAATTTTTGGGAGACGATAGAATCTATCAGTTTGGTATTCGTTCAGGAGAGAGACAAGAGTTTGAATGGGCTAAAAAACATACTAAATTAAATAAATTTAATTATGATGGCTTAGAAGAAGCAATAAAAGAGATAGGGAAAAAACCGGTTTATGTTACTATTGATTTAGATGTTTTTGACCCATCAATTTTTCCGGGTACAGGAACGATTGAGCCTGGAGGTATTTCTTTTAGTGATATGATGCATATAATGAACTTAATTAAGAGTTTAAATATAGTTGGTGCAGATATTGTGGAGTTATCTCCTCATTATGACAGAAGTGGTACATCTACGGCTGTAGCATGTAAAGTTTTAAGGGAGTTGACATTAGCAATCATTGCAGAAAAACAATCATAATATCTGAGATTAATATAGCTTTTATAATATAGAAGCATCGTAAAAGCCCTCACAACCTGTGAGGGCTTTTATATAGTTATTTAATATGAAAAATACAAAATCATTGTTTTTTATAGCTTTTCAGTTTTTGCAAAAGCATCATCAGTTTTAAGTGCCTTCATTATTGCCCACATTGCGAAAAGCATTACAATTGCAAACGGGAAAGCTGCAACTATTGAGCCTGTTTGTAATGCTTTAAGACCCCCAGTCAGCATAAGCACAGCTGCTAATGCTGATTGAATTACACCCCAAGTTATCTTAAGACCAGCACTTGGGTTTAAATTACCATTGCTGGACATCATACCAAGAACAAATGTAGCAGAATCAGCAGAAGTAACAAAGAAAGTACAAAGTAGAACTACAGCAATCGTTGATAATATAGAACCCATAGGAATCTGATTCATAATAACGAATAATGCAGTTTCAGTAGTTTTTATCGCTTCTTGAGCAATTCCAAAGTTTTGTAAACCTTCGTTTATACCTATACCTCCAAATACAGCAAACCATACGAATGAACCTAATGTAGGAGCAATAAGAACACCACCGATAAATTGCCTTATAGTTCTACCTTTAGATATACGAGCAATGAATGTTCCTACAAATGGTGCCCAAGCTATCCACCACGCCCAGTAGAATATTGTCCACCAACCGTACCATGGGCTGCCGTCAAATGGATCAAGTGCAAAACTATCTTTTACAATCGAACTTAAATAATCACCTATACCACTTACAAATGAATTAAATATCGTAACTTTTGGTCCAATAATTATTCCTAGTAAAATTAAAATACCACAAAGAGCAACATTAGTATTAGATAAAATCTTGATTCCTTTATTTAATCCAGATACAGCGGAAATCATGAATAATATAGTTATTACAGCAATAACTATTATTCTTACAAGGTTAGTTTGAGGTACACCATATAGATAATTAAGACCACTTGTTGTCTGCATTGTTGCCATACCTAAAGAAGTAGCCACACCTGCAACTGTTGCAAATATTGCTAAGATATCAATAGTCTTTCCGATAGGACCTGCTACTCTTTCCTCACCAATTAAAGGTATAAAGATACTACTAATAAGACCGGGTCTATTTTTCCTAAACTGCATGTAAGCTAGTGGCAGCGCTATTATACAATAATTTGCCCAAGGGTGTAATCCCCAGTGAAGAAAGGATTTCCTGATTGCAAAATCAGCCGCTGCCGCTGTACCGCCCTCTATACCTAATGGACTAACAAAGTGATTAAGAGGTTCTGCAATTCCCCAGAATACTAGCCCAACTCCCATACCTGCACTAAATAACATTGCAAACCATGAAATATTACTATATTCTGGCTTTGAGTCATCTGATCCAAGCTTAATATTACCGTATTTACTGAATAACAAATAAATACAAAAGACTACGAACGCAGACATTAGTGATAAATAGAACCACCCAAAATTAAAACTAAAGAAGTCCTTTGCGTTGGTTGTAGAAGTTCCAAAGTTATCTGGAAATATTAATCCCCATGCAACTACTAGAACTACAATCACAAATGAGATTATAAAAACTTGATATTTTTTCATTTTGTTCCTCCCTTTTTTTATAAATGAGAGTCGTCGACACTATATTTTTACTGGAAAAATTGTTTGTTCTTTAACATCAATAGTTAGTGCATCAAGTGCAACTCCAACTCTGTGATAACGAAGTTTCCATTGTTGTTCCTTAGTAGTGCTGGGATCACCTAATGGATAAGGTATTGATATTGTTGGTACGATTTTGTTAGCACCAACAGTTTTAGCAACCGGAATAAGGTTAGCCATCTGAACGATTGGGAAGCCAGCTCTTTCAATTTCTTTTACTATCGTTGCACCGCAACGTGTACAAGTGCCTCAGGTGGAAACCATTATAACTCCATCCACATTAGCTTCTCTAAGATGTTCAGATATTTCTTGACCCATTCTAGCAGCCTCTGCTTGAGTTGTACCAGTTCCAACAGTTGAGTAGAAATATTCGTGAACTTTAGCAATTTTACCTTCTTTTTCATAAGCTCTCATAACATCTAAAGGCAGTATAACGTTAGGGTCTGCATCGGCAGCCGCAGGGTCAAAACCAGCATGAATTGTTTTAAATTGTCCTGCTTGTAGTATCTCCATTTTGGAAATATCATACTTACCCCATCTTGTAGCTGATGCTGATTGAATTCTATCAGGATTATCAACAGGTACTATACCACCTGTATTAACTAAAGCAATGTTAGCTTTACTCAAGTCATTAATTGGAGGAGCAACTGCAACCCTATCTGATTTTGGAATAGGAAGCTCAGTTTCAAATTTTTCTCCATTAAGTTTTTTAATAAGCATTTCCACAACTCTTTCTGATGCAGGTTTTTCAGATTCTAACCAAACCTGATGTCTAATTCCTCTTGGGAAGTATCCTTCTTCGTCAGCAGGTAAAAGTTTTTTTCCGCTAAGAAGCTTATCTCCAAATTGTGCCATGACTTTTACATCTTTTCGCATTTTAGCGGCACTGCTACCGCCTTTAAAAATGTAAACATCTTTTTTAAACATTTCAACTCCCGGGTTTTCAACGTGCATAGAAGACACAACCGGAACATTAAATTTTTCTTTAACTGCTTTACATATAACACCGCAAGCATTACCATATCTTCCTGCTTGGAATGCTGGACCTGCAAAGAAAATATCAAACTCCTTATTCTCTAAAAATTCAAGGATAGTCTTTAAAGCTTCTTCTTCATTAGAACCCATGAAGTTGTCACCACAAATAATAGTATGAGTTACCTCAGCATTTTCTAAATTTTTATTTAGTTCCATAGCTGGACCAATTTGACCTTCGTTAATAACAGGTGCAAAGTCAGCTTTGTCTTCACCGCCAATTTGACCGAAAAACTGATTTAGATATAAAATTGCTTTTTTCATATTATCACCTCCTTAAAATTCTTTCATGGTTTTAGTTGACCATCCAACAACTTGATCGCCACAAAACATAGAATTGTTTTCCATTATGATTGAACCGTCTTCTTTAACAGAAGGACCTAATTTCTCATCTCCGGCCCATCCGCCGGAAAGACCGTCTCTAGCAAGTGATTGAAGTTCTCCTATAACTGTTTCCATAGGAGGTAACTCTATTAATTCGGATACATTACCGCAAGAAACAATAGCATTTGCCTTCTCATCTAAAGAAACTAAAGGCTGGGAAGCTCCGTCTCTACCGGTACATTCATTAGTTAATCCAACTGTTTTAACTCCTGCATCCTCTAGTGCAACTATACAAGCAATAAAGTCTGCGTCCGGGTTACCATAACCCTCCTCTGCAACAATTGCTCCATCAGCACCAAGTGATTTAGCCATTTGAGCAACAAATTGAGCTGACCTTTCCTTTTGCTGTAAAGCAACATTAAGGTTTGACATAATAACTCCTAAGAAGTTAACAGTTTTACCATGTTCCTTATATAAGTTCTTAATAGTAGGAAAATTCTGAAAATCATAAGTAGACCATTTTGATGAACAAGGCATAAAGCTTCCAGAAATCATAGCTCCATCTAAAACTTCATTTGGATGCATAAATGTAGGAACCATATGATTACAATCCCATCCGTATAATAAATCATTGTATCCCATTTCTTCCATTTGAGATTGAGGTTGTAATACTAAAACGACAGAAGGCAATTTGTTAATTTCTTCACAACGTTTACTTACAGGTTCTAATTCAAAAGTTTCAACTTCTTCCGGAGTTAAATTTCTGACACAATTACCGATATATTCGGCTAGTCTCATACCAGCCCATCTTAAAGCACGATTCTTTTTCTGTTGTTCTTTTTTTTCAAAATCTTCGTTAGTATCTGCTACAAGCACGATGTTTTTTAACTGTGAGTAGTAAGTATATTTAGCTCCTTCACCACTCATGTCAATTAATCCATCCTGAAATCCTCCCCAGTGCTTACCAACAACTAAAACACTACAATCTTTTAAAGCGTGAGTTCTTCCATTACCAGCCTGAATTAATTCACCTGTTACAGCGGGGAAAACTGAACCACCGGCAACACGGCATCTTGGTTCTATAGCTTCCTTAACAGGAACTAGACGAACTTTGTCGCCAGGTTTAACAATAACTAAATCAGCTTCAGTAATGTCTTCATCTTCTCTTACAACTGATAAAGCTTCTTCCTTATTAATAGTCAGTGTACCATTATTAAAGGAAGTATTGTCTCCAAAGGTAATATCTTTTACAAAAAAGTTACCTAGTTCTAACTTCATAAATTACACTCCTTTCTTAAAGGAAATTTTATATTTGTTATTAACTTAACAATAGTTTAACACAATCATGATTATATTACAATCATGATTATAAAATTAATTGATATTAATTTATAGTAGTATAGAAAAAAACAATACCAATCTGGATTAGAAGACAAAGGGACGCTTCAAATGTCATCATAATGACATAATAGCTTAAATTGATAATATAAAAATTGATATAATAAAAAGAATATGCTATTATATAACAAAAATATTTAATATTATATTTGTAAAAATAATTTAGTTTTTTCATTTATTACAATTAAGTTTTCGTGATTTCTTTACTATAATAATAGGTTGGTGTTTTAAATGAATAAAAAAGATATTCAACGCAAGAGAACTATGTCATATTTTATTGATGCAGCAGCAAAGATTTTAAAAGAGGAAGGAAAAGAAGCTATAACAATTAGAAAAGTTGCCAGTGTAGCAGGATATAATAGTGCTACTCTATATAACTATTTTGAAAACCTTGATCACTTGGTTTTTTTTGCTGCTATGAGATTTATAAAGGAATATGCTCATAGTCTGCATAATTATGTCAAAGACTCATATAATGCTTTAGAAAAGTTTATGGCAATTTGGGAGTGTTTTTGCTACTATTCCTTTGGTCAGCCGGAGATATACTATGCTATATTTTTTGCTAAACTAAACAATTCTTTAAATGATTATACACAAGAATATTATGAGCTTTTTCCGGAGGATTTAGGAAGTCAGCCAAAAGACATATCAACTATGCTTTTAAAGCATGATATCTACAAAAGAGATCTTGTCATTATTGAAACTTGTGTAAAAGAAGGGTTTTTTAGAGAAAAAGATAAAGATGAAATTAATGAGATGACACTGTTAATATATCAGGGTATTTTGCTTAAGGTGATTAATAAAAAGATCAGCAGGCAAGATGCTATGCAGAGAACTATGAAATATATTAACCAAATAGTTAAGATGTATAAAGTGTAATATAGAATTAGATAATAAATATATAAGGATATATAAACAAAAGTTCCTACAAATAGGGACTTTTTGTATTTATAAACTTAGTTTAAGAGGAATTCACAAAAGCTTATCAAATATTACATATATAGGAAGTGATAAATATGATTAAAATTAATTAATATAAAATACTCGTTATTAAAGTGTTTAATATACTAAAGTTTTTGGTATTTTATGAGTTAAAAGGGGTGTTAATAAATGGTAGACATAAAACAATTAGATAAGAATAAAAAAATATTAGACCAAAAGGAGAACAAAATTAACGTTTTTGTTTTGATTAGTTTAGTTTTTGTCAGCTTGTTTATAAGTCAAATGAATTATTTATTATTTCACACTGGGGTACACATATTTATGAGTATAGTAGCATACAACATCCTTATTATTTCTATAAATTCATATAAAGTAACTTATACAGGAAGTTTATTACTATTAGGTATAGCTTATGGATTCATTGGAGGATTTGAAATATTACATGCTTTAACATATGAAGGCATAGAGATATTTGGTTATACAGATATAAACGTTGAAAATCAGTTATGGGTAGTGGTTAGGTATTTAGAAGTATCAGCTTTTTTAACTTTTGTTCTGTTTTATGACAAAAAAATCAAGTACAATATTTTGGTATATATTTATACAGTTGTATCTGTAATAGCATTATTATCAATTTTTCATTGGAATATTATACCGAGCCATTATATTAACGATTTAGATTTTGCTTTATTTAGAATAATAAATGTATTTATTATTTGCGTAATACTATCAGTAGTTATTTATCTCTTAAATAAAAATAGAAAAAAGCTGTATAATGTATCTTTTATTAATTATAAATTTATGATACTAATTATTGTTTTTACATTAGCATCTGAAATTCTTTTTGCTTTTCATATCGATACTTATAATTTGACAAATATATTAGCTCATATTTTTAAAATACTTTCATTTTACTTACTCTTTAAATCAATTAATGAATCCTATATAGTAAAGCATCAGAAAATACTTTCAAAAGAAAACAATCAACTTAGGTTAAATGCCATTAAATGTTCAAAGGACAATAAAACTCTTAAAGAAGAAATCAATAGAACGAAGCTTAGAGAAATGCAGATTATAAACTATAAAAAAGTATTAGAATCTATTTTAGAAAGTGTTGAAGAAGGAATAGTTTTAGTAAGTACAAAAGATAAAAAGAAGGCATTACATTGGAATGATAGATTTCTGCAAATTTGGGATATTCCTAAAGAGCTAATACAAGAGAAAGACATTGATAAAATAACATTTTATGTAAAAGATCAGTTAAAAAACCCTGATGAATTTATACTAAATACTAATGAAATGTATAATAGTAGTCAAAGGACATTTGATATGTTAGAATTTAAAGATGGAAGATTATTAGAACGCTACTCTAATTGTTTAGTTGTAAATGGACAGGTAATAGGTAAGGTATTAAGTTTTAGAGATATAACTGAAAGAAAGAAAGCTGAAGAAATTAAAAAAGAAAATGAAATAAATAAAAGATTACTTAAAGAAGAACGTAAATATGATGAGATGAAAACACAGTTCTTTACAAATTTATCTCATGAACTGAAAACTCCTATCAATGTTTTACTTGGTAACGTTCAGCTTTTAAAAGTACATTTTGGTGTTAAGTCTAGGAACGACAATAGTACTAAAATAGCTAAATACTTAAGTTCTATGTGGCAAAACTGCTATAGATTACTTAGGCTTATAAACAATCTTACCGATATAGTTAGAATAGACTCAGGATATTTTGATGTATCTCTTAAAAATTATAACATTATAAGTATTGTTGAAGAAATAACTTTGTCAGTTGCCGTTTATATAGAAAACATGGGTATAAACTTAGTTTTTGATACTGATACTGAAGAAAAGATAATTGCATGTGACCCAGATAAAATAGAAAGGATTTTATTAAATCTTCTTTCAAATGCAGTAAAGTTTACTGATAAAGGCGGCAGTATAATTGTTAATATGAATGTTTTAAAGGATCATGTAAGAATATCTGTTAAGGATACCGGAATTGGAATTCCTGATGATAAACAATATGAGATATTTGACAGATTTAAAAAAGTAAATGAAGATTTAGTAAGGAATTATAATGGAACTGGAATAGGTTTATCATTAGTAAAATGCTTAGTTGAGATGCACGAAGGAACTATAAAAATTAAAAGCAGTTATGGAGACGGTAGTGAATTTATTATTGAACTACCTTCAAAGGTTATATCTGAAACAAATGAAACTTCTATAAAGCAGTATATTGAAAATGACGATAAAAATATAGAAAAACTTAATATAGAATTTTCTGATATCTACTCATAATTTACGAGTTTTTAAATTATTGTAATTATATATCATATTATCTATAATAGTTTACATAATAACTAGGGGGAAAGATATGGTTAATGAATTTATAAAAGCTTTTTTGTTAATTTTTGTAGCAGAAATAGGAGATAAAACTCAGATATTAGCTATGACGTTTGCTACTCAGTATAGTACTGTTAAGGTTTTAATTGGTATTTTTATAGGATCTATTTTAAATCATGGATTAGCAATAGTTCTGGGGACATATTTATCAGGTTTATTTACAATGAACAAAATACAGATTATTGCTGGGTTTGCTTTTATTATATTTGGTATTTGGACACTCAGGTATGATGGTGATAAAGGTGATGAAAAAAACTTAAAAAACAAATTAGGACCTGTAATGACGGTTTCTTTAGCATTTTTTATAGGGGAGCTAGGAGATAAAACACAACTTACTGCTATGACTTTGGGTTTAGGAGCTGAGGATGTATTTCCTATATTCACCTTGCTAGGAACTGTTTTCGGTATGATAGTAACCAGTGCAGTAGGAATATTCATAGGCAAAAAAATTGGTGAGAAAGTTCCGGAAATAGCTATAAAATTAATATCTTCATCACTTTTTACTTTTTTTGGAATTTTAAAACTAATCCAATCAGTGCCTAAAGTATATATAAACTTAGTAAGTATTTCGGCTTTTATAGCAGTACTAGGAATTATATTAATTATATTTACAAAGCGTCTTATAGTTCATTATGTCAAAACACAAAAAGCTCCTTTAAAAGAAGCTGCAGCTACATTACATACCAAATTCCATAAGATGAGAGAAGCAATTGAAGATATATGTCTGGAAATCAATAACTGTGGAAAATGTAAAGGAAAAGAGTGTTTAGTAGGATTTGCAAAACATGTGTTAGATATATCACAACAAGAAAGTTCAGAAGATGTTTCTTTAGATTGGAGTAAACTACCTAAAAAAAATAATATTAAGTCTTTTAATCAAGATCAAATAGCCCATGCCTTAAGTATGATAATAGATTATATTAATAGTAATAAAGATGAAATTAAACATGATTCACCAGTAAATAAAGCAAGACATGCATTAGAGATTATAGCTTTTACGGAAGCACTATCTCATATAGAGGATATAGATTTATATTTAAAGGAAGTAGAAAAAAGAGATAAGATATTAATGAAAAAAATAGAAGATAATTTAAATAAAATTCAAAAAGAAAAAAGAGAGCAGGTTTTGGAGTAATTACCACTCTCGTATGTATTAAAAGGGGTATTTTAATTGGAAATCATTTATATTATGTCCAAAGGATTAATAAATATAACAGATAAGATAATAACCTTCTAGTGATATTAGTTAGAAGGTTATTATCTTAATAAAGGGTTGTAAATAAGTTTCACGAAGTAATAACTAATCGAAAAAAGTGAGGTGTTTTTTGCTGATACTAAGTAAATTAATTTATCATTTGATAGTCGAATTGGATTGATATTCATGGTTATTAGTAAACAGTCTTTTTAAATAAATATCCTTAAACATGACATAGAAAGGAGTAATAACGTGATTAAGCTGATTAAAAACGGAGAAGTATATTCTCCACAATATTTAGGAAAAAAAGATATTTTAATTACAGGTGATAAAATAGGTTATATAGGTGACAATTTTAATATTCCTTCTGACTTTGTAGACGTTGAAATAATAGATGCTTCTGATAAAGTTGTTGTACCGGGATTTATTGACTCCCATGTCCATATAGTTGGAGGTGGAGGAGAAGGAGGATATAGGACTAGAACTCCAGAGATTCAATTAAGCGATATAATCAAAGGAGGAGTTACTACAGTTATCGGAGTTTTAGGAACAGATGGAACTACAAGAACTATGTCTAACTTAATTGCAAAGGCTAGAGCATTAGAAGAAGAGGGTATAAGTTGTTGGGTGCACACCGGGTCTTATCAAGTCCCAGTCAGAACTGTTACAGGTTCTATACAGGATGATATTATACTAATTGACAAAATTATCGGAGTTGGAGAAATTTCATTGTCAGATCATAGATCGTCACAACCAACTATTGAGGATATTGCCAAAATAGCAGCTGAAGCTAGAGTAGGAGGAATATTATCAGGTAAAGGCGGAGTAGTCAATATCCATATGGGAGATGGAAAAAGACAATTAAGTTTTTTAGAGAAAATAGTTGAAGAAACTGAGATTCCGATATCACAGTTCCTTCCAACTCATATAGGAAGAAATAAAGATTTATTTAAATCTGCAATTTCATATGCTCAAAAAGGTGGATTTCTGGATTTTACAACCAGCACTACCAAGGAGTTTCTAAAGGATGGAGAAACAAAATGCAGTAAAGCTTTAAAGATACTTTTAGATGAAAATGTACCAATAACTAATATAACCTTTACATCTGATGGACAAGGCAGTCTTCCTAAATTTGATGATAAAGGTAAGTTTATTGGGCTAGAGCTAGGAAAGGTTACTTCTTTATACAAAGAGGTAAGAGATGCTATTATTGATGAGCATATAAACATACAAGATGCAATAAAAGTAATCACTTCAAATTCTGCTGATGTATTAAAATTAAACAACAAAGGATATATTAAAGAAGGTAAAGATGCAGATATAGTATTATTAAATAAAAATAACCTTCATATCAGTAGTGTAATTGCTATGGGTAAAGTTATGATAAAAGAAGGACAAATAATAGTAAAAGGTACATTTGAAGACTAATTAATAAAATTCAATATTATTTATAATAAATCAAAAAATAAAACTAATGAAATTTATGAAATAATGTTTAATTACTTTAATATTGGAAATATATAAAACAGGTCTAGATATTAATTAACTTAATAACTTATCATAATAAGATAAGATTAAAGTTTTAAATTAAGATTCAAAAATATAATGATTATTAGGGAGGAATAAAAAGATGGAAAGATTAGTTGGAAGACCAGCACCAAGTTTTAAAATGAAAACTGCTTTAGGTGATGGAAAAGATTTTGGAGAAGTGAGTGTAGAAAATTACAAAGGAAAATGGTTAGTAATGTTCTTTTATCCGCTAGACTTTACTTTCGTTTGCCCAACCGAAATTACTGGATACAGTAAAAGATATGATGATTTTAAGAAAGAGAATGCAGAAATTATTGGAATTAGTACAGATAGTGAACATTCGCATAAAGCTTGGATAAATGGAGACTTAGGACAGTTAAATTTCCCATTAGCTTCGGATATAACTAAATCAGTGTCAAGAGATTATGGTGTACTATTAGAAGAAGAAGGGATTGCATTAAGAGGGTTATATATTATAGATCCTGAAGGAACTGTTAGATACTCAGTAATACATGACTTAAATGTTGGTAGAAGCGTTGAAGAAACATTACGTGTTCTAAAAGCTTTAAAAACTGGTGGTTTATGTCCAATAGATTGGGAAGAAGGAGAACAATTACTATAATAAACCTACTTAAAAGAGATGATAAAAGCTACTGTGGACTATTCACAGTAGCTTTTCTTTGTTATTCAAACTTATCATAATATATTAGTTCTTCTGGTAGCCCTTTATCTTTTAGAATCTTTACGACTGAATCTATCATTACAGGACTGCCGCATAAATAAGCTTCTATGTTATCTATATTATCTAAATATTTCTCCAAAACATTTGTTACTCTACCCTTTTCTCCATTCCATCCATCTTCCTCATTAGCTCTAGACAGGCATGGTATAAACTTAAAATCATAAAGATTTTCCTCAAAAGACTTCATTTCATCAAGGAAAAATAAATCTTCAACATTACGGGCTCCAAAATAAAATGTTGCTTTTCTAGAGATATTATTTTCTCTTAGATGATGAAGAATAGAAACTATAGGAGCCATACCAGTTCCAACTGCTACAAATATCATTTCTCTTTGATTATCATGATAATAAAAATCTCCATAAGGACCATTAAAAACTGCTTTATCTTTAACTTTAAGAAAGTTATGAACATAAGTTGTGCATATTCCTTCAGGTACGTATCCAATAGCCAGCTCTATATGTTTTTTATCATAAGGAGAAGAAACTATAGAATATGCTCTAAAAACTTCCTCATTATTTCCTTTATATTTTGGTGCTTTTAGTTGAACATATTGACCTGGCTTAAAATTTATTTCTTCATCTGAGCTTAGTTTAAGTTTTAAATGTTTAATTGATGGAGTTAAATCTTTAATAAACTCAACTGAAGATAAATATTCCTTTACATCTAAAAATTCTTCAGGTATTTCGATTTTTATATTTTCTTTAACTTTACATTGACATGACAGCCGTATATTTTCTTTTATATCTGAATCTGTTAAGTATCCAAGTTCTGTTGGCAAAACAGGTCCTCCACCTTCGATGATTTTCACTTTACAATACCCACAGCTGCCTTTTCCTCCACATGCAGATGGAATAAAAACCTTATTCTCAATTAAAGAAGATAAAAGGGTATCTCCACCGTCTACAGTATATATTTTATCTTTATTAATTGTTATATCGACTTTACCATAGTTTCCAATGGTACGATTAGCAATGGTTAGGAGTAAAGCAAATATACCTGTTATTAAAGAAATTGTACCGACTGTATTAAAAATAGAATTCATAATATCACTCCTATTGAATTTGCACTATTCCGGAAAAACCTATAAAGGCAAGAGACATCAAACCTGTGACTATGATAGTTATCCCTGCTCCCTCTAAACCTTTAGGGACATTAGCGTTTTTTAGTTTTTTCCTTATTCCTGCCATAGCAACTATGGCTAAAGTCCAACCTAATCCTGAGCCTAATCCAAACAACACTGATTGTATTAAATTATATTGTCTTATAACCATAAACAAAGAAACACCAAGAATCGCACAATTTACAGTTATTAAAGGTAGAAAAATGCCAAGTGCGTAATAAAGAGACGGAAGGTATCTTTCTACTATCATTTCTACTAATTGAACAAAAGCAGCAATAGTGATTATAAAGACAATAAATCTTAGATATTCTAAATTTAAACGAACTAATACCTCGTTATAAATAAAATAATTAATAACTGTTGTAAAGGTTAAAACAAATGTCACAGCCTGCCCTAGACCTAGAGATGTTTTTATTTCATTAGATACTGCAATAAATGAACACATACCTAAAAAATTAGTTAAAATTATGTTATTTGTAAAAATAGAAGCAAATAAAATAACTATTGGATTTATTTCCATTAGGCTTTTGCCACCTCCTGTTTACTATCTTTCTTGCTTTCTGAAGATAGAGATTTAGCAACCCAGATTATTATTCCCAGCATAAAAAATGCACCGGGAGGCATAATCATAACAGTCCAATTTGTCCACGACTCACCAAGAACCTGAATACCAAAAACACTTCCAAATCCTAATAATTCTCTAAAGAATGAAATTAAAAGTAAAACTAATGCGTACCCAGTCCCTGATGCAATTCCGTCAGCAAAAGCATGTATAGGTGGATTGTTTTGTGCATAAGACTCACATCTACCCATTATTATACAGTTTGTTATAATAAGTCCTACATAAGGACCTAATGCTTTACTCATACTAGGATAGTAAGCCTTAAGGAATATATCAACAATAATTACATAAGAAGAAATTATTAATACCTGTACCATCATCCTTATATGTTTAGGAGTAAATTTTCTGATTAACGAAACAGTAAGTTCAGAAAAAGCTGTTACAAATATTAATCCTATACCCATTACTAATGAGTTAAGCATTAGATTGGTAACAGCTAAGGCAGAACATATACCAAGAATTTGTCTAAAAATCGGGTTATCTCCCCAAACTCCTAAAGTAAATATTTTTTTAAAATCATTATTCATTTAAAGATTCCTCCTTTGCCCGTTCTAATAATTCATTTAAATTTTCATTAATTATTTTCCTTACAGCTTCAGAGGTCAGTGTAGCTCCAGAGATTGAATCAACATTTCCATCTGGAGAAGGATTAAAGATTATATATTCATATCCGGTTGAATTTGAGATATTTATTCCACGAAACTGATCTTTAAACCAGTTTTCATCAATTCTTCCTCCTAATCCCGGAGTTTCGCTATGAGATAAAAAGTCAACACCTAAAATTGTATTAAAATCACTTGATAAAGCAACAAAACCTCTAAGAGAACCCCATAGTGCATTTCCATCTATAAGAAAAGCATATCCTAAAATTTTATCTTCATCTTTTGCTACGTATAGTGTTTCGTTACCTATTTGTGTTTCTGATATATATTCATCATATAAGCTTTTTACCGTTTGAGGATTATAGTCATTAACAGGTATATTAAAGACATATAAAAGTTTTTCTCTTTTTATTTTATTCTCATTAGATTCAATCATATCGGCTGTTGAATAATTAAGAAAAGCAAGTATAGATGTAAAAAATACTGTAATTATAATCATGAAGGCAATTGGATATATTAAGGATTTTTTCATGCGGTCACCTTCCTTGGAGTTTTTCTTGACTTTTTATATGCTTTCACACTTTCATCAATTATTGGTGCAAATGTGTTACCAATAAGGATAGCAAACATTATTCCTCCCGCAAACAAAGCATATCCTCTGATTATAACAGTAATAAAACCTATAAGAATTCCATAAAACACTTTTCCTTCTTTAGTTTTTGGAGCAGATATAGGTTCTGTAGCCATAAAAATAACACCAAATAAAAGACCTCCAGACAATATACCAAATAAAGGATCAGGTATCTCTTGAACACCAATTATATTAAATATTAAGCTTAAAAAAGTAAATCCGCCTATAACACTTACTAAAATATGCCATGAAGCTGTTTTTGTATATAAAAGGTAAATCGCTGATAAAATTATTAATACAGCACTCGTTTCCCCCAAAGAACCTGATACATTACCCCAAAATAAATCCAGATAAGAAGTCATTTCTCCTGTACTTCTAAAGAGAAGCATTGGTGTTGAAGTAGAAACTACATCAATGTTTTCTGTTAAGTATGAAGTAAGCCCTCCTGGAAAGGAATTAGCAGCAGTTGACCACTGACTTGTTAGTTCAGCAGGAAAAGAAATATATACAAAAGCTCTAGCAACTAAAGCAGGATTAAATATATTTTTTCCAAACCCGCCAAAAACCTCTTTCCCAAATATTACTCCGAAAATTATACCAACTACAGCTATCCAATACGGAGTCCTGGCCGGTAAAGTTAATGTATACAAAATACAAGTAACAATCACTGCTTCAGATACTGGTGGTTTACTCTTTCTTTGAAATATCCATTCAGTCAATATTCCAAATAAAGATACTATTAAAAGAAGTGTTAATGCTCTCCATCCATAAAAATAAATTGAAGCTAAAATTATAGGTATTAAAGATATGATAACTCTTCTCATGAGTATTTGCTTTTTAAATAATTTCATAAAACCCCTATACAAAAATACCTCCTCCTTAAATACTATATTTAAATACACTATTTTATAAATATATGCCCATAATATATATATGGAAACAGATAAATAAAAATTTTTTATTACTAAATAAAGTTGATTTTAAAATCTCAATTACGAAAAAATTCGTATTACTGAAAATGTGTAAAATAAGACTACAAAATGTTATAATATAAATTAAGACTCAGTTTGGGTGGAGTTTTAAATCCATCTGAACGCCTCACGCTGTATAAGTGACTAGCACAAAATTGCTGCAATTACTCAAATCTAAGATTTGATGTAAGTGTAGTACTCAGAAGCTTTATCTTTCTGAGTTTCATTTTGCAATTTTGGTCACCTGCTTG
>JANQLB010000015.1 GCA_028280805.1 Tissierellales bacterium
ATATCAATTCTCTCCATGTTACCCAGTCTCCAATGGGATATGAAGTTCCAAATATAATGTCATCTTCTCCTTCTTTCTTAAGATAATAATTAACTCGACCAGAGTCTTCAGGGTGAGGCTCTACTGTGATCTTCTCATCTACTCCATCATTATCCAAGTCTATACTATAACCGTACACTTCTTCTAAAAGAGAAGGTATCCGTGGAAGTGCATTCCAATCACTACTAACTCCCACAGTTAAGTCACCGTCTGCTTCAAAAGATTCATTAAAGCCACTCACTATTCCATGAGTTACACTTGATGGAACATAGTAGTAAGACGGCTTGTCTGCTGTAACTGTAGTGATATATGAAGTTAACGAATACATTTTAAATTCTTCTCCACCTTTTACTAAATCTATATCATAGTCATTTAAACGATATACACTTTTTTCTTCAGGCAAAACAAAATCTTCTACTGCTATCCACTTACCATTTACTGAACCGCCTAAAATTTTGCCACCTACAAATTTTCCAGCAAATGCACCACGTCTAGATACAATAATAGGATTATAGTGTTTATCGCTTATACCAAATATTCTCCCATCTTCTGTAATTCCATATTTGGGTGTGTAGTTATTTTCTTCTGAGCTGGTTTGTTGTTTAAACTCATTAATTCTTTCTTGTAGTTCTTCAATTTTAATATTCTTATCTTCAATTTCTTTATTTAATTCATCAATTACACTTTCATTATCCTTTATTTTTTCTTTAAGATTATTAATTTCAATGTCTTTAGTAGTGTTAGCAATGTTTAAGGCATTGATTTCATAATTTAAAACGCCTACTTCTTTTTCATTGCTATTACAACCCGTAATTAAAGAGCTAAATATGATTAAACAAACAAGTAGTTTTTTCAAACAAACACCTCCTACATTTAAGGTTTGATACCTTCCTTTTATATACTTTATTTTAAGTATTTTGACCAAGTTGGGTCTATTAAATCTGCTCTTCTGTTATAATTACCATCAGGGACATAGTCCATCTTCTCTATTGCATAGTCTTTTTCTGTAGAGAGTGTCCCTGAAACATTTCCATAGTAAACTTCTAAATGAAGCATGTTGTAAATATTACCACTTGGAAATTTAAGTGGCTTCATCTGACCCAATACTTGTCCTTGCTTTATTTCTTGACCTTTTGTATATCCTACATCATATCCCCATTTCAATTTTCCTTTTTGATTCTTATACTGCCACGATTTAGCATCTCTAGTGATAACAGATTTATCTGGCAATAACTCTGTGTATCTGACAATTGATCCGTCAGTGCTTTGAACAGCTACTTCAAAGCTTCCCATGAAAAAACCACTAACATCTATTATTACTCCGTCTGCCATAGCTTTAACTGTTGTTCCTTCTGATTGATAATAATCTACTCCTGCATGTCTCCGTGTAGCATCATCTCTATCAGTTCTAAAATTTCTAGGATGAGTAAGCGGATTTGCTGTTGGATTTTCATATAATATAAAGGTCAAGGGTATTTTTCACCCTTAACCTAGTGTAGTAGTTCTTATTTAGTTTTCTATCTGACTACAGAATTGTAATTATTTAGTTAAATTTACTATTCTATTGATAATAAAAGGCAATGAGTTGACTGATAAGTCATTCAATTAATCTTGTGATATATATTTTTGTCTTTAGTTAAAATATTTTATGAAGCTACTCAACCTTCATATACAAATTTATTTTATAACTTGAAATTTTGATTTCTTTGAAAAAGTAAGATACAGAAAATATTTCTCCTATGTTATCTCCTATTATTATGGTGTCCATTCATCATTTACAATTCCTACTAAGAAATATTCATTATTATAACATTCAAAGACAAATCTTATAATCTTCCAGTCCAATTTTTCAGGAAAGTTGTTTTCAAAATATAGCTCAACAATTATGGCATTTTTATAAACATCAAAATGGCTTCCTGGTGAAGTTGGATAATTATATAGTTCTACCCTTTTATTATACCCTAATGTTGCCTTCGAAAAATCAGAAAAATATATTTTATTATTAAAGTATTCAATACCGGTTTCTTTGTACGAAGGCATGTCATCCATTTCATCGTAATATCTAAATATATATTCATTATTAAAAAAATTTTTTATATCTTCTTTACTAACCACTACATCATTTTTTATATCCACATATCCAAAATTACTAAACCTTATCCCTTTTACTGGATGGACAAATTTTGATAGTTGAACCATATCTTTTTTTTCTATGGCTACCGCAATTTTATTTAATTTTTCTAAAATATAATTCTTCACACTATCAGATTCATAATTTCTATCTTGTTTAACTAATATTATTTCTTTATCTGGTGTGTGACTCTTATCCACACAAGAGATGGCAAATATTGTGAATATCATAAGAATAATGAGTGTTTTTTTAGTAATACACATTTTAAAACCACCTCTCCCATTTACTATCTATTCATTGCATCTAATACATCTAATTTAAATTGAGTCCATTGTGCATTATAAGTTGGTGTTACTCCCATTTCTTTACCTGTACTTGGGTCTATATGTTTCTTCCATGACTCATCTTTATTCACAAAGATTTTAGGACAATCTTTGGTAGTAAAATCATGATGCCTATATAATCCTTTGTCTATATCAAGGTTATACTCATCTAATTTGTCTGCTGTTAACCTAACTAAAGTAGTATAAGTTTCATTACTAAAATTACCATGTTTATCTATAGGGTTTGTTTCAATTGAAATTGTCCAGTCATTTACACGCCTATATCCTGATTCTGAAACAAAATTATCATGCACTAATTTTGTATAGTATTTTGAGTCCCTTGTACCGCTTGTAAATGCAGTTTTATCTTCTGGTACTGTTCTCAATACTTCTGTACCGCTTGGATTTAGAATATAATGTGAACTAGCATTTTTGGTATTTACAAAATGCTGTCTTGTATTTATTGCTTTTTGATTTGGGGCAGCTGTCCAGTGAACAACAATACCTTTAATTCCCTCAAAATCTTTTCTTTCTCTAAAATTACCATCTCTATCTAATAAGTTTTCTATTATTGTATACTCTGGTATTGATTCATCATAATAATTTATCGAAATATCTCTGTGAACATCTCCATAAATACTCCAATCTGTTGGAGGTTGAATTAAAATATCACCATTCCATGTATTAAATCCAGAATCACTTGAGTTTCCTACTTCACCCTTACAATACCCGCTAGGGTCTACATACATTACAGGGTTATTTGATACATAAGCATATAAGTTAAGTCCATCTCCTCTAAATGTATCTTCTTGAGTAAACCTTCCTATATTAGGTGCATAGTATCTTGCTCTTAAGTAATAATGTTCTGTTACTTTGTCAAGTTGTTCTCCTGCGTACATAAATCTGTTTGATACTTGTTCTACTTGGTTTAGTGTATTTCCAAATGCATCATAGTCATAGCTGTTTAAGATTTGTCCGTTTTCGTCTACTAGGTTGGTTATATCTCCATAGCTGTTGTGTAGGTAATAGCTTAATACTTCTCTGTTGTCTTTATTTGCTATTAAGCTGTATCTCCTTATGCTTCTTGATATTAGTTCGTTGTTTGAGTCTACTTCTCTTATAATACTTCCTCTTTCAAAGGTAAATCCATAGTATATTCCACTTTCTTCTGTTCCTATTCTTAAGCCCTGTGCATTGTAATGACTATACATCCATGAACCATCAGACTTAGTTACTTGTTTTAATTTGTTAAACTTATTGTAGATGTAGCTAGTTGTTTTATTAATATTTTCTTCTCTTAGTAACTTAACGTTGTTATCATAGCTTTAGGTTGTGGTTATAATGCCTGTTATGCTTTGTATTAGTCTGTCTGCTTTATCATAGGTATATGTAGTTGTTTGTCCATTTTCTACTTTTGTTTTTAATTTACTATTGTTGTAATATGTGTAGCTTAGTTCTTTCAGTAATCAAGGGGACAAAATTGCAACAATGTTTTGATTGTCAACAACTTCACCCCCTTAGCATTCTACTGGTATTTGTCCTTTTTAGTCTCCTAGATAAAAGTATATAACAGGAACAAGTTTCTGTTTATCAAATTCATATACCCTAACAGATAAACCATATCTATCAGATATCATTATTACTTCTAATTTATTGTCCCCATTTAAATCTAAGTGCATTAATTCAAAGAATTCAATTTGTTCTTCGTAAATATAATATTCTAGTAAATCAATCAACTCAAAATTAGAATCTGTTATTAATATATCTAATTTTATTAGATTTTCTCCTTTTTCATCTACATAATTACTTTTAGTAATTGTGAAAATTTCATTACTTCCATCACCATCTAAATCTATAGAATATGAGTCTTCATCTATTTCTTTAGGGATTCTTGGCAAAGCATTCCAATCACTGTTTGTTCCTATGACATATTCATTATTACATAAAAAGGGTTCAAAACTAATTTGTAATAATGATTCTTCGAGTATTCCATAATACATTAGACCTGGTTTGTCTATTTCCTTTGAGGCAATAAGACTATCTTTAGAATAAAACCTAAATTGTTCATTTTCTCTAACTATATCAGTTTCAACTTCGTCTCTAGTTATTGATGGTAAGTTTAATTCGTAGGAATTATACCATTTACTATTAGTTACTCCTCCTATTAATTCTGCATATGAATACTTATTATCAACCTTATAAGGATATACTATTGAATATATTTTATTATTTTCTGATTCTTGTACAGATTTAATATAATCTTTAGCTTGTTTAGATTTATCAATTTCTTCATTAATATTTTCAATCTTTTCCTCATTTTGATGTTGAATATTTTTTGAATCTTCAAATTGTGTTAATCTTGATGTTTTATTTATATCACATGCAGTTACAATTGTTAATATTTGAACCAGTAACATTAAAAACCTTAATTTTCTAGACATCTAAGACCCTCCTCAGACAATATATTCTTCGAAATACTCTAATTAATAAGAACCTTGTAAATATACTGATCCACTTGGATTATACAAGTCTCTTCTACGCTCATAACTTCGTTCAAAATTTGTTTTGTCAACATAATCATAAGTAAAGTTTCCAACTTGTCTATAGCTACCATCAACGATATTCCCATCTTTGTCTATACCCATAAATAATTCTAAATGTAGCATGCTCTGAGGATTTTTATCTGTGTTCATAATCACAGTACCCAAAATTTCTCCTTGCATAACTTTTTTACTTTTCTTGTAATCTACAACTTCATATATGGTCTTATTCTTATTATTAACATAATTACGAACAGTTGCTATATCAGAGCTTGGCATAATTTCCCCATAACGAATTACTGTACCATCAGTATTTTTTACAGTAACTGCATATGTCCCTGAGTAAAAGTATGTTACACTTTCAATTACACCATCAGTCATAGCAACAACTTCTGTACCTACATCTGCATGATAATCTAATCCTGCATGAGCGCGCTTCCCTTTACTTCTTCTAGCTCCAAGATAATTATCACTAACTAAGGGATTTACAGTAGGACTTCCCTTAAGAGGACTTACCCAAGAGTCGATACGTTCTGTCCAAAAACTATCTAAGCCATTATTTTCACTCTCTAACCAAGATTTTTTAAGTGAATTATATGTTTCAGAAGTTAAATACTCACCATCTGACAACTCTCTACCTAAGTAATTCTCTAATGCACCTCTAGTCTTAGTCCCCCACAAACCATCAGCTTTTCCAACTGAAGTATATCCTAGTGTATCTAAAAACTCTTGAGCATTTCTTAATGGTAAATTAAATCCACCATTTCCAATTCCATATGGGTCTAAGTTGCTAGTACTCACAGTCTCATCCTTACAATACCCACTAGGGTCTATATACATTACAGGATTATTTGATACATAAGCATATAAGTTAAGTCCATCTCCTCTAAATGTATCTTCTTGAGTAAATCTTCCTATGTTTGGTGCATAGTATCTTGCTCTTAAGTAATAATGTTCTGTTACTTTGTCAAATTGTTCTCCTGCGTACATA
>JANQLB010000038.1 GCA_028280805.1 Tissierellales bacterium
AATGTGTAAATTAACAGGCATAAATGAAGAAGAAATAATTATAAAAAATCGAGTTCAAACATTTGTAGAAGCAAGAAAAACGTTAATGATATTAAGCAAGAAATATTATGATATATGAAATAAAGAAATAGCAAAGGACTTAAATCTTTCTGAGCTGAGTATATCAAAGATTATAAGAGAATCGTAAAGGGTGTCAGAAAGAATCAAAGCAATAATTAATGGTTTTAGAAAATAAGTAAATTATTAAAGTCTGACCGTATTTCCTCTATAATTATAAAAGCCATCTAAACTATGTTTATTAAGCAAAAAAGAGAATGAAGCAAGACTAAAGAAGTCTACTTGCTTCATTCTTGTATTATGTGGACAATATACTTGTCCTCTCAATCCCACTTCTTTAATAATTCTGTTGAAATGAAAGCTGTTCAATAACATAATGTTCTAATAAACACGGTATCAATTTTTCTACATACCAATTAATATCTATTAGTCTTGTTAAATTATCATCATTAATAAATTTTTTGTTTACTGTTATATTAAATGATAACTCATTAGAATTAAATATCAATAATTGTCCACCAATTTTTGTATTTTCCCATATTAACTCAATTCCGACAACTTCACTATTCTTTTCTTTTTCTTCAATGATTGTTATAAACTCATCAACAGTAAGTTCTTCAAATTTCCAATCATAATCACCATTATCGCCAAGAGGAAGATATTGTACTTTTTTTTCGTTAAAAAGCTTCCAGCCATTATTTTGTAAAGTATCTATGATTGTCCAATACGAGTTGTCAGAATTGTACTTATCTACAAGTTTTATGTCGATAGATGAAGAAATTGACATAGTTTATCATTCCCTTCCAAAATTAATCTAAAAATTCAGTAAATCCTATTCCTTTTTTTGTTAGCCATTCTTTTATCGATTGTGGAATTGGTGTATTTGAAAACAATTCATAAGTTGCTCTATTATCTCTAGCAATTCTTAATCTAGCTCCCATATCAGATTTGAATTTCTCAACCTGTCTAGGATTATTTTCCAACATATCCCAATACCTACCTGATTTTGCTTCCCACCATCGATTACCTAATGCACCATCAAATTCTCTACCTCTTATAGAGAAACTTCCCTTACCACCTATTTGTTTTGTTAAGAAATCTTCAAAGTCCTTTCCAATTAATCCTTTAGCATTTTTTACCGTCCCCTTACCAAACACTTTCTTAGTCCATTTCCAAGCATCATCAATCTTACTTCCTATTTTTCCAAACCATCCCTTTATCCGTTTGGATGATCTACCCAAACCTGTTAATCCCGGTAAAAGGATACCTATTCCATCAAGTGCTGCACCTAAATAATCACCCTCTGAAAGCGAAATTGCCATCATTTGCATATCTATCTGTGTATCTGGGGATAATGTAACTGCCATCACATATGCATATAACACACTTATTGGGTCATTTCCGCTAGGGTCAACATACATTATAGGAGTGCCTTGACAGTAAGTATATAGATTTAGACTCAGTGGTTCAGACAGTCTACCTTCATAAGTATCCTCAGATATAAACCTCATTATATCCGGATCATAATATCTTGCTCTTAGGTAGTATAATCCACTCTCT
>JANQLB010000090.1 GCA_028280805.1 Tissierellales bacterium
AGCTGTTTTTTTTACTTTAATACAAGGAGCAGTTGGAGAAGAAAGTGGCTGGAGAGGATACTTACAACCAGCTATTGAAGAAAAGTTTGGTGTAATTAATGGATCATTAGTAGTAGGTTTGATCTGGAATTTTTGGCACGCACCTTTGTGGTTTGTATCTACAAATTACAATGGAATTGAACTAATAAAGTATATAATAGTGTTTAGTATATGTGTTACTTCAGTTGGTTTTATTATTGGGATTTGCTATCATCATTACAAAAATTTACTTGTTCCAATTTGGATTCACTTTATGCTAAACTTCTATACAGAATTATTCACAGGTGAATTAATAGACTTAATTTCAGTATTTGCATTATGTTATATGATTATGGCTTTAGTATTTGCATATTGGCATAGATTATCAAAGAGAAAATTGCATGTAGTTGAAAAACGAAATTAGTAAAAATTATACGCGTGTATTCCATGCCAGTTACACTAATATAATTCAGATAGCATTGTTTTTGCGTAAAGGGTTACTAGGGCAGGGTTTTGGGGATTACACACCCACACCTTCTCACTGGGAGTGAAACTCTACCAAGATGTATTCTTTTGGGGTCCAGTTCGAGGGCGTCGCAAACACCAAACCGTTATATGTAATTGGCTACCCATTTCTGAGTGTTCTTTTTGGGTCTTTCGATAGCTGGATTTAAACTTAAATAATTGATACAAAGGTGATATAAGAATGAAAAGTAAAAATGAACTTATAAAAAAATATGAAAGCAATGTTGAAATAACAGAAGCAGATGTTAAAGACAAAGAGAAACTAAAAAATCTTTTTCAGTATTACTTACATGATTTATCGGAATATACTGATACTTTAAACGTTAATTCACAAGGTAAATTTGATAATAATGATGTTGATGTATTTTTTGATGAGATAAATTTTATACCTATGAAGATCAAGGTTGAAGAGGAAATTATTGGATTTATTTTCTTGAATCACAGTATGGGCAAGGTAGTAGATTATATAATAAATGATATATTCATTTTGCGAAAGTATAGGAATAAAGGGATAGGTAAAATAGTAATAAATAAGTTATTCGAGTTATATCCTGGTAAATATGGTCTTATTGAGTTAATTAAAAACAAACCTGCTATAAAGTTTTGGCATTCTGTTTTTAATGATAAAAATTTAAAATATGAAGAGAGTAAAATTGTTTCTGATGGTGAAGATTGCATTATGCAGAAATTCACTATAAAATAGAAGAAAAAAATTTTATGACAATGGGATGGTTTTGTCGGTATTCTTATGTTGTTTTTAGTGTCGACAGAACCGTCCCTTTGTCATGCATTAAAGCCCTATTTAACACAGAAGACTAGGAAGCCCTAGTTTTTTCTTAAAATAAAATGCTGATTATGGTATACTATTAAAGCTGAATGATTTATATTTAGCTGTCGCTAATACCATAGTTATAGAACATTATGACCTCATTTCGGAGTAGTAGTTTTGGATCTTTTTTGCTGGCTACTTAAATTGGATTGAATTTTGTTACTATTAAACTATGCGAGTCGAAAGAACAGATGCAGATTGATTAAACACTTTAGTTTGAAGGTAATGCAAAAGATTTTTATGACTACAAAAAATTATCAACAATGTTTGAAGGGAGAATATAAAATGAAAATTATAAAAAAGGCAAGTGTATTATTAATACTAGTTTTAATAAGTTTTTTATTTGTTCACTGTGCTAAAAAAGATGACGGGATAAGTGACTTTACAACGCATTCTAATGCTTATTATACTATACAATATCCATCAAACTGGCTAGAACCTGAAGGAGATGATGCATATCTATCTTTATCAAATGAGGATAATCAATTTTCATTGCATGTTACGACAAGACGCATCTATCCATATACAGATAATTATCTTGAAGAAAATATAAAAAAATCTCAAAAAGATTTTGACATTGAAGAATGTATTATTGGTGGAAATAGAGGATATAAAATTAAACTTGAAGTGAATGATGAGATAAACACTGCATATATTGTTCAAGAAAAAGATTTATTTTTAGAAATGAATTTTGTATGTCAAGCTGATAACTACGATTATTATAAATCTTTGATAAATCAAATAACAAAAACTTTTGAATTTAATGACTTTGAGATAGCGGAATATAGCAGCAAATATGTTAGTGGTGATAGAGATACTAAATGGTTAGCTGATATTGAATTTCTATCAGAGCAATTACCTAAGAAACATAAGAATTTATTTTTTAAAGTTGAAAAAGAAGATTTTTTAAGTAATGTAAGAAGTATAAAAGAAAAAATACCTTCACTGACAGATGATGAAATGATTGTTGAAGTGAGTAAATTATTAGCATCTGTAGGTGATGCACACACATCATTTTTATTTGATACAAAAGGAAAATATCCTTTTGTATATTACTATTTTAATGATGGAATATACATAATAGATTCTCTACCTGAATACAGTGAATTTATTGGTTATAAACTAATAGGTGTAAATGAAAAAAGTATTGAAGAAATTAGAAAACTATTTCTACCTATAATTTCTCATGAAAATGAAGTATGGTTTAAACATAAATTTGCAAGATATTTAGTCTTTCCAGAATTTTTAAATGGTTTGAATATTACAGATTCAGAAACAGCTAAATTTATTCTTATAGACAAAAACGGGAATAAAAAAAGTGTCGAAGTTAAAGCAACACCATTTAAAAATAGTGATTTGGTAAATAGAAATATTGATAAATCTGAAAGAATGTTGTACTTAAAAAATAGTGATAAAAATTACTGGTATGAATTTCTTGAAGATGATAAGTTATTATATTTTCAATACAATGTTTGTTATAATATGAAAGGTAAATCGTTTTTAGATTTTAACAAGGAGCTTTTTGAATTTATTGACAATAATACTATAAATAAATTAGTAATTGATTTAAGGAATAACGTGGGAGGAAGTACACCTGTACTCGATCCGTTCTTTGTTGAACTTAAAAAACGAGAGAGCCTAGATCATCCTCACAAATTGTTTGTAATAGTTGGAAGAAGAACATTTTCATCTGCAATAGCAAATACTTTAAATTTTGAGAATGAAACTAACGCGACTTTTATTGGTGAACCTACAGGTGCCAAACCAAACCATTATGGAGAAGTTCAGTTTTTGGAACTAAGCAATACTAATACTAAAGTTAGCTATTCAACAAAATATATCAAAATCTCAAATGAAGACTTAGATTCATTTGTTCCAGATATAATTGTTGAACCAAATCCAGATGATTATTTTAACAATATAGACTCAGTAATGCAGAGAATATTAGAAGTTAATTAAAGAAATAAATTGAAATTGACGTTGTAGATGAGATCATAACATCCGATATCAAAATGTTTCCGTTCGCTACGCACATTTCTACTGTTAATTTAATGAAAACTGGTTTATACGATGATGCTGTTAACATGTAAAAAAAGAGAATGATACCGCATAGGTAACATTCTCTTTTCTAGTGGTTAAAAGATAGTTTAGTATTACTTTTGCTAGGGTTCACTGTATCGCTTTAAACGTTATTTTTTCAACATTCCTTCATACACGCCTTGATATGGATACAATCACATTGATTATAGACCCATTTCATAAATCTTTTGAAGCGTATTGAGATGCAGCTTTTTTTCGTCAGGTGACTCGGCATATTTATAGCCTTCTATAAGTCTGTACCCGAACATAAAAAGGATCAATTCACGAACGTAATTATCTGATATATGTGATATATCCGCATATTCTGAAAAACCTTTATAATACGCAGGGATACATTTATGATAACATTCAACCATGTAATCAATTTCTACCTCGTCCGCAATCAAACTTGCAACATCTTCCCCCATATAGCCCCATCCGGTGGTATCCCAATCGATAAGTATGATTTTTTTGTCAACATAGAATATATTCGTTATCCAAAAATCTCTGTGACAAAACACTATGGGTAAATTTTCAATTCGTCGCCATATTTCATCTGAATTCTCATCTATATCAATTAACATATTGCATATGTGTTTTGGAATTTCACAATTATCGTGACGGATGTAGTCGTATACCTCATTCCATGATTTATAATGCAGATAGTTTTTTTTAACTAAATCCACTTTACTAAGATTGGAAAGTTGCCGTAAGACATCCGACTTCTCTACATACAACCTACCTTGAAAACGTCCCAGTTCTTCCGCTGCATGTTCATACATTTCGGCAGTCATGTCCTGACCCGATACACCTTCAACATATTCCATCCATATTTGTGTTTCATCATTATTTAGCTCTGCATGATAGCATTTAGGCCAACGGAAAGAATCAGAGAAGACTTCATCTAAATTCGATGCGTAAAGATCATACTCTCTTCGCCATGAATCGGAATCACCATAACGATTCCATTTTTTTTGTATCTTTAAAACAACACTATACGGCAATTCCTCGTCGTCTCCAATTTCTGCTATTCCTGTAACAAGGCACACATTCCCCACGGTCCCGCCATGCAGGTGCTTAGTTTGGTAAGTTGCATTGATCACATTTACTCCAAGCATTTTACTTAATACATGTATTAGTGTTTTGGTATTCACCTGTATCTGTTCTGATTCTGAATATACGTTACTCATTTCACAAATCCTCCATTCTTTTATCAAATATTTTTCCTGATACTTTTTCAATTATAGCATAGCACAAGAAGCAATCTTAACGATTTTATTGTACATTAATTGAAGTTCATTATTCAATATCTAGAATAGTTATAATTAATCTCTACATTAAATTATGGTGGTATAAAATAATTACATATATGCAGACTAAATTTCCCTTTATCTTACCATAAACGTTGTGGGCTTATTTAGTAACATATGATATTATCAATAAAATATTACGCAAATGGGAAACTGAATAAAAAACTTACAAAATTATTTAGTTTAATAGTTATTTCATCTTCATACTAATGTTTATCAAAGATATTATTATTTTTAATGAACTCAATCATACGATGTATTATATCTTCGAGATTAAAATAGCATATATATTTTTTGTTTATCATTTTACCCTCTTATATTTTTTCTCCTTGTTAAAAAAGTTTTATGACAAAGGGATGGTTTTGTCGGTGCTCTTATGCTTTTTGGTGTCAACAGAACCGTCCCTTTGTCGTGTTGAAATGTTAAATTCAATAAGTTTTGATATAATAGTATAATAAACTAGTACTATACTGAATAGAAATCAAGGAGGATTTATGGATAATTTAATCTCGATTGATGAGCTGTACAGAATATATGATGAGTATAATGTGAAATATTTTCAAAGTCAGCTTTCTGATAATATAACTATAGAATGGTCCAGTAGACTTACAAGGTCTGCTGGTATATGTTATATGAAAAAGAAGATAATTAGGCTTTCTACCCACTATCACATGCGTTATCCTCAGGACATAAAAAGCACTTTGCTGCACGAAATGATTCATTTAATTATCCCTGGTCATGGCAGGGAGTTTAAGGAACAGGTTGAACGTATCAATGGTCTGGGGGGTAAAGTTAGCAGGTACTCTAGAGAAAGGGCAAAAATACCTGAGAAGTTCTGGCTGTATATATGTCCTATTTGCAGTAAGCATATTATAAGGACTGCACGACTGCATAAATCAAAACATTATAAGTGTACAGAGTGCAGTAAGAGGTGTGAAGAGTATAGAGGACAGAGAGAAATTGATGGGAGTATAAAAACAGGGAGAAAGACAGGAAGATAGGCAGGAAAAAACAGGAGATTAGAATTTACTGCTTTAAGATATTGATTTTGTGACATTTTCTGTTGTTATATTTAAAAAGTTTCTTTATGCATATGAATATAATAGGGGATAATTAAATTTTTAAAGGAGTGAGAGTATGAATATCATGGACTTTATAGTCGATAAAGCATTAATATTAATTCCAGCTTTATATATATTGGGCAAAATTCTTAAATCACTTAAATTTGTCAAAGACAATAATATTCCCTTAATTCTACTGATATTTGGTATAGGACTTTCGGTTTGGATGATGGGATTTAATCCCGATGGAGTTATACAGGGCATTTTAGTTACCGGAGCAGCTGTTTACAGTAATCAATTAATTAAACAATATCAAAAAGGTAAAATGAAAAATCATGATAAAGACAATGAGAAGAAAGTACATACATAACTATGAAAATATAACAATTTTTAGTATGAAGCATTGTCTGTGACAGTGCTTTTAATTTTACATTATGTTAAAAAATAATATGATTGAACTATTGTTAAGTATGATATAATACACATATATATAAAGATATCATTGAATATCAAAAAAAGTACTTATAAGATTATGTATTTTAAGACATAAGAAATAAAGAAAAGAGGAAACGTATGATTAGGGATTTATTTATTAATTCAACTATATTAACTACATTTATTTTTATAGCAGGGAATGTATTTAGAAATGAGCCGTTAAATAAAACTTCGCCAATGGGAAAAAGGTTACTTGCTGGATTAGGTGCATCAATACTTGGAATCATTTTAATGTTTTTCGGAATTAGTATAACTGACCATAGTATATTGGATTTAAGACATTTTGCTGTTTTACTTTTAATGTTTTACGCAGGAGTAAAACCTACTTTATTTTGTATAGTAGTGTTAAGTCTGTTTAGAGTATTATTTTTTGGTGTTAATACTTCATCTATTATAGCAATAATCATACTTATTTTAGTATTTTTAGGTACTTACTTTATTTTAAAGTTAAAAATTTCAAATTGGTTTAAGTGGATGCTGATAAATTTATATAGTTTGATAGTTTTATCAATTGCTGTAATATTCGTGATGGATTCATTTAAAGATTCACTTAGAGTTTTACCAACTTATTGGATTATTTCAATAAGTACTTGTTTAGTGATATATTATCTTATAAAATATATTGAAGGTGTAAATGAAGCGTTTAGAAAATTAAAAAAACAAGCAACCATAGATTCTCTTACAGGTGTTAATAATGTTAGAACGTTTGACAAAAACTTCAATGCGTTTGTTGAAAGAGTTATAAACCACGATGAAAAATTATCATTATTATTAATAGATATAGACCATTTTAAAGTGGTAAATGATACCTACGGTCATCCTGCAGGTGACGAGGTTTTAAAGCAGTTAGCTTCTACCATTAAGCATAGTACAAGAGCTTTTGATGTTGTTTCAAGAGTAGGAGGAGAAGAATTTTCCGTTCTCTTACCTGATTGTATGCATAAGAGAGCTATGGAAGTAGGAGAGAGAATTAGAGTAGCTGTAGAACGCAAGATGTTTGTTTTACCTGACGGTACTGAAATAAATATTACTGTATCAATTGGAGTTTCAACCTTATCTAAAGAATGTATTGAAAAGAAAGATAATTTTATAAATGAAGCTGATCAAGGTTTATATCTTGCAAAGAAAACAGGTCGTAATAAAGTATGTTCAGTTATTGAACAAAAATGCACAAATAATGTATGTGACTGCATGATAAAAGAAGATTTAATTAAAAAAGCTGCCTCAAGGTAGTTTTTTTTAACTCATATTATCATAATAAATGTTATCATAAATGATAAAAATAAATTGCAAAAAAGATTACTTATACACAAATCTTTATATACAATAGTTTAAAAAATACAGAGTTAAATAATTTTTAATAGAAAATAACTATTATCCTATAGGATTTATTTAATTTTTCTGGTAAGATAATATGTAATGTTTTTTCATTTCTAAATACAGCATAAAATGCTTGATAGCGAACAAATGTTTGATTTATATAAAAAAATATTATAAAATAGTCTATATGACAAATGTAAAGGTGATAATAAGATTGTAAAGAAGGTGATTTTTATGAAAAATAATAATAATTATGGAAATGATAGTCTTTCTACTTTAGAAGAAAAGGAGAAAGTTCGACTTAGACCTGGGGTGATATTTGGTTCTGACGGAATTAAAGGAGCTAAACATACAGTAAAAGAAATTATTGGGAATAGTCGTGATGAAGCCAGCGAAGGATTTGGTAACATAATAGAAGTGATAAGATATAATGATAAATCTATTGAAGTAAAAGATAGAGGTAGGGGTATACCTATTGAATGGAATCCTAAGGAGGAAAAGTATAATTGGCAAATCGTATTTACAATTCTATATGGAGGGGGTAAATATGATAATAATGGTGATAGTAATTATCAATTTAGTATTGGTTTAAACGGTTTAGGTACAGCTGCTACACAATTTGCCAGTGAATACATGGATGTTACTGTTTTTAGAGATGGATATAGATATAATCTTTATTTTAGTAAAGGTGACAATATTACAGAAAATGATAAAGGATTTATAAAGTCAAAATGTGACTATGAACAGACTGGTACAATTATAAAATGGAAGCCTGATTTAGAAGTTTTTAATAATATTAATATATCACTAGATTTTTTTCAGGATTTTTTGAAAAGACAAGCTATAGTTAATAAAGGTATAACATTTAACCTTTATGATGAAGAGAGTAATCAATCTTTTACATATTATTATGAAGACGGGATTAAGGATTATGTTAAAGAACTTAGTGGTAGTACAGGATTTACTGATGTTCAATATTTTCAGCTGGAAACAAAGGGAAGAGATAGAGAAGATAAGCCTCAATATAAAGTAAAAATTGAAATTGCTTTTTGTTTCAATAACGAAGTAAATCTTTTAGAATATTATCATAACAGTAGCTTTTTAGAGCATGGAGGAAGCCCTGATGATGCTGTGAAAAATGCTTTTAGATATGAAATAGACCAAAGTTTAAAAAGCCAAGGTAAATATAAAAAGAATGAAAAAAGTATTAGCTTTACTGATATTGAGGATAGCTTGATTCTTGTTGCTAACACTTTTTCAACTATGACCAGTTATGAAAATCAAACTAAAAAAGCTATAACCAATAAATTCATAAAAGAAGTAATGAATGATTTTCTAAAAGAAAAGTTAGAAATATACTTTATTGAAAACAAAGAAGCTCTGCAAGAAATAACAAATCAGATTTTAGTTAACAAACGCAGTAGAGAAAGGGCTGAAAAAACCAGGATAGATATTAGGAAAAAACTTAGTAAAAGTTTTGATAATATATCGAACAAAGTAGAAAAATTTGTTGACTGTAGAACAAAAGATAAAGATAGAAGAGAATTATTCATTGTTGAGGGAGATTCTGCTTTAGGTAGTACAAAAATGGGTAGAGATGCTGAATTTCAAGCTATCATGCCTGTAAGAGGTAAAATAAGAAACTGTCTTAAGTCAGACTATAATAAGATATTTAATGATGATTTAATTATAGATCTATTAAAAGTTTTAGGCTGTGGTGTTGAAGTTAAAACAAAGCATGAGAATATAGGAAATTTTAATTTAGATGATTTGAGATGGAATAAAGTAATAATTTGTACTGATGCTGATTATGACGGATACCAGATAAGATGTCTTATTTTAACTATGCTGTATGTATTAACACCTACATTAATAGAAAAAGGTCATGTTTATATTGCCGAGTCACCTTTATATGAAATAAATAGTGATAAAAAAACATACTTTGCTTATTCTGATAAAGAAAAAGACTTGATAATTAAAAATATCAAAGGAAGGTATCACATTCAGAGAAGTAAGGGGCTTGGTGAAAATGAACCGGATATGATGTGGAAAACAACTATGAACCCTAAGAGTAGAAGACTTATAAAAGTTATGCCTACGGATGCAGTCGAAACCAAGAAAGCATTTGATCTATTTTTAGGTAATGATTTAAAAGGAAGAAAGCAGTTCATTTCAGAATACGGTAAAGAATATATTGACCTTGTTGATGTTATGTAGCTGTTAACAGATTGACTGATGTATTTACAAAGCAACAAAGATTTGAAAGGAGAATTGCTTTGAGTAAAGCAAATATAACAAAATTAAATGTAATTAATACACTGAAAGATAACTATATGCCTTATTCGATGAGTGTAATAATGTCTAGAGCTTTACCTGAAATAGATGGATTAAAGCCTTCTCACAGAAAACTGTTATATACAATGTATAAAATGGGACTCTTAAAGGGTACAAGAACAAAATCTGCTAATATAGTAGGTTCTACAATGAGGTTAAATCCACATGGTGATAGTGCTATTTATGAAACCATGGTAAGACTGACCAGAGGCAATGAAGCTTTATTAGCACCATATATAGACAGTAAAGGTAACTTTGGAAAAGTATATTCTAGAGATATGAGCTATGCAGCTGCACGATATACAGAAGCTAGATTAGAAAAAATCAGTGAAGAACTGTTTAATGATATCAATAAGGATACTGTAGATTTTGTACCTAATTATGATAATACAACTACAGAACCAAAACTCTTACCAACTACTTTTCCTAATATATTAGTAAATCCTAATATTGGTATAGCAGTAGGTATGGCATGTTCAATACCGTCTTTTAATCTTAAAGAGGTATGTCAGACTGCTATAAAATTATTAGAAAGCAAGACAGGAAAAATAAATTTTGCCAAATGGCTGCCAGCTCCGGATTTTTCTACTGGTGGAGAACTTATATACAATAAAGGTACAATAGAAAAAATCTACAGCACAGGTAGAGGAAGCTTTCAAGTTAGAGCAAAGTATGATTTTGATAAAAATAATAACTGCATTGAGATTATAGAAATTCCATATTCCACAACAATAGAATCAGTTATTGAAAAAGTAACCAGCTTGATAAAGGATAATACTATCAAAGATATAACTGACATTCGAGATGAGACAGATAAGAACGGGCTTAAAATAACTATTGATTTAAAAAGAAATACTGACCCTCATAAGTTAATGAAGATATTATATAAGAAAACACCTTTAAAGGATAGTTTTTCATGCAATTTTAATATTTTAGTAAATGGTAGTCCAAAAGTATTAGGTATAGGAACAATTTTAGAAGAATGGATAAAGTTTAGAATAAACTGTATTAAAAGACAGATAAAATATGATATTGACAAAAAATCTCAAAGATTACATCTGTTAAAGGGATTAAAGAAGATACTTTTAGATATTGATAAAGCGGTACAAATAGTAAAGGATACTAAGCAGGATATTTATGTGATACCCAATCTTATGAAGGGGTTTGAAATTGATAAAGAACAAGCTGAATTTATTGCAGACATAAAACTTAGAAATTTTAATCAAGAATATATTATAAATAAAACTAAGGATATTGAGAATCTGGAAAGTGATCTTAAAGAGCTGAAACAGACTCTTAATAATGATGATAAGATAAAAAATATCATTAAGGAAGAATTAAAGAAAGTAATTAAAACATATGGACAAAATAGAAAAACAAAACTGGTTGATGAAGAAGATATAGAGCATATAACTGAGGAACAGATGGTAGAAGATTATAATTTGAAATTTTTCTTAACAAATGAAGGATATTTAAAGAAAGTACCCTTGGTATCATTAAGAGGGGCTAATAAACAGAAACTTAAGGATAATGATAATATAATTCAAGAAATTGAAGGAACTAATAAGTCAGAGTTGTTACTTTTTTCAAACAAACATACTGTCTATAAAATAAAGAGTTATGAGTTGGAAGATACAAAGACAAGCAGTCTTGGAGATTATCTGCCTAATATTCTTGGTCTTGATAATGATGAAAAAATTATTTATATTGTAAGTACTATAGATTTCAGAGGATACATGTTGTTTTTCTTTGAAAATGGAAAAGCCTCAAAAATAGAAATTTCTAGTTATGAAACAAAGACAAATAGGAGTAAACTTTCTAATGCTTATTATGATAAAGAGAAGTTGATTTATATAACTTATTTAGCAGAAGATAAAGAAATGGTTGCTATTAGCAGTATTTATAAAGTATTAATATTTAATACAGAGCAGATAAATTCTAAAACAACTAGAAACTCTCAAGGAATTCAAGTATTAAAATCAAAAAAAGGCAGTACATTAAAAGAGATAAAATGTATAGAAGATGTAGAGTATAAGGATTTTGATTATTATAGAGGTAATATTCCTGCAATAGGAACTTATCTTAAGAAGGAAGATAAAGAAAATCAGCAAGAGCAGTTAACAATGCTGTAAACATAGATTGTTTAGATAAAAAATTATGTAAATTTAGAGGAAAAGCTTTTATAAATACTGCTTTTTCTCTATTTTTTGTTTTTGACATAAAGTAATACTCATTTCGAGTGTAGTTTTAATTCTATAAATAATAACTTATTTTTTGACTAAGTCACCTTCTCTTAATTCTTCTCAGTTACAGAAAATAAAGCTCTAACTAATCAATCCATAGCTTAATCTTTATTAAATCCTTTTTGAATTCTTTTTAGAACTTTACTTGAAATAATTACTGCTAAGTAAAGTAACATATCTTACAATAACAAAGTTAACAATTTATCTTAAATTTTCCTTATAATTTTTTCTGTGTTAATTATTGACTCATATGATTAATTGTAGTATGATTACATTACACTTAATGTGGAATTTATATAGAAAACTATGGGGGGATAGCATGGAAAAATCTAGAAAAATTTTTCTGGAAGATTTGGAGGAGAAAGACAGTTTTAATGATGATGAACTTAAAAGTTTGTATGAAAACATTGCAGATGGTTTGAACAAGCATGATTATTACAATGACAAAGAACTGCTCTTTAAAGTAAAAGACATTTTTATAGAACATAAGATGATGTTTGAAACTGCTCATATAACTAAAGAAATCGGAATATCATATTATAAGGAAGGTAATATGCCTAAAACTATCAGATATATAGAAAATGCAGCATATATTCTGCAAAATATCAGTGATAACTCTGATATGCGTATAAAAGAGTCATTAGTAAATTATCTGATTAGTATAGGTGTAGCTTATTTTGAAATTCTTAGTTATCAATCTTCCATAAACACTTTTAAAAAATGCAGTAAACTAATTGATGATAAACTATCAGATAATGTCTTATATAGATATTATCATGAGTATGCTATTGCATCTATCTATGCTAAAGATTATGATTATGCAAAAAAATTATTAGATAAGTCATTAGAATATGCTCATAATAATGTACGAAAAGGTTTTATTTATAATGATTTAGGAAGATATTACTGGAAAATAAATAGACCTCTTGACAGCAGGCGTACTTATGATAAAGCATTAGAAGTATTTAAAGCTGAAAATCATAATAATGGATTAGCAATGATATATAATAACCTTGCTATGCTTTACTACACCACTAAAAAGATTGAACAGGCCTCTGAATGGATAGAAAAGTGTTTTGAAATATTTGATAGGAGTAATCCTAAGAAATGTGTTATATATTTCGATACATACATACGTATTATACTGAGAAAGCATGATTTTGGAAAAGCATTAGATAAACTGCTAGAGTTTATTAAAATATCAGATAATTATTTATTTGATAAAAGATATATCTTAGATGCTCTTGATCTTGTAGTAGATAGAATAAGTAAATTTAAAAATGAAAAATACGGTACTAAGTTAAAAAACATCCTTATTCATCTTATAAAACAGAATGACGACGACGATATAGAAGATAATTACTATAGTGAAAAACTATACAGTTATCTGGGGAGGTTAATGTATTTATTTTACAAAAAGCGTAAAAGGAGGGATTGAAACATGAAAAAATTATTTAAAAGCTTAGCTTGTATATCATTAGTATTTATATTATCAGTAAGCATTGTATCTGCTACAGATGAAACTGGTAGTGGCAGCGTGTGCAGTGTTGATTATACTATTGAGGAGATAGTTATTAAGTAAAGATGAGTTTAAAGAAGTGTTATAGAAGGGATAGTTTTGGTGATATTAATGTCAAAACTGTCCTTTTAACATTACTTATTAATTAATTTTACATGTTATATTTCCCGTTTAATAATATGAAAATTTAAAATACATATTATTTTGATGAAATATGTATTTATATAAAAAATAATATTGATGAAAAATAAAAAATTAAAACAGTCATTGTACTTTGACGGAAAATAAAGTCGTTAATAGCTTATAAATGTTGAAATTTCACTATTTCCATGGCAATAGGCGGGAAATATCATTTAAACAAAAAACGTATAGAAAATAATTTTTAGTAAATACTAGCAATTAGAAGGAGGGATCAGATGGAACGAAATAATAATGAATTTAAAAACCATCTAAATGAAGTTCCTTTAGCTAATATAAGCAATGAAGAATTAAATGAGATTAAGAAACTTGAGAATAAATTAAACGATAAATACTATCTAATTGCTTTTAAAAAAGATGAAATGCAGTAATAAAATATAAAGTAACCCTCAGCACCATATTGTTATGGTGCTGTATTTTATTTAAATATTACATTACATATTAAAAATTGAAATAGGGAAAATGAAAACAAAAATATTCTGAAAATTTAATAAATTCTAAATAGTAAAATTAATAAAATAAATCTAAATATTAAAATATTAAAAAAAATGATTAAAAAAATCAAAAAAGTGTTGACAAAAAATAGGCAAATGTATATAATGTAATTGGAGTTAGGTTTGATTGAAATTATTAAATAAAAAATTAATAAAATTAATAAAATGATAACAAAATTTCAATTATAATTATTTTATACAAAAATAATTTATTTAATAATTAACAAAAAGTTAACACTAAAAAACTAAAATTAGTATGGGAGGTTGGGAGTATGTTTGATTTAATGTTATATGAGAATTTAATATTTGATAGTAAAGACAAAGGATTTGAACAGTACAAGAAATTAGAGCTTAAAAGATACTAAAAGTTTAATATTTAATTGTAAAATCTTTAGTTAATTATTAAAACTTTTTAAAATATTGATAAGGGAGGTCGGGAGTATGATTGATTTAATTTTATATGAAAATCTAATATTTGACAGCACTGATAAGGAATTTGAGCAATATAATAAATTAGAGCTTAAAAGATACTAAAATCAATATTAAATAAACTAAGGGGGAAACACATCAGTGCTAGTATACACGAAAGAAAAAAAGTTGAAATGAAGGAGTCCTTAAAGATAATTATCTTAAGGACTCTTTTTTAGTTATATCAAAAAAGATAAAATTGTTACATTAATTTAAAAAACACAATAATATAGTATTAAGTATCTAAGTTTTAAAATTACTTTATTGAAGAGAGAATATATATTAATAAGTGAATTTAAGTATTTAAAACTGTTAAGAGATTTTTACATATTTTTTAATTTGTACTTTTGTTTTGAACTTGGAAATATATAGATTAAATTTAATAAGAAACGACTATTCTTCTAAAATAAAAAATATTGACAAATTATACCTTAGTGATATACTAATGTTAAACATCGAATTTTGTATGATAAGCAGATCCAATATATTTTGTTATTAATGGGGGGATAGTAATGGTAATATTAAGTTTAGGTCAAAAAATAAAAAGATTAAGAAAAGATAAAGAATTAACTCTGGAATGTTTAGGAGAAGAATATGTTTCAAAAGCTCATTTAAGTATAATAGAAAATGACAAAGCCAGCCCAAGTATAAATTTATTACAATTTTTAGCTAATAAACTTGAAGTTGATTTGGAATTCTTATTAGAAACTGAAAAGGAGCAGGCTATTCGTTACTGTAATATTTGGATAAAAGAAATGGAAGCAAAAGTAAAGCTAAATAGAACCAGTGGTATCGATGAAATATATAATAATATAGAAAAAGTAGGTAAAGACTATAAACTGTCAGATATACAAGGACAAAGCAATTTACTTTATGCACAATTGCGTATAAACGCCGGTAAATATGATGAAGCTTTAGATTACATCCAAAAGAGTATACATTTCTCAACTAAGGCTGATAATATTAGTAGAATTATAAGAGCTTATAATAAAGAAGGATATATCTATTTGCATAAAGGTATGTATGAAATAGCAGTACAAAAACATAAGCAGGCATTTATGTTTTATAAAACTTTATCTCATGAAGACCTTATACTTAAATCAGATATATTCTTTAATTTGTCAATTGCTTATCATAAATTGAAAGATAAGGAAAACGCTATCAAATATGCTGAACAGGTCTGTGAGATTAATAAAGAGATTAATCACCCGAAGAGATATGCTCAAAGTTTATTAAACTGCTCATCATCATATATTTTAAACAAAAATTATAAAGCAGCACAGAGAGTTCTTGAAGAAGCTAATTTATTATTGGACAAGCAAAATGAATACCGTTTACAATCTTTAATAGCAAACAATCTTGGAAAAGTATATTTAGACTATGGAGAAAATGATAAGGCTCTTGAGCAGTTATTAAAAGCAAAAGACCTAAAAGAAAAACATAATACCGACGATCTTCCAAAAACACTTTTTGAACTATGTAAGTTTTACATAAAGAATGGAAGAATCGAGAAAGCATTTGAAGAATTAGGATATGCTATGAAGTTAAGTGAAGAAAAAAATTTAGAGAATAATAAGATTGAAGGTCTAAATATTTACATTGACTATTATGCAGCTCAAAATAGATATAATGAAGCAATAGAGAAATTAAAAGAGTTAATTGACGTTTTAATAAATTTAGAAAAAGAGGACGAGCTTGTCGGAGCTTACCTTAAATTAGGAAATACACTTAATTTAACAAATCATAGAGAAGAAGCTATATTTTATTTTAATAAAGCATATAATTTGTTAAAATAATTTAGATAATATTGATATAATATATAAATGATAAATTCAAATATAACCAGTGTTACTGGTTATATTTTTATGTTAAGATATTTTGGTAAAGATACTTGCTTTATATGGAGAGAGAGAAAATGAATATAAAAATGCCTAAAGAAGTAGTGAAAATAATTGAATTACTAGATTTATATAACTATGAAGCGTTTGTAGTAGGTGGATGTGTAAGAGACAGCTTATTACAAAAAAAGCCTTGTGATTGGGATATTTGTACTGACTGTCAACCTAACGAAATCATAAGGATATTTAGAGAGCATGGTATAAAAACTATTCCAACGGGATTAAAACATGGAACTATATCTTTGATAATTAATGATAGGACTTTTGAAGTTACAACCTATAGAGTTGAAGAAAATTACATTGACAATAGAAGACCTGCAAATGTTAAATTTACTAAAAATCTATTAAAGGATTTAAGCAGAAGGGATTTTACAATAAACTCAATGGCTTATAATCAAACTAAGGGTCTTGTAGACCCATTTAATGGTAGAGAAGATTTACAAAATAAAGTTATAAGAGCTGTGGGAAATCCTAATGAAAGATTTAAAGAAGATTCACTTAGAATAGTACGAGGAGTAAGATTTGCTACGGAACTTGGATTTAATTTTGATTTATACACTGTGGAAGGGATATTAAAAAATAAAGAACTTTTAAAAAATATCAGTAAAGAACGTATAAATTCGGAACTTAATAAAATATTGCTGTCATCTGTTCCTTCTAAAGGGTTCTATTTATTTAAAGAGCTTGATTTACTTGATTATATAATTCCACAATTAAAAATCTGTATAAATTTTAATCAGAAAAACCCTCATCATGATAAGGATATTTTTGAGCATACTATGATGGTTTTAGATAATACTCAAAATGATTTAATTTTAAGGCTTGCCGCATTGCTTCATGATATTGGTAAACCACTAACATTTACTCAAGATAATAAAGGGATAGGTCATTTTTATAATCATCATTCTATTGGTTCAGATATTGCAGAAGATATACTTAAAGATTTAAGATATGATAATAGTATTATAAAACAAGTTAAAGTACTTATTAAAGAGCATATGTCTAAATATGATGAACTGACGGATAAAGCCGCTAAAAGATTAATAAATAGAGTAGGGAAAGATAATATATATAGATTGTTTATGTTGCAAAGAGCTGATATAAAGGGTTCACTGCCTCCATATGATTTTAGTAAAATTGATTATTTAGAAAAGAGATGCATTGAAATAATTAATAATAAAGAACCTTTATCTGTTAAAGATTTAAAGATTAATGGATATGATTTAATGGAAATGGGGATTAAACCCGGAAAAGAAATTGGATTTATCCTTAACTCACTACTTGAAAAAGTGTTGGAAAACCCTGAATTAAACAATAAAGAAAATCTTTTGTCTTTAGTTAAAGAAGAATTTTAAACAATAAGTCATTTCTTATATATATTCTTTCTTGAATAAAACAAATTTAGAGATTGGATGACGATATATAATATTCCTATAATTTTTCAGGAAGTTTTATCCATGGACTAAAACATAATACAATGGGTATATAGAATAATGTTAAAAAAGTTAACTTTAATTTTGAATGATTTGTTAATAAAAAGTAAAAAAAACAGAAAATAAAGTTTTATGTCTTTAGAATTAATATATTCTTAAAGATTACATAAAAAAAAGAAGGTAATTTGTTGATATAATAGAATATAACTAATATAATGATATAGGACTACAGACCTAGAAAAAAATTGCTATAACAGGAAATAAGTCCTAGAAAAATTTATTTAATAATTTACAATTTTAATATTTCTTATAAGTAATAAATTTAGTAGGTGAAAATATGTCTAGTGAAAAGAAGATGAGATTAGGAGATTTGCTGGTTTCAGTTGGAAAGATTACTCAAGAACAATTAATGGAGGTTCTTAAAGAACAAAAAATATTTGGTAAAAAAATAGGTAAGCTATTAGTAGAAAAAGGGTATGTAACTGAACTAGATATAATTCAAGTTTTAGAATTCCAACATGGTATACCTCATATTGATTTGGACAAGCATTACATAGACCCTGATGTACCAAAGCTTATTAATGAAAACATTGCTCGTAGAAATGTTCTCATACCTATTAAGAGAGAGGGCGAAGATTTAACAGTTGCTATGGCAGATCCTTTAAACCTTTTTGCCATAGATGATATAAAGATTGCCACTGGTCTTGAGGTCAAGCCTGTTATTTCAACCCAAGATAATATAATAAATGCTATAGAACAATATTATGGAAAGCAGAGTGCAGAACAGGCTATAGAAGATTTTAAAAAGCAGTATGACGTTGATAATATTGAAGAGTTAGATGAAGACATATTAAATGAAATAAACAATGCTCCAGTGGTCAGACTTGTTAACTCAATAGTTAAACAGGCAGTTAAAGCAAAAGCCAGTGATATACATATTGAACCGTTTGAAAATAGAGTTAGAGTTAGATTTAGAATAGATGGAGAATTACAGGAAATTATGTCTCCGGCAAAATCCACTCATTCAGCTATAATAACCAGAATTAAAATTATGGGAAAAATGAACATAGCAGAAAGAAGAATACCTCAAGATGGTAGAGTTGAAACATCAATAGACGGCAGAGAAGTAGATCTGCGTATATCTGTTCTTCCAACTGTTTTTGGTGAAAAAATAGTTATCAGGCTATTAGATAGAAGTAGTTTTCTTTTGTCAAAAACTCAATTAGGCTTCACTGACATCAACCTAAACCGCTTTGATGGAATACTTAAAAATCCAAACGGAATAATTCTTGTAACAGGACCTACCGGTAGTGGTAAAACTACTACTTTGTATACAGTTCTCAGGGAATTTAACAGTATAAGCAAGAATATAATTACAGTTGAAGATCCTGTTGAGTATAGACTTGAAGGTATAAACCAAGTTCAGGTAAATATAAAAAGCGGATTAACCTTTGCTCAAGGATTAAGGTCTATACTTAGACAAGACCCGGACATTATAATGATAGGTGAGATAAGAGATGCGGAAACAGCGCAGATTGCAGTAAGAGCTGCGATAACTGGTCATGTTGTTATTAGTACAATGCATACCAATGATGCTCCATCTACTGCTGCCAGATTGTTAGACATGGGTATAGAACCTTACCTTATAACTTCGTCAGTTGTAGGAGTTGTTAATCAAAGGCTGATAAGAAAAATATGTGATAATTGTAAAACTAAATATACCCCTTCGGAATCTGAAAAGAAAATTTTAGGAGTAAATGATAATATAATTTTATTTAAAGGAAGTGGTTGTTCTAAGTGTTATAATACAGGCTATAGAGGTAGAACAGGAATACATGAGATTATGAATATGACCAAAGAGGTTAAGGCATTAATAGATTCCAGATCAAATATAGATTTAATCAAAGAAATTGTTATTAAAGAGGGAATGGTTACTTTAAGAGAAAATTGTAAACATTTAGTATTAAACGGTATAACTACCGTTGAAGAATTAATAAAAATTACATACTCATTAGAATAGGTGATAAAAATGAACATGAAAAATTTGCTTAATATGACAGTTGAGAAAAGAGCTTCAGATTTACACATATCAGTGGGAACTCCACCAATACTTAGGATAAACGGGAATCTTGTAAGACATGGAGATAAACCTTTAATGCCGGAAGACAATCTAAGACTTGTAAGAGAAATTGTCAGTGACATACAATTCAAAGATTTAGAAGAAAAAGGAGAACTGGACATGTCTATTTCTCAAAAAGGCTTAGGAAGATTTAGAGTAAATATTTTTAGGCAGAGAGGAACTTACGGCATGGCAATAAGGTCTGTAGCATTAAACATACCAACTATTGAAGAATTAGGACTGCCTCCAATAATCAAGGAATTTGCCAGAAAGCAGAGAGGATTAGTTTTAGTTACAGGACCTACAGGGAGTGGTAAATCTACTACCCTGGCATCAATGATTAACAATATTAATAGAGAAAGAAATTGTCACATTCTAACTTTAGAAGACCCGATAGAGTATCTTCACAAACATAATAAGAGTATAGTAAATCAACGTGAAATAGGCAGTGATTCAAAAAACTTTGCCAGTGCATTAAGGTCAGCTCTAAGACAAGACCCTGATGTAATTTTAGTAGGAGAGATGAGAGATTTAGAAACTATGAGTATAGCAATTACTGCTGCCGAAACCGGTCACTTGGTTTTATCTACTTTACATACGATAGGAGCAGCTCAAACAGTAGACAGAATCATTGATGTTTTTCCGGCACATCAAAGACAGCAGATTGTAATGCAGCTCTCAACTGTTCTGTTAGGTGTTGTTTCTCAACAGCTTCTGCCTAAAAAAGACGGAACAGGCAGAGAGCTGGCAATGGAGCGTATGGTTGCAACAACTGCAATTAAAAATCTAATAAGAGAGGGTAAAACTCATCAGATACAAACAGCTATACAGACCGGAACAAAGTATGGAATGAAAACTATGGATAATTCTATTATTGATTTGTATAGACAAGGATTAATATCTATGGATACAGCCTTAACTTATGCAGTAGACAGGGACTTAGTTAAAAGATATATAGCAATCTAAAAAGTCTTACGAAAGAAAGAGTGAATGTATGCCGACTTACAAATATACAGCCTTAGATAAATACGGCAAAAAAATTGAAAAAAATTATTCAGCTCAAAGCAAAGGTGAAGTATTAAACATGCTCAGGCAGAACAACTATTACCCTATTAAAGTGGAAATAGATTCAAAAACGAAAGATATTAAGAAATTTACTATTCCACGAAAGGTAAAAATTAAAGATATAGCAGTGTTTTGCAGGCAGTTTTATGCAATGACGAATGCAGGAGTTCCAATTGTAAGCTGTTTAGATATATTAAGGTATCAAACAGAAAATAAAAATCTTAAAAAAACTCTTAATGACGTTTATGAGGATGTCAACAAAGGAATGACACTTTCTGAATCACTTAAAACTCATAAAAGGATATTTCCTGACCTGCTTATAAACATGGTTGAAGCAGGAGAAGTAAGTGGTAACCTTGATGTCATTATGGATAGAATGGCAACCCATTATGAAAAGGAAAATAAGATAAACAATAAGGTAAAGGGAGCTATGACATATCCTATAATTTTAAGTGTAATATCAATTTTAGTAGTTATTTTTCTTTTAGTCGTTGTTATGCCTACTTTTGTAGGAATGTTTGAAAGTAGCGGAGTAGGGCTTCCAAAGCCAACATTAATATTATTGGCTGTAAGTAATTTTATTAAAAGTTTTTGGTATATTTTGTCTGCACTTATTATTAGTTTAATATATCTATATAAGAAATATTCAGAATCAGTTAAAGGCAGGCGTAGAATTGATAGTATTAAGCTAAGTATACCTATTATAAAGGGAACAGCTATAAAGATTATAACTTCAAAGTTTACAAGAACTATGTCTACTTTATTATCTAGTGGAGTTCCACTGATAGAGGCACTAGATATAGTATCGAGGATAGTTGGAAATAAGGTGGTAGAGGAAGGCTTACTACAATCTAAAGAAGATATTAGAAAAGGTATAAACCTAGCTGAACCAATTAAAAATATTGGAGTATTTCCGCCTATGGTTACATCTATGATAAAAATCGGAGAAGAATCAGGAGCTTTGGATGATATATTGGACAAGACCGCAAACTTTTATGATGATGAAGTGGAAACAGCTATCCAAAGAATGACAACTCTTTTAGAACCTCTAATGATAGTTCTTATGGCAATAATCATCGGTGCAATAGTAATAGCAATGGTACTGCCGATGTTTGATATGATTAATACGATTCAATATTAGTTTTTAAGATATATTGAAAGGAGGTGAAATTAATGTTAAAAGCGATAAGTAAAAAAATGAAAAATAATAAAGGGTTTACGTTAATAGAGCTTATAGTTGTATTAGCAGTATTAGGAATAATTGCTGCAATAGCAGTACCAAGATTTACTGGGGTGCAACAAGAAACAAGATTAAAGGCTGACTTAGCTACTGCATCTGCAATCGTTAAAGCTGCAAGATTAGAACATACAATTACAAATGTTGATTTAACAGATAATACAGGAGAAGAATATTCAGGAGCTGTAAGTATTAGTTATTTTGAAGGAGGAATTAAACCTCAATCTGATACTGGAGGAACATTTCATTTAGTTTATAATGATACAACTGATAAATATTCAGTAGAAATACGTGATGCAAGTGGTACAATTATAGATACTTATGTAGAAGGTGAAAGCTTCTAAGACAAATGGTGATTATATGAATTTTGTTATTTTACTTTTAGGTATGTTAATAGGCTCATTTTTAAACGTATGTATATACCGTATACCTAAAAAACAATCAATTGCATATCCATCATCACATTGTCCTAAATGTGATGAGAGCTTAAAACCGGTAGATTTACTGCCGGTTATAAGCTATTTTTTGAATAGAAGGAGATGCAGATATTGTGGAGATAATATTTCTCCACAGTATGTAATTGTTGAATTATTAAACGGACTTATTTATATTTTATTATATTTAAAATTCGGATTAAGTTTAATATTTTTAAAATATATTATATTAGCAAGCCTTCTAATTGTTATTAGCTTTATTGATTATAAGTTAAAAATAATTCCAAATGAGTTAATAGTTTTTGGTTTAATAGTTGGACTGGCTTTTAATATTTTCAATTTTAGTGATTATTTCTTTACAGGAATAATTGGTATGCTCATTGGAGGCGGAATATTTCTTTTAATAGCTTTATTAGCACCAATGGGTGGTGGAGATATTAAACTTATGGGTATTTTAGGATTATTTTTAGGAGGGCAGTTGATATTGCTGACTACATTACTTTCCTTTATAACAGGTGCTTTAATATCTGTTATATTAATTGTATTAAAGATTAAAAGCAGGAAAGATGAGATACCTTTTGCACCTTTTATCTCTTTAGCAGCAATTATAACTTTAATATACGGAGAACATATAATCAGTTGGTATTTAGCGTTAATTTAGAGAGGTGGTATTTTGGTTTTGAATAAATATGTATCAATAGACCTAGGAAATAAAAATATAAAAATAATAGAGGGGAAGGAAAAGGGCAACTGCTTAATTATAGATAAGGCTTTTACTGTTGCCACTCCTATTAACTCCTTTAATGATGGTCAAATATTAGATAAGGAAAATCTTAAAAGTGCTGTTTATGGAGCTTTAGAAGATTTTAAAATAAAATCAAAGAAAGCAGTATGCACAGTAGAAAGTACCTCAATAATTACTAGAGAAATATCTCTTCCTTACGCAAAAGATGAAGAAATGGATACTATGGTTAAGTATGAAGTTGAACAGTATTTACCGATTATGCTTGATGATTATGTAGTTGAGTATAAAATTATTGATAAATTTGAAGAAAAAGATATAAAAAAATGCAGAATACTTGTTGCAGCTATACCAAAGCTTATAGTTGAAAATTTATTAAAGCTGTTACATGAAATAAAACTTAAACCTTTAGCTTTAGACCTCAACTCAAACGCCATATCTAAGATATTTAATAAAAAGCTTAAAATAAATGACAACACCTATAATTTAAATGAAACTATTGCTGTTCTTGATATAGGATATAGGTTTATAAGTATAGACATTATATCAAAAGGTGTACCTCAATTTAGCAGATTGATAAACTCCGGCGGTAAAGATATTGATATAAATATAGCAAATCATTTTAATTTATCCTTAGAAGAATCAGAAAATAGAAAAATATCTGATTGTAATTTAGAAGTATCACAAGGACTTACTAAATCAGCTGTTATATTAAATGATGCTGTCAAATCTAGTGTAGATAATTGGATTACAGAAATTCAAAGAGTATTTCAATATTATCAGACCAGAACGACTGGTAATAAGATAGATTATATATATTTGCATGGCGGCAGCTCAAATTTAAAAGGTCTAGAAAGCTATATGAAAGACGCTATACAAATAAAGATTCAAAAAATTAATGAAATAAATGGGGTTAAATTTTGTAAAGGAACTAAGAAATTTGATGTAGAAAATTACTTAAATACTATTGGAGCTATAATAAGACTAGGCAGGTGAAAGCATGAATGATTTTAACTTTTTTTCTCCGTATATTCAAATAAAGAAAACATCTAGAACTAAGCAAAGATATATTGTAATAACAGTTGTTACAGGAATAATTGTAGTTGGTGGAATTAGTTTTTGGACAAACTATAATTTAAATAAAATTATGGATGAGATTTCTCAAAAAGAAGAATATCTTAAATCTGCTGAAATTGTTAAGAACATTCAAGGTTTAAACGAGAAAAAAAGAAATATTGACATTCTTAATGAATACTTTCACTTAGTTTCAGAAATTAATAATGATATTTCTAGAATGGATAAAATAGGAATTGATTTGATAAACACAATCGCTGGTTCAATACCTAAAGATATATCTTTTGATATGTTGTCTATTGACATTAAAAATATACAAATACAAGGAAAATCTAAAGAAAGACTTTCAATAGCAGAATTTCAGCACAACCTTAAATCAGTTGATGAATTTAATAGGGTTCATGTTGTCGATATTTCTAAGGAATATAGTAAAGAAACTGAAGATGAGATATATGTGTTTGTTATCAAATGCACATTAAAGGACGTGAAATAAAATGAATTTAAGTAAACGTGAAAAGGTGATGTTGTTTTTTCTAGGTATATCTATTGTTGTTGCAGGTTTATATTATTTCATGTTAAAGCCTCATTTAGACAATATAAATAAACTTAAAGAAGAATCTGAACTACTGGAAGAGAGAGTCAATACTATTAAGAGAAACCTTGCTTTAAAAAATGAAGTTGAAGCGAGCTATACAAAGTCATATAAAAAAGTTAATTCTATTACAAAGCATTTTTTTCCTGTTATTATTCAAGAAAAATTTATAGAGATACTGGATGAATTTATCGTAGAATCAGGGATAGAAGTATTATCAATAAGTTTTACCGACATTGATTATGCGGGCTTAAAAAAAGAGATTGAAAAAGAAAGTACAAATGAATCCGGTGAAATCTACGATGTAATTAATAAATTTAACAATGAAAGCCAGAATACAACTGATGATACTAATAATAGTGAAGAAAGAGAATTAAAATTAAAAAATATCTCTACAACTATTTATATTGAAGGGACTTATGATAATATAATTAAATTTATTAAAAAAGTTGAAGGCAATGATAAGAAAATAATAATTAAAAATGTAAATCTTATGACAAAAGAAGATGATATTTTATCAGGAAATATAATATTAAGTTTTTATGCTGTTCCTAAGCTGTTTATGCAAGATTTAGAATATTTTGAATGGAATTATGACAATGATTACGGGAAGGAAAATCCATTCATTGATGACATAAAAATTAAAGATTTTGACGATTTAAGAGATAATACGTCTAGTAATGAAGTTGTTAATGAAAATTACGATAATAGTAAAATTGAATTTGGTATGTGGACAAAACCTATTAGCTCAGACCTGCCGACTATTGCATTAGGAGAGTTTGAAGATAGGTTTCAATCAACTTATGTTTATGCTGATAATATTGGAGTAGAAGATGTTTTTATAAACTTTAAGAAAGATAATGATAGATATTTATATAGATACAGCACTAAGTCTGAATCATACCCTAAACAACAAGGAGAATATAAAGAGTTTAATGTTAAAGATGGAATAATTGAAATAAAAATCTATTCAGCAAAAAGAAACAGCTCGAATGATGTTGCCGGAGCAAAGATTACTATAGAAAATTTTACTGATTTAAAAGTTAAAGTTATTATAAAAAATGATGATGAAAACAGACCTAGAGTAAATGTAATGTACAACGAAGATAATGTAACAATAATCAGAGAATCATAGGGTGATTTTATGAAGAAATATTTGGTAAATAATAAAGGATTGACTTTAATAGAGATTATTATAACTATTGCAATTCTTGGAATAATAATTACTCCCATATTTTCAATGTTTCTTACAACTGCAAGAGCTAACAGCTTAGCTGATGAAAAAATGAGAGCTACTGCAGCAGCTCAAAAAGTTATGGAGAATGTCAAAACTGCATTAGATATTGACTCTATTGAAACAGAACAGGAAATTGATGGTTTTCGTGTGACTATTCAAAAAGAACCTACAGAATACACCTTTGCAGATGTCCAGTCACAAATGTCTGCTGATGAAAACCCATATGATTTAAAAATTGAATTATATGATAGTAATCTGCTTATGTATGATTATTTTGACAATGAACTTCCATTAATATCAGATAGAGATAACAGTATTACGATAGAGTATCAAACTGACAGTATTTATATAACTCAAGGAGTTAATAATCATATTGTATCTGTTTATGATAAACCTGATGTAAGGTTTGAGTTTTATGGAGATAGAGATATTATTATTAATGCCGAAAACAAAGATGATTTTGAACCTCTTGAAGTATATATAATGAAATCAGTTGATATTAATCCTGACTATACTTTTAATAATAAAGGCGGGAGTATTATGCTTTATGAAAATATATTAATTAATGAAAGTGATACAGAGCTTGAATCTAATAGAGTATATAGAATAAATATTCAAGTTAAAAATGATAAAGACAAGCTAATAAAAGAAATTTTTGGATATAAGACATTCCTTCAGTAGGAAGTGATTAAATGAATAGATATATTTTTAAAGATAATAAAGGTTCTACCTTAGTGATATTATTAATTATAATAACTGTATTTATAATGCTGGGAACAGCTATACTGTCAGTAGCAGTATCCAATTATAAAATGAAGATAGTTCAGTCAAATGCAAAGAAGAATTTTTATTTTGCAGAATCAGGTCTGGATGAAGCGTATGGAAAAATGGGAGAAGTATTTGATAGTGCTGTTGAAGAAGGAAGTAAAGAAGTCGATACTTTCATGAATATTCTTAGTATAAAGGCTAATGAAATATTAACATTTATGAAGGAAAATGAAGAAATCCCTTTAGAGTATCAGACTTATTTAATATATTTAAACGAAGATGGTTCGTTTAATATGGATATGGTTATAGAAGCCCAAAACACAAAATTTCAAGAGACTTTTACAAATTATATAGAAGGAATTTTATTTACTGAATTACAAGATGTAAGTAATTATAGTTTTTATACTAATGGAGAATTTAAGATAGTTATTCAGCCAATTACAAGCTTTGATTTTGAGACAGACAGACCTCTTTTGTTTAGTATAGAATCGACTTTTACTGATCAAAATATCGAAAAAAAATTAAAAGCTAAATATGAAATTAAGATACCTGAATATAATACACCTTATTATACAGAAAGCAGTGTTTTAGCTGTTAACAGGAATGTTGGATGGTCAAAGGCTATTGCAGCGGAAGGGGACTTAAAAGCCTATGAAGGTACTTTAATAGTTAATGGAGATATATATGTTAAAGGTAATAGCGGTACTTTTGGCGGGATTTCTACAATGGCAGATAATACACAGATAATCGTAAGTGGAAATATATCAAGTATGAAAAACATTCAAACTGCTTCATCAGATTCAGTTATACAAGTAACCGGAAATGTCTATGCTGATGATTTTCAAGTTGCCGGTAAGGATGATGGTGATAATACGGTACAAAGAAGTATGCTTACAGTCAATAGAGATGATGAAGATTTAAATAATACAGGTTCTGTTTATACCTTTGATGATTTATCACTTAATGGTAAATTGTCAGAGATATACATAGAAAACAGTTACTACGGAGTTTCAAATGGTGAGTTGAGCTTTGAACCTGATAACTCAAGCAGTATAATTATAAATACTGAGGATATTGGAAGTGGTTCAGTTTTGACCATTAACAATAAAGTTAGAATAGCTGGTACATCTTATATTAATGTTTTATATGAAGGTAATAAATATCAGACAGGTGAATCTGTTGCTGTAAAGGGTAATTACAGAGCATACAGCTATCAGTTTATAAATCCGTCTATTCCAAAATTTGACAGAGATAATATAAACTTTGAGTATTATGACCCATTAAATCTTGCTCATTCTTTTAAAGATACTGGAAGTACATTAAAACCAAAAGATAAAAGTGAGTATTTTAAACTATATAGTGATGAAAAAAAAGATACTTTAAATTTAGGAGGAGATTTAGGGATAAATATTAATCCTCTGGATTCCATTAACTTAGGAGTGCTTATACATAATAACAGTGTAAAACCGTGGGAATTTCCGGTTGACTTTGATGATATTATAGAAAAACCTTTAAATGACTACATGAGACAAGTATACTATATGGGTGCAGATGATACAATTGTAGCTGATGATGATCTATCAATTAATCCTCAGGATGAAAGAACTGTGTCATATTGGGTAAACTTTTCTAACCTTCCTGCTCCTATAGACACTCCAACATTAGATTTAAAAAGAGAGCTTATATTATTAGATGGAAGTAGTAAAAAGTATGCCATAATTGGACGTAATGCAGATGATTCTATGATTCCTGTTGATGCAGAAAAAATAGACCTTGGTTCTAACCCTGATGTTAAGGGTATAATTATGACACAAGGAGACATTCATATTTGTGGTGAAATTAACTTTACAGGTACAATTATTACAAATGGAAGTATATATTTTTCTGATACTAATACTAAGAATTTAACATATGATGAAAATTATGTAGCATTAAAGATAGCTGAAAATATATCTGTTCTTGAAAATGTATTTATTGATAATTACCTTACATCAATTGAGATAACAACAGATTCTCATATTGGAAGTCCAGAGGGTGTTTATACTGACATAATTAGGGACAAGCTGATTAACCTTAGAAACTGGAGTATAGTTAATTAAGATATTAGGCGGGATAAAAGATGAAGCTTATAAAGAATAATATACAAGGATTTACATTTATTGAGATATTAATAACTTTAAGTTTAGCTGGAGTAATTTTAGCTTTAGTATTCTCATTTTTTATTAACAACCTAAAAAACTTTAATAGAGCGGAGCATGAAGTGGGTCTTCAATATAACGGGCAGTTTGCTGTAGACTATATAACCAATATAGCTTCTCAATCTAAAGGTATTAGTTTTGTAGAGAGTATTGATAGAGTAGATAAAACTTCAACCTCTGATAGAGTAAATGTTAAGCAGATTACATTTATTGTTGAAAATGCTGATGAAAGCACATCAGATATATCATTTTCAATAGATGAAATCTCAAAAGAATTACATAGCACAGATAGGGTTAATAGTATTGCACAATATGTAGAAGAGTTAGTTATTCAGCCTGTTCCTAGTAACGAAAATTATAGTAATGCAAGAGGAATTGCTTTAATAATTAACCTGTCAAAAGGAGATGTAAATAAGAGAATAGAAAGTCAGATTAAGTTTAGAAATTATGAATAGAATGGAGGAGAAAAGATGTTAAAATTAGGGAAAAAATATAAACTTATAAGTGTTTTTATACTAATCTTAGCATTAGCATTGACTCAGGTTAGTTTTAGTAATGTGTTAGCTGAAAACAACGAACAGGATGATCTTGAAGCAATATTAAAACCACTTCGCAGGATTAAACAGTTAGACCCTTTAGGACAGGAGATAGATAAAAGCCAGTTAAAACTGGGAGAAGAATTTATAATAGATTATACAATACAACCAAGAGATATTCTAGTGGAAGAAGTTTTTAACGATGATATAACTAAAGATAAGGAAATAGTATTAGTAATGGACGTTTCCGGAAGTATGGATGAAAATATTGATTTTACAATGTCCTCAGATATTGATGACAGTCCCGGTCATACTTGTATTAATGTAGGAAGTCATGTAAGAAATATAAGTGTAGAGCGTAAAAATAATAAATCAGGCAACTATATTAACCATTATATTATTGAATTTGATAAACCACATAACTATAATAATAGAATGTATTACTTAATGGTTTACTCTAAAAAACAACCTTCCGAGGTTGAAAGTTATTTTACCGGTATGGGTTATTGGGATATTGCAGATATTGTATGGAGTAGTAGAGGAAAATTAATTAATTGGAATAAGACCAGAAATTCCTTTAATAAATACCATTATTCTCTTGAAGGCAGTTCATTTTCAGCAGATAATCAATATGTATATGTCGTAACACTGGACAAAGATTTAAATGTTATTGGGCTTTCTTGTTCTGCTGATAGTATAAGAAAAACAGATAGTGAACAAAATGATTATACAAAGATTGAAGTTATGAAAATAGTAGCTAATAATTTCTTAGATAAATTTAATCAAGATCCTAGTATAAATGTTTCAGTAGTATCTTATAGTAATGTAGCATCAACTAGACAATATAATGGTAAAATATTTGGAAATTTATCTTTAGGTTCAGACTATAGCGAAATTACTAATCAAATTGATAACTTTAGAGCAGACGGTGGTACTAATATTGGTGATGGATTAAGGAAAGCATACTATACTTTAAGTAATGATAATACAAAAAAATATATTATACTAATGACTGATGGGGTGCCGACAGCTTTTACATTAAGTAATCTAAACGGCAGGGTAAGCGGTCGAGGTGGATATGTGGGTTATCTTCAAGACGGTTACAATCAAAAATTTTATAGAGATCTTTATTCTGCAACTTATGTAACAGACAATAGTGATGGCAATAAGTATTTTGTAAACTACGGAACTAATGATGAAAGCAGCTTATCAAAAAAATATGCACAAGAAATAGCACAAATGATTTCTAATGATGCAAGAGATATTAAAACTTTTATGATAGGATTCAGTAATAGTGCTGATAGCAGCAAATTAGATTCAATAGCTGAATATGCAGATGGATATTATAAAGAAGCTGAAGACGGAAATGCTTTAGATGAGGTATATCAACAACTTGCTCAATCAATACAAGCAAGCTTTTCTATTCCGGAAATAAACTTTCAGGAAGTTTTTCAAGATGGTATAGAGGTAGTAAATGTTGAAGGATTGACCAATGTAAATGTTCAAGAAAATGTTTTTGGAACTTTAGTTACAGGTAATGCACCTAGTGTTGCATATAATCTGGTTGAAAAATTAGATGAAGCTTCAGGCAGAGTTATAAGATATTATCATGCTGAGCCGGTACACTTTAGAATTAAAGCTAAAGCCAATGTCTTAGGAAACTATAATATTAATGATAATCAAGAATTATCTTTTATACAATATGAAGATGTAGGAAGCATAATAGGTGGTACAGAAGGCAGTTTAAGAAAAGAGCTTTTTACACCTAATGAAATAGATGTATATACTGAAGAAATTCCAACTGTTAATTTATTGCTTAAACAGAATGACGATAATAATTACTTATTAACAGTGTCAGTTGAAGATCCAATTAACTTTATCCTTACAGATGGTAAAGGGGAAGAATTATGGAAGGTTGAAGATATTGAGCAGTATGATAACGGTCAATTTAAAACTTATGATGATTTTGAAGATTTTACTAAAGAATTTGAGTTTTCTATAGACGATTTAATTGAGCTGGATATTTTATACCTAAATTGTGTAGACAGTTCTGGGAATGAATTTACTAAGGCAGTATCATTTATTTACTTAGAAGTTGAAGAAAATGATGATGATGATTTTAGTGATAATCTAAGACCTGCTTCATTAATCATAACTACGGATGAAGGTTCTGAAGTAACAAATATAATAATAAATGGTATTGAAAACACGGACTTTGAAAGTAAAGTTACTGAGGATGGAGTCTATATACACAACAATGTATATCTTAAGGCAGAAGACTTTGATGAAAATATTATTGAAGTTACAATAAAAAATAATGATGGTAGTATTACTACTCAAATATTTAAGAGAACAATAACTAAAGATACTAATGGAAGCTTAATAAGTCATCATCTGTACTTAGGAGATAATCTAGAAAATCAGTTTACAGGTGAAACACTAAATCTGGTAAACAGCTATAAAGCTGTTTTAGGAATAAGATTTAGTTTGCAAAGTAAAGAAGCAGATTTAAAAATTAAACTTAATGACGGAAACAATAATAAAGTTGAGCAGTTTCAAGATGTAACATTTGATCTGTATAGATTAGAAGGAGAAACTCTAGTAAAGCTAAATGAAAATAAATTAAATAAGGTTCAGGATACAGTTAATCCTAATATATATAATATAGAAATTATACTGGGCGAAGAGGACAGCTTAAACAATGAATATATACTTGTTTATAAAATCACGCCACATTTAACTGAGGGTAATGAAGCGATAATTTCAAATAAGGCGGTATTATCTGAAGAATTAGAATTAGATATTAATATTAAAATACTACCTCTGCCTACTATTGATTAATGTAGAAATATTTATATAGGCATTTAAGTTCTAAATAAATTAAGATTAGAATTTGAATGTCTATAGTATTGACTTAATATTAAATATTGAATAAAATTTAACATAGAAGTGTACTTATAAAATAAATGGGGTGAAAATTTGAATTTACACAACACTATGGAAAAAGCAGTTTTTAATATTATTGACAATGTATTAAGTAAAAGGGATGATATTTGCAAATGTGATAAATGTAAGCTTGACATTATTGCAATAGTTTTAAACAATCTTCCCCCTAAATATGTGGTTACTGAAAAAGGTGAGCTTTACTCAAGAGTAGATGAGATGGAAGTACAATTTGGTGCAGATATAATAAAAGAGATAGTTAAAGCTATTGATATTGTTTTAAAATCTCCTAGACATTAATAGTTTATGAATGAAAAAAATATAGTATTAATTGGATTTATGGGAACTGGAAAGACCACCACAGGTAGAGCTTTAGCTCAGAGATTAAACAGGAAATTTTTAGATAGTGATTATTGCATAGAAGAAAGATATAAAATGAGTATCTCAGATATATTTGCATTATATGGAGAGGAAAAATTCAGACAATGGGAACAAGATACTATAAATGATTTATCAAAAGAAAAACATGCAGTAATCTCTACTGGTGGTGGCATTGTATTAAAAGAAGAAAACATTATCAAATTAAAAGAAAATGGAAAACTATATTTACTAAGCGGAAGCTTAGAAACAATTATATCTAACCTTAAAGTATCAACAGATGATAGACCTTTATTAAAGGGTAAAGATTGGATTGCAGCTGTGGAAAAATTGTTAAATTGCAGATTACAATTATATAATAATGCTGCAGATTATATAATTGATATTAACAAAAAATCTACTTTGAGTATCTTAGATGAAATTTTAAAGATTCATTGTAATATAAAACCATATAAGATGATATAAAAGACTTCCATTGTGATATAATATAGTGGAAGTCTTTTATTTATAATTGACCGAGTAAGCTTGATTTTTTAACTTTATTGTGTATTCAAATTTATAAAAATGTGGTATTATAGATAAGTATAAAGGTATCATTTAAACAGCACGTCATTTGAAAAATTAACCAAGGAGGTAAAATGATGATATCAGCAGGAGATTTTAAAAAGGGAATTACCTTTGTCATGGATGATGGTCTTTACCAAGTACTTGATTTTCAACATGTAAAGCCGGGCAAAGGAGCGGCCTTCGTTAGAACTAAAATACGAAATGTTATAACCGGAGCAACTAAAGAAACAGCATTCAATCCAAATGATAAATTCCCTAAAGCTTTTATTGAAACTAAGGAAATGCAATATTTATATACTGATGGAGAACTATACTATTTTATGGATATCGAATCATATGAACAGATACCTATAAACTATGAGCAAGTTAAGGATGCAATAAAATATATAAAAGAAAATGATATTGCTATTATTAGATTTTATCAATCATCTCCATTTGAAGTTGAAGCACCTAATTTTGTTGAGCTTGAGGTAACTGAAACTGAACCGGGAGTTAAGGGAGATACTGCTACAGGTGCAACTAAGAGTGCAACAGTTGAAACAGGTGCAACTGTTAATGTTCCTTTATTTATAAATATTGGAGACAAAATTAAAATAGATACTAGAACAGGTGAGTATTTATCAAGAGTTTAGGCTATAATATAAACATATGGTTTTATTAATATAACTATAGACATCCAAGTCCAAAACAAAAAATATACATGAAAAAATTAAGTTTAGAACTTGGACATCTATAGATAACCAATATCAAAATATGATTTAAAATAAACGTTCCTGCGTTTATTATTTTAAATCACTATATTGCTTATATATATATGTAAACCATAAATATTTTAATTAAATTTAAGGAAAATATAAAAAGGGAGGGCTTATTAGTGGAACATTTATATGAAAAAATATCATATTTAGTTGGTTTAGCAGAAGGACTTGCAATTGAAGAAGAGAGCAAGGAGGGTAAATTACTTTTACATATTATTAATACCCTTGAAGATTTTGCAGATGCTATTAATGAGGTTTATGATGATCAATCTGATTTAGCTGAATATGTGGACTACATTGATGAAGACTTATCTGATGTAGAGGATGAAGTCTTTGGTGAAATGGACGATGAGTATGACTACCTTGACGACTACGATTTTGAAGACGACGTAGATTACGTTGAGGTTGTATGCCCCCGTTGTGAAGAAACAATATACATAGAAGAAGATTTGTTAGATGAAGAAGAAGCTACCTGTCCTAACTGCTTAGAGATTTTAGAAGGCAGTTTTAAGGACGACGAAGAATAAACTAGACCTCTCATACCCAAATTAATTAATATTAAGGACCTAAAATCATAATTGATTTTGGGTCTTTTTTTTGTTTTTGAAGCATATTATTAATACAACCGCAATAGTTATATATAAAGGAGGGACATGTTATGGCACCACAAAAAAGTAACAATTTCATAAAAAAAGACATTAAATTTGAAACTAATACCTTAAACGAAGTTATAAAATATTTAGATCCTGCTTTAGTACAAATAATTAATAAAATTCCAAATGATATAAAAGAAAGAGTAGAGGAAATTCGCATAAGATCAGGTAAGCCTTTAATGGTATGCTTAGACGGCACTGATTATATTATAAACAAAGATGGAAGTATATCATTAAATAATTTTAATCCTTATATTTCAACTTCATTAAATGTATCAAAATCATTTCAAATACTTAGTAATTACTCAGTTTACGCGATTGAGGAAGAACTTAAAAACGGGTTCTTAACAATAAAAGGTGGTCATAGAGTTGGAGTTTCAGGAAAGGTGGTTTATGGTAAAAACGGATTGGAAACCATCAAGGATATTTCTTCATTAAATGTTCGTATAGCTAGAGCAAAAATAGGTGTATCAGATGACATAATGAAATATATTATAAAGAATCCTAACACTATTTATCATACTTTAATAGTTTCTCCGCCTCAATGTGGTAAAACGACGTTGTTAAGAGATATGATTAGAAACTTAAGTAATGGAATGACTAAGTATAAATTTAGAGGTTTAAAAATTGGTTTAGTAGATGAAAGATCAGAAATAGCTTCTTTATATAATGGACAACCACAAAATAATATAGGAATAAGAACTGATGTCTTAGATGGATGTAAAAAATATGATGGTATGATTCTTCTTATTAGGTCTATGTCTCCTCATGTAATTGCTACAGATGAATTAGGAGATGAAAAGGACATTAACGCCATACACGAGGCACTAAAGGCAGGAGTAAAAGTAATTGCTACAGTTCATGGAGAAGGTATTGATGATTTAAATAGTAAGCCGAATTTAAAAGAAATCATAAAGGAAAAAATATTTGAAAGGATTTTTATACTGGACAATTCTAAAGGAGTAGGAACAATAAAGCAGATTCTAGATGGTTATACATATAGATCAGTTAGAGAGGAAGATAATAATTATGTATCTCTTAAAAATATTAGGAAGTCTAATAATTATAATTTCGTGTAGTCTTATAGGATATATCTATGGTAATACATTTTCTAAAAGAGTTAAAAATTTAATATATTTAAGAAACTGCATACAGCTTTTAGAAACTGAAATAATGTATTCATCTTCACCAATTCCCGAAGCTTTAGAAAATGTATTTAAGAAAGGTAATAAGGAAATTTCTTTTATTTTTAAAGAAATAAAAGAACACCTTTTGTCAGATAGAAGTCGCGGAATAGATGAAAGTTTTCAAGTTATATGTAATAAGTATAAAACTCATCTTAATTTCACTTTTGAAGATATAGAAGTAATTACTTCTTTAAGCAAAAACTTAGGAAAATCAGATAGACTTCATCAGCAAAAATTTTTCAAACTGGTAATTACACAATTAGAAGGTCAGCAGATAGATGCTGAGGAAAAAAAGAAGAAAAATGAAAAAATGTATAAAAGCTTAGGATTACTCAGTGGAATAGCACTAGTTATTTTATTGATTTAGAAAGGAGTAATACAATGAGCGTTGATATTATTTTCAAAATAGCAGGTATAGGTATATTAGTAGCAGTTTTAAATCAAGTGTTATCAAGGTCAGGTAAAGAAGAATATGCTACAATGGCAACGCTGGCTGGAGTCGTTATTGTACTGATGATGGTTATTGATATGATAAGTAAGCTTTTTGACAATGTAAAAACAATTTTTCAGCTTTACTAATAAGGGTGAATTTTATGGAGATATTTCAAATTGTAGGTATAGGAATAGTTGCTACTATTTTAGCTGTAATTTTAAGGCAGCAGAAGCCTGAAATTGCTATGCAGGTTAGCATAGTTACAGGATTGATAATATTTATATTCGTAATATCTAAAATGGAATATGTAATTAAAGTTTTAAGTAATTTAGCTGATAAAGTTAATTTAGACTTTATATACTTTTCTACAATATTAAAGGTTATTGGAATTGCATATATTACTGAGTTTGCTGCTCAAGTATCAAGAGATGCAGGAGAAGGGGCAATTGCCTCAAAAATTGAACTTGGAGGTAAAATACTTATAATGGTAATATCAATGCCAATTCTTATAGGATTACTGGATTTAATTTTAAAAATAATGCCTTAAGGTGTGATAAACATGATGAAGAAAGTCGTTGCTGTATTAATAATAGTAATCTTTATTCCAGCTATAGCAATGAGTTCACCTAATGATGAAAACGAAAGTATAATTAGTACAGACGATATTATTAAAAGCCAATTAGATAATCTTAAGATAGATGAATTAGAAGAGCTTATAAAGAAAATAAATGATGACACAAATAATTTATTGCCAGAAATAGATTTTAGAGAATATTTAATTGCATTAATAAAGGGTGAAGAGGTAGTTAATGGCAGTGAAATACTAAATAATATACTTAGCATTGTATTTAATGAAGTTATTGCAAACTCAGCTCTGCTTATCAAATTATTAGTACTCACAATCATATGTGCTGTTCTTACTAATCTCCAAAGTTCATTTGAGAAAGATACTGTAGGACAGCTTGCTTTTTATGTATGCTATTTAGTAATAATAGCTGTTTCAATACAAGCCTTTACAATCGGACTTAATATAGGTAGAGATGCAATCGAGAATATGGTTGTATTTATTCAAGTTTTATTGCCAATCTTAATAACTTTATTATTGGCAATGGGAGGCTTTACATCATCTGCTCTATTTCAACCGGTAATATTAGGAGCTATAAGTGTAATAAGCACTCTTATGAAGGATGTATTATTACCAATAATTTTTTTCTCTGGAATTATAGGTATTGTCAGTAAAATATCTTATAAGGTTCAAATTAAGAAAGTATCTGGATTATTAAGACAAGTATCTTTTGCTATACTAGGTGTAACTTTAACTATTTTTATAGGTATTATATCTATTCAAGGTATTACTGCTGCAAAAGTAGACGGAATAACAATAAAGACAGCAAAGTTTGCAGTAGATAAGTTTATACCTATTGTCGGTAAATTTCTTTCAGATGCTATGGATACCGTAGTAGGGTGTTCAATGCTTTTAAAAAATGCGGTTGGAGTAATAGGTCTGATAGCTTTATTTATAATATGTATCATGCCTATACTAAAAATCGTAGCTATTTTATTCATCTTCAAGGTAACAAGTGCAGTTATTGAGCCAATTTCTGATAATAGAATTGTTGACTGCTTAAATGATATAAGTAAATCTCTATTATTTATTTTAAGTACCGTTTTAGCAGTTGGAATGATGTTTTTTATAGCAATTTCTATAATTATTAATGCAGGCAATATGACAGTCATGCTAAGGTAGGTGATTGAATGATAGATTTTTTAAAAGACTGGGTTACAAATATAATTATTCTGGTAGTATTAATTTCTTTTCTTGAGATTATTCTACCCAGTAGTAGTATGAAAAGGTATATAAACATGATTATCGGGCTTTTAATTATAATAGTCCTTATAAATCCATTCATAAAGCTTATTACAAACGATATAAATATAGAAAGAGAAGTTTTGTTTAATATACTTGAAAGTAACGAAATGAGTAACATTAATCAAGATAATTTTTCACAATTACAAGACAGTCAAGTAATTGAGGTGTATAAAGATTCAATAAGAAAAGAGATGATTAACTTAATATCTTCTAAAACTAAATATAAAATAAAAAGCTTGTCAGTAGATATTATAGAGGATAAAGAAAATGAGTATTTTGGAGAGATTCAAGCTGTTAAGTTAATCATTGACAATACTAATAGTAATGGTGATAAGAACAATAAAATTATTGTTAAGGTAGATGACGTTAAACAAGTGTCAATTAAGTCAAATGATGAATTAAATACTAAGAATAACAACAACTTAACCGAATATAATGATTTAAGAAGACTGATTTCTGAATCTTATAGAATAGAAGAAAATCAAGTTATGATTATAGGAAACTAGATTTATCAGATGCTTTATAATTCTAACTAATTTCAATTTTAAAGCTGCAAGTAAAGAATTATAAATACCCTGATAAGATGACTAAGTGTTCAGATAAAGTTAAAACTAAAACTGGATTTAAGTCTTACTTTATATGAGGAGGGATAAAATGAACTTACTAGATAAAATAAAAAAACTATACAAGCAGGAGAATTATAAAAAATTCATAACAAATCTGTTAATTATACTAATAATAGGTGTAATAATTATGATTGCAGCGAGTTCATTCACAGGCAGCCAGTTAAATCAAAACCAAGCGCCTAACAGTACTCAAAATCAATTAAACTTAGATAGAAAAGATAGTGACCTAATTGATAATTACTCAACTAAATTAGAAAATGATCTTGAAGATATATTAAGCAGTATTAAAGGAATTGGAGAGGTAAAAGTTATGATTACTTTAGAGGGTACTGCTGAGAGAATACCTGCATTAAACATCACTGAAACAAAGGAAACTACTAAAGAAGAGGATTCGGAAGGAGGAACTAGAGAAGTATTTAGAGATGATTCATCAAAGCAGGTAGTAACCAGTAATAATAGTGGAGAAGATTCTCTTGTCGTAACAAAAGAGGTTAAACCAAAAATTCAAGGTGCTATAGTAGTTGCTCAAGGAGTTGATGATCCAGAGTTAAAAGAATTAGTTTACAGAGCAGTTAAAACAGTTTTGGGAATATCCGGTAATAAAGTTGACGTTTTTTCTAGCAATTAAATAAAGGGGGGTAGGGTTTATGATTGTTATTAAAAGAAAAACACTTTTGATTACTAGTTTAGTATTTTTATTAGTAGTTGTAGGTTATGTAAATCATGAATTAAATAAGCAGTCGTTATTAAGTACATCAGGAGATTATGAAAGATATGAAGAAAACGAGATATCAAGATTGAATGATAATCTTGTAAAGACAAACTCTGAAAATCTTACTGGCAGAGGTGAAATTAATGATATTACTAAATTAACAGAAGATACAAATAATAGTATAGAGGAAACGATTAATATTCAAAAGAGTGAAACTACTTACAATTATTTTATAGAATACAGATTGTCTAGAGATAGATTGAGAGGAAGCTTGATTGAAAGACTTAATGATATTATTGATAATGAAAAAACTACACAAGAAGTAAGAACATCAGCACAAAAAGAAATATTAAGGATTGGTAAAATAGAAGAAAATGAATTATATCTTGAAGGACTTATTAAAGGAAAGGGATTTGAAGATGTATTAGTATTTTTAAAAGAGGATAGTGCTAGAGTTATAGTTGATGTAAAACAACTAAATGAGCAGGACGTTATGAAAATATTAGAGATTTTAAAGAATGAAACAGACATTGATACTAAAAATATTAAGATAATGGAAAGACTTTGATATTAGTTGAAATTTCAAAGTAAGAAAGCTAAAATATTGTAAATCGAAATATGTTTTGATATAATGATTTTGTAAGTTTTAAGCTGCTTAGGAGGTGAGTATATGACAAAAAATAGTGATAATTCAAAAATAATAGATAACAGCTATATAAAAATTGCAGATGAGGTCGTTGGAATTATTGCAGGTTTAGCAGCTACAGAAGTAGCAGGAGTAGCTGGTATGAGCGGAGGTATTGCTGGTGGTATAGCTGAAATGTTAGGAAAGAAGAATCTTTCTAAAGGTGTAAAAGTTCAGGTAGGAGAAAAGGAAACAGCCATAGATGTTTATATAATAGTAGAATACGGAACAAGAATCCCGGAGGTTGCATGGAACGTACAGGAAAGTGTAAAAGAAGCAGTGGAAACTATGACTGGCTTAAGTGTATTAGAGGTTAACATAAATATTCAAGGAGTAAACATAGGCAAAGAAACACCTGAAGATGATTCAAAAAGAAAAAAGGTAAAATAACTAAATTTAACCCTCTGATAATCAGAGGGTTAAATTTAGTTCTAAAGTAAAGCTTAATTTACATCAAACAAATCTTTAATATGATATTAAAATAATTTCTAACAAATAAATTTAAATTAGTAATAGTAAATTTACATAATGCAAATGATAATTACATATTAAAAGAAAGTAACAGGAGGATTCATTTATGGGCAGAAAAGCAGCAAGAGAAAGTACAATGAAATTATTATACCAAATGGATATTAATAAAAATTTTTCACTTAATGAAGTTGATAAATTTTTAGAATATGGGCATTATAGCGATGATGAACAGGATTATATAAAAGATGCCGGAAAATTTGTTATTGCAAATATTGAGAATATAGATAATAAGATAATTGAGTATGCTCAAGGATGGAAGATTAATAGATTTGCAAAAGTAGATTTAGCTATTTTAAGAATAGCAGTTTATGAAATCTTAAATAGAAAAGATATTCCTAAAGAAGTTTCTATTAACGAAGCTCTTGAAATCAGTAAGAAATACAGTACATCTGAATCAGGAAAATTTATAAACGGAATACTGGGAAGCTTTGTCAGAGCAATGGATGAGAAAAATGAATAAAACTTTTTTAGGATTTGATACTAGTGCATATACAACTTCAATTGCAGCAGTAAATGAAAACAATGATGTTATTATGGATTTGAGAAAAATGTTAGTAGTAAAGAGAGGAGCTAGAGGATTAAGACAACAAGAGGCAGTATTTCAACATGTAAATAATTTACCATTACTAATTGAACAAGCTTCTAGAGAAATTGATTTTAAATCTGTAGCTTCAATTACTGTAAGTACTAAACCTCGCAGTATTAAAGACTCTTATATGCCGGTTTTCAAGGTAGGAGAAGGACATGCTTATTCACTATCTAAAGTATTAGATGTAGATTATAACACGATAAGTCATCAAGACGGTCATATTGGTGCAGTTTATGTTGATGATAACATAAAAGAAAAAGAATTAAAAACTTTTTTAACATTACATATTTCAGGGGGTACTACTGAACTGCTAAAGGTAGAGGACAAGGATGAAGGTTACGAAATTGATATAATTGGAGGAACTAAGGATATAAGTGCAGGTCAGCTAATTGATAGAGTTGGTGTTAAAATGGGTTTGGATTTTCCAAGTGGTAAACAAATAGATAAATTATCTCAATCCGGAGACATTTTAAAAGGATGTCCTATCAGTACAAATGATACATGGTTAAATTTTTCAGGCACAGAAACTTATTTTGAAAGAATTATACAAAAAGGCAATATAAGCAGAAACACTATAGCCAAAAGTCTCTTGTACTCAATTGCTTTTTCATTAGAAAGTATATTGTTAGCAGCACTTGGTAAATACAATACAGTAAATCTTGTTATCACAGGCGGTGTATCTGCAAATAGATATATTAGAGAGGTTTTAAAAAGTATTTGCACTAAATCTGAATATAAGATATACTTTCCAAGTATAAGGTATTGTACTGACAATGCAGTGGGAGCTGCATATATTGGAAGTAAGATTTGGAGGAAAAAACATGCAGTTAAAAGCATTAAAGGTTAGTGAAGTAAACCAGTATATAAAAAGAATACTCCTAAGTGATCCATTACTATTTAATATAAACGTAGAAGGAGAAATATCAAATTTTATCCACCATTATAATGGACATATGTATTTTACTTTAAAAGATAATGATGGAAGATTGAAATGCGTTATGTTTAATAATAATCAACAAAAGATGAATCTTAAACCTCAAGATGGTATGAAGGTAATAGTTTCTGGTTATATTTCTTTATATGAAAGAGATGGAAGTTATCAACTTTATGCTAAGAATATTAAACCAAAGGGTTTAGGCGATCTTTATGCGGCTTTTGAGAAATTGAAAGAAAGCCTTGAAAAGGAAGGTATGTTTGATGAGAAATATAAAAAACCGTTACCATCAATGCCTTTAAAAATTGGTGTTGTTACATCCTCTACAGGAGCAGCTATTAGAGATATTATTACTGTTATTAAAAGAAGAAACCCAATTGTTCGTATATTAATATATCCTGTATTAGTTCAAGGAGAAAAAGCACATATTGAAATCTGTAAAGGATTAAAGTATTTTGATAATAGAAACGATATTGATATAGTCATCACTGGAAGAGGAGGAGGTTCTATTGAAGAACTCTGGGCTTTTAATGAGGAGGATGTAGCAAGAACAATTTTTAATATGAAAGTGCCTGTTATATCGGCAGTAGGTCATGAAACTGATTTTACTATTTCTGATTTTGTTGCAGACGTTAGAGCTGCAACCCCTTCAGCAGCAGGAGAGTTGTCAACTCCTAATTTAAATGAGTTAAAGAGTAAGCTTCAGGACAGCTTTTACAGACTGGATTACATAATTAACAACTTTCTTAATCGTAAAAAGAATGAAACCGAAATGCTTAAGATAAATCTATTAGTCAATTCTCCGATTCATAAATTAAATGATAACAGAAATAAACTAAAAAACCTTTCTAGAGACTTAATAAACGCAGTTAATAATACTAAGGATGAACTAAGAAGTAAGCTGGATGTAATTGGAGGAAAACTAAACACTTTAAGTCCTTTATGTACTCTAAATAGAGGGTATGCTTTAGCAATAGATAAAAATGATAAACCTATTGAAACTATTAAAAATATAGAAATTAATGATATAATAAAGATAAAATTAAAGGATGGAAAAATACTAGGTAAAGTAATTAAAATTGATAGAGAAGGTTAGTAGGAAAGGAGTAACAAAATGATTGAAAATAAAGATAATTTGTCTTTTGAAGAAGCAATGAAACAGCTTGAGGAGATAATAGGAACATTAGAAGAAGGCAATTTAAACTTAAATCAGTCTTTGTCGGAATTTCAAAAAGGTATTATCCTGTATAAACATTGCAATAATATTTTAAATAAAGTAGATGGAGATATTAAGCTTATTCTAGAAAAAGATGATACTATAGAAGAAATTGATGTTGATGATAATTTTTAGGAGGCTAGTATGCACATAAAAGATGAATTACTAAAATACAAAGATATAATTGAAAAATATTTAGATTCGGTTTTACCAAATGATGATGGATTACAGAATAAAATATATGAAGCTATGAGATACAGTATTTTCGCAGGAGGAAAAAGATTAAGACCGTTTTTAACCTTAAAAGTATGTGAGATTATTAATGGAAACTATGAAAAAGCTTTGCCTTTTGCATCAGCTATTGAAATTATTCATACATATTCACTAATACATGATGATTTACCATGTATGGATGATGATGATTTAAGAAGAGGTAATCCTACCAATCATAAGGTATTTGGTGAAGGAATGGCTGTTCTTGCAGGTGATGGTCTTTTAAATTTTGCCTATGAATTAATGATTAGTCAAGCTGTTAAAAACATTAATGAATCAGACAAATACTTAAAAGCCATGTTAGAAATAGCAAATTCTTCAGGTATATATGGAATGATTGGGGGTCAGGTTGTAGATATTATATCTGAAAATACTAAAGTGGAGGAAAATGTCTTAAATTTTATTCATAATCACAAAACGTCTGCCCTAATTGAAGCTTCAATAGTTTCAGGAGGTATATTAGGTGGAGCTGATGAGGATGAAATAAATGCATTACGCTCATACGGCAAAGCTATAGGATTAGGTTTTCAAATAAGAGATGACATATTAGATAAAATTGGCGACATACAAGAATTAGGTAAAGACATAGGTAGTGATGAGGAAAACAATAAAGTAACTTATATATCATTATTTGGATTAGAAGGAGCTATAAAAAAATCCAAAGAACTATGTAAAATAGCCAAGAAATCTTTAACTATGATTGATAAAGCAGGAGTAAATATATTAGAGCAGCTTGCTGATTACTTAGTATATAGAGAAAAATAAGAGAAAATTTAGTATTTTAAACAATTTGAAATATGGATTTTCATATGTTATAATTGATTTTAGTCTAGAGTGGTGCAGTATTCTAGTCAGTACAGTTAACTCTGAAGGCGGGGCTAAAAATCCGTCAAAGGGCATATCGATGAAGTTCCTGGTTTCGGCTGCTGACGCCCAGTTGGGGGTCGATTCTGGGAGTAAGGAAGATGGGGCGATCTACAAAGGCATGTGGGCGATGACCCTACTTCCGTGGAGACTCATTAGCTAGTTATTTTAGGACGAATTAGTGAGAGTAACCTGCATGGTAGTGATACTACATGTAGATGTAGCCTGCCTTGAGTGAAATAGGTGGAAAATGGTTGCGATTTTTCCGGTTATGGGCCCATAACGGGGAGGATTTTGCTGTTGAAACCTATTTTGCAAAAGAGGCTAGGAGTTAGCATGGCTGTTGAGGAAAACTCCTAGACTGTTCTATCTAAAGAGATATATTGGGGATTACAGTGCGCACTAAGTGGCAATCTAGTCCTATCTTTGGCGACAAGATAGAGATGAAATTAAAGGGAAACCGCTGTAATGGCGACATACAGTTTTCATTTGGGAAAGCCTGCTAGACCTAAGTCGTAAAATTTACCTGATATATCACCACTCAATAGGCTGATAGCTTTGCTATCAGCTTTATCTTTAGTAATTTTTATTTGTTAATAATATTGGAGGAATCGTTTTGTCTAAGGATAAAAATAATAAAAATAAAAGAAATAATAAAGAAAAGATATTTGGAAACTATAATATGAAATGGGTATTTCTAATAACTTGCTGGACGTTTTTATTAGCAATATGTGTTAGTCTTATCTCTGAAAGTATTATGAGAAACCTTGATATATTTGCAGCTTTTTCAGCTCTTATGTTTATAGTTTTTTTAGGTGTATTTTTTGATACTATAGGAATAGCTGTTGCAGCATCTAATGAGAAGCCTTTTCACTCTATGGCGGCTAATAAAATTAAAGAAGCAAAGTATGCAATTAAGCTGATAAGAAATGCTGGACCGGTATCTAATTTCTGCAATGATGTTGTTGGTGATATAAGCGGTATAGTTAGTGGTGCAGCCGGAACGTTTATTATAACTAGACTTGTTGGAAAATATGGATTAAAGGATGGAGCAATTATAAGTATTCTCATGAGTGCTTTTGTAGCTTCACTGACTGTTGGAGGAAAAGCATTTGGGAAAGAACTTGCTATAAATAAAAGTGAGAAGATAATTTTTTATGTTTCAAAGGTAGTTATGATTATGCATTTGAAATTAGGAATAAATATTTTGCCTGAATTAAAAAAGAAAAAACTAAAAAGAAAGAGTGAGGATAAACGTGGAAGATTTACTAAATAAAATTAAAAGTATTCAGGATATAAAAAAGCTAGATATACATCAAATGAATCTATTATGTAAAGAAATAAGAGGATTTCTTATTAAAACAATATCTAAGACTGGTGGACATTTAGCATCTAATCTAGGAATCGTTGAATTAACTTTAGCTCTGCATAAAGTTTTTGATAGTCCATATGATAAAATTATTTGGGATGTAGGACATCAATCATATGTACATAAAATTATAACAGGCAGAAAGGATAAATTTCATACTCTTAGACAGTATAAAGGGATAAGTGGTTTTCCAAAAAAAGGAGAAAGTCCTCACGACATTTTTGAAACAGGACATAGTTCTACTTCAATTTCAGCCGGATTAGGTTATGCACTAGCCAGAGATATAAAAGAAGAAAAAAATGAAGTAATCAGCGTCATTGGAGATGGAGCTATGACAGGTGGAATGGCGTTTGAAGCTCTTAATCATATTGGAGATCTAGGCACAAAACATATTGTGGTTTTAAATGATAACGAAATGTCCATATCAGAAAATGTAGGAGGATTATCTAAATATTTAAATGAAATTAGAACTACTCAAGCTTACTATCGTGTAAAAGAAGATGTTGAAAATATTTTAACGAAAATTCCCGGTATAGGGAATATGGTTCTTAGGACTGCTGAGCGTGCTAAGGATAGTGTTAAGTATTTTTTTATTCCCGGTATGCTTTTTGAAGATTTAGGCTTTAAATATCTTGGTCCTGTAGATGGTCACAATTTAAAAGAATTAATGTATGTTTTTAATAAAGCTAAAAATATTGATGAACCGTCATTAATTCATGTTATAACTAAAAAAGGTAAGGGTTATGCTCCAGCAGAAAATGATCCAGACAAGTTTCACGGAGCTTCTCCATTTAAAATTGAAACAGGTGAAACTATTAAAAAATCTAAGAGTCCAAAATATTCAAATATTCTAGGTTCTTTCTTGACCGAACTTGCTGAAACTGATGATAAAATTTTAGCTATTACAGCCGCAATGCCATCTGGAACCGGCCTTTGCAGATTTAAGAAAAGATTCCCAAAGAGATTTTTTGATGTTGGAATTGCTGAACAACATGGTGTTACCTTAGCTGCCGGTATGGCTGCCGAAGGATTTAAACCTTTTTTCGCAGTTTATTCAACATTTCTTCAAAGGGGATATGACCAAGTTCTTCATGATGTCTGTATTCAAAACCTACCTGTAGTTTTTGCTATTGATAGAGCAGGATTGGTAGGAAATGACGGAGAAACCCATCATGGAGTTTTTGACTTATCTTATTTAACCCATATTCCAAATATATCTATTATGGCCCCAAAAGACAGAATTGAATTTGAGCAGATGCTTAAGTTTGCTTCTAAATATGAAAAAGGACCTATGGTAATAAGATATCCAAGAGGAGCATCCTGTGATTTAAGTAATATTTCAAACAATTATAATATTGAACTGGGACTAAGTGAAGTAATTCATGAGGGTAAAGACATTGCTGTTATTGCAGTTGGAGAGATGGTAGAATATGCAGTAGATGTAATGAAAAATCTAAATGAACAAAATATAGATATAACTTTAGTAAATGCAAGGTTTATAAAGCCTTTAGATGAAAATTTGATTTTAGAGCTGATAAAAGAACATAATTTTATTATAACTTATGAAGATAACTCTGTGATAGGTGGATTTGGCAGTTATATTAATAATTTATTAATTAAAAACAGCTATAAAGGAGAGATTATAAACATAGGTATACCAGATAAATTTATTGAGCATGGAAATGTAGATCAATTATTTAAACAGTATAATATGGATGTTGATAGTGTTACTAATATGATTTTAAGTAAATATAATAAATAGGTAATTTTTATGAATTTAGAAAGAATTGATGTTTTAATGGTTAGAAAGGGATTATCAAAAAGTAGAGCAAAAGCTAAAGAATATATTGAATCAGGATATGTATTTGTAGATAATAAAAAGATAAATAAATCAAGCTTAAAAATACCTTTTGATACTAATATTGAGATTAAGGGAAAGCCTGCTGAATATGTTAGTAGAGGAGGATTAAAACTTAAAAAAGCATTAGATGAGTTTAATATTTGTGTGAATGATAAAGTTGCGTTAGATATAGGTGCATCAACTGGAGGATTTACAGACTGTTTGTTAAAAAGAGGAGTTAAAAAAGTATATGCAGTTGATGTTGGTCATGACCAGTTATGTGATAAATTAAAAAAAGATAGTAGAGTTGTATCTATGGAGAAAACCAATGTAAGGTACATTAAGCCGGAGGATATTGGACAAGAAGCTCAGTTTGCATGTATTGATGTATCGTTTATATCTTTAAGGTTGATTTTGCCGGTTATAAAAAAACTGATATCTGATTATGCAGATATAGTGGTACTTGTTAAACCTCAATTTGAGGCTGGAAAAGATAGAATAGGAAAAAAAGGAGTAGTAAAAGATAGTAAAGTACATAAGGAAATATTAATAGAACTTTATGAATTTTGTAAACAAAACAAATTATTTTTTATTAATCTAACTTTTTCCCCGGTTAGAGGAGGATCAGGTAATATAGAGTATTTAGTTCATATTTCCCAAACTCCTGAAATAGAAATTAAGATGAGAGAATTAATAGATAATATAGTTAACAATTCTCACAACATACTATAATCAAGTAGGTTAGTCAAATTTTTTATTATAAGTATTTTATTATATAAAGCTATTTGGTATAATAAAAATATTCTTATGTTTATTATAGACATTCAATTACGGGAGAAGAAGGTGGAAAAATTAGTGAAAAAATATTCAAGACATTCTAAAATTTTAAAGATAATTCAAAGTCATGAAGTTGAGACTCAAGATGATTTATCACAACACCTAAAAAATGAGGGAATAAAAGTAACACAAGCTACGGTTTCAAGAGATATAAAGGAGTTAAAACTTGTAAAAATTTTATCAAAAAATGGTAAATACAGATATGCGGCAATGGAACAAAATCAGCAAAGTACAACTCAAAGACTAGTAAAAATATTTAAAAGCTCAATTCTTTCTGTAAATGTAGCAGGCCATTTCATAGTTTTAAAGACACTACCCGGAGCTGCTCAAATATCTGGTTTTGCCATTGATTCTTTTGAGATTGAAGAAATAGCTGGTACAATTGCAGGTGATGATACTATATTTATTGCAGTTAGTGATAAAAATAAAATAAAAAATATTATAAGCATGTTTGATAATATATTGAACTAACTGGAGGTTTTATAATGCTTCTTGAACTTAATATTGAGAATTTTGCAATTATTGATAAGGTCAATTTACAGTTTAGTAATGGATTTAATGTATTAACTGGAGAAACTGGAGCAGGTAAATCAATTATCATTGATGCAGTCAGCATGGTACTTGGAGGTAGAGGCGGAAAAGATTATATTAGAACGGGTAATAGTAAAGCGGTCATAGAAGCTGTTTTTTCATTAAATAGGTCATTTGAAACAAAAAAACTGCTGCTTGAATTTGGATTAGATGAAGAACAAGCTGACACTATAATTATATCAAGAGAACTTTACGACTCTGGCAGAAGTGTTTCTAGAGTTAATGGAAGAACTGTCACCTTAAATATGCTGAAACAATTAACAAATAAACTTATAGATATACATGGTCAACATGAACATCAGTCATTACTAAATGAAGAAAATCATATAAACTTTATTGACCTTTTAGGTAAAAGTATTATTTTGGATTTAAAAAAAGTAATAAATATAGATTATAGTAAAGTAAAAGATTTAAAGAATTCTCTTAGTGGACTAGCTTATGATGAAAAAGAAAGAGAAAGAAAAATTGACTTGCTAAAATTTCAAATTGATGAGATAGATGAAGCAAACCTAATAGATAATGAAGAAGATAGTTTAATAGATGAATATAAAGTATTATCCAACACGGAAGAAATTAAATCTAAGCTTAATAATATAGTTGAGATTATGAATTCAAGTAACTATAATGAAGTTGCTGTTATAGACCAACTTAATACGATTTCAGAATACTTACAAGAAATTATGAGAATGGATAAAGGATTAAAACAGCATAAAGATACGTTTGAAAGTGCTGTCTTTCAGCTACAGGATGTTATACGGGAGTTAAGAAACTATTCTGATAACATAGAATATGATGGTGAAAGACTTAAGGAATTAGAAGATAGAATTGATTTAATAAATAAATTAAAAAGAAAATACGGTAATACAGTTGAAGATATTTTAACATACCGACAAAAGATTTGGGATGAACTAGATAAACTACTAAACAGCGAAAAAGAAATTGTCAGGATTGAAAAGGAAATTTCAAGTATAGAAAAAATTATATATGAAAATTGTGAAGAACTTTCTCAAAAAAGAAAAAAGATAGCTGCTGCTATTGAAAAAGATATTACTAAAGAATTAATGCAGTTGAATATGCCAAACATTTCATTTAAAATAGATTTTCAAAGACTTGATGAGTATACAAGAAAGGGAATTGATAAAATTGAGTTTCTAATATCTACAAATGTTGGAGAACCTTTAAAACCTTTATCAAGAATTGTGTCAGGTGGAGAAATGTCTAGAATTATGCTTGGCTTTAAAACTATATTAGCCGAAGTAGATAATATTTCTTGTTTGATTTTTGATGAAATTGATACCGGAATAAGTGGAAGAACAGCTCAGGTAATAAGTGAAAAAATTGGACAAATATCGAGAACACATCAAGTTTTATGTATAACACATTTACCACAAATAGCAGCTATGGCTGATAGACATTTTCAAATAAGTAAAGTGATTAAAGATAATAAAACTAACACTAATGTTTTAACACTAAATGAAAAAGAGAGAATAGATGAGTTGTCTAGGCTTCTAGGAGGAGTAAATTTAACTGACACAACTAAGAAGCACGCTATGGAAATGTTAAAAATGACTAATAAAATTAAAAAAAATTGGTAACAATACATATTTTTTTATAGACCATCCTTTAATTATGGATGGTTTTTTTATGTAAAAAATTACCGTTATAATACTAAAATTATAATTTTTAAACAATAATTGTTTAAAATAGTTCTATTATACGGAAAATTAGAACTTGATTAACTTTATAATAAATTTTTATACAGAATAAATAAGCTTTAAAATGGCTAAATTAAATTTACAGAAACTATTTTTTTTTTGGAGGTGAAGAAAAAGCTATTGGGAAATTAGGAGTGTGATAGCTATTGAGAAGATTTAAAAAGAGATCTAGTATTTTTTTTGTTGTCACTATTGTGATTTTAGTAGTTTATACAGTACAGATATACAATATAATGTTGTTTCCTTCACAAATTGATATATTTAGAGGAGAAAATAAATCAATCGATGTGTTATATCCATTTACTTTAAAGCTATTACAACAAGAAGATGAAAGTCCAGTATTAAGTTTTATAAACAGTACTGTGAATGATAAGAGTTTAAATGTAAGTATAAAAACCTCTTATAAACTTGAAACAATTAATAGAGGAAATGCAAAGTTAGTATTTAATTTATTTGGAGTAATTCCTATTAAAAACGTCAATGTAAACGTAGTAGATAATATTTATTTAATTCCGGGTGGAAATACAATTGGAGTAAAATTAAACACAAAAGGTGTGTTGGTAGTTGCATTATCTAATGATTTAGTAGGAGTTGATGACAAAAAATACAGTCCTGCAATTGATGCAGGAATAAAAGTAGGAGACGTAATTACCAGTATAAATGGGATAGAAGTAAAAAATTCAAATCATGTTATTGACTTATTAAATCGAATAGGTGAAGAAAAAGTTGATATTAAAGTTATTAGAAATAAACACGAATTCACTGCAAAAGTGAAGCCTGTTAAATGTAAACAAGATAATAGCTATAGATTAGGAATTTGGGTTAGAGATAAAACTGCTGGCATTGGAACATTAACTTTTTATCATCCTGATAGTAAAAAATTTGGAGCTTTAGGACATGGAATTACAGATATTGATACTGGTTCACTCATGCCTATTAAAAATGGTGAAATATTAAAGGCAAAAATATCGTCAATTGAACAAGGAAAAAAAGGAACTCCTGGTGAACTTAAGGGTATTTTTTTTGACACAACAGATATGATAGGTAGTATTGAAAAAAATACTTCATTTGGAATTTATGGAGTAATGAATGAAAAAAACGAAGATATTTTTTCTAGAGAAGCATTGCCTGTTGGGTTACAGAATCAAGTGAAAATAGGAAAAGCTCATATCTTATGTACCATTAATGAAGATAGAATCGAAAAATATGAAATTGAAATATTAAAAACCGAGATACAGGGATACCCTAAACAGAAAAGTATGGTTATTAAAATTGTAGATGAAAGGTTATTAGAAGAAACAGGAGGAATAGTTCAAGGAATGAGTGGTAGTCCAATAATTCAAGATGGAAAAATAATTGGTGCTGTAACTCATGTTTTTATTAATGACCCAACTAAAGGATATGGCATTTATATTAATTGGATGCTAAAAAATGCAGGAATTTTATTAGATAACAATAAAGATTTAGCTATAGCTAAATAAAGTAAGACTCAGTTCGCTACAATTAACCAAATTTTGAATTTAGAATAAGCATAATACTGAGAAATTTCTATATTTAAATATAAATTTTGAGAGATAATTAAAAAACTCTCTCTTTTTTTTGTTACAAAATGTATATGTAAATAAAATTTTATTAAAAATTTAAAAAAAAATTATAAAATTCGCATTATTAGGAAGGAAATAAATAACATTTGTCGAATGGAATTAAGTATAGAAAATATAGATATATATAAAATGTATTCTAGGGGGGAAATATTTTGAATAATGAAAGGATTAATGTTTTAATTGCAGATGACAACAGAGATTTTTGTAGTATTTTGAGTGAATATTTATCTAAACAAGATGATGTTTACGTAACGGGGGTAGCTAAAGATGGCTTAGAAGCTATAGATTTAGTACAAGAAACCTCACCTGATGTACTGGTGTTAGATATTATTATGCCTCATTTAGACGGTTTGGGTGTCCTAGAAAGATTAAATATCATGGATTTAGAAAAATTTCCTAAGGTCATCGTATTGTCAGCAGTTGGACAGGATAAAATAACTCAACGTGCCATTAGTCTGGGAGCAGATTATTATGTTGTTAAACCTTTTGACTTTGAAATCTTTATGAAGAGAATTAGACAAGTAACAGGCACAGGATCAACTAAGATTAACAAAAGAAGCTATTCACAAATTAACACCAGATTAAGTAAAATGAATGATGAACCTCAAACGTTAGAAGCAAAAATAACAAATATTATTCATGAAGTTGGTGTTCCTGCTCATATTAAAGGCTACTTATACTTAAGAGAAGCTATTACTATGGTATTTGAAAATATGGAGCTTTTAAGTTCAGTAACAAAAAAATTATATCCAAATATATCAAAAAAGTTTAATACAACTCCCAGTAGAGTTGAAAGAGCAATAAGGCACGCCATAGAAGTAGCTTGGGGCAGAGGTAAAACAGAAACTATAAACAGGTTATTTGGCTATACTATTCGTACAGATAAAGGCAAACCAACAAATAGTGAGTTTATAGCTATGGTTGCTGATAAGTTAAGATTAGAGCATAAGTCTTAAAGAAGTTTGAAATATTAGTAATACAGTAGTTTCTGATATTACAATTTTAATTGATTTTCATAAAAAATTTATTTTGTATATAAATAAACACCTTCAGTTTATAGGTTTGAAGTATCAAATTTATTTTGGAGGTGTTTTAAATTATGACAGATTTTGATTTTCAAATTGATAGTTTTATGTTCTATTGTACAAGTAAAAACTTATCATCTAAGACAATGAAGTCTTTTGAGCAAACAATTTCTTATATTATCAATAAACACTTATACTCTATTGAAAGTATTGCATGAAATGTGAATGAGATTGAGAGGTGATCTTTATTCTAAATTCCATAAATAAAAACAAAAACTCTAAGACCGTACTCTTTTTAATGCTTATAGGTTTAATTATTATAATAAAGCAACTTATAGAAAATCCTTGGGAACATATATTATGGGGTCTCACATTAACATTTTTTTTGCTTATTATTAAAACCATTTCTAAAATAACATTTATAAATAAATACTGGATTAGCTTTATTATAGTAATCTCTTTCTTACTATTCTACTTCATGTTTAGTGCAGCTTCTATAGGATATGGTGGTGAGCATGTTTACTATAACAAGAATAAAATCGGAATAGGATGTATAATTAATTATGATTTTGAGTGTCGGGATAAAGTAAAAATACTCTCCAGTGATATTGATGTAATTCCCATTGGAGGTAGCGGATATGTGCTAAAAATGTGTAGAATGAAAGAAATGCAGAATAATAGATATTATATTTCTATGAAGTTTTTAATTACAGAAGAAAATGCTATATTACCTCCAAAGTCAATTGTTGTACGAAAAGCAAAAGGACTAATACCAATTATTAGTATAAAGCAAAATGATATTTTAATCTATAAAGAAACTGACGGGAAATAGATAGCCAGATTTTAAATAAAAAAAACAGTATAATGAATATGCATTGTACTGTTTTTTTTTGCAAAAAAGAAAGTTGGCGACAACTATCCCTTTTTCGTTATATAATATAAGATTATATAACTACTATTTTATTTATTGGCTGAATTATTGTTATGTGTTGACTAATAATATATATATGATATAAAGATAAGGGGAGGATAATTATGAGTAAAGAAACTAAAATTATTTTAGATGAATTAAATTACTCTATCGGAAAGTTAAATGAAAAGGAAAAGAACGATAAAAAGTTAAACGACAGCCAATACTGGTACAGAAAGGGCTTATTAACTGCAAGAAATATTGTTTTAAAAGTAGAAGAACTAAACAATAAATAAGTATCATAAAAAATCTTATCATAAATGATAAAGAATAAAGGAGGCAGAAATGAATAGTACCGAACTTTTTAAAACAAATATTAACAACTTACTAAAACACTTCAATGTAGACAAAGATACAGGATTAAATGATGAAGAAGTAATAAAAAGAAGACAAACTTACGGTAGAAATGAACTTGAGAAAAAGAAAGGTGATAGTTTATTAGTAAAATTTATTAATCAATTTAAAAACTTTATGGTTATAATATTACTTGTAGCTGCACTTATTTCTGGTTTTGTTGGAGAATTAAAGGATTCAATAATTATCATGATTATAGTCATCCTCAATGCTGTATTAGGATTAATTCAAGAGAATAAGGCAGAAAAATCTCTTGAAGCTTTAAAAAACATGACTACTCCTTTAGCTAAGGTAATAAGAGACGGTAAACTAATTCAGATAAAATCTACTGATCTTGTGCCAGGTGATATTGTAACAATTGAAAGTGGTGATTACGTACCTGCTGATGGAAGAATTTTAGATAGCTCAAGTTTACATGTAGAAGAGTCAGCACTAACTGGAGAATCACTTCCTGTTGCAAAGAATACAAATATTCCTGAAGGTGATAACATTCCATTAGGAGACAGAAAAAATATGGTATACTCTACCAGTATGGTCACTCACGGCAGAGGAAAAATTCTTGTAACTAATACCGGAATGGACACAGAAATTGGCAAGATAGCTAAAATGCTTGATTCTGAAGAAAAACTGAAAACTCCTTTACAAATGAAGCTTGACGAACTTAGCAAGTATATAGGAATATTAGCTTTATCAGTATGTGTTGTTATATTTTTAATTGGATTTTTTCAAGGGATACCAACCTTAGATATGTTTATGTTAACTGTATCATTGGCAGTTGCAGCAATTCCTGAAGGATTACCTGCTATCGTAACAATAGTGTTATCCTTGGGAGTTCAAAGAATGATAAAGAAAAATGCAATAATAAGAAGATTGCCGGCAGTAGAAACTCTGGGTACTGCTTCTGTTATCTGCTCTGATAAAACCGGAACTCTAACTCAAAATAAAATGACAGTAACAAAAGTATATGGATATGAAAATCTTATAGATGCTAAAGATATTGATAAGATTGATGACAAAGCAATAAACTTAGTTATTGACATAGGCCTTTTATGTAATGATTCAACAATATCTAGTGATGATGGTAAAAAGAAAGCAATAGGAGACCCAACTGAAATAGCTTTAGTTATTTTAGCACAGCAAAAAGGATTATTAAAAAAAGAACAAGAACAAAAAATGCCTAGAGTTAATGAGATACCATTTGATTCTGATAGAAAGCTAATGACTACTATACATAACTCTGATAACCAATTAAAAGTATTTACTAAGGGAGCTTGTGATGTATTACTAGAAAGATGCAGTAAAATCCTTATAAACAATGAAATTAAGGAACTAACGGAAGAAATCAAAGAAGAAATTAGAACAGCTAATATAAGCATGGCAAATAAAGCTTTAAGAGTTTTGGCATTTGCATATAAAGACATTAAAGAGATACCTAAAGATATTACATCAGACAATGTAGAGAATGATTTAGTTTTTGCTGGATTAGTAGGTATGATTGATCCTCCTAGAGAAGAAGTAAAGCATGCTGTTGAGAAATGTAAGATGGCTGGTATAAGACCAATAATGATAACAGGCGACTATAAGATAACTGCAGTAACAATAGGTAAAGAACTTGGAATACTTGATGAAGGAAGTACAGCTATTGAAGGAAAAGAATTAGATGAAATTTCAGACGAAGAGTTAATGAAGAATATTGAAAAATATTCTATTTATGCAAGAGTTTCACCTAAGCATAAGGTTAGGATAGTTAAAGCTTGGCAGTCTAGAGGTAAAATTGTTGCAATGACCGGAGATGGAGTTAATGATGCACCTTCGTTAAAACGTGCAAACATTGGGTGTGCTATGGGAATTACAGGTACTGACGTATCAAAAGAAGCGTCTGACATGATTTTAACGGACGATAATTTCTCAACTATAGTAGAAGCAGTTGAAGAAGGTAGAAATATTTATGACAATATTAAAAAATCAATACATTATCTGCTGTCTTGTAACATTGGAGAAGTAGGTGTTTTGTTTATAGCTCTGTTATTTGGTTTACCCAGACCATTAATACCTATACATATTTTATGGATTAATTTAGTTACTGATAGTTTCCCTGCTTTATCGTTAGGTGTAAATCCTCCTGAAAAAGATATAATGAATAGGAAGCCTAGACATCCTGAAGAAAGCATTTTTGCTCAAGGTCTAGGAGTTTCTATAGGTGTTAAAGGTGTTATTATCGGTTTAGTAGCTTTATTAGCCTTCTATACGGGATGGAGATATAGTTTAGAGGTAGGCAGAACAATGACATTTCTTACTCTTAGCTTATCACAATTTGGGAATAGCTTAAGTGTAAGATCATTAGATAAATCATTATTTAAAATAGGTATTTTCAGTAATAAACATTTGTTAGGAGCTATAGCAATTTCATCTGTTTTAATGCTAAGTGTTGTGTTTATACCTTTTTTAAGAGATATTTTTGAGTTAACAAATTTAAATTTAAATCAATGGATAATTGTATTACTATACTCATTGATTCCTTTAACTTTAGGAGAGATATTCAAATTCCTTAAGTTTAGAAAATCAAACTAATAATTATTTTTTTATTGAAGAAATGGTCTTATAAACCATTTCTTTTATTTTATTACCTTAAAAACTCCTCGTTATTTACTAATTATAAAACATGTGAATTTTTTAAAAAAATTAACTAATAATAACAATAGAACATTTGATGGAGGATTCTATGTATATTAAAGGTTTCATAAAAAAGGATAAAAAAACAAAAGAATTAATTAGCAGGCTAAAACCGGGAGACATAGCTCTTATCTCACATAGAGATTTAGATGAAGTTGCTGCTATTTCTTTAGTAGAATCTAAGGTCAAATGTATTGTCAATGCAGATAAGACAATAAGCGGAAGATATAATAATCAAGGTCCTAAAGTTTTACTAGATGCTAAAATTCCAATATTTGAGCTGCAAGATCGTAAGCTTTTTGACAAAATTAAAGAAGGACAATTTTCTAAGATAATTAACAATAAGCTTATAATTGATGATAAGATAATAGGACTTTGTAGTTTGCTTGACGAGAATAAAATAAATAAACTTTTACAAATAGGTTGTGAAAATTTAGAAAAAGAATTAAAAAATTTTATCGAAAATACTCTTGAATATGCAGGTAAAGAAAAGGATTTTATATTAGGAGATATTGATATACCAACAACAAAAGTAAAGATGGATAATAAACACGTTTTAGTAGTTGCTAGAGGAAAAGACTATAAGAAGGATCTTAGTGCAGTTAAAGATTATATTAAAGAAAAAAAGCCTGTTCTTATAGGAGTAGATGGAGGCGGAGATACATTAATGGAATTTGGATATATCCCTGATATAGTTGTAGGGGATATGGACAGTATTAGTGATAAATGTTTAAAAATAACTAAGGAAATAATAGTACACGCATATCAAAATGGAAAATCTCCTGGATTAGATAGAGTAAATAATCTAGGTCTTAAATCAACTATTGTTTCTGTTCCTGGTATCAGTGAAGACATAGCTTTATTATTGGCATATTCAAACAATGCAGACCTTATTGTAGCAGTTGGAACACATAGTAATATGGTTGATTTCCTTGAAAAAGGCAGAAAAGGTATGTCTAGTACTTTTCTGGTGAGATTAAAGGTGGGATCAAAGTTAATAGATGCTAAAGGTGTAAATAAGCTGTATAAAAGCAGTCTGAAAGTAAAATACATTTTAGCTTTATCATTAGCAGCAATTATTCCGCTGATAATTGTTGCTGTAAAACAGCCATTAATAATAGAGATATTACAATTAATATACATGAATTTGAGGCTTCTATAAGGCTTTAGGGAGTGTTTATATTGGGAGTTAATATTAGATATTTTGTTATAACTATCATTTCGATTTTCTTAGCATTAGGAATAGGGATATCTATAGGTTTTATGTTTGATGCACAGGAAATCTTAACAAATGAAAGAGATTATCTTATAGAATCATTAAATAAAAAATTTGAAGAATTAAAGCTCGAAAATAAAAACCATAAGAACCAAATTACCGCACTAATAAATCAAAATAAAAGCTATAAAGATTTTGGTGAATATATATTTCCCCAGTTAATAAAAAGTAGATTAACAGGTATTACAGTTGGACTTATACAGTTAGACAACGATTGTATATATTTAGATATTATAGATATGATAACAATGGCTGGAGGAGAAATAATAGTAATTAATTCAATGAAAGATATAAACAGTGATTCTGTATTTAATAATAATTTAGAAGATGAAATTGATTACTTTATAATAAGAGCAGATTGTAAAGAAATAAGTATTACTAGTATGGAACTATTAGAAAATTTTTTAAATCAGGATTTAACTACATATAAAAATGATATTATTGCAGTTAAAAAAGATTCTGTAGAGTTTTCTTATATTGACTCATTTAGAAGTTATAATATAACAACAATTAACAATCTTGATAGTATAATTGGAAAACTAAATCTTATATTTACTCTTGATAAGAGTATAAAAGATAATCAAACTAAAGTTATCATAAACAATCTTATAAATTCTACAATTAATGATTATAATATTGGAGATTAAATAATGTATAAAGAAAAAGTTGTTGCAGTTATACCAGCCTATAATGAAGAAGATATTATCGGAGTGACATTAGATGCCTTACTTAATATAGAATTAATAGATAAAATAATCGTAGTGGATGACGGCTCAATTGATAGAACATCAGAAGTTGTAAAGGAAAAAAATATCGTTCTTTTAAGATATAATGAAAATCATGGTAAAGGTTATGCTATTAAGAAGGCACTTGAACTTATAGATTTTGAATATTTAGTTTTAGTTGATGCAGATCTAGGTTTTTCATGTAAAGAAATAATTAAGCTTATTGACCCCGTATTATGCAGTAAAGCTGATGTTACAATAGGTAAATTTAAACCTGCAAGTAAAAAAGGAGGTTTTGGTCTTGTTAAAAATCTTGCTGAATATGGAATATGGTTTTATACAAAACAAAGATTAAAGGCTTCTTTATCAGGACAAAGAGTATATACAAAACAAGTAATAGAAAACATATCATATATTCCTAACAACTTTGGTATAGAAGTTGCGATGACTATAGGAGCTATAAAAGGTGGATTTAGAATAAAAGAAATAGAAGTAGATATGACCCATAGAGAAACCGGAAGAAAATTAAAAGATTTTGTTCATCGAGGCAGACAATTTCTAGATATTTTTAAAACATTATTTATAATGAGAATTAGGAGTTAAAAATATGAATATAAATATAGTAGTTTTTGCAGCAGGGTTTTTGATAACTTATATTTCATTACCATATTTTATATTAATGCTTACACAAGGTAACTGCTTAGAAAAAAACTATTTACAAAAAGAAATCCCTATAAGTATTGGAGTCGTTTTTGTGATTATTCAAGTATTTATTTGCTTGATAATATCATTTTTTTTTATCAGACTTCAATCTTTATTGTTTTTGTACTCTGCTGTTATAGTTATAGTTTCTTTAGTAAGCTTATTAGATGACCTGATTGGTGAAAGAGAAATTAAGGGTTTAAAACAGCATATAAGTTTATTAATCCGTGGTAAATTAACTACAGGAGGTTTAAAAGCAATTATAGGCTTTACAGCTTCTGTTATAATCTCTGTCAAATTATTTGAAAGTTGGATAAGTTTTATTATTAATATTTTAATAATAGCTTTATTTTCAAACATCATTAATATGTTTGACTTAAGACCCGGTCGTGCATTAAAAGTTTTTATACTTATTTCAATATTTCTGACTACAACTGCATTTATTCGAGATTTAGATTTTATTATCTTTTCAGTACTAGGTATAGTGTTAGCTTATTTACCTAATGACATTAAAGGTTTATCAATGATGGGAGATATAGGAGCAAATTTTCTGGGAATGACTTTAGGATTTTACTGTGTAGTTTCTCAGCATTTTTCACTTAAATTTGCTTTATTAATAATATTAATACTAATTCATGTAGTTGGAGAATTTTATTCATTTTCAACAATCATTGATAAAAACAGATTATTAAGGTATTTTGACAACCTCGGTAGACAATAAGGGGAGGAATAATTTTGTTTAATTTTAAATTAGCAATAGTAGGAACTATTATAGATGAAGATCAAGAAACAGCATTAATTGAAATTAATATAAATAATACTGTAACAAAAGCCATTAATTATAACACACTTACCGGTAAAGTTAATGAGGGTGACTTAGTATTGGTAAATACTACTGCTGTTGAACTTTGCTTAGGAACAGGAGGGTATCATTTTGTTATACATAATTATAGGTATTCTGAGAAAAGTATTGACTCATCAGGTCATATAATGAAATTAAGGTATACACCATATCAAATAAAGGTTCAAGCTTCAGAGGAACAAGATAGTCCGTATCATAATAGTATAAAGTCATTTGAAAGCTTGGATGGAGCATTGGTACTTGTTGGTTCACTGCATAGTATGATTGCTCCTGTGGCTTGTATGATAAAGTGGCTAAAGCCTGACGCCAAAATTAACTACATTATGACTGATGCAGGAGCATTACCTATGTCATTTAGTAATAATGTAAAACAACTTAAATCTAAACAAATAATAAATAATACTATTACAATTGGACATTCATTTGGAGGAGATTTTGAATGTGTTAATGTTTATACTGGTTTAATAACTGCTAAAGAGATATTACATAGTGATGTAACTATAGTTTGTATGGGACCGGGTATAGTAGGTACTGCTACAAAATATGGATATAGCGGGATTGAGCAAGGATATATTTTAGATGCCGTAAATACCCTTCAAGGTTTTTCATGTGCAGTACCAAGAATAAGCTTTTCTGACACAAGAAAAAGACATAACGGTATTAGTCATCATACATTAACAGTATTAGGTGAAATAGCATTATCAAAATGTAATTTAATTTTACCTGCATTATCTGAAGAACAGGATTTTATTATAAGAAAACAGTTAATTGACTGTAACATAATAGAAAAACATAATATTATTTATGAAGATGGAACTGACATAAAAAAAGCCTTAGATTACTTTAACTTAAAAACAACTACTATGGGTAGAGGTTACAATGAAGACAGAGAATTTTTTATTTCTCTTGGGGCTGTTGGTAAAGCTGCTGTAGCTTATCTTGATAATGAGAAATAGCATCTTCTAAAGTACTGTGTATCAGTGACATCTTATGAATTTCTCTAAATACATCTTTTGCTTTACCTGTCAAGCATAGTTTTTTTGTACATATTATTTTTACCATTATTATTACCCCCTTAAACTTTACAAAAGTTAAAATAGTTATATAATATAGATTATAGATGTTACATTATAATATGCTTGTACAATAATTATTATTCCTTTAAGGAGGTTTTTTATTTGATTTTTGAAGAAAAAACAATGAAAAGTGAAAAATTATACGAAGGACGAATTATTAATCTTAGATTAGAAACTGTAGAGCTTCCTGATAAAAAATATACAAAAAGAGAAATTATTGACCATCCCGGAAGTGTGGGTATTGTACCTGTTACTACAGATAATAAAATAATTTTAGTTAAGCAGTTTAGAAAACCCATTGAAAAACCTTTGCTTGAAATTCCAGCAGGGAAGCTTGAACATGGAGAAGAACCTTTAGGATGTGCAGTTAGAGAATTAAAGGAGGAAACAGGGTTTGATTGTGACAAAATTCAATTTCTTTTTGAATTTTATACTTCTCCGGGCTTTTGTAACGAAAAGACGTACCTGTTTTTAGCAACTGGTTTATATGAAGGAGTTGCAGAACCTGAAAATGATGAATATATTGAAGTTGTAAAATTTGAAATTGATGAGCTTTTAAATATGATACATAATGGTGAAATAACTGATAGTAAGACTATTATTGGCGTGATTATGGCAGATAATTTTTTAAATAAGTAAATACATATACCTAAAGTAATAATGTCCCCTTTATAAGCATAATATCTTATAAGAGCTTGTATGAAAGGGGGATTAAATTGTTTTTAAAACTACGGAATTTATTTAATAAACATTTTAAAGAGAATTTTTTATTATATTTCATATGTATAGTTTCTTTGATGATTGGAATATCTGGCGGAGCTATAACTATTAGAATATTAGATGATGGTCAGAAAAAAGAATTGATTGATTTTCTGGATTCTTTTTTTAGAATATTAAATGAAGGCGATATAAACAGCTTTACCTTACTAAAGCAGTCTATACTCAATAATCTTCAAACTGTTGCATTTGTTTGGTTTGCTGGTATTATTGTTATTGGTATGCCTGTTTTATTAGGTATACTTATTCTAAGAGGATTTATTATAGGATTTACAGTAGGTTTCTTAATTGAAGCAGTAGGTTTTAAAGGCTTTTTATTTGCGTTGTTCACAATTTTGCCGCAAAATATATTTGTTATACCGGGCTTGATAATTATTTCAGTCATAGGTATAAGATTTTCTCTTGTAATAATTAAGAATAGATTTAAAAACCAAGTCAGAAGACAAACTTTTATTAATCTATTAACGCAATATACAATTTCTATTACTATGGTTTCAATTCTAATCTTAATAGGAAGCTTTATCGAAGCTTATATATCCCCAATATTTATGAGGCTTATATCAGGATATATATATTAGGTTGGTGATTTGAAATTGAACAAGACTTCTGAAATGGTTTTATTAACTTTAAGAATTTTTATTGTTCTTTTAATTATCGGTATTATAATGCCCTACATTATGAATTTAGTTTTAGAAATGTTACCGTTAACTGATACATATGATCCTCCAAAAAGAAACTCAACCTATGTAATATCTAGAAATTTTAGAAAAAAAGCTTTTTTATTCTATTTTAGAAAAATGACAAAGCTGTATTTTTCTTTATAATATAAAGCTTTTAAAGAAAATTATTTTGTCTTTAAAGGATTTTCTTTTTTTTTATTGAACTTATATAGTTATAAGAAAATTAAAGGAGAAGTGCCATGAGCGTACTAATACAAAAGTTTATAGATTACTTAAAAGATGAAAAAGAGTTAGCATCAAACACATTAGAAGCGTATAACAGGGATTTGCGTCAATTCAATGATTATATTAATAAAAATAATATTGAAAATATTATTAATGTGAATAAAACTTTTATCATCACTTACTTAATGTTTCAACAAAAAAAAGGAAAAGCAGCTTCAACTATTTCAAGAAGTTTGGCATCAATCAGGTCTTTTTTTCAATACTTACTTAATGAAGGTATTATCAAAGAAGATCCAACTGTTAATATGAATTCTCCTAAACAAGAAAAAAAACTTCCTGATATACTTACTCCTGATGAAGTAGAAATATTACTTAATCAACCAGATACAGAAAATGCAAAGGGTGTTAGAGACAGAGCAATGCTGGAACTTTTATATGCAGCCGGTGTTAGAGTATCTGAATTAATTTCTTTAAATATAGATGATATTAATTTAGAAATGGGTTATATTAGCTGCTCAAAGGATACTATAAACGAAAGAGTAATACCTATAGGTAAAATGGCAGTAAACATTTTATCTGTTTTTATTCATGAATACCGCCATTGCTTTATTAAAGATGATAAAGAAATTTCTTTGTTTATAAATCATCATGGAAGAAGGTTAACTAGACAAGGATTTTGGAAAATTATTAAGTTTTATACGAAGAAAGCAAATATTAATAAAAAAATAACACCTCATACCCTAAGACATTCTTTTGCAGCCCATCTCGTTCAAAATGGAGCAGATTTAAAATCTGTCCAAGAAATGCTGGGTCACTCTGACATATCAACAACTCAAGTTTATACTCAAATAACTAAAAATAAAATTAAGGATGTCTATAAAAAAACTCATCCAAGAGCATAAAATAAGACTCACCTATTATGATGGTGGGTTAATTTTTTTGTTTTAAAACTATTATTTGGTATAATAATATCAGGGTTATTAAGTAAGTACGAAAGGAGATAATGATGAATTTATTACAAAAAATCAAAGAAACGAGTAATTTTATTACAGAAAGAATTTCAGTAAAGCCTAATACTGGTATCATATTAGGATCAGGCTTAGGGTCCTTGGGGGAAGAGATAGAAGGCTCAGTAAGGATAAAATACAGTGACATTCCTAATTTCCCTACTTCTACAGTAAAAGGACATAAGGGTCAACTTGTAATAGGTAAATTAAAAGGCAAAAACGTTATTGCAATGCAGGGTAGGTTTCATTACTATGAAGGATATTCATTAGAAGAAACAACATTTCCTGTTAGAGTTTTTAAAGAACTTGGTGTAGAAAATCTAATAGTTACTAATGCAGCAGGAGGAGTAAATGAAGATTTTGAGACTGGAAATTTAATGCTTATAACTGACCACATAAACTTTGCCTTTGACAATCCACTTATAGGACAAAATTTTGATGAATTAGGACCAAGATTTCCTGATATGTCTAGTGCATATAACGATGAACTAATTTCTAAAGCACTTATTGCTTCACAAAATCTTAAGATAAAACTACAAAAGGGAACTTATATGTTTATGTCAGGACCTTCATATGAAACTCCATCTGAAATTAAGATGGCTAGATTTTTAGGTGCTGATGCAGTTGGTATGTCTACAGTTCCAGAGGTAATTGCAGCAAAACATGGAGCAATGAACGTTTTAGGAATTTCTTGTATAACTAATATGGGTGCTGGAATATTAAATCAGCCTTTAAATCATGAGGAGGTTATTCAAACCTCTCAAATGGTAAAAGAAAAATTTATTGCCTTAGTTAAGGAGATAACAAATATATTATAGGAGGTATGAAATATGAGTAATTTATTATATAAAATAAGTGAAACTTCAAAATACATAAGTAAACTAACGGATTTTAAACCTGAAATAGGATTAATATTGGGTTCGGGATTAGGAAACCTTGCTGACGAGATAGAAGATTCAATTATTATTGAGTATAAAGATATTCCCAATTTTCCTGTTTCTACAGTAAAAGGACATAAAGGTAAATTAGTTTTAGGAATTTTAGAAGGTAAGAAAGTGGTAGCTATGCAAGGAAGATTTCATTACTACGAAGGATATAGTATGGAGGAAATTACTTTTCCTGTAAGAGTTATGAAATCATTAGGAGTAGAAATGATATTTGTAACAAATGCTTGTGGAGGTATGGATAAGAAGCTTTATCCAGGTGCATTAATGATTATAGAAGATCATATTAATTTTACAGGTAATAACCCATTAATAGGACAAAACTTTGATGAACTGGGACCAAGATTTCCTGATATGTCTACTGCATATGACAAAGAACTAATTGAGATTGCTCATAGAGTAGGAAAAAAACTTGATATTAAGACAGAGCAGGGGGTTTATGCAGGAATAAGCGGACCTTATTTCTTTTCTAAAGCAGAGTTGAGGATGCTTAGGAAGATTGGAGGAGACGTAATAGGTATGTCTACAGTTCCCGAGGTTATAGTTGCCAGACATATGGGAATTAAAGTTTTAGGAATATCCTGTGTTACTGATATGGCAGTAGCTGACGAGATAGTATCCGTAAGTCATGAAGAAGTTATAGAAGTTGCTAATAAAACAAGACCTAAATTTATTAAGCTTGTTAGAGGAATATTATCTGAGGTTAAGCCATAATGAGAATGTATGACATTATTAAGAAAAAAAGAGATGGACTTGAACTCTCTCATGAAGAGATTGAATTTTTTATAAATGGATATGTAGATAATTCAATTCCAGATTACCAAGTATCTGCACTCCTAATGGCAATATTTATTAATAAAATGACTAAAGATGAAACTGTAAGCTTAACTAAGGCAATGTTAAACTCAGGCGAAATTATAGACCTTTCATCTATTGATGGTATAAAAGTTGATAAGCATAGTACCGGAGGGGTAGGTGATAAGACATCTTTATTATTAGCTCCAATGGTGGCTGCATGTGGTCTGCCTGTTGCCAAAATGTCAGGAAGGGGACTAGGTCATACTGGGGGAACCGTTGATAAGCTTGAGTCAATAAAAGGACTTAGAATAGCTTTAGAAAAAGATGAATTTATTAATATCGTAAATACCCATAAGATTTCTATATGCAGCCAAACAGCAAATGTCGCTCCGGCGGATAAAAAATTATATGCTTTAAGAGATGTTACTGCAACAGTAGATAATATATCACTTATAGCTAGCAGTATAATGAGTAAAAAACTTGCTGCTGGTTCTAATGCAATTGTTCTGGATGTAAAAGTTGGTAGTGGTGCTTTTATGAAAAATCTGGAAAATGCCTTTGAGCTGGCTAAAGAAATGGTTGATATAGGCAACAGTATGGGACGCAATACTGTAGCTATACTTTCTGATATGGACGAGCCTCTAGGATATGCTGTTGGGAATTCTCTAGAAGTAAAAGAGGTAATAGAATCTTTACAAGGTAATGCACCTGAGGATTTAATGGAACTATGCTTAACTTTAGGGTCAAGATTATTAATTTTAGGCAATATAGTAAAATCCATAGATGAAGGTCGTCAAATGCTTAAAGAAACAATTACAAGTAAAAAAGCTTATAGAAAATTTATTGACTTTATTAAAGCTCAGGGAGGAGATTCTAACTATATTGAGGATTTATCTCTACTACCTCAGTCTAAATATGTTATCGAGCTTAAAAGCAATTGTGATGGCTTTATAAACAAAATAAATGCTGAAGAAGTAGGTTTAGCCGCACTTTGTGTAGGTGCAGGCAGGGAAACTAAAGAAAGTAAAATAGACCTCTCAGCAGGAATCATACTAAATAAAAAGCTAAATAATGCTGTAAAATGCGGAGAAATATTAGCATTTATTCACGGTAATGATATAGCTAAAATTGAAAAAGCCAAGAAAATACTTGAAAACTCATATAGTATTGGAGAAAGAAATAAAAACGATAAAAAATTGATTTATGGAATAGTAGAAATTAACGGTATTAAGAGACTTTAAATAAAAGTCTCTTAATTTGTTATTTTCTAAAGATTCTTTTTGCATAAGTTAAATATTCTAAGGATAACCTAATCATAAAGATTTTAGATAAAGGAGGATTTATGGTGAAAAACAGTAAGATAAAAGTTATCCTTTTAAGTGTAATTTTACTCTTTACCTTTATAATTACACCAACACAAATTACTTATGCAGAAGAACCTTTTGATGTTGAAGGTAAATCAGCAATATTAATTGATGCTGGTACTGGTAAAATTCTATATGAGAAAAATATCCATGAAAAGCTGTATCCAGCTAGTATTACAAAAATAATGTTATTATTATTAGCTATGGAAGCTTTAGAAAATAATAAAATATCACTTAAAGATGATGTTTTAATCACCTCAAATGCAGCTGGTATGGGTGGAAGTCAGCTCTATATGGAAGAAGGAGAAGTGCAAAAAGTAGAAGATTTAATTAAAGCAGTATCAGTAAGATCAGGTAATGATACCGCCGTAGCACTAGCAGAGCATATAGCAGGAAGTGAAGAATTATTCGTAGACATGATGAATCAAAGAGCAAACGAACTTGGAATGACAAATACTAACTTTGTAAATACTCATGGCTTACATGATGATAATCATTATACTTCTGCTTATGACATAAGTATAATGTCAAGGGAACTGCTAAAATATCCCAAAGTGCATGAATGGCTAAAAATCTGGATGGCTACGTTAAAGGTAGGAAAAGAAAAAGATTCAGTACAGCAAATGGTAAATACAAATAAATTGATTAAACATTATAAGGGTGCAAACGGAATAAAGACCGGATACACAAGTAAATCTATGTACTGTCTTGCAGCATCAGCTACAAGAGGGAATTTAACATTGATTAGTGTAATCCTAGGTTCTCCGTCTGTCAATCAAAGAAATCAGGATTCAATGAAGATATTAAACCATGGATTTGCAAATTATGATTCTATTCCTATAGTTAAAAAAGGAGAAGTAATAAGAAATGTTCCAATATCAAAGGGGAATATTGAAAACGTTAATATTGTTGCTGATAATAACTTAAGTATCCTGGTTAAAAAGGGAGAATCAAAAGATGTAGATAGAGAGATACTTTTACCTGAAAATATTGATGCCCCAATAGAAACAAATACGAAGGTAGGAGAAATTATATGCAGAATTAATGGTGAAGAAAAGGGAAGAGTAGACCTTATTTGTAAAGATGAAGTTCAAAAAATATCTCTGTATAAAATGATTAATAGAGTTTTTAGTCAATTGTTAGGTAAATAGATAGAACATAAAAATCGAGCTTGCTCGATTTTTTTTATATGAAAAAAATTTAATATTTTACAAAAATTAAGTAAATCGTACAATTAAAAACTGTAATAAAAATGTAATATTCAAAAGACATTTTGTGACAAATTACTACAGAATGATTTGTTATAATAAATTTCGGTTGATTATATATAAAACATTTGCTATTGTTTTCCCTAAAACAGGCAAATGAATATCCTTTTTTTAGGGGAAAAGGATTCAGCTAAAATAAATTTAGAGAGGGGCTTTAACATGAAAAAAATATCATTTTTTTTGGTCCTAATATTAACGTTAAGTTTTGTAGGATCAAATAATATCATTGCAATTGGTGATGGAGCATCAAAAGATGTTATAGAAGGAGTAACTTATCTTAATTTAGACGAATTTGAGCTTAAAGGTAATATGAGTAAATCACAATTAATTATTGACAATTTAGTTATAAACAATGCTTTATTAAGCTTAAAAGGTTCAGTAAAATATGATAACAATAATTCAGTTAAAATAAATATTAAAGGAGATATGAAAAAAAGTAAATTAATGCAATCTAGTGTGACGGGATTTTTTGAAGAAAAAATGAATAATTTTGAAGTTATTCATTTAAGTATTTCAGAAATAGCAGATAAAAATGAATCTGCTACATTACTTAATAATATTGCAAAAGATGATACCTCACAAGGAAAATATCTTAAGTTATATCTCTTTAACAGAGAAACAAGAGAATTTAATGTATTTGAAGGTAATATTAACAATTTAAAAGGAAATAAGAATACTATTGAGCAGATACTCAATAACTATAATCAATATGATGAAACAGAGGCTTTTGGTACTGACTATTGGCAACACCTTATTTTCAAGCCTATAGATGGAGGTGGCTATATAGAAGAAGTAGATCAAATAGAAGAGAGTAATAGTCAGATTTCAATTTTATCAGGGGACACTGATTATATTTCTCGCAGTACTAGGAGATTCACATACTCTGAAACATATTCAATAGGAGTTGATGGAGAATTAACTTATTGGATAAAAGGCTACGCTAAATGTATAGCTGATGATGGTCACGGTGGAGGAGTTGTTTGGATAGATGATAAATATACTACTTCAAATTATCCTTTTTACGAAAGTAATGATTCTCCTTTTGGTGTAGGTCATTATGACGAACCTATAGAAATAGTAGTAATTTCTAACGGATATGACAGATTTACTATGCAACAGTTAAGTGCTGTAAATGCAACAAAAAAATCATTTGCTAGTGCAAATGTATCCTTTGGAATAGGTGTTTCATTCCTTGGAATGGGTCCTTCATTGTCTTTTAGTTATGATGATACAAAAGTACAAAATTTAGGAACCAAATTGTCGCTAGTTAGTTATGAAAATCCAGAAGAAGACATATGGCCAACAAAAACAGGAGGTGAATTTATTAACCATCTTATAGGAGTTGAAGGTGCTCAAGTAAATATAGAAAGTAATGTTAGAACAGAAACTCCAGATGGAATATCAAAAACTATAGATGCACGTTTTAAATTCCCTATAAGTGCAAAATATGATGGTTCTTTATCTTGGGGATTAGCATCAATGCCTAATGAACGTAATTTTGATTTTACCACTTGGGATTATAGACCATAATTTAAATTATATAAAGATAGTGGAGCGTAATGTATATTTTCATTGCGTTCCATTTAATATTTCTATATCCATAATAAATCATATGAAAAAATTTATTGATTTATTAAATTTTAAAGGAGAGTCAATATGACGAAATTTTTTAAGCCAATTTTAATATTACTTTGTATATCAATAATAATTTTGGGAGTTTATTTTTTTAACAGATCTATGAATTTATTTGAAACAATAAACTATGAAGATATTGAAACGATAGATTTTTATACTAGAAAAAATACAGTAAAAATAACAAATCCATCTACTATAAACACTATCATAAACTGGATTCAAAATTCTAATCAAATTAAAAAAATCAGAAAAAATCAAGATCAAAAATCACTTCTTCAATCCTATGGACGTACACCATTTCTTATTTTTAATAGTGATGACTCTAAGTTTACTATTAATATGAATTTTGTTATGAGTGACACATTTAGCACTTTATTCATTATTCATGATAATTCAAATGTTGACAATTACTATACCATAGAATCAGTTAAGTTGAATTATTTTATGTTTCATCTTAATGAATTATTAAAAGAAGGAATTAAAGTTAGTGAAACTAAAATCGTAGATATTATAAAAGAAGTAGAAGCTATTGATTTTTAATAAATTATTCTATTTAATTAAGTAGTAAATAGTATAAACGATAATTCAAAATGAAGGAGGATAGACATAGTGAAATTTCTTAAGCCAATTTTAGTATTTTTTTGTATAGCAATATTAATTGTGTTGATATATTTTTTTACTAGACCTGTTTATTTTAATACATCTATTGATTTATTTGAAAATATAGATGATAAAGACGTCAAAACTATAATGTTTGATAATAGAGAAAACATATTAAAAATAACAAATCCATCTATTATAGAAAATATTATAAGTTGGATTCAAAATAATAATGAGATAAACGAAAAAAGACAATTCCGTAAAGACTATGAACAGACCCCTTTTCTTATTTTTGATAATAATGATTCCAGATTTACTATCAGCTTAAGCTGGGTAATGGATAATAGCTGGATAGAATTATACATTACTCATAATAAGACTAATAAAAAACAGTATTATGATATAAATACTATATACGATACAGACTACTACACAAGTGATCATATATTTTTTGAAGCATTACAAAATGCTGAAAATTACTATAGTATAGAATCACCCAAATTAAATTATTTTATGCTTGAACTTGATAAATTATTAGAAGCAGAAAATAAAATTAGTGAAATTGAAATTTTAGACATTATAAAAGAAGTAGAATCTATTGATTTTTAATAAATGCTCTACTTAACTACAAGACAAGTTGACAGAAACTTGTCTTGTTCCAATATTTAAGACTGGTTTTCTTATAAAATATGATATGATATAATACATAATAGCTTTAAAAATCTATTTTTTGGAGATGAAAAAAATGCTAGATCGTTTACTATCAACGTTTCAAAACATTCACCTAATTTTACCTGCAATTTTAATAGCTATTGTGTTTCATGAACTTGCACATGGATTTACTGCATGTTTATTGGGAGATCCTACTGCTAAGAATGAAGGCAGATTAACGTTAAATCCTATTAAACATATTGATCCAGTTGGATTTTTAGTATTCATCTTTGTCGGATTTGGATGGGCTAAACCAGTGCCTGTTAATACCAGCTATTTTAAAAATAGAAAGTTAGGTACTATATTAGTTTCTATAGCAGGACCTCTTACTAATTTTATATTAGCAATAATCGCAGCCTTTATTTTATCTTTAGGGATAATACGAAGTCGGCTGATATTGGAAATTGTTTTGAACACTATTCTTTATAATATAGTACTTGGAGTGTTTAATTTATTACCATTTCCTCCATTGGACGGTTCTAAGGTTTTGGCAAGTTTACTGCCTACTAAATTTGAAGTTATGTTTTACAAACATGAAAGATATGTATATATATTACTTCTAATATTATTTATAACAGATGGTATAAACGTAATATTATCTCCGGCACTTGAATTTGCTCAAAATATAATCCTAAATATGTTTTTTTAACATATAAAATGTTAGGAGATAACTGATGGAATATAAGATTGTTTTAGAAAAATTTGAAGGACCTTTGGACTTACTTTATCATCTGATAAGAAAAAATAAAGTTGATATTTATGATATTCCTATAGCAAAGATTACTGAGCAGTATATAGAATATATTGAAAAAATGAAAGAACTTGATTTAGATATTGCCAGTGAATTCTTACTAATGGTAGCTACTCTATTAGAGATAAAATCTAAAATGCTCCTGCCTACTAAAAGTGATGAAGATGATGAGTACGATAATGATGAAGAAGATGATCCAAGAAAAGAGCTGGTGAGGCGTCTTCTTGAGTATAAAAAATTTAAGACAGCCGCTGAGCAGTTAAAACTCAAAAAAGATTTACAAAGTAAAATATTTATTAAACCTAAAGAGGAAATTGAAGATTTTATTAGTAACGACCTTCCAAAGTTAGAAGGTGTTCAACTTAAAGACTTAATAAGTACCTTTAGTCAATTGATGAAAAAACACTTAATGCTAGATGAGAATTTTAGTATAAAGCAAATTGAAAGAGATGAAATTACTCTAGAAGAAGCTATAAACAATTTACTCAATATATTTTCTAATAATAAAAAAGTAAGATTTAATGATTTATTTCAAGCTAATTACAGCAAGATGAAAATTATTGTAACCTTTTTATCTGTATTAGAGTTAATAAAGCTAAACATTATTACATTTACTCAAGATAACAGTTTCGGAGATATAATTCTCATTAAAAAATATACTAAGGATATATAATTGGAGGACTTACATGGATAAAAGGGAAATCAAAGCAATTATAGAATCTTTACTCTATATATGGGGAGAACCTTTGTCACTTAAAGATTTATGCGGGGTTCTTGAACTAGAAAAAAATGAAGTAAAAGAAATGATTAACGAAATGATTAGTGATTTTAACTATAACCGAAGAGGATTACAAATTATACAGATTAATAACAGTTATCAATTAACCACAAGATCAGAACATTATGACTTTATTTGTAAATTATGTACACCTAAAAATGATAGTACTTTATCAAATGCTGCTTTAGAAACCCTATCAATTATAGCATACAAACAGCCTATAACAAGAATAGAGATTGAATCTATCAGAGGTGTTAAGTGTAATAAGTCAATCAACTCTTTGCTACAGAGAGAACTTATAAGAGAAGTAGGAAGACTTGATAAAACAGGGAGACCTATTTTATATGGAACTACAGAAACTTTTCTTCAGCATTTTGGTCTGACATCTTTAGAACAGTTACCCGAATTAGAAGAATTGACTAACCATGACGATAAACTTTAACTGTTTGAGAAATAACACAGTATTACGTGTTATTTTTCTTTATTTTTTGGCAAAAATAGCTAATAAAAAGTTTTTTTTATTTTGAGGTGAGCAGTTTGGTTTATATCATAATTTTAATTATTTGTTTTTTTATAGTTACATTATTGTTTATGCCTTTTTACATAGATATCAAAATTCAGAGAGAAAATAATAATGATAAATTTGAACTTAAAATACTCTTATTTAAGGGGTTAGTTAAATTTGGAATAGATATACCTTTTATCGACTTAATATTATTAGGAAAAAAACCTTCTATAAAATTTGAAGAAAAAATAGAAAAAGGAAATAAAGAAAAAGATATTTCTAAAAACAAACATATCATATCTTTTAAGAAAATAATAAATTATGTTGAAAGAGGATTAAAGTTTAGAAAAATTGCACTTGCTATGACAAGATATTTAAAGAATAAAATGCAAATAATTAAAATTATATGGAAGACATCAATTGGATTTGAAAATGCAGCAATTACAGGTTTGATTTCAGGTGGGCTATGGTCTATTAAAAGTTGTATACTTGCATATATTTTAAATGATAAAAAAGTAAGAGATGTGAATTTAAATGTTATTCCTCACTATAATAAAAATGTATTTGAAACCTATATTCACTGCATAATTAAGCTCAAATTAGTCTATATTATAATTGCAGGCTTAAATGGTTTAAAAGTTAAACTAAAAGGTGGTGAAGTAGATGAGTGAGCATCCTATAGAAGGACTTATGCAGACAACTATGGAAAGTATTAAAGATATGGTTGATGTTAATACTATAGTTGGTGACCCGGTTGAGTCTCCTGATGGACTTGTTATTATTCCAATTTCAAGAGTTTCGTTTGGATTTGCCTCAGGAGGAGGAGAATATAATACCAAAAGTAGAAAAAGTCAACATGAAGAAGGTGAAAACGGAAATCTGCCATTTGCTGGAGGCAGTGGAGCAGGTGTTTCTGTTCAACCTGTAGCATTTATCGTTGTTGGAAACGACCAGATAAAGCTTTTGCCGGTAGATCAAGGTTCAAACATTATTAATAATCTAATTGAGACTATTCCTAAATTTACCGCTGGGATGCAAAATTTAATGAAATCAAAAGGTGATAAAAAATCAGGAAAAAAGTTGAAGATAAAAAAACGCGAAGATGACATTGAAGAAGAATAGAAGCAATAAGGAGCAGAAAAACTGCTTCTTTATTTTTTCCTGCTTTAACATAACTTAGATTTATTTAATCTGTATTAAATAAATAATTATACCAATAATAAATTTATGGAATAAAATATTTGGAGTGGTTAAATTGCTTTTAAAGAGAAGATTTATATTTTTATTTATTTTAATGTTTTTGCTGACAAATAGTATTTCATATGCAGCTACTTATTCAAAACCTTCAATTAGTGGAAGTAGTGGTATTTTAATTGAAACTAAATCAGGTAGAATATTATACTCTAATAACCCTCATCGCAGACTTCCTATGGCAAGTACTACTAAAATAATGACTGCTTTATTAGCCATAGAACAGGGAAATCTGGATGAAAAGGTCAAGATTAAAAGTAACAGTGTTGGAATAGAAGGTTCTAGTATCTATCTAATGCCTGAAGAAGAAATAATCTTAAGAGACCTTGTATATGGCTTAATGCTAAGGTCAGGAAATGATGCTGCTGTTGCTATTGCTAACCATGTCAGTGGTTCAGTAGAAAATTTCTCACAATTAATGAATCAAAGGGCAAAGGAAATAGGTGCTAAAAATACAAATTTTACAAATCCTCATGGTTTATCAGATGATAATCACTACTCGACTGCCTATGATTTAGCTATTATAACAAGAGAAGCTATGAAATATGAAGAATTTAAAAAAATCTCTAAAACTAAATTATGGACTTCTGATAGAGAAATAAACAGATTTTTTTACAATAAAAATAAAACCTTGTGGCAGTATGAAGGTGGAGACGGTGTAAAAATCGGATATACAAAAAAAGCCGGAAGATGTTTGGTATCAAGTGCTACAAGAAATAATATGCAGTTAATTGCAGTAGTCTTAAATGACTATGCGTGGTTTGATGACTGTTATAAGCTCTTTGATTATGGATTTAACAATTACAGGGCAATGGTTGTATATGATAGAGAACAATATGTCAGAAGTATATATGTACCTAATGGTAAAAAAGATATACTGCCGATTGTAACTCAAAGCTCACTGATACTTCCATTAACTGAAGAAGAATGTGAGAGTATAAAAACTGTAATAGAAATACCTAAAAAAATAAATGCACCTATTAGTAAAGGTGAGAAAATTGGCAATATTAGAATATATAAAGATGGTCAGTTATTATATTCTGATAACTTAGTTGCACGAGAAGATATTGAAGAAAAAAGTTTTATAGGTAAGGCTTTTGATTTTATAAAAAAGAGACTCAATTTTTAATTAAAATTAATATGTAAGTTTTACTAATTTTTATAATAACTTCAATTCAATATTTTTATTCTGCCGATACGTGATTTTTCAATTTTAAAGTTACATTTAAAATGATAAAGAATGTATCGGATTTTTATATGCTTTTGAGTAGTTAAGTAGTAATGAAATTTATATAAATATTATATTTTTTCCAAACATATATTTAAACCAAAATTATATATTAACAAAAAATAAAAACTTGGCTTTTACAACAATTTAAATTATTAATTTTAAAACTTTATTTTAAGAACTTTATTGAAAAATGATTATTAGTTAGTATAATTTTATCGACAAAAATCGACATTATTAGTTATTTATTTAAATTAAAGATAAAAAAAACATTTTTAATTTTTATTGACTTCAAATGAATATTATGTTATAATTTTACCATCAATAATTCTTAATATATTAACTTCAGTTATACAGCCTTAAAACTAAATAAAATTACCAGATTAAATTCAAACACTTATATATTCTACTCTAATATGTATATTACATACACTTATCTTGAACTTTTTTTCATTATAAAGACACAAAAAGATTTATGCTTTAAATTAAATTACATAGTTAGATACTTTGAAATATTTATCTTTAAGTAAACCAATCAGATTTATTTAAAATTAAGCTAAATGTCATGTTACATTAGATTTTTGTAAGTTGTTACAAAACTCAAGTTAAATATTTAACTTATAATATATTGAGCTTTGTTTTCATTTTGGACAAGTTATGTTTTTTATTTGAAATTAGTAAAGATTTTTAATATTTACTTTGAGTTATACATATTAAAATTAAATACGAATAAAAACTGAAAATATATCTATATAAATATTTACACAATTTGATAATTATGCGAGTTGTGTATTTTTGCAACAAGCTAATTAATAAAAACGATGAAAGGAGGATTATCATGGAAAAGGAATTATTAGTATTTGAACCGGATTTAGATTTTGAAGATGAATTACAAGCATGTGCTTGCGACTGCGGAATTTTTAGAGGCGGTGGCAGCGGTTGCGGCTGTGAAGCACAATAAGGTTTAGTTATAAAAAATAAGCGAAGGTAACTTCGCCTATTTTTTATAATTAATAAATTATTTATTTTTTAATATATTATAGCAAGTAAAATGATAATTAATTTTCACTTTTCGTCTATAGATAAACAACGCAAATAATAAAAAATAAGTAAATGTATCTCATTCTAATATTTCCAAAACCTATTGAAAGTATTAGAATTATTTGCCCTTGAAAAGTTATCAAAAAAATCTTTAAAATCTGTATTTCACACTCTGAGGAAATATAAAATATACTTAAAAAATTATGTTTAACGATTCAGAATGTAAATTATAAAAAAATTATTTTGAAAAGGATGATATTATGTCATATTACATTTCAAATTTAATTACGAAACTAAATGAGGATGTTGATGGAATTATAATTTATAATCAGCAAACTAATAAGTTGTTAAAAGTTTCTTTACCGTTATATTCAATTTTATCAAATATAAAAGAAAAATTTGGTGATGAATCGATTAATGATTGTGACGAAAATTTTCTTAGATTAACTTCTACTGATGCTTTTAAAAAACTATTAAAATATAAATTCATTTATAATACTACTTATAATAATTCAGATTCAGAAGATTACTCAGTCAGGTACAGAAATCTTGATACAAGTATTTCTATAACCCAGGCTTATCTTCATGTAACTCAAAAATGTAATTTAAAATGTACATATTGCTATAATTCTCATAACTTAAATACTACACCGGAACTAAATACTGATCAATTAAAATATATTATAAACAAATTAAAAGAAGTTGGAACAAAATCTATTATAATAACCGGAGGAGAACCGCTTTTAAGAAAAGATATTGTAGAATTATGTGCCTATATAAAAAAGTTAAAAATGCATGTTGAATTATTAACAAATGGAAGCTTTCTAAATGATAAAAAAGAAATTTTAAAATATGTTGATGTAATGATAATTAGTGTTGACCCTGGAAATGAATCATATAATAAAAGAATAGGATTAAATAAATCAGATTTATATTCTACAATAAAAGAAATACCAGAAATACATAAAGAAAAAATAGCAATTAGGTCTGTAATTACAAAAGGTTGTGAATCATTATTGGATGATATGAAAAATTATGTGACTAATGAGCTGTCATGTGAATTTATGTATGTACCTTTTCTTCCAAATTGTAGGAATGATTTGAAATATTTACCTGATTATGATAAAGTTTTAGGTTATGATAAGGATTGTGCATATAAACCATCAAGATGTGGTGCTTGCTATCGTATTATTGCAATAAATTCAAATGGAGATATATATCCTTGTCAAAATTTGATAAAAGAAGAATTTTTTATTTGCAATATATTGGATTCTAATTGGTTAGAAAAATTAGAATCATCTCCTATTACTGATACTTTTAGAAAGTTGAATGTTCTGAAAATTCAAAAATGTTCTGTTTGTGATATAAAGTATTTATGTGGAGGAGGCTGTAGAGCTTTAGCATATAATGTTTATGGTTCTCTAGATCACAATTTAGAATTTATGTGCAAAGATTTAAGGAAAATGTGCATAGATAGAGTTTCTAATATAAACTTTACTAGAAGGTAATAAATATCTTAAAATGTTTAAAATTTATTGTTTATAGTCAATTAATTATCACAAATTACTTTTATAACATATAAATGGAGGTGACAAAAATATTAACTAAATTTTATGAATCCATTAATAAACTGAATTCAGAATATATTAATGATATAAAAATAGATGAAAATCTAATTCTTTTTCAAACTATTTTATCTCAAAATGATAATTTTTTAAAAATTAATAATAAATGTATTTTTATTCTTAAAAGTTTAGGATTAGAATTAGAAATTAAGTCAGGTTTTTATTTTATACAAAAAAATAAAAAGTTATGTTTTAAAAAATTATGTAAAGGAGATATGATTTTATTAATAAATGATATCTTACCATATGATTTTTTTATTAAAGATAATGTTAATGCCATAAAAATTTTAGTGTTAAGAATAAGTGGAGATAAAAATTTATTAATTACCGATAATTTTACTAATGTTAATTTTAAAAAAAATGAAATCTGCATAAAAACAAAATGCGTAATGGTTGATGATAAAAAATACTTATATATTTATGCGACAGCATTTGGGAATAAATTAAATAATATATTAGAATATGATGCTCATAAATTTTCTAATATTATTATTGATTTAAGGGAAAATTTTGGAGGTTCATTCAAAGAGATGGTACAGTCCTTAAATTATTTTTTGAGAAAAAATACTACTTTTCTCACTTTACGCGGCAAAAACAATAAGTACTTCAAATATGCAACTCAACCTAAAGCTTTACGAGAGTTTAATCAAATACTGATACTTATTAGCCAACAGACAGTAAGTTCTGCTGAAATATTTGCTGCATATCTTCGACAAAATACAAACTCCATTTTAATTGGTGAAAAATCTTATGGGAAAAACATTATTCATAAAAATATGTCATTAGAAAATGGATATAATATAGCAGTACCTAAATATGAAGTAATATTAGACGATAATATATTTAATTATGGTTTAATTCCAGATATAGTATTAAATGATGTAGATTTTTCACATTGTGATATTACGTATATTTTGTCATTACTTGAGAAACAGGTACATAAAATTAATTTTCTTTTATCAAATAACTAATATATTCTTAATTGGGGGAAATATAATGAAACTATTAAAACAACATATTCCATTTGTAATACTATTATTCTTTTTAATATTATTTAACGCAGTTGCTATTATGATGACTCCAATTTTGCTAAATCGATGGATTGCAAACGATAGTAATATTGGAATAAATCATATAATAATTATAGCTGTATTTCTTTTATGTTCATATTTCATTCAGATTTTAATGGTATATTTAAGAGAACATTTTGCCCTAAATTTTAATATTAGTCAAGGTCTTCAGCTCATTAATAAAGTATTTGGATTATCTTATGATAACATTAATAATCAAGGACCTACTTATTTTTTAGAACGTATATCTATTAGTATAAATAGTTTATACACTTACATTTCAGATGGTTTTGTTAAAATGTGTGCTAATATAATGATTGTATTTGCAGTAATTATATTAGTACTTACTTTTAATCCAATTTTGTCTCTTATACTTTTTGTTTTACTGCCATTTAACTACTTTGGATATAAAATGCTAAATAAAGAACTTCAAAAAAGATCAAAAATAATGCAGGAATCAACATCTAATGGGTGGAAAGACATAATAAATTTATGCCAGCAGACAGATTATATTAAACAGTTGAGTACAAGAGATGAACTTTATTTAACTATGAGAAATCATTTTTCAAAAATTTACAGTTCTATGGCAAAAGTTAATAGCTTTGCTCAAAGCATAAGTGTTACTTTACGATCATTTAATGAATTGGCGAAAAATTTAATGATTCTTTTATTAGCGTATGGAATTATTATTAAAGGAGATAATCCACTTTCTATTGTATTATTGAGCATAATTCTTCCTATATATTTTAATGCAATAAATGGAATAGTTGGAGCAAATCTGGCATCTCGAGAGTTGAAGAATAGTTATGAATTTATAAAATATCTTGAAAATAATCAAGAAGAAGATGGTGAAGAAATAATTTCTTCAATAGATCAAATAGAATTTAATATTAAAAATTTATCAGTGGGTGAACATATTATAAAATCAAATATTAATTCAATTTTTAAAAAGGGAGACATCATTTCAGTTAATGGTGATTCAGGAACTGGAAAGTCAACTTTAATGAAATTACTACCAAAATTCAGAACATCTGATACTGTTTTTATTAATGGAATTGATATTAGAAAAATAGAAAATAAAAGTCTTAGGAGTCGCTTAATTTATATGTCTCAGGATGTACCAATAGTTACAGGAACATTGAAGGAAAACTTATTTTTAGGTCGTACCGTTAATGAGGAAGAAATTATTCTGTTAAAAGACTTCCCATTACTGAGTTCTATTTTAACAAACAAATCTTTCGATACCGTAATAGAAGAAAATGGTGCAAATTTATCTGGAGGAGAAAAACAAAAAATTGCTTTAAGTAGAGTTATTTTTAGTGATTGTGATGTATTAGTTTTAGATGAAATTACAAGTAATATAGATAAAGAAACAGCTGATGAAATTTATCAAACTATTACATCAATGAATAGCAATAAAATTATATTTATCATTTCTCATGATAAAATGCATCTTAAATATTGCAATAAATCAATTGAATTAGATAAAGATACTGTAACATATATGAATTAAATAGTTATCCAACAAACATTAAATTTTAATATTAATTTAGTAAAAGATAAAAGTATTTTGCTTTTATCTTTTTTTTAGTTTTTGTAACAAAAAACCTGAATATCAATACTTTAATATTGTAGGGAAATTGTTTCAGAAGGGAGGAATAAATTTGCCACAACAGAGATTAGATTGTGTAGATGTTGGCAGCGAATTTTGTCCATGTTACTTGGCAGAAACTAATGAGTGCATAACTTGTTCGCATTTACAAGGGAAAGACTTTTGCGATTGCCATTGGAGAGGTATATGTATCTATCAGGAGTATGCCATGAATGGTTATAAAAGTAAGATGAGCAGACAGATTTTTAACAGCCAAATTGTTGAAAAGATAAGAATAAGCGACAACTGTGTGATTATAAAGCTAAAAGTTACAAAAACATTAGCTAGGCAGCTAAAAGAACCTGGTGCTTATGTTTTTCTGAGAAATAATGATATGAAGCACTATTTTGATGCCCCAATGTCAATTATGGATACTGATGAACAGAATGGATATATCTATATAGCTTATCAAATACTAGGTTCTAAAACTAAAATGCTTGACAAGGCCAGTAAAGAAATTATTGTAAGAGGACCTTATTGGAACGGGTTATTAGGAAAAAGGTATTTAAAAGCTGTGAAAAATGAAAATTGTTTAGTAATTGCAAGAGGTATAGCTCAAGCTCCTGCTAATCTTGTTATTAAAAAACTGCTTTACAATAATAATAAAGTGACGTTTATTGTTGATAGGGGAGCAATAGAAAAAGTAATAATTACAGATTTTATAAAAGATTTAAATTCTGAAAATCTTATTATTATACAAGAAGATATAAAATCAGATAGAGGAAAATCATTAATAAAAAATAATCTGCAAACTGAAAATGTTAAACTTGTATTTAGCGGTGGATCAGATGTAACTCATGCTTATATAATTGGATTAATAGATCAAAAAAACCTTAATCCTTATATAGTAGCTACAAATAATAATGAATTTTGCTGTGGTGAAGGTGTATGCGGATCATGTTCAACGTTTTTGAAAAACGGAAAATCAGTTAAAACATGTAAGACTCAAATTAATATAAGAGAAGCAATAGAAGGGAGGATTATAAGTGACTAAAGTAGTAATAATAGGAGGAGGTTGGGCTGGCAGTGCAGCAGCCATATCTGCAAAAAAAGCCGGAGCTGAAGTTATACTGATTGAAAAAACCGATATGCTGATTGGACTGGGGAACGTAGGAGGAATTATGAGAAATAACGGTAGATTCACAGCAGCCGCAGAAAATACTCTCTTAGGTGCTGGGGAATTGTTTAATATAACCGATGAAGCATCAAGACACACAAATATAGACTTTCCCGGTCATAAGCATGCAGCCTTATACGATGTTGCAAAAGTAGAGCCTATGGTAAGAAGATTACTTAAAAAAATGGATATAGAAGTTCTTCTTCAAAATAGGGCAGTAGATGTTATAAAAAAAGGAGATAATATAGAAGGAATTGTTTTATCAGATGAAAGTGTAATTAATGGAGATGTATTTATTGAAACTACAGGATCTACCGGACCTATGGGAAATTGTCTAAAGTATGGTAATGGTTGTTCTATGTGTATTTTAAGATGTCCTTCCTTTGGTCCTCGAATCAGTATAAGTCAAAGAGCTGGAGTTGAAGACATTTTAGGTCAAAGAGGAGATGAAGCATATGGAGCTTTTAGTGGTTCTTGTAAACTAAATAAAGAATCATTGAGTGAAGAAATCCGAGATGAGCTGGAAAAAACTGGTGTTTGCATACTTCCTGTGCCTAAGGAAGATGTAAAATTAGATAAACTAGATATGAAGGTGTGTCAGCAGTATGCTTTAAAAGAATTTGCTGAAAATATTATACTCTTGGACACTGGTCATGCTAAACTTATGACTCCATTCTACCCTTTAGAAAAACTTCGTAAAATTAAAGGTTTAGAGAATGCAAGGTACGAAGATCCTTATTCAGGTGGACTAGGAAATTCTATAAGATACTTGTCAATTGCTCCTAGAAGTAATTCTATGAAGGTAGATGGTTTAAACAATTTACTTTGTGCCGGAGAAAAATCCGGATTATTTGTAGGTCATACGGAAGCTATAGTTACAGGAACTTTAGCAGGCCATAATAGTGTAAGATTAAGCCTTGGTATCCCATTACTAGAATTACCAAGAAATTTAGCAATCGGAGATATTATATCCTATGCAAATGAACAAATTGACACTAAAGAAGGGTTAAAGAAAAGATATACCTTTGCAGGTTCTGAATACTTCCAGAGAATGAATGATATAGGACTATATATTATTGACAATGAAAAAATCAAACGTAAAATTCAGCGTATAGATCTATTAGATATTTATAATGAAAAACTTATATAAACTACAGCAAAAATAAATATAATACCTTATTAAACTTTAACTAAAAATAAGTTATAATGATTATATAGTTGTGAAGGTGGGATTTACAAATGAGATTACAAAAATACATGGCTAGATGCGGTATAGCTTCTAGAAGAAAATGTGAAGAGATTATTATACAAAATAGAGTAAAAGTTAATGGAGCAGTTATTAATGAATTAGGAGCTAAAATAGACCCTGATAACGATATAATAGAGGTCGATAATACAATCATAAAAATTGAAAATCAAAACATTTATGTTGTATTAAATAAACCTGTAGGATATGTTACGACTGTGTCAGATGAATTTAAGAGACCAACAGTGATAGATTTAGTTTCTAACATTGAACAAAGAATTTACCCTGTTGGTAGATTAGATTATGATACATCAGGATTATTATTACTAACCAATGATGGTAATTTAACTTATAAGTTCACGCATCCAAGTCACGAGATTATAAAAACATATATTGCTAAAATTAAAGGGAAACCATCTTTACAAGCATTAGAGAATTTTAGAAATGGATTAAAAATTGATGGATATACTACTGCTAAAGCAAGTATTAAAATCCTTAAATCTTATACCTATTCTTCTATAGTAGAGATTAAGATACATGAGGGTAGAAACCGTCAAATTAGAAAGATGTGCGAAAAAATAGGCAATCCTGTTATTGATTTAAAGAGAACAGCTATGGGTATAATACAACTAGGTAATTTGAAAGAAGGAAAATGGAGATACGTATCAGATAGAGAGTTAAAGTATTTAAAGAAAAACCAGCTTTAACAAAATCATTATGGACATTTCCATAATGGTTTTTCTTTTTAAAACTATCGGACAAAGTAAGGAGGAAATAATAATGATTTCTGGTAGAGTCATTAAAAGTTATGATAATTTAGAAGCAGTTAATAAAATACTTATTTCTAATTCTATTGAAAAAATAACTGGATTAGAAAATAATAACATTATTTATATTCTTAGTGAAAATGATAAAATAGTAGGTGTAAGCAGAGTTGAAAAACATGATACTTATGGTATTCTTAAATATATAATTGTTTCAGAAGGTTATAGAGGTCAGAAGTTTGGTGATGGACTTTTAAGGTCAGCTTTTAATTATTGCTTAAGAAACGGAATCAAAGATATATATTATCATGAGAAAAATTCTTTTTTAATCTCAATTGGATTTAAGTCAATTTTACCTAATACAACACCTAAAATAATAAAAGAAAAAATACCTTATGATGAAATTATTAAATGTAACTTAGAGGAGTTTTTTTCAAAAAATTGCAAATCTAAAGGCAGGGATTAAATGAAAAGTAAATTTTTCAATAAAGCTACAGATATAGCTAAATACATTATAAGAGAAAGTGTAAAAGATGGTGACATTGTTATAGATGCTACGGCAGGAAATGGTAATGATACCGCTTTTTTAGCTGATCAAGTAGGAGTAAACGGTAAAGTTTTTGCATTTGATATTCAAGATATGGCGATTCAAAATACGAGAAAAAAGTTACAAGAACTAAATTTAATTAATAGAGTAACTTTAATAGAAGACGGCCATGAGAACATAGATTTTTATGTTAAAAATGAAGTTAATTTAATAATTTTTAACCTTGGATATCTTCCAAAAGGAGACCATAAGATAATTACTAAGTCAGAAACTACAATTATTGCTTTAAAAAAAGGCTTGGAATTGCTTAGTAAAAATGGTATCCTACTTGTAGTTATATATTCAGGTCATGAAGGAGGAAAAGAAGAAAGTATTGAAGTTGAGAATCTTCTAAGTAGTTTAGACCAAAGAGAGTATAATACCATAAAAATTGACTTTATTAATCAAAAAAATAAGCCTCCGGTGCTTATTGGTGTTGAAAAGAAAGGATAGGAGAGTGTTTAATATGTCTAAGATTAAAGTAACAGAAACAGTGCTAAGAGATGGTCATCAATCTCTTATCGCAACAAGAATGAAAACTGAAGAAATGCTTCCCATTCTCGAAAAACTTGATCAGGTAGGTTATCATTCGTTAGAAGTATGGGGAGGAGCTACATTTGATGCGTGTATAAGATTTTTAAATGAAGACCCTTGGGAAAGACTAAGAATAATAAGAAAAAACGTTAAAAATACCAAACTGCAAATGCTTTTAAGAGGTCAGAATCTATTAGGATATAAGAATTATTCCGATGATGTCGTTGAAGAATTTATAAAAAGGGCTATAAGTAATGGTATAGACATTATTAGAATGTTTGATGCACTAAATGATATTAGAAATCTTAAAACTTCTATAAGAGCTACAAAAGAAGCCGGAGGTCATGCACAAACTTCTATTTCTTATACAGTCAGCCCTGTGCATAATGTTGATTATTATGTAAGCGTTGCAAAAGAGATGGAAAATGAAGGAGCTGATTCTATCTGTATTAAAGATATGTCAGGAATTCTGCTTCCATATGAGGCTGTAGAAATGGTTAAGAGAATAAAAGAAGCAGTAAATATTCCTTTACAGATACATTCTCATTTTACAAGCGGTGTAGCTAACCAGACATATATGAAAGCTGTTGAAGCTGGTGTTGATATTATTGATACTGCATTATCTCCTTTTGGTAATGGAACCAGTCAGCCTTCAACAGAACCTATGGTTGCATCTTTACAAAATTCTCCATATGATACTGGTCTTGATTTAGGACTATTAAATGAAATTGCTGAATACTTTAGACCTATTAAAGAAAAATATATGAAAGAAGGAATTTTAAATCCTAAAGTACTTAGTGTAGATGCAAAAGCTTTAATTTATCAAGTCCCCGGCGGTATGCTTTCAAACCTTGTTTCTCAATTAGAACAGCAGCGTTCAATGGATAAGTATGAAAAGGTGTTAGAAGAAGTTCCAAAAGTAAGAGAAGACTTAGGATACCCTCCTTTAGTTACGCCTATGAGTCAAATGGTTGGTACACAAGCTGTGTTTAACGTTATATTAGGTGAAAGATATAAAATGGTTCCTTCTGAAATTAAAAATTATGTTAAAGGGCTATATGGAAAACCTACAGTTCCTATTTCACAAGAGATTAAAGAAAAAATTATTGGAAATGAAGAAGTTTATACAGGACGACCAGCAGACTTACTAGAACCTGAGCTTAATAAACTTAAAAATGAGATTAAGGAATATATTGAACAAGAGGAAGATGTTTTATCCTATGCCTTATTCCCTCAAGTAGCCCTTAGATATTTTCAATACAGACAAGCCGAAAAATATAAAATTGATGCTTCACTCCTAAATAGTGAAGAAAAAACATATCCTATATAATTATAATAAATATTAAAGGACTCCCGTTAAAAGGAGTCCTTTTTACATTTACTATGTATTCACAATAGTTTTAAGCTTTAAATCTTTATTATTTACTTGTTCATAATTACACCTTGAATGAAGAAATATAGTTGAAGGTCTATTACTGATATACTGAATTTTCTTTACTTGAGAATTATCTTTTATAGGTTCTCCACATTTAAGACATACGTAATTTGACTTTGAAACATTATCTATAGATAGCTTTGTTTCTAAATGTCCGTATTTTACCCAGCTTTTCCATCCTGTTTTACATACATTAACACGATTTTCATAGTCAGCATACACCCATTTTAAAAGAGTATGAAAATGAAACGGATACTTTGTATATCTAATATATTCCTTAGGTAATCCTAGAGATATAGTATATTGTTCAAACGTTTCCTCAATAACAGTTTGTAAAGGCTCTCCAATCTTTACACTTTGAAATGCATAGTTCTTTTTAGTAAACCATTTTCTCAGCCTATCAAACATATAACCTCTACATACTTCAATAAGTTCATCTTTTTTATAGTTTAGTTTTTCTAATAATCTTTTTACAATTTCTATAACATAATCTAGATAATCCTTAGTTATAAAATGTTTTTCGGAATAATATTTAATTGGAATAATTTCATAAAAAAATTCTTTAGTTTCAACTCTCATTGCTCCAATACATGTTCCTCCAACTAAACTTCCGCTGCCTGCATCATCTATTTGAATCAAATATATCACTCCTATGTTTACAACTATAATTAAATATAATAATATTATTTACTATAAGGAATAAATATATTAAGGGAGTGGTGGATTTGAAAATATTAGTAACAAATGATGATGGTATAAATGCCATTGGAATAAAAAAATTAGCTTATAGCTTAAAAAAGCTTGGAAAAGTTATTATTGTAGCTCCTGACAGAGAAAGAAGTGCAACAGGTCACGCTATTACAATGCACCAACCTTTAAGAGTTGAAAGAGTAGATTTTCATGATTCTAATATCGATGCTTGGAGTATAAACGGAACTCCTAGTGATTGTGTAAAAATAGCTGTAGAATCTATTCTGCCGCAAAAGCCTGACATAGTAGTATCTGGTATTAATAATGGTCCAAACTTAGGAACTGATGTAATATATTCAGGAACTGTTTCAGCAGCTATTGAAGGTGCCATACATAATATACCTTCACTGGCAATGTCAGTTTATGGAACAAAAACTAAAATAAATTATGAAGGTGCTGCTTTTTTTTCCTGCAATTTAGTTCAAAGAGCTTTAGAAAATAAAATGCCTGATAATTTAGTGTTAAATATAAACTTTCCTTCAAAAAATTATGACGATATAAACGGTATAAAAATTACAGAGTTAGGTATTAGAAGGTATGAAAACAGCTATGATCAAAGAACAGACCCTATGGGCAGAAGCTATTACTGGCTATCCGGTAGTCTTATTGAGATTAGTAACTCAGAAAGCAGTGATGTCGAATGTGTTAAAAACGGGTATATATCTATAACTCCATTACATTTTGATTTAACAGATTATAAATATTTAAATGAAATGAAAAAATGGAATATTAATATTTAACACAATCATAATTTTGCATAAAATGAAATTAAACTTGCATATTGAAAGTAATTTTTGAAAATATGAAATAAAAATTGCATTTTACACCCCATTCTGTTATTATTATTATTGTAAAGGATTGATATATAATTATCGAAGGGGGACTTATTTTGACCGCTGAAAAGACAAAACGACTTAAGATTAATAAAGAATGGTGTAAAGGTTGTTATATCTGTGTAGAATTTTGCCCAGCTAATGTTTTAGAAATTAAAGATGGAAAAATCAATATAAAAAATATTGACGCCTGTATAGAGTGTAGTCAATGCGAGTTACGTTGTCCTGATTATGCTATTTATCTAGGAGGTAAGAAAAATGAAAAATAAAAAGATTAAGCTTATGCAGGGAAATGAAGCATGTGTTGAAGGTGCATTAGCTGCTGGTATGAAATTCTTTGCTGGTTATCCTATAACACCATCTACAGAAATCGCTGAAATTTCTTCATTAAGATTACCTAGAATTGGAGGTAAATTCATACAAATGGAGGATGAGATTGCTGGAATGGCAGCTGTTATCGGAGGTTCTTTAGCAGGATTAAAATCTATGACAGCTACAAGCGGACCGGGATTTTCACTGAAACAAGAAAATTTAGGTTATGCTGTTTTAGCAGAAGTACCATGTGTTGTAGTAAATGTTCAAAGAGGAGGTCCAAGTACCGGATTACCAACTATGCCGGCTCAAGGTGATATAATGCAGGCAAAATGGGGTACTCATGGTGACCACCCTGTAATAGCTTTATCCCCTTCATCTGTAAGAGAAACATTCGATTTAACTGTAAAGGCTTTTAATTATGCCGAAAAATATAGAATGCCCGTTATACTTTTAACTGACGAAGTTATAGGGCATATGAGAGAAAAAATTGAAATACCAGATCCTGATGAAATAGAAATAATTGATAGATTAAAACCTGAAAAAGGACTAGATGAATATAAGCCATATGAAATTAAAGAAGGACAAGTAGCTCCGGAAATGGCTGCATACGGTGAAGGATATAGATTCCATGTTACCGGTTTAATTCATGATGAAACAGGATTCCCTAGTAATGATTCAAAGGTAGCAGGGGATTTAGTTAACAGACTTATGAAAAAAATTGATGACAATATTGATGACCTTACTTTATATGAAGAATATAAATTAGATGATGCTGATATTGCAGTAATCTCCTATGGAATCACTGCCAGATCTGCTAAGAGTGCAGTTGATATGGCTAGAGCAGAAGGATTGAAGGTTGGACTATTTAGACCTATGATAATTTGGCCTTTCCCTGAAAAACAAATAGCTCAATTAGGTAAGAGAGTAAAAAATATTATCACTGCTGAAATGAACCTAGGACAATATGTATTAGAGGTTGAAAGAGTTGCTAACAAGTACACTAACATTACTAAATGCGGCAAAGCTAACGGAGAATTAATTACTCCTGATGAAATACTAGCTAAAATTAAGGAGGTACAATAAAGTGACTAATACTCTGATAGAAAATAATTTTAGAACTAATAGGTTACCTCACATCTGGTGTTCGGGATGTGGTCATGGTATTATTATGAGAGCTATTACAAAAGCAGTGGATGAATTAGGATATAACAAAGATGATGTCTGTGTAGTTTCAGGTATCGGATGTTCATCTAGAGCACCCGGATACATGGACTTTAACACTTTTCATACATTACATGGAAGAGCATTAGCATATGCTACAGGAGTAAAGATGGCAAAACCTGAATTAAAAGTTATAGTAGTAACCGGGGATGGAGATTGTGCTGCGATTGGAGGTAATCACTTAATTCACTCTGCTAGAAGGAATATTGATATAACTACTATTGTCTTTAACAATAATATATATGGAATGACTGGCGGGCAATATTCTCCAACAACTCCGACTGGAGATAAGGGTACTACTGCTCCATTTGGAAATATAGATAAGAATTTTGATTTATGCAAGCTGGTTCAGGGAGCGGGAGCAACTTATGTTGCCAGATCTACAGCTTACCATGTAAATATGATTACACAGCAGGTTAAAACTGGTCTAGAAAATAAAGGGTTTTCATTTATAGAAGCTGTAAGTATTTGTCCAACATATTACGGAAGAAAGAATAAAAAAGGTGATGCTGTTAGTATGATGAATTACTTAAAGACAAATGCAGTAAATGTTAAAGCGGCAGATAAACTTCCAAAGGAAAAAATACAAGGTAAGTTCTTGATAGGTGAATTCTATAAATCACAAGAGCCTGAATATACAGAAGAATACCAAAAAATAATAGACAGTTTTCAAAAGGAGAGATAGTATGTCAAATCAATGTGAGATTAGATTGAGTGGTTCTGGTGGTCAAGGTCTTATACTTGCAGGTATAATATTAGCTGAAGCAGCTCTAAATGATGGCAATAATGCTGTTCAATCTCAATCATATGGTCCGGAAGCAAGAGGTGGAGCTAGTAAGTCAGAGGTTATTATCAGTGATAGTGATATAAACTACCCAAAAGTTAGAGAGTGTGACATTTTACTTTCTTTAACTCAAATTGCTTGTGATAAATACATTAAATCTTTAAAGAAAAATGGTGTTTTGATAATAGATGATAGTGTAAATATACCACAGAGAAATGATATACAGGTTTATTCTTTACCAATATTAAAAACTGCAATTGATAAAGTTGGTAAACCTATGGTTGCCAATATAGTAGCTTTAGCTGCTATAAACGCTATAACTAAGGTTACAACTAATGACTCTTTACAAAAAGCTGTATTAAACAGAGTACCTAAGGGAACAGAAGAATTAAACATAAAAGCTTTAACGGAAGGTTTTAATCTCGTTTAGAACTATAAACATTATTAAGGGATGATTATATGGAGGTTGAAAAAAAAGATTTATTAAAAATACTTCAAGAAAAGTATTCTAGACTTAGTAAAGGTCAAAAACTTATTGCTGAGTTCATTATTAATAACTATGATAAAGCTGCTTTTATGACTGCTTCAAAGCTAGGAGATATAGTGGGTGTCAGTGAATCTACTGTAGTAAGATTTGCTATTGCCCTAGGGTTTGAAGGTTATCCAAGCCTTCAGACTTCTTTACATGAATTAATTAAAAATAAACTTACTACAGTTCAAAGACTTAGTATGTCTGATGATTTTACTAATAAAGGCACTGTATTAAAAAAAGTATTAAAAGCTGATATTGAAAATATCAGAGAAACAATTGACGAAATTGATATGAATATTTTTGAACAGGTCATCCACAGTGTTTTTGAAGCTAAAAGAATTTATATAATCGGATTAAGAAGTTCTACTTCTTTGGCTGGATATTTGGGGTTTTATTTAGGATTAATCTTAGACAATATTAAGGTTGTAAGCTTTGGTATGAGCGATGTATTTGAACAACTGTTAAGGGTTTCAAAAGATGATTTGGTAATTGGTATTGCTTATCCACGATATTCTAGGAAAACCTTGGATGCTTTACAATATGTAAAAGAACAGCAATGTAAAATTGTAGGTATAACTGACAGTATGGCATCTCCTATAGCTGCCATATCAGATTATACTCTAATTGGAAAAAGTAATATGGCGTCTTTTGTTGATTCTCTGGTAGCACCTATGAGCTTAATTAATGCTTTAATTGTAGCAATAGGTATGAGACAAAAAAATCAAATTACTGAATCTTTAAGCAAGCTGGAAAATATATGGCAAGAATATAACGTATATGATAGTAAAGATAAATCAAATAATAAGTAAATTTATTCGATAGCTTACTTTATCAATGTTATAATTCTTAAGTTTTTAAAATTGGCATTTATTATGATGCCAATTTTTTAATAATAATTTGTTAGGAGGATTAATATGGAACGCTTATATTTACTTCGACATGGTGAAACTGAGTGGAATATAAAAAAAATTACACAAGGAACGACTGACATACAATTAACAGATAAAGGTAAAGAACAAGCAAAGAAAGCTGCGTATAGATTGATACATGAAAAAATTGACTACATATATGCAAGTCATTTGTCTAGAGCTTTTGAAACAGCTAAAATAATTGGAGAAATTTTAAAAATTAACATAGAAACAGAACAAAGTCTTAGAGAAATGAATTTTGGACAATGGCAGGGATTATCTGTTGAAGATTTACAAACTAAATATCCAAAAGAACATATCATATGGAGGTCACAACCTCATAAATGGTCTTTAAAAGGTGCTGAAACATTGCTTCAGGTACAAGAAAGAACATTGTCTACTATAAACGATCTTAGAAAGAAACACCCTAACAAAAATGTTTTAATGGTTTCACATGGTGCTACAATAAAAGCACTTTTATTGGGAATATTAAATTTAGACCTTTCAAATTATCATAAACTAACATCAAGTAATACTGGGATAAGTATTATAGAATATAAAGAAGAATATCCGGTAATCTTATTATTAAACGATACTTGTCATCTAAGGGAGGTATAATAGTGGATGATAAAATCGCAGTAATTGGTGGCGGTCCAGCAGGAATGATTGCAGCTGGTACTGCTGGTTTAAGAAATAAAAATGTATCTCTTTTTGATAAAAACAATAAATTAGGAAAAAAACTTTTTATTACTGGAAAAGGTAGATGTAATATTACTAATGATAGTGATATTGAAACATTATTACAGAATGTTATAGTTAATAATAAATTTTTATACAGTGCATTTTATACGTTCAGTAATTATGATATTATTAATTTACTAAAAAAGTACGGAGTTAAAACAAAGGTTGAAAGAGGTAATAGAGTTTTTCCCGAGAGTGATAAATCAAGTGACGTAATTAATGCTCTTAAGAAGTATTTAATAGATAATAATGTAAAAATTATGCTTAATAAAGATATAAAGAATATTAAACTAAATAAATCCGGTAAATTTAATATATTTTTTAATAACGACAGCTTTGAAACTTTTGATAAGATCATTCTCGCAACAGGAGGAATGTCATATAAACAGACAGGTTCTAGCGGCGACGGATATAAATACGCTAAAACTTTAGGACATAGTATAGTAAAACCAAAACCTGCTTTAGTACCATGTGAAGTCAAAGAAGCATGGGTAAAAGATTTACAGGGACTATCATTAAAGAATGTAAGCATCTCAGCATATAATAAGTCTTCTAAGATATTTGAGGATTTTGGAGAAATGCTTTTTACTCATTTTGGTATTTCAGGTCCAATTGCACTAACTATGAGTAATTATATAAACAAATATGTACATGATAAAATTGAAATTTACATAGATTTAAAGCCTTCATTGTCAGAAGATAAGCTGGAAAAGAGAATCATTAGAGATTTTGAGAAATACTCAAGAAAACAATTTAAAAACTCTTTAAATGATTTGCTTCCAAGTAAACTTATACCTGTAATCATTAAATTATCTAGTATTGATGGAGATAAGTTTGTTCATCAGATAACTAAAAATGAAAGACGAAAACTTATTGAAATTCTTAAAAGTCTAAAACTAACCTTTGAAAAATTTAGACCTCTAAATGAAGCAATTATAACTTCTGGTGGAATTTCAACTAATGAAATTAATCCATCAACAATGGAATCAAAGATAGTAAAAGGATTATTTTTTGCAGGGGAAATAATTGATGTAGATGCCTTAACGGGAGGATTTAATCTACAGATAGCTTATTCTACAGGGTATTTAGCGGGTTTGAACTGTTGAAGTTTTATACTAAATGTTATTACCGTCTAAAAAATGTGCTTAAAGGTACATTTTTTTTTATTATCTGCATAACATATAAACAATAGGAAATGTTTTAGGAGGTGAAAGCTTGAAAGGCTATAAAAGTCTTTTCAACAAAATTGAATCTATTTTACTAACCATATGTTTAATTAGTGTTGTATTTCTTATAGCATTACAGTTAGTAATAAATAATAATGATTTATCTACGTTTATAGCTGGTGTGAATAATTTTGAAAAAGAGCTTAATAAATCTGTCTCTGAAGATAGCGGTATAGTTATCATAAAGTTAGAAGATAAAAAATATGATGGTATTGAAGTTTTAATCAATGGTGAAGTTTTTTCTAATTTTAAAAATGTTGAAGAAGTTAGACTTAATGTTTACAATAATGATTTAATTGAAATAAATGGAACAAAATATGATGAAAATGTTACTGTAAGAGTAGACGGAATTAGTAAAAATATTAAACTTCCTGAATTAGACACTATAGCTGTAACAAAAAAATCAATTGAGTTTCTTGGTAAAGTTATTTTAAAATAATCTTGTCTATAGTAAGTAGTTAATATATAATTAAATGTACAAAACCACCTTTTGGTGGTTATAATTTTATATAAGGAGTGGAGCTTATGACAAAACTAGCAATAGCAATTGATGGTCCTGCTGGAGCTGGAAAAAGCACTATAGCTAAAATATTAGCTGAAAAGCTTAATATAGATTATATTGATACAGGTGCAATGTATAGAGCTTTTACATATAAAATCCTCAGTAAAAATATTGATGTTAAAGATACTGAGGAAATTATTAAACTTTTAAATAATACAAGCATTGATTTTAATAATAATCACATTTTTTTAGATAACAAAATTATTGATAAAGAAATCAGAAAAAATATTATAAGTAATAATGTTTCTAGTATAGCTAAAATTAAAGAAGTTAGAGAAAAATTGGTTGAAATACAAAAACAAATATCTATGAAAAAAAGCGTAATAATGGATGGAAGAGATATAGGCACACATGTTTTGCCAAAAGCAGATTTTAAATTTTTTATAACAGCTTCAGTAATAGAGAGAGGTAAAAGAAGGTTTGAAGAATTAAAAAAAGTAAATAAAAATGTTAATTTAGAAAAAATAATAGAGGGAATTAAAGAAAGAGATAGAATAGATACTACTAGGGACATTTCACCTTTAAAAAAAAGTAAAGATGCTATAGAAATTGATACAACCAATATGTCTATAGAAGAAGTAGTATATAACATCTTAAGTATTATAAACAAAGGGAGGAAATAGATGAAATTTTATTATTTTGCTCGTAGACTGGTCTACTTTACATTCTTCTTTATTTTTAAACTTAACGTCTATGGCATTGAAAATATCCCTAAAAATGGCAAAAGTGTAATTTGTAGTAATCATGCAAGTATGCTTGACCCTGTGTTTTTAGGATTATCTATAAAAAGACAGATTTTTTTTATGACAAAAAAAGAGATGTTTAAAAATAAGCCATTATCTTTTATACTAAAAAAATTAGGTACTATACCTGTAGACAGGGAGGGAGCAGATTTATCAGCTGTAAAAAAATCTATAAAGATTTTAAGACAGGAAAACATATTAGGAATCTTCCCTGAAGGAACAAGAGTTAAACAAATGTCTTTAGATAATGCTAAACCGGGAATTGGTATGATATGTATAAAAGGTAAATCACCTGTTATACCTGTATATATTGATTCTGATTATAAGTTTTTTAGTAAAGTCAATGTATATATTGGCAATTCAATAGACTTTTCCAGTCTATACACTCAAAAATTATCAGTTGAAGAGTATACAAATATTAGTAAGACTATATTAGAAAAAATATATGAGTTAAAAAAATAATATCTACAAATACTAATATTGGGAGGATTAATCTTGAAAATTCTTATTGCTGAAAATTCAGGATTTTGCTTTGGAGTATCCAGAGCTGTTGATACAACTGTTGCTGAAATTTCAAAAACTAAAAATAACTTGTTTTCATTAGGTCCATTAATACATAATGAGCAAGAAACCAAACGGTTAGAGAACTTGGGTTTAAAAGTAATAGATAATATCGAAAATGCAAAAAATTCAAAAGTAATTATACGCTCTCATGGAGTACCTTTAGAGATATATGCATTAGCAGAGAAAAACAATATTGAAATTATTGATTCAACCTGCCCATTTGTTAGAAAAATTCAAATAAAAGTAAAAGAATTCTATCAAAAGGAATACCAGATTGTCATAATTGGAAACCCAAAACATCCTGAAGTCATAGGTATTAATGGATGGTGTGAAAACTCTGCGATTATTATAAACTCTCAAACTGATATTGAAAACATGTCAAAATATGATAAAATATGTATTGTAGCACAAACAACGTTAACTCAAGAAAGCTTTGAAAAATTTTCAAAATTAATTTCTAAGAAATCACAAGAAGTTGAGATTTTCAATACTATATGCAGTGCTACTAAAGAACGGCAGCTGGCTTGTGAAAAAATTGCAAAGCAATCCGATGCAGTGATAATAATTGGAGGGTATCATAGCTCAAATACTCAGAAACTTGTTGATATAAGCAAAAAATTCTGTAAAAATATCTATCATATAGAAACACCTGATGAATTACCTATTAAAGAAATAGTTCAATATAAAACAATTGGAATTACAGCCGGGGCTTCGACACCCGAATGGATAATTAAGGAGGTAATAAAAAAAATGAATGACAACAAAATGAGTGAAATGATGGAAGCCATTGAAAATTCTATGGTAACCTTAAAAAGAGGAGAAATTGTTGAAGGAAAAGTTATTTTAGTGAGTGATGATGAAATTATGGTGAATATTGGGTATAAGTCAGACGGTATTATAAAAAGAGAAGAATTGTCCACTGATCCTAATGTTCAGCCAAAAGAAATTGTTTCTGAAGGAGATAAAATAAGCGTTTATGTTATTAAGCTTGATGATGGAGAAGGTAACGTTTTACTTTCAAAGAAAAGAGTTGACGACATTAAATATTGGGAAGAGCTAGAAGAGTTTTTAAATACTGAAAAAATTATAACTGTAAAAGTTACTGAAATAGTTAATGGAGGATTAATAGCATTAGCTAATAATATCAGAAGCTTTATTCCGGCTTCACATGTTTCTATAAAATATGTAGAAAATTTAGAGCTATATAAAGGAAAAGAATTAGATGTAAGAATTATTGAGTTTAATAAACAAAAGAAAAGAGTTATTCTTTCAAGAAAAATAGTTGAACAGAAAGAAATAGAAGAAAAGATAGAAAAAGTATGGCAGACAATAGAAAAGGGAAAAGAAATTCAAGGAACTGTTAAAAGGTTAACTGATTTTGGTGTGTTTGTAGACATTGGAGGAATGGATGGTCTTATTCATATTTCTGATTTATCATGGGGTAGAATTAAACACCCATCTGAAATTGTAAAGGAAGAAGAAACAGTTAATGTTGTTGTGTTAGATTTTGATAGAACTAAAGGTAAAATATCGTTAGGATTAAAGCAGACTACCAGCCATCCTTGGCACAATGCTGGTGAGAAATATAAAGCGGGAGATGTTTTAGAAGGTAAAGTAGTTAATATGGTAGACTTTGGTGTGTTTGTAGAATTAGAACCTGGTTTAGATGGCCTCGTTCACATTTCTCAAATCTGTAATGAACATATTAATAAACCTTCTGATAAACTAAAGAAGGGACAAATAGTTAATGTGAAAATTTTAGAAATAAGTGAAGAAAATAAAAAGCTTAGCCTAAGTATTAAAGAAGCAGAAAATACGGAAAATAAAGATGAAAGTTATAAAATTGAAGAAGAAGAGCAAGTTACAATTGAAGATATTTTAAATACTAAGGTAAAAGCTGATAATACAAACACAGAAAATCAATAAAAAGGGTTAAACCCTTTTTTTATTGAATAATTTTATTATTTTTACACACAATAAATATGACCTCACAAAGTACATCAAGACCCCCTTTACATTCTCTATGTGGCATATTGCCACATGTTTTTTTTGTAATCCAATGTGAGTATACTAATTGTAAAGGAGCTGTAATATGGATAAATATGAAATTTTTAAGCAGAAAGTGTACAAGCTTATAAGAATAGATTTATCTTGTTATAAAGAAAAACAGATGAAACGTAGGATTAATTCTCTAATAAGTAGAAATAATTTTAAAGATTATGATGATTATTATGAAGGATTAGAAAATGATGAAAAGCTATTAAATGATTTCATTAATTACCTTACTATTAATGTTACAGAATTTTATAGGAATCCAAGTCAGTGGGACGTTTTAGGCAATCATATACTGCCGGAATTATTAAGTAATAATCTTAATCTTAAAATTTGGAGTAGTGCCTGTTCAACAGGAGAAGAAGCTTATTCTATGGTAATGCTTTTAACAAAATTTCTTCCATTAGACAAAATAAATGTACTGGCTACTGATATTGATGAGAATGTAATGGATAAAGCTAAAGCAGGTATATATGGTGAAAAGACTCTTCAAAATCTACCTAAAGATTTTATAGATAAATATTTTGAGAAGATTAAAAATTCATATAAAATAAGTCCGTTAATTAAAAATAGAGTTAAATTTCAAAAGCTTGATTTACTGTCAGATAATTATCCTGCAAATAATGATTTAATTATTTGTAGAAATGTAATGATATATTTTACTGAGGAAGCAAAGAATACTATATATAAGAAATTTTATGATTCTTTAAATAGTCAAGGTATATTATTTGTTGGGAGTACAGAACAGATAATCCTACCGGATAGATTCAAGTTTAAGACAGCAAAGACTTTTTTTTATAAAAAATGCGTTTAAATGATAATTTTAATTAGAGAATCGAAGAAGTTTGTGTTATAATATTTTTAATTGATGTGAAAGGAGGAATTACTTTGGATTCTAAAAAGTTTTTAAAGGAGCTGTGTGAAGGTGTAGGTATTTCAGGATACGAACACACAGTTGTAAATTCAATTATAAATGAATTTAAACCCTTAACAGATGAAATACAAATAGATAAACTAGGCAATTTAATTGCTGTTAGTAGAGGAAACAAAGATACTAATATTAAGATAATGATTGCAGCTCACATGGATGAAATAGGTTTAATGGTAAAGGATATTGATAAAAACGGCTTTATCAAATTTACTAATGTAGGCGGTATTGATTCTAGAACTTTATTAGCTCAAGAGGTATTAGTTCATGGAAAAGAGTGTCTTTTTGGGGTTATTGGTGCTAAGCCTCCGCATTTGTCAAATCCAAGTGAAAGAAATGATGCAATTAAAATGAAAGATTTAAGCATTGATGTAGGTCTTAAGAAAGAAGCTGTTGAAAAACTCGTTGAAGTAGGCGATTTAATATCTATTAAGAGGTCTTTTACTGATTTACAAGGTAATTGGGTTAGTGGAAAGGCTTTAGATGATAGAGCCGGGATTGTTGCTATGTTTGAATGTGTTAAAGAGCTTTCAAAACTTAAACACGAAGCAGATGTTTACTATGTATCTACAGTTCAGGAGGAAGTTGGATTAAGAGGTGCAGTAACAAGTACATATAAAATAAATCCGGATATAGGTATCGCTATAGATGTTGGATTTGGTGCTACACCAGAGCTGCCAAAGGAAGATGTTATAGATATTGGTAAAGGACCCGCAATAACTCTGGGAGGTAATATTCATCCTACACTTAGAAAACATTTGGTTGAAATAGCTAAAGAATATAATATAAAGTTCCAAACTGAAATTGAAGCTGGACCAACTGGTACTGATGCAAGAGCAATGCAGATTACCAGAGCAGGTGTACCAACTCTGCTTCTATCATTACCTTTAAGATATATGCACACTTCAGTAGAAACAATTGATATGGATGACATTAAAGCATGCGGTCAATTACTTGCAAGGTTTATATCTAGCATAACAAGTGAGAATTTGGAGGGATTATTATGCTACTAAAAAAGCTTACTGAGGCAAATGGTGTTTCTGGTAATGAAAAAGAAGTAAGAGATTTAATCATAGAAGAAATTAAAGATTATGTTGACGATATAAAAGTTGATAGGATTGGAAACATCATTGCATATAAAAAAGGAAGCATTGAAACACCTAAGATAATGATAGCTGCACATATGGATGAAGTAGGTTTAATTGTAACTAAAATTGATAAAAGCGGTTTAATTAGTTTTAAGCCTGTAGGTGGTTTAGATAAGAGAATTTTGGTTTCAAAAGTAGTTAAAATTGGCAAAGACAGAATTTCTGGAGTAATAGGTGCAAAACCAATTCACTTACAAAAAAGTAATGAACGTTCCAAAGCTTTAGATTATAATAATCTTTATATTGATATAGGGGCTAAGTCAAATGAGCAAGCTGAAAAAATTGTTCAAGTTGGAGATTATATTGCATTTGACAGCGAGTATATTGAGTTTGGTGATAACTTTGTAAAAGCAAAGGCACTAGATGATAGAGTTGGATGTAATATTCTAATAGACTTATTAAAATCTGATACAAAAGCTTCTATTTACGCAGCCTTTACTGTAATGGAAGAAATAGGGCTGGTTGGTGCAGCTCCGGCATCATATCAAATTGATCCTGATATAGGTATAGTTTTAGAAGGAACTACGTGTGCAGATGCAACAGATGTCGAATCTCACCTGCAATCAACTAATGTTGGAAAAGGACCCGCTATTTCACTTATGGATAGAACAACAATCTTTGACAGAAAATTCAGAGATATGATTGTAGAAACAGCAAAAGAAAATAATATTCCTTATCAGTTTAGAAGAAGCTCTGCAGGTGGAAATGATTCCGGAAGAATTCATACAGCTAAAGAAGGTGCAGTAACAACAACATTATCTGTTCCTTGCAGATACATCCATTCTCCAATTAATGTAATGAGTAAGGATGATTATGAAAATACCGGCAGATTATTAAAGCAGGTAATAAAAAAGATAGAAGAAGGAGGGCTAAAATAGATGGAATTTAATGGGCAATTATTAAAAAAATTAGTTGATACGTACTCTCCATCTGGTATGGAAGAGAGAATAAAAGATGTAATTGCTGAAGAAATAAAGGATTATGTAGATGAAATGAAGGTTGATACACTTGGAAACCTTATTGCACGAAAAAAAGGTAATGGTAAAAAAATTATGATTGCTGGTCATATGGATCAAATAGGATTAATGATTACTGATATTGATGAAAAGGGATTTTTAAGATTCACTAACGTAGGAGGAATCTCTCCTTTTATTTCCTTAAATCAAAGAGTTATATTTGAAAATGGAACTATTGGTGTAATTCATTGTGAACACTTAGAAGATATCGGTAAAATGAAGCTTGATAAAATGTTTATTGATATAGGAGTTTCTAGTAAAGAAGAAGCTGAAAAGCAAGTTATGATTGGAGATGTCTGCGTATATCATAATTCGTATTATGAAAATGAAAATAGAGTAATGACTGGAGCATTAGACGACAGAATAGGATGCTATGTAATGATAGAAGCTCTAAAACAACTATCAAGAACTGAAAATGATATTTATATGGTTTTCACTGTGCAAGAAGAAGTTGGGTTAAGAGGTGCTAAAACTTCAGCATTTGGAATTAATCCTGATATTGGTATTTCACTTGATGTTACTGCAACAGGTGACACTCCTAAAGCTAGACCAATGGCTGTTTCTTTAGACAAAGGAGCTGCTATAAAAGTTAAGGATAATTCTTTAATAACTCATCCAAAGATAAGAAAAATCATGATAGAAACTGCAAAGGAAAATAACATAGATTATCAGTTTGAAGTTCTAGAGTATGGTGGTACTGATTCTGGAGCAATTCATATTACAAGAGAAGGTGTACCTTCAGGAGTTATTTCAATACCAACCAGATATATTCATACGTCTAGTGAATTAGCGTCTAAAAAAGACATTAATTCTTGTATTAGCCTTTTAACAAAAATGTTAGAAAAAAACATAGAACTTTAAGATACTTAAGGTAGAGAAAATAACTTCTCTGCCTTAAATTTTTTATGACATATTACTACAATACTACAAAAGCTATGCTTTTAAATATGATATTTTTAAAATATTGCTATAAATAATACTAAACAAATTGAAGGAAATATAAAATGTTTGAAGAATAAAGTTATTTAGTAATATTTTGCTGGAGGTGATTTAAATGATAGATAATGAAAAAGAATATACTATATCCGAAGTTGCTGAACTCACTAATTACCAAGCCCACGTTCTTAGATATTATGAAAAAGAATTTGAACTGAATATACCTAGAAATGAAGCTAACCATAGATATTATACATACAAAGAAATAGAATCACTAAATTACATAAAATCATTACAGGAAAAAGGATTTACTAATAAGCAGATTAAACTAATACTAAATTCACCAGAAATCTTGGTAAATGAACAGCAAGAGACAGCTATAACATCAATGTCAACTACCAATATCAGCGACAATAACCTAAAAAAAATTAACTCATTTATTAAAAACTTAATTATTAATGAAATAAAACCTGCTATTATAGAAAGTAATAATGAAAATTCAAAGGTGATAAATGATTTAAGAGACGAAATTGTAAAACTTAGAAAAGAAATTAACAGTCAAGAAAGAGATATATTGATTACAGAAAATGCAAAATTGAGAATGAAAGTTAAGGAAAAGTCATATGAGGTTGCTCAAATAAGAGAAAAAGTCAAGAGATTAGAACATTCTAAAGGCGGTATATTTAGCAAAATATTTAAAAAGAAATAATACAAAAGTTTTTTGTATTAAATAGATAAGTTTGGTAAAATAATATTGTATGGTAACAATATTATTTTTTTAGGAGGAATTTTATGCAGATCTTTAATACTATCAAGCTAAATAAAAATTCTACTCAACATCTATATATACAACTGTATAATCAAATAAAAAACTTAATTACAAATGGAGATATTACACACCATACAAAACTTCCTCCTATAAGGAAGCTATCTAATTTATTAGCTGTAAATAATGTTACAGTAGTTAATGCATATAAACTTCTACAGCAAGAAGGATATGTTTATAAAAAGGTTGGAAGCGGAACTTTTGTTGAAGATTTAAACACTAAAGATTTGCAGAGTAAGCTCATCAATGAAGATATTCGATCCTTTAGTGAAGAAATGAATGAGGCAGAAATAACTAAAGATTATTTAAATACACGAAGCATTAATTTTGCAAGTACAGCACCAACTCCTGATTTATTCCCTGTAGATGACTTTAAAATAGTTCTAAATGAAGTTTTAGATAGAGATAAGGGAAATGCTTTTGTTTATCAAGAGAGCGAAGGATATTACCCTTTAAGAGAGTCTATTAAGACATATATACAAAACTATGGAATTAACACAGATATAGAGAATATTCAAATTGTGTCTGGAGCTCAGCAGGGTATTGATATTTTATCTAAATCTTTGGTTGAATATGGAGATATTGTCTTTACTGAAAGTCCTACATACCCGGGAGCTATATCTGCATTTAAATCAAGAGCAGCAAGAATCATTGATATACCAATTGAAGAAGACGGAATTGACATTAAAACACTACAGAATAAATTAAGAAGTTTTAGACCTAAGTTTATATATCTAATGCCAAATTTTCAAAATCCAACTGGTTATAGCTATAGTGAAGAAAAGAAGCAAAGATTACTAGAGCTTGCAGAAGAATATAATACATTTATTATTGAAGATGACTATCTAAGTGATTTATCTTTTTCGGAAAATGTAAATTCAACTCTTAAATCTATTGATTCCTCAAATAGAGTTATTTACATTAAAAGTTTTTCTAAAATTTTTATGCCGGGTTTAAGACTTGCTTTTATGATAATACCTAAATCTATTTATAATGAGGTATTATCAGCAAAACATACTTCCGATATTTCTACATCAGGTCTAATACAGAGAGCATTTGATTTATACTTAAACAAGGGGAAATGGCAGAAACATATACATCATATGGAAGATATATATAAGAAACGTTTTGATATTTTAGTTGAAAGTATCAATAAATATATGCCTAATGAAATTAGCTGGTATATACCAAATGGAGGTCTTAACTTCTGGCTGTCGTTACCGGAGGGTTACTCTGCTAATGAATTATATAAATTAAGCAGAAAAAAACAAGTAGTTTTTGTTCCGGGTTCTGTCTTTTTTACAGACCAGAGAGATAGTACACACTTTAGAGTTAGTATAGCATCAGTATATTCAAAAGAAATACCCGAAGGTATTAAAAAACTTTCAACTCTAATAGAAGTATTTCTTAAAGAATATAAGAATAAACAGACTGCTATGGATATGTATACACCTTACTTATAATAAAACTATTAAATTATTTTTTTAGATGCAATATATATCAAATGATCTCCTTTAGATAAAACAGTATCTTTAGATGGATTTAGATATGTATTTTCTTTGCTGTAAAAGCCAATTACAGTTGCATTGATAAGAAGGAATTCATTTATTATTTCTTGGTAAGTTTTGCCTTCGTATTTCGGTTCTATTTCCACTTGATATATTTCATTACCATAAGAGTTAGTTATTAATTCCTTAAACGCTTTATTAACTCCTTTATATAGGATACTTCTAACTAATATCTTACTTTCTATTTGATTGCTCACAATTATTTCATTCACATTTGCTCTCTGAAAGTGAAGTACATTTTCATTATTAACAACCTCTGTTACTAAATATATGTCAGGATTTAAGCGATCAATTGCAAGACATATAAGTACAGACTTTGCATCTATCATTTCATTTGTTTCTTCTTTGTTTCCTAACACTATGGCTATTTCAGCCTCCTTTATATTTGATCTTTCTAAAACCTTATCATTCCATGCATCTCCCTTAATATACGAAATATTTTTACTATTATATGGATTACTGTCTATTTTATCTATTAAAACAATTTTTATATCTTCATCTTCATTTAATAACTCTTCTATAATAGATTTTGACCTAAAATTCCACCCTATAATTATTATATGACCTTTAAATTTTACATCCAAAAGACCCATTCCTTTCTTTAAATTTTTTTCAACAAGTATTGAAGCAACAGACGCAGTAATAAATCCAAAAATTCCTATCCCTATGAGCATAACCATCATTGCAATGATTCTGCCTGAAGGTGTAACAGGATAAATATCTCCATATCCAACTGTTGTACTGGTAACAAAACCCCACCATAGTGCATCATCAATATCTTCTATGTTTGGATTATATTCATGTTCAAAAAAGAAAAACAGCACTGAGCATAAAATTATAAAAATTAAAGTAATAACTATTGATTTATATAACTTTCCAGCTATCATTGAAAGGTGTATTTTTTTTATAAAAAGCATTAAATTAACCATATCTATCACCTTCTAATCCACAAATTGTAATCCTTTACAAAAATATTTCGCTATAAAAAAAGATACATATCAAAAACTAATTATGTAAAGGAAAGGAGAAAAAAATGTGCAATCAAAAACTTTAAGCAATATAAACTTACCTAAAGAAATTGATTTATATAAAAGAATTTATACTAAAAGTGAAGACCCAATTAAAAAAGAAATTTTTACATTTTCTGAAATTGCATACATTATGAATAATATTTCTGCTTTTGCAGTTAAGGCAAAAGAATATTATTCTATATTTTATGAATATGAAGACAAAAACGCATTATTAACTCTTTTAGGTCTTAGTTACACGGCTTATAAAACTTATAATAAAAATAAAACCAAAAAGATTTACATCAATAGTTCAGACTTTATATATATTATGAATTTTATCAACATTTTTTATCAATATAATAAGCCTATTACAGATAAAAGTAACCAAGACATAATTTGGATATTCCCTAGATTAGAAATAAAAAAATTTTTATCAGACAGTATTATGGATAATAATTATGATAATTATTATTTTGATGATTTAACTTTAACTAAATTTATTTTAATAATATCTAACTTTGTTAAATATGAATATGACAAGGCTGACGATAAAATAATACATGAAATAAAAACTTTAAATTATCCAACATTGGTTTTAGCTAATATAAAATTATACGAAAAAGGTATATTAAAGTTAACTTCGGAAGGAAAAGATATAGGAGTATCATTGGATTTAAATACTTGTAAGGATACTCAAAAAATTTTTACAAAAGATATTAATATGCTTAAGAAGAAAATAATATCAGTTCTTAAAGATACAGAAGAAAAGAATTATAGTATGAAAGATTTTATGCAGTAAAACACTGTATAAATTTGTTATTTTTACTCTTGATATTATATATTGCAATTCGTTCGAATATTTAATGCAAATTTAACATATATTTATATTAAATAGATTTAAATTGTGAATAATTGTTGATTTTATATTGCATATTTCAGAAAATTAAATTGACATAATATGATTTATATGCTATAATCAAATTAACAATTAAAAACATAAGGGGGAATGTTTATGAAAAGGAATTTGATTAACAATGTAAAATGTCAAATGACAAGCAGATTAAAAAAGTGTGGAGCAATAACTTGTATTCATAATATTGATGGTTATTGCAATACTGAAAAATGTGATATTTACGAAAGAACTCTGCGTCAAGAGCATTAACAGCAAGACAAATAAAGAGGAAGTATTGAACTTCCTCTAACCTGAAAGGGTTTTTTTTATTTTTTGTTATTATATACTTTCAAACCTTCTTTGATAATATTCATTGACTTAGCTAAATCATGTTCATTTAAAACATATGATATTCTAACTTCATCTCTTCCTAAACCTTCTGTTGCATAAAATCCTTCTGCCGGAGCCATCATAATTGTTTCATTATCTACATCAAAATCTCTAAGTAACCAAACTACAAAATCTTCTGCATTTTCTACAGGTAATTTGGCTATAACGTAGAATGCACCATTTGGTTTTTCACATATAACTCCATCTATTTCATTAAGAGAATTATATACAATATCTCTTCTCTTTTTATACTCTTCAACTACTTCAGTAAAGTAGTTTTCCGGTACATTAATTAAAGCTGCTGCTCCAATCTGTTCAATAGTAGCAACACAAAGTCTGCTTTGGCAAAGCTTTAATATTTGGCTTATTAGCTCTTTATTTTTAGAAGCAATAGAACCTATTCTAGCTCCACATGCACTATATCTCTTAGATATACTGTCAATTATAACTACTCTATCAGCTATATCTTTTAGATGACCAAAACTTATATACTCAAAACCGTCATAAACAAATTCTCTGTAAACCTCATCAGCTAAAATAAATAAATTATTTTCTTTAGCTATATCTTTCAACATATACACTTCTTCTTTACTATAAACAACACCAGTTGGATTTCCCGGGTTTGACAATACAATTGCTTTAGTTTTTGGAGTAATGAGTTTTAAAATGTCTTCTTTTTTAGGCAAGTGAAAGCCTTCTTCTGCTTTAGTAGTTACAGGAACAACTTTTACTCCGGCTAGGTTTCCAAACCCATTATAATTTGTATAAAACGGTTCGGGGATTAATATTTCGTCTCCATGCTCACAAATTGCTACTAAAGAAAAAAGTAGTGCTTCGCTGCCGCCATTAGTAATTAAAATTTCATCCTTATCAAAATGAATATCATATTTTTTATAATAGTTTATAAAGCTATCAATTAATTGTGGAATTCCTTCTGAAAAAGTATAAGCTAATACTTTTTCGTCAAAGTTCTTAACGGCATCAAAGAAAGTATCCGGTGTTGGAATATCCGGCTGCCCAATGTTTAGATGATAAACTTTCTTTCCCTTTTTCTTAGCTGCCTCTGCTATAGGAACCAATTTTCTTATAGGTGATTGCTGCATTGATTCAATTCTTTGTGATAATTTCATCATTAAACCTCCATTCTAATAATACATATTTTCAGTAATATAATAACACATATTAAATTCAATTAATAGTCAAAAAGTACTAAAAAAATGTAACTATGGGGATTAAAATTATAGAGCTACTATAAAAACATTAGGTTTTATAAAGTAAGAATAAAAATAATAAGACTGAACAAAGTCCAGTCTATCTTATAAGCTTTAATTTAGCTATATCATAAAGATTTTCTTTTGTTACTGCTTCAACTGCATTAATCTTATGTGATATTATTAAGCTTTGCATTAGCTTCTGTACGAAATTCTGTAAGGGTTGCAGTTTGATTATAAACGTCATCTAATTTTTTCTCAATATTATCTAGACGTTCATTTGTTTTATTTTGAGATTCAATTATTTGCTGTAATAATTGTTCAATATTATTATTCAAAGGAATTCTCCTTTCATAATAATTTTAAAGGGTTATGTAAAGAGTTTAATTTTTTAAGTATTAGAATTATACATATTTAATTATTATAACTATATTTTATTTATATTATATTTAAATTATTTAGAAAAACAACTTGTATATAAGAGACTTATTAAATTTTATTGTCTTCTTATAATTTATATTATATTGCAAAATAGGAAGGATAACTAAGGAAAATGTAGAATTAAATAGAAAACAGGGTGAAAATAATGTAAAAAAAGATAATAATTAAAATCAGTAACAGGAGGTATATTTTATGAGTTCTGAAAAAGTAAAGAAAAATAATAAAAGCAATAAAAGCTCTATCATAAGAGTTATTATTTCAAATTTTAACGACAAAGAAATTAAAGAAATTAAGGTTTTATATACTAAACAAGCTGGTGTAGATACAATAAAAATTAACAAAATGGAATTAACTAAAGAACCGTCTGATAATTGTAATAATAACTTAAAAACAAAATGCTATAAAATAAAATTTTGTGATGCAACTCAAATCAGTGATACTGTTTCTATTAAAAAAGTAGATAACGGATACGGACTTGAGGTAACTAAAATTGACAAATATACCAATCTGATTACTAGAAAGTACAAAATAACAGCAATTTATCACGATGTTAAAAAAGATTCGGAAATACTAAAACATGTAAATGTGTACGTAGAGGATATTATCAATAAAAGTGAAGAAGAGACATTAGAAAGACCTAAAAATGAAAAACGAAGGCTTATATCAAGCACAGAAAGATTATTGCTTAGTAATGAGATTATGAATAATTACGGAAAAATAATAAATGATAAATCCATTGATGGAAAAGATGTTAAAGTTGATTCACAGATGATATATAAGATAAGAAGGTTTTTAAGCTACAGATCGAATATGTTAATCTATACTGCTTTTCTAAATGACTATTTGGTTAAACTGGATAACATAAAAAATAATGTAGAGCTTTTTGATATGTGGGAGTTTATTATTTACAAGGAGGATAAGAATAAAAATAATAATGATAATGACAAAATTGAGAAATTAAAAAAACTATTACAAAAGGAAAACGGTGATGAGCTTTTAGATGCTATGACTCTTTCATTAAAAAAAAATATACATGACAAGATAGAAAATCATAATAAATATGTAGATAGTCAGATTGAAAAAGCAAAAGAAAAAAAATATAGCAGCTTTAAATGTGAAAAAATTAAACTTATTGATGAAACTGATATTAAAAGTGATTTATTTAATATAATAAATATATTTAGTAATTTCAGACATAAGCTAATGCACTATGACTATGGTTTTTTTGATAAATTGTTTACAGGAAATGATGTGACATTAAAAAATGCAGATAATAATTTAGAAAAAATCAGTAACCTTTTAGACCTCAAAATGTTTAATGAGCTTGGTAAAATAAAAAATATAAAAGAAGATAATAAAACAACTTATATTGAAGATGAAGATAAAATATGGATATTAGGTAAATCTAAAAAGCTTAAATCATTATATAATCTATACAATAGAATATGTAACAGAAAAAATGGGTTTAATAATTTTATTAATTCACTTTTAGTTATTGATGGCGTTGAAAACATGAAACTTAAAAGAGAAATAGAAAAGCATTTAGATAATCGTATAGAGCATTTACAAAAATTAAGCCAAGGAACATCATCTAAAGGTGAAAATATAAATAGAAACACACTTCAAGCAATAAAATTAGAACTTAAAGAATCAATAAAGATAAAAGAAATAACAGGTTCTGCATATGAATACGATATTCATAAATGTAAGAGGTATAAAGCTTTGTATAATGAAAAAAAAGACCTTGTAGCCAAGCAAAGTATATTAATAAACAATAAGAATAAGTTTTCTAAAGAAGAAATAAATGATATTAATAAAAAATTGCTTAAGCTAAAAAAAGAAATGGAAGAAATAACAAAGTTAAATGCTAAATTTAGACTTAAGTATAAACTACAGTTAGCATATGGATTTTTATATAAGGAATATGGCTTTGATACTAAAAAGTTTGGAGATAAGTTTAACACTTCTATTATTGAAGAAATTAAAAAATACAAACAAAAGTCTGTAGAATATCTTAATGCTAGAGTTGAAAATGATTATAAAGGCTTTAATATTAATTCTATAGATAGAAAGACAGCACAAATGAAAAATGATATAAGCAGTGCTTTTAGTGTTAATCCTAATAATAATTTAGTAAAACTTTATATACTTATTTATCTCTTAATTCCCTATGAAATAAGAGGAGATTTTTTAGGATTTGTAAAGAAAAGCTATTATGACATGAAAAACATAGGATTTACTTCTGATAAGTTAATAAGGCAAGATGATTTTTTCCATAAGATTAGACTTTTTGAAAAGAATGCTAAAAAATATGAAATTATAAATTACAGCATAACAGAATTTGCTAAATTAGGAGATGATCTAGAAGCAATTGCTAAAAGGTTTGGTATTAAAAAGTTTTTTTCAAGTAATACTCAAAACGAAAAGAAGAATACCAAAGATAAAGAAAGAATACCTGTTTTAGACAAAGCCTTTATAGTTCCGATGGTAAAATTTTATCAAAATGTTTTTCATCTGATTAATGATACGGAAATACATGCGCTTATAAATTATAGTTCTAAACATAAAAAATCAATCAAAGATGCTATTATAGCTAATAAACGTAAAAGACGAACAACTAGACAAAGGGATAGCAAAACACAAAAAGACGCTATTACAGATAATAAACCTGGTAATTATAATTTTACAACACTTATGATGAATAATGATGGTATAAAAGGTGAAGTTGAGTTAAAAGAAAACCATGACTCTAAAAAGAATAAACATAAATTGAAAAAGGCTTACATTGGAAAAATAGTTGTGTTAAGGAATATTATAGCACATTTTAATTATCAAAAGCTTTTTATTGATGTATTACAAAATAAGAGTGTGCTAAATGATCAAGTTGATAGTTTTATCAAACTGATAAGAGAACTTAAGTTACATAAAGTCAATCTTGGAATTGATTTTATTAATGATTATCATATGAAGTATGAAAAATTAATATTTAATCTGAAAAGTGCATTATCTGATAATATAATAAATACGGAAAGAGAACAAAAGCATACTAAAAGAGAAGAACTACTTAAAAAGGAAAAGAAATTATTAGAAAAGTATAAACTTGATAAAAATGATTTACCCAAAATACATGATAAATACTTAGAAATTATAGAAACTATCAATAATTCCAAAACAAAGAATAAAGTTTTAGTTTCAGACCTTGAAATAGAAGCATCTTCATTATTAGGTGTATATAAAAAATATTCAGTAAAAAAAATAAAGAAAGAGCTTCTTAAATTAATGATTAAGAATCAATCACATTATATAAATGTAACAGCAATTAATTACAATACTAAAGAAAACTATAACACTATATTAAAATATAATTATCCTAATATTAAAATAATCGAAGGAGATGACTTGGCTTCTATAAAGTGTAGCTATAAAGTTGAAGATAATAAATTTATTATTCAAAGCAAAGGGAAATATGGAGACATGCAGAAAGAAATAAAAGATATTACAAGTAAGTTAATACATAAAATAAAAATTTCTGTCGACCTGTAATAATGTAAAAACCTCTGGAGGTCGACAGAAAATAAAAAACTAAGAAAAGTGTTGAAATTTAAACTATTATTAGGTAATATATAATTAACAGTATAGAAATTACGTAAATTATAAAATTTTTATACTGTGTAATTTCAATGCTTCTACGGGACTACACTCATCTATGGTGAGAATGAAACTAGCATATCAAGTATTTAATATCGCTTAATTTTTTTGACTACACTCATCTATGGTGAGAATGAAACAGGCTTAATATAAGTGCATATAAGTTTTATAGCTACGACTACACTCATCTATGGTGAGAATGAAACGGGTGAATTTAAAGCAGATGCTTAGTAAATTACTTAACGACTACACTCATCTATGGTGAGAATGAAACTACTTAAAGTATTTAGTGCTATTAATATTGAACTGTGACTACACTCATCTATGGTGAGAATGAAACCCCATTATTAAGAATTTTTATATGTTCTAATTCACCGACTACACTCATCTATGGTGAGAATGAAACTTTTATCTAGCTCCGTAATTATTATTTCTTTGCTTGGACTACACTCATCTATGGTGAGAATGAAACTCGTCCATGAATTTTGTGTATCCTTCTGCTCTTGTTAGGCTACACTCATCTATGGTGAGAATGAAACTTCCGTTGTTAATGATTTCTTTAGCCTTGTTTAAGGACTACACTCATCTATGGTGAGAATGAAATTTAAAATAGTCATTTTATAATCTTTAGATTTGTCTAATATCACAAATAAGTATACAGTTAAAGTTGAAGCTTACTGGACAAGGAGATTTATCCAAGTAAAAAATGTAGATTTAGAATACTGGTTGAGTGGATCTGCTGCGGAATTCGTTGACTGAAGAACTCAGCATGAGATTAAATATTATGATGAGTAGGTAAGACAAGCAATAAGAGGATATAGCTAGATTTTTCCTATATGACGTGATTGAGGATTTTGAACAAGAAGTTGATGATACAGATGATTTAAGAGAATAAAGTACAGGAAAAATGAACTATATTTAAATTATAAGCATTATTATACTAAATAATTTAAATTCTGATTGGTCGGGTTGGACATACTCTGTAGAAGTTTTTTATGATGATTCTCTAGCAATTAACTATACATTTATTTCAAATACTAAATGTATAGTTAATTTTTATTATCATGAGAACACAGGCAAAAACATTATTAGTTTCTTAGAAACGTTTTATGAATAAAAAATTATTAATAATAAGATATTAGAAGTTAAATAAAATAGGTGACATGTCCATGTATAGTCGTACCCTATATAAGGATATAAATAAGTTGCGGACTAAAGCATTTAATGGTATTATAAACTAGAGAAGGAGGAGCATAAATGGAATGGTTTTGGTTGATAATTAGTGTTCTAATAATAGTAGTGCAAATGGGATTATTTGCTATTATTGGAATTTTAGCATTTATGGTTTTAATTGGTATGTTGATAAGTATATATCATATTATTTTCAGTAAAAAATACAGACAAGAATATATTAAAGATTACAATAAAAAACATAATGAAGATCATTACAATGATTATTTTAAACATTCTAGAAAAATAGCAGTTATTTTGAGTATTCTATTTGGTATATTTACAGCAATAACATTTTTTATTTGGCAATATAACGGTATAGTAACATTAGGTGCTTATTTAGGAATTACAGTAGTTATTACAGCTTTTATATACTTTGTTAGCAACCGTTGGATTAAACAAAAAGCACATAACTATCATTTGCATAAATAAAAGTAATAGAGTGGAAAACTACTCTATTTTTATTTGCAGAAAGAAGGTTTATAAACCATATACCAGTTACAATAAAACTATAATGAGGAGAGATTTTGTGAAAAAAATTATATTTTTGGTTTCATTAGTTGTATTATTCTTAATCATAATTATTGTTTGTTTATTAAAAAGAAGAAAGAATACTGACAAAAAAGTCTGATAAAGGAAAATTGTAAAATATTATAAATAAAAATGATATAAACATCGAAATGTTTCTTAAGAAAAATAAATACAATCTGTAAACTAATGAAATCAAACTGATAACAAAAAATAACGGAAACAGTAATGGTAGTGTAGAATTCGGAAGTCATTATTTTGTTGAAAAATATCAAGACCATGCTTGGTATGTAATTCCGTTTAGAAATGATATTATCTTTCATGATATATTACATATATTAAGACCTTGGAAAACACGTGATAAGAAAATATACATAAATTTATCAATTAAAGGGAAATATCGGGTTGTAAAAGAGTTTAAATCAAATAATAAAGAGGTGACAACTGGAACGACATTTTATATCAATTAATTAACAAATTGTATTAATGTTATTGAAAGTGTTGAGGAGCAGGTGAAGATCTTCCTAGTGTTATTTTACGCATTAACTAGAACTTTAAGAGATGGCTAAAGCTATCTCTTTTTTTACGTTAAACAGAATTTTAGTCTAGAATATAAATCTAGACTATTTTCTTACTCAAAAACAAGAACTTATGTTCGAGAATGTCTTTAATCGTATAGAATTCGGATAAGACGAGTCAAGCAGTACAGTATCGAGGTATTGAGATATATTAACAGCAAAAGGTTATATAACTAGAGAGTATGTGATACCTCGTTCTATAGTGATTTTGAAAAAGATTAGTTAATAATGTTGTATTTCGTCTGGTACGTGTTAAAGGGGTGACATTATGGGAATGCCAAGAAAGCAAAACAGATATGACTTAAGTAAAGGTTACGGTATAGGTTATACAAGTAAAGGGCAAGAATTTTATTTTGACTTGGAAGATTTTGAGAAAGTTAAGAAGTATTGCTGGAGCATCAATAAACTAGGATATTTATTAGCAAAGAGAAGAGATAATCCTAAGAAGATGATATATATGCACAGACTGATTATGAATGAAGAGTTATCTAATCATGACAGGAAGCTCCAAATAGATCATATTGATTTAAACAAGCAGAATAATAGACGTACTAACTTAAGACTAGTAACATTAAAATTAACACTTGAATTAACTGAGGAAGCGATCAATTTAGCAAACATTTTTCTAATTGCTTCTTCCTCAATATAAAACTTTGATGCTTCTAAGGTTGGACCAATAATACTAAGTTTAGGTTCAACAAGGTTTTCTTCAGGTATAGTATTAAGTTCATTTTGAATATCAACTGCGTATTTTTCAAGATTTTTTGCATGTTTAATTTTTAATTTCTCGACATTATAGTTTATAGAACTAAAAATAGTATAAAAAATGTTTGCAAGAGTTTTTCCTATTTCTTTAGCGGGTGGTGATACCGCATTATCAAGAAATTGAGGACATTTTATAAGATTAAAACCTGACATAGTTTTACCTCCATTTGTTACTTTAATTATAAATTCAACAATGAATAAGAAAATCCTTTTATTGGGAGGCTGTGGGAATGAAAACTTTTAGTTTAATTATTATTTTGCTTGACTTGTTAATAGGATTAATTTTATTAAGAGGGATTTTAAGAAAAAACTTTGATAAGACAGGAAATTTAGGTGCAGGAGCTATGTGCTGTCTTTTGATTATTTCAGGGTTGTTATTAGTAGCTAAATTGTAAGTTAACGAAGTTCTTTAGGGATAAAAACTAAGTATAAATAAGAATAAAATACAGAAACGCCTAAAGGTTCGCTGGAAATATTTTTGCCGAATCTATATGTATAAACAGTTAAGAAAATAAGCGTGGAAACCAGTAATATACATTTATAGATAAAAATTGATTTAGATAGCTTAATTAAATACGATTTATAATTAAAAAATCTATTTAGAAGATATAGAAATAAGACAGTAATAATCGGTGTAGCAAATAATTTAAAAAAATCCATATATAGTATACAACCTTTCAATTTAGTATAAAGAATATTATAATCTAAAAACTATAAAAAGTCTATACTAACTAGAATTTTAACGTAATTCTTCTGGAATGCGAATTAAGTAATGATACAAAACAAGTATAGAAAGTGGAAAATTCATCAAATGTCTCTTGTCTGTTTTGAAAAGAATAGTTACAAATAAGATATTAGTGTAATAACAAGCATTGTATTTTTATATATTTTAGCTGATTTGAATAACTTTATTAATTTTATTTTGGTCATAAACATTTTATCAATGAGATAAAAGACCACAAGTGGGCAGCTTAATAAAAAGGGTGAGCTATATAAGGATGACAGATGCCGAATTATACCACATATAACTCAATTGAAAGTTTTAGCCAAAAATATAGATGAATATAAACAAAGATATGTTAATTGATGACTTTATGAAGCTGGTGCAAATCGAAAAAATGAAAGGCCGCAAAAGCGACCTTTTTAATAAAGATAATTTTGTTGACAAGTAGGCCAAAGATAATTTCCAGCAGTCCATTGACGAATGACACCATTTTCATCCCATATCTTATATTGAAAAGGAGACTGTAAGGCAATGTTTGTTCCCAAAAGATTAATACTTGAATCTTCAACAAAATTATACACCAAGTAATATTTACCATCATTAGCTTTGACTATAGCAATATAATAAATAATACCTTTTAATTGGTCGCCTATAAAATAGCTGGCTACAGCTATTCCTTCCCCTGGCTGATTTGGAAGTGTCGCATAGGGATTAAGTTTTTTAGCTGTTGCTAAAATGTCTGGGGGTATTTGAGTTGTA
>JANQLB010000110.1 GCA_028280805.1 Tissierellales bacterium
GGATATCATTGCATTTATAGGATTATCAGGGGGTCTTTTGACTCTCTTGTCAAATTCAAATTCATCACGAATTATTACTTTAAGTATTCTATAAAAATCGTTCCATATCATTCCTTCAACAGCTAAGAGTGATTTAATATCATATGTTTTGTTTAATAAGTCACTAATGTCTTTTTTAAAGAAGTTTATTGTTGTGACTATTTTTTCATCAGAATTATGTTTTTTATAGTAGATTAACAACTCTTTAATATTTCCACATATTCCCGAAACAATTGGTCTAGCAACATCTAATCTTTGATTAAGATATTTTTGCACTTGTTTAATCTTGAGTTTCCCACTTAAGTATTTTTCCCTTGGGTAAAATGTTCCGCTATAATTGCCATAATAATTAAAGAAATGAACTATTATACCCATTCTCCCTAAAAAATCTAACAACTTAGTGTTTATACTTATCTCGTTCATCAGGTATAGTTCTCTTATACTTTGAACTGGTATATGATTTAGTTTACCATTTGTTCTAAAGGACAAAGAATTTTCTCTTCTTTTCAACTCTCCGTTTGACATAATATATCTAGTTTTACTTGACATAATTAACCCCTTCTAACATATACAAAATTCGTAATATGCACATTTTTTACATTTTGATGTTTTTGTAGGTTCATCTGGTTTTTCACTTTCTATCAACTCACGAACATCTTTAATAATCCCTTGGAGTTCTATTCTTAAATCATTAGTAAATTGTACCTCATGAACTTTTCTATCTAGTTTATTTTTTTCCTTAAAAATAAGTTTTCCTTTTCTTTTGATTCCAACCTCTTCGAGTTTACTCAAATAATATATTAACTGCCATCTGGCCGCCTGGAAATCAGCATCTGATTTCTTTATTTCTATTAAATGTGTTTTTGTAATTTTATCAACTTTAACATTGTTTATAGATATCTCAGAATTATTTTGACTTTCCAATTCATTTTTGTGAATTTCTTTACCTATTTTAACAAGCTCACTATTATCCTCTAAGTTAATTTTATTTGCAAATAACCAGCACTGTCTCTTACAGTGAAAGTAGTAATTAATTATCGTTCCTGTAATTTCAATCATAAAATTATCTTTCCTTTTTTATGATTAATGTTATCTTTTATATACTTTTCTCTATTGAACTTATTATCTTGGATATATTTAACTCCATTACTAATGTAATAAATACCTCCAAATTCCTCTTCATACTGTACTAAAGGTTCTTCTTTAACATTGTAAGTAAAATAATTAATCTTCTCTTTTACTTCACTAAGTCTTATCATTTTTTCTGTATAATTCATATCAGACAATATAATTTTTTTATATTTGTTCCATACTTCTTTACCATTAATTATTTCATCGTTCCAAGGATTTTTAAGGTCATGTGCTAAGTATATCTGGTAATTTGAATCATCAATTAATCTGAGTTTCTTTTTAAGCTCTCTAAAATTACATTCTTTTAATATTTTTTTAAAGTTTTCAAAACCTTGAAAAGTATATTCATTCTTAACTTCTTCATGCTGTGATAAAACTTCTTTATAATATGATTTAAAATCCTTTTCAATAAAAACGTTTCTCCATATTTTTTCTTTTTGATTAATATTTAATCTTACATCACTTTTTTGATAAACTGTATTTTCATTATCTAGATCAAAAAAATACACTTTACAATCTTTTTTATAGCACGATCTGTTAATACGTCCTACAAACTGCTCATCTGAATCAAGAGTAACTATATCTTTTAATCCAATATCCATATCAATGTCTACACCTGCTTCAATTACTTGAGTAGATACTAACAATATATCATCAGAATCTTTATTGTTCTTAATATAGTCTATAAGATAATTTCTATATAACCCATTATCATCTCCTGTTAACTCAAATATCTTACCTTTTTTACTTGGCATTGACTTGCTTATCATTTTATAGAATTCTCTTGCTGATTTTTTTGAGATGAACTCTATAAGAATTCTTTTTTTTAATGAATTTTTATTCCAAATATCCTTAACGAAATTAACTAATTGATCAATAGAATTTTTACCATCATTAAGGAGAGTATAATCTGGTGTTACTCTATTTTTAAAAAGTCTATGGCTAAAATAAACTGATGAATGTTTAATTAAATGACTATACTCTAATTCTTTGTCATCAACTAGGATATTTAATTCAGGTAATGTAGCTGACATAATTATCAATTTAAATCCTAATAATTTAGAATATTTTGCTAACATTGTAATAATTTCTTTCCAAATATTATTTTTATAGCTTTGAATCTCATCTAATATAATTACACTATTAGTTAACTGAGCAAATGGAAGTGAGTCTTCCCTCCCAGTTCCGAAAAGTATATTGAAAAACTTAACATGACTTGTAAGTACACATGGATAATGTAAAAAAATATGTTTTTGATAATCTTTGTTAAAGCTTGTTTCATTGTATTCTTTGATTTGATCTTTTTTACTTGTTTTAATAGGTGTTACTGAGTTTATTACAGCAGTATTTTTTTTTCCTATATAACTTGATACTACTTTTTCAGTCTGATCTGATAATGCGTTAAAAGGAAATACATAAAATATTTTATTAATATTTTCTTTTTCTTTTATTATCTTAAATGCTAAGTTCATTGATGTTAATGTCTTTCCACTACCTGTTGGAGCTTCTAGATAGAAAATATTATTGTCTATGTCTTTTATCAATACTTCTTCTGCTTTTAAAAACATGTCTGATCTTAAAAAATTTATATTATTTATTTCAAATTTTTTAATCCCTTCTTTGAATATATTTGTATTTTTATATTTCATTATTCCATGATAAATATCACTATCATAAAATTTTTTTGTCAAATTATCTATATCATCAATACAACCAAAATCTGCAATATCACCAGTCATATACTCCCCGGTAGCATAATAATCACAAGCTATTATTGTAGAATATAATAATTTTGAAAGCAGCATTAATTCGATAGGTTTATTAGTATTTGTTGTCAATAATGTATCTTTAAATTTCTTAATTATTGTTATGTCAAAAAGTCCTTCATTCAATTTTATCTTTAAAATCATTTCTATTTTTTTTGACTTTATTAAATAAGTATTTAAATTTTTCATCTTTTCAAAATATTCATCCAGTGTGTCTAGATATCCATGGTGTCTGCTGATAATATAGCTAAATAATATCATAGCTTGAAATAACAATAGTTTTATACCTTCTTCTGATTTTATATTTGCAATTTTTTCAAAGTATACGTTTAAATAAATTAATGAACTTAACAAGCTATGGCTACTATCATCCTCATTCATAGTTATAAAAGGTAATTTGTTTTTCATTTTTTTGTATTGAAAACTTGGATTAATCTTACCTATATCATGCAGCCATATGGCATTTTCAAATAATTCTATTAGTAGATTAATTTCTTTTTGGTCATGCTTAGTTAAATAGGATTTACAAGTTCTACTTAAAGCATCATACAGCCCTTTTTCTTTTGACAATTTTAAATAATAATCAAATGTTAGATTCATATGTTCAATCAATTTTTCAGGTTGTTTCCCTTCCTTTAAATGAGCCAAAAAAATGTCACTATGATAGATTAATTCATCTAATGGTTTAAGTTTATGCTTCATAATACTCCCCCAAGTCACTAACTCAGAGTAAATAATTAATATATACTCTGAGTTATATTTTTTTAATTAAATAAATACTATATTTTTCTTTTCATCTGTCCAGATATCTGTTTTATTATCTAGTATTTGGATTTGTCTGTTTGTATATATGTATTGTCTAAATAAATACATAACTATCTCCTCATCTAACCCATATGGCATATAATCTTTATAAACATATGGAATTTCTGTAGATTTAAAGATATCACCTTTTACATTTAAAATCTTAATATTACTATTTTCAATTAAGCTGTCAATAACACATAACTTATCAGTCTTACTAATTTCTAATATCTCTACATCTGAAATATTAGCTGGATGATCATTCTTACCCAAATATGGCATATACTCAGCTTTTTGATTTAGGAAATAATCATAAATTTTTGCTTCTATGTCTTTTTCTATATCTGATAAATCTAAGTATATTTTCCAGCTGGGATCTTCTAGCCATTGTTCCTGTATTATTAGGTTTCTACCTTTTTCTTTAGATGCATATCCTACTGAATTATTGAATACTTGTATTTTTTTGTTGAAATATCCCTTTGATTTTCTTGGAGGAACGACTGATATTCTTATATTTTGAAGTTTTTCATAAAACTCAGGATACTTAGTTTTTTCCATATATTGTTTATTATAGCCGCTAAGACCAATAACTGACCCTATAATTCCCATAATGATTAATCTATGTGGATGTCCATATGTATAATAGACCACTTCATTTACATCTGGCTTTTTAAAGAAAGCTGTTTTACCATACAGTTTAAACTTTAGTACCTTCACTTAAATATCCTCTCCCGTAAATATATTAAATCTAGATATTTTATCATTATTTTTAAGTCCCTTTACGTTGATAATTAATGGATTATAGTACAATTCTATTTTTTCAACTGATTCCATTACCTTTTGAGTTAATAATTTTTCAAATTTTTCTAAATTAAGCACATTTTCTTCACCTTTTTCAAAAGTTACAAACTGTGATAGCTCAGGAAGATAAATTTTTGAATTTTCTTTCATTTCAATGAATATAGAATATTCATTATCAGAACCAAATTTACTATTAGTTGCAAAAGTTGTAGCTGATCTTAGTGATACGTCTTTAAATTTATTATACATTTCTCTTGTATATCCCTTAAAATCATCTATAATTTTTCTATAGTTATCGTATGCAAAAGGATTTACTGTAAATGGATAACAGTAATGTGCCTCGTCACAAACTATCTTTGTACCTAGCGTTGTGCTTGTGTCTTTTTCGTGACTCTTTGATGAATTTTTAAATGGAGATAATATATCTTGAACTTCAACTCTACTATCATTATATATATTGAAACCTTGTCCAATCTGAACTGCACCTGTAATTGATGCATTCTGACCTTCTTCCGCGAAAGTAGCACCAAAATTCATTACGTCTATAGCTGAAAATAGCGTTTTTAAAAAAACTTTGGGTTTCTGTTTTTTTGGGTCTTCTCCAAATATTTCTTTATACCTCTCATTTAGTGTTTTAGGTTGGAATATTTGCTTTTCCTTAATTACATTAATTGTATAAGATCTTAAATATAAAACTTTTTCACCCTCTTGATCCCATGTAACCTTCATTGGAAACTTTAAAGCTTTATCACTTCCAAAGATTTCATTCTTACTGGTAGTTTTGGGTCTACCAGAAAAGTCTGCATTCCAATTTGACATCCTACTTCTTATTCCACATACACCATATACTCTATTTCTCATCACTAACTTCCTCCCTATTCATATAAAATAAATTATTAGTTAAGTATCCCGCTAAAAATATATCCTCATTTATTTTTTCGTCTGAATCATATCCTAAAACCATTGAAAAAGCTTTATTAAAATTTTCAAAATTCATCCTAATATCATAACTGTATTTTCTAAACCAAAATTTAATCTCTTTATTTAAATCACTAGCCCTATGTTTTGCTAAAAAAGGTTCTACAAGGTCGTGGTTTTTTTTATCTGCCTTATTCCTGCTTAATATATAATAAACTACTTGTCCTGCTATAAAAGAATATTCATCAATACAATTAAAATCCATATTCTCTTTTTTAAACAAATCCATTGATTTATTTACTAATTTGGTTATCTTACCTGCCAATTTATCTTCCCCCTTATTAATATAATTTCTACATGAAACATAAGTATTAAATGCATCTGCTGCTTTTTTCCTGCCAAATACTTTTAGTCTTTCTCTAACTAGAAATGGAAAAATGCTATATACTATATTTTCAAAACCATCTTCAACACCCTTGTAAGCAAAGTTAAGTAAACTGTCTAATGATTGATTTAATAGATTTATAAAGTTTTGGGTCATACCAGTTTTAGAATTAGTTTTCAACTCTTCTTTTTTCTTATCAAAACTTTGTCTCAAATTATTATTATATATATATTTATCAATATTACATAAAGAGTCGTAGATATTTGTTCCTGAATCATAATTAACTTTTAAACATGTTTTGGTATCTTCATTGTATTCTTTTGTATTAAGTACATTAACTATTTCAATTTTCCTATTTTTATTAAATGAGGGTATTATATCAAAATCACTCAATATAAATGTTCCTTTTTTATTAAATTCGCTTTTTACAATGATTGCATCGTTATTTTCATTAGCACTATATGAAAAAGATATAGGGGTTTTATATGAATAATTTGATTCAATAATGCTATAACCTATTTTTTGATTTGCTATCCATTTCAAATATTTGTATATTATTATTGCTTCTCTAAAATCATATACATATGGTATTTGTGTAACTCTCGTTCTATGTTTTAAATACGGTTTATCTTCATTCAAATTTACATTAAAACATGAACATCCATGTTCTTCTTTATTCTTATAATAAATATTACCTTTATTGTAGCTTAAAAATATTTTTTTGCTCAGGTATCTAGAAGATTCATCTTTATATATTCCCCAATCATAAAATTCAAAAAATATCTTTAAATAATCTTCTAAGTCTATTTGATTGTCTTTTAATAATTCATCAATCATATTCTCTATAGCATTCCATCTATCTATGAGGAAAGTTTTAGTCCAGTTTAATTTCTTTTTGTCATATTTGAGATTTTCTTCTGTCGCTTTGCAGTAGTTTTTTTCCAGAACTTCGTAATATTCATTTATAAGCTTTAATGGATCTTCATACCTGGTATTAACATTATTATTTTTATCTAGTTTCTTGATAGTCTTAATCTTAATAAAGAATGCTGGATAAATTGCACTATGTACTCTTTTATTCTTGATAGCTTTATTACTATCAAGGTAGCCCCCATAAAAATCTGCCTTTCTAAACCATTTGTACTCTTTGGTATTATCAGGTTCTTCATCTTTTTTTTTCTTTTTAATTATTGTAGATTGTATTGTTCCATCTTCTAATATTTTTAGATATAGACCCTTTTTTAGTAAATGATTTTCTATTATTAGGTCATCTCCTCGTATTTTATAAACTTCTCTAAATCTTTCAAGCAAGTTACAAATCAATGTTCATCACCTCCTAATTATTTGCTTATTACAAATCCCAGTCCTAATGCAGAAGATTTCTCTAATAGACCGCACGACAAGGCTGAATAAGCTAACTTTCTACCATTCTCATTTTTTGCAAAAGCGATTTTAAATTTGTTACATATTAAGGAGCTTTCCTTATATCTTTGTTTTATTGGAACTTTGTTTTTAATATCTATGAATTCAATATCATTTGAATCAGCATTAAGGTTTTCTCCTGTTATGAACTTATACTTTTTACTAAGATTATTTATAATCCTATCCTGTAATTCTTCAAAATCATTCTCTACAGTCCAATATCTCTTGCCAAAAGTAGCTAATGCTGGTGTAACAGTGTATATCTCATCAAATGTACCCAAATTAATAATCTTTAGCTGGCAACCTAAACATTTCATATAGATTGACTCATACTGAGTTATAACTCTCCTAAACTTCTTTGCAAGATCTTCCTTTGGAGTTCTAATTTTAAAAACATATACAGAACCTTTTTTATAAGTCTTATCATACTCTCTTGGAAATAAATAATCAAAACAATACATCTTAATATTGTGTTCACTATGTAATTCTTTTAATTTCTCATCTTTTGTCATAGTGTAGTTTATATGCTTCCCAATAAACTCACCTACTCCTGCAAAGTGAATATTTTCTTTTAAGTATACAGTGCAAATCAACTCATAATATTTCAACATGTCTTCCCCCTTTTATTTTAGTTTACTCATCATATAGGAACTATTTAGAAAGTTTAAAATTTTTATTATATGTTTTTATAAGATTTTCAATATCTTCTAAGATACTTTTTCTAATCTCTAAAGGTTTAATTACCTCTACATAAGAACCCATACTTTTAATCCAAGATATTATTTCTGACTTTCCCGTCATAGTAACTTCAAATAATATCTCATCTTCATTAATAACAGTTATCTTTTGATTAGGATGTAATATACTTTCTTTTATATACTCAGAATAAGGGTATCTAATTCTTAGTTTAATATCATATTTATCTCCCTTAAAAATCCCAAAACTGTTACAAAGATACTTATTAATATCAAAATTTAAATCAATTTCAAATATCTCATCTTCAACTTTTATGTCTTTAATTCTAGATAGTTTAAAATCTCTAACCTCATTATTAAATTCACAATAACCTGCTATATAATTAAAACCCTTGTAACAATAAAGCTTGTATGGATGTATCTTTCTATATGAAATTTTTCTACTTGCTATTGAAAAATACTTAACTGTAATTACATGCTTCTCAATAATAGCGTCGCTAATCATATCATAATAATATTTTTCAATTTCAGGAACATTATTAATTCCTCTATAATGTACTGAACCTACAAAATCTAAATTTGTACCTAATTTAGATTTCGCAATAATCTTATCTACAGCTCTTTTATATTCTTTATGCATTGTAAATCCAGATTTACTACTTAAAAAAGGTCTTGCTCTTTTAATTGAACTAAGTTCTTCATTAGAAAGACCAAAATTTGTAATGTAACAATCATAGGCTAATTCATAGCCGCCGCCATATCTACCTTGTATACGATTTATTACTACTCCTAATGCTCTATCGTCAATTTCATTTATTATATTTCTAATGGTTTTTTCACTACAGTCTAGTTCTTCTGATAGTTCTCTTGCCGTCATTTTTCCTCTGTTTTTAAGAAGATATAAAACATTAAATGCTTTTTGAACTTTTCCCAATAACTTAACCTCCTTGCTGTTTCTACGGTTTATCATGTAACATGTATAATTTGAGATAGATAACGATAATATTACATATGTCTAGCCAAAATAAGTTTATTTCAATAAACATAGCTTGTCTCAAACATTTTTGTTCTTCTTCTTAAGATATTATAAATTCTTATATTTTTTAGTACAATATTACAAATAGTATATTATTAGTATACTATTAAAATTTTAAATAGTAAATATCGTTATGATTTAATGAATAATGGTTTCTTTGGGAAATTTAACATTTCTAAAAAGCGAGTGTCTGTACAATTTAAATTGATTCTTAATAGATTCTGGTGAATTTTTTATATATCGTTTTAAAAATTTTAAAAACCTTAGAGTCAAAATGAGATAACTATATTCGCCTAAGCCTTTTACTGTATAATTTTTTAAATTTCTATATATGAACGTAACTCTTTTTTTATATTGCTAATTTCTAGTTTATAATTATGTTTTATTTTCTTTAAGCTTTGTATTCTTTTAAACATGGGCATAAATAAACTATTGTCAATTTTACAATATTCAGCAATACCATCTAATACATATATTAAATCAGGTATTATATTCATATCTTTTTCTTCTTTTTCATCTAATATTACTTTTATATCATCCATAACAATATTTTTTATTTTTCTGTTCTCCTCCTCAACAAACATATCTAATCTCTTTATATGCTCAAAACTCATAATCCAGTCTTTTGCTCCTAAATTCTCTTTTAAATGTTCAATTTTGGAACATCCGACCAAAGCTTTGTACGTACCTTCTTTATTAATTATCCAGTTAAGTGCTATCTGAACAGGGGTTTTATTATAAATTTCAGCTATTTGTTTTATTTCATCCAGTATTTTTAAGGCTGAAGATAATAATCCTCTTCTAAACTGAGGATCAATATTTCTTATATCTTCTTTTTCAAACTTTATATTTCTCTTTAGCTTTCCTGTAAGTATTCCCCTACCTGTACTTCCATGAGAAATAAACTTGATATTATTTCCTCGGAAAAGTTCTATATACTCCAAGTATTTATTTATCTTAATTGGACTAAACTCTATCATTAGAGTTTCAGGATTACCATTTTTAAGATATTCTTTTATGCGATCAAAAGGAAGATGACACAAACCGTATTTTCTTATCAGTCCTTGTTTTTTCAAATCTTCTAAAGATTCAACAGTTTCTTTGATCAAAGTATTTGAATCATCAAAATGAATTTGATATACATCTATATAATCTGTATTTAACCTTTTTAAGCTTTTTCTGCAAGCTCTTTGAATATTATCATAAGAACAATCCATAACACCTTTGTCATTTATTCCAAGTTTAGTAGCTATCTGAATATTAGGACGATATTTTCCAATAATCTGGCTGAAAAATTCTTCTGAATCACCATATTGATCTGCCATATCGAAATAATCTACTCCTTCGGATACTGCATATAAAAGCATTTTTTTTAACTTACTTAAGTCTTTCTTTCCATAAACCCCGGCAAGAGAATACAGACCAATTCCTATAGGATTATAATTCATTACAATCTTCCTCCTAAATAAAGTTTTTAAATTTTTCCTTAATATGCTCTAGCTTTTCTTTTGTTTGCTGTAGTGATTTTTCTTGTTTTAATATTATTTTATATTTCTTATCTATTATGTTAAGTAACACCTTTATCTCATCAATACATTTACTATCATTTTTTAAATTTTTATCTATCTTTTCATCAAGTTCTAAAATTACTTTTATGTCTTCTAAAGAAAAGTTCATATCCTTTAATGAATTTATGATTTCAAGTTTTTTTATGTCCTCATCTGTATAAGTTCTTTTTTTATCTACTCTTTTAGATACTAATAAGCCTATCTTGTCATAATATCTTAGAGTATGTATGCTAACTTTACTAACCTTTGAGAATTCACCTATAAGCATGTAATCACCTCTTCTAAATTTATATAGAGATCAACCCTCATAATAAAAAATACTAACGTAGGGAGCTTGCAAATTTTAGGATTTTATATTGGAATGAGTGATAGAAGTTATTTTAAGTACTTAAACTTACGAAACCAATTGTATATATCTTTTAGTTAGAACTTTGATGTCTATAGTATAAACCCTTGATTTAACTCTATGTCAAGAAAAAAATAAAAAAAGACGGAAAAATAATTCCGTCTAATTTATAATTATAACTCTTTTGCCATATTAATCTGTCCTCTATTAACATTTCTTTTATAACCTAAAGCTTCATACAGCTTAATTGCATTATAATTTTCATCATCAACTGCAAGAAAACTTCTTGTTGCTCCATTTGATTTACCCCATCTTAGACCTTCTAAGGTAAGAGAATATCCTATACCTTTTCCTTGATAATCCGGACATACTACAAGTTCCCTTAACCAAGCAACACTTCCTTTTTCACTCTCATGTCCATATATATTCATCATACATATCCCCACAATTTTTGCATCATCATGAGCTACAAAAATACATGAATTTTTATCGCTATTCCATTCTTTAAGAGTTTGCATATCTTCCCCGTGAAATTCTCTTGAAAATCCAATACATTGTTTAGTAACATAAGATGCTTCATTGTATTCATCTTCCTTTATATGCCTTATACTTGAATACTTAGAATGAGGTATAGTCATCTGCTGTAAATCATGTAAGAAATAATCTACCCACTCACTAACTATATTAAATCCAATCTCTTTCATAGAATCAACGAATTCCGGTAAAACAAATTCTATAAAAATTCTTTTCTGAGCATTTTTATAACTCATAATTTTATCTACCGCTTTTTCTAATCCGTTAATAAAATCCTTCTTAGTTTCAGCTCCCCAAAATAACTGATACTGTCTGCTATCTTCTTTAATAAATATCGTGTAATCGTCAGTATCAACGATATTATTTAAATCCAACTCACCTAAATCTTCTAAATCTACATACTGTAAACAATTAAATTTATGGTTTTTACACTTTTTAAATAATTCTTCCAAATTTGTTACCTCCCCTTAAGTTTAAACTATTTTTATTATCTCATTTCTTCTGTTCATATTAATATAGGTAAAATATTTTTAATTATTCTATACATAAGTAAAATTCTAATGGGGGAGACAAAGAGATGGGAGCTTTAATCTTCAAAGCAATAATACCATCTCTATGCTTTATCACATTAATATCACAATAGATTTATAAAAACACCCTTAATAATATCATAGCTATAATCAATCCTAGGGCGATAGTCAAAATTCTAGGCATTAATGATTTGTAAAGAGCTATAGTTATAGCAAAAACATCCTTGTAACTATACTTATTTTGTTCTTTTTCCAACTATACCACCCTCATTTTTAAAATATTATTTACTAATTAAAACTAATAATAAAAAACAGCTTGCGGTTATTTAATTTTATCTATCAACAAGGTGACAGTTTACAAAGTGTCCAGTTTCGACTTCTCTTGTTTCTGGTGATACTTTCTTGCAGATATTCATAACATAAGAGCATCTGGTATGAAATTTACAGCCCTTTGGAGGATTTGCCGGACTTGGAACGTCACCTTCTAGTATTATTCTATCTTTCTTAGCTGTTGGGTCAGATTTGGGTACTGCTGATAATAATGCCTTTGTATATGGATGAACTGGGTTACTGAATATTTTTTCACTCTCAGCTACCTCTACAAATGACCCTAAATACATAACTGCCATACGGTCACAAAAATACTTTATTACGCTTAAATCATGAGATATAAACAAATAGGTTAATCCAAACTGCTCTTTTAACTCCTGCATTAATGTTAATACCTGTGCCTGAATAGAAACATCCAACGCCGCAATAGGCTCATCACATACTATGAACTTAGGTTTTAATGCTAACGATCGTGCAATTCCAATCCTCTGTCTCTGCCCTCCACTAAATTCATGTGGATATTTATTTATATATGTCCCTCTTAATCCACATAACTCTAGTAATTCCTTAGCCATATTCATAGCTTTTTTACCTTTTGCAATTTTGTGTTTCTTTAAACCCTCTGATACTATCGAACCTATATTCATTCTAGGATCTAGGCAAGCATATGGGTCTTGAAATATTATCTGCATATCCCTTCTTAAGCTGTTCATTTTTGTCTTTTCTATATTAAATTTATTCTCTATATCAAATATTACTTCATCTTCAAACTTTACTGAACCTGCAGTTGGTCTAGTTAAATTAAGTATTGTTCTTCCAGTTGTCGACTTACCACATCCTGATTCTCCAACAAGACCATAAGTCTCACCTTTTTTAATACTAAATGAAATATCATCAACTGCCTTTACATCACCTATTTTTTTTGAAAATACACCACCGACTATTGGAAAGTATTTTTTTAGATTTTTAACTTCAAGTATGTTTACTGTCATTACTTTCCACCTCCTCTGTGTAACCAGCATCTAGCCTTATGTCCTGATTTTACTTGCATTAGTTCAGGCATCTTTTTATTACATATATCCATAACATTATCACATCTAGGTGCAAATGCACATCCTTTAGGCATATTAAACGGACTTGGAACCATTCCCTTTATACATCTTAATTTTGATCCCTTACCTATCAGTTCAGGTCTTGAGTTTAACAAACCAATAGTATAAGGATGTAACGGCTGCTTAAATAACTCGTTAATACCGCACTCCTCTACTACTTTTCCGGCATACATTACTATAACATCATCTGCCATCTCAGCTATAACACCTAAGTCATGAGTAATAAACATAACTGCTGTATTCAATTCATCTTTTAATTTTCTCATAAGGTCAAGAACTTGAGCCTGTATAGTTACATCTAAAGCTGTTGTAGGTTCATCTGCTATTAATAATTTTGGATTACAGCTAAGAGCCATTGCTATCATAACCCTTTGTCTCATACCGCCACTTAACTGATGAGGATATTGATCTACAACCTTCTCAGGTCTTGGTATTTTAACTAAGTCCAGTAGTTTAATACACCTTTCTCTATTCTTTTTTCCTTTTAAATATTGATGAAGTTCTAAAACTTCACCTATTTGGTATCCTACACTAAAAACAGGATTAAGAGCTGTCATTGGTTCTTGAAAAATCATAGCAATATCATTACCTCTAAGCATTCTCATATCATATTCTGATAACCTTACAATATTTTTATCATTAAATAATATCTTTCCTTTTTCTATATATCCATTAGGCTTAGGTACAAGTCTCATTACCGATAGGGAGGTAATACTCTTTCCACATCCTGATTCTCCAACTATTCCCAATACTTTTCCCTTATTAACATTAAAGCTTATGTCATCTACAGCCTTTATCTTTCCTTGAGAAGTATTGAAACTTGTCTTTAATCCTTCTACTTTTAATAAAATCTCAGCCATTTTTTCACCACCTATTTCTTTAGTTTTGGATCTAAAGCATCCCTTAGTCCATCACCTAAAAAATTAATAGATAATATTGTTATAAACACCATTATCCCCGGAGGAATCCACAACCACCAGTGCAGTCTTAAAGATCTCATACTTCGAGCTGCTTCCAGCATATTTCCCCAGCTAGACTGTGGTTGTTTAACACCCATGCCTAAAAAACTAAGTCCTGCTTCTGCAAGTATTCCTCCTGCCATACCTAAGGTAGCAAAAACAATTATAGGTGCAAATATATTTGGCAACACATGCTTAATTATAATATCTCTTGAATTTAATCCAAGAGCCCTGGCTGCCTCTATAAACTCTCTCTGCTTTATAGACAAAATTTCTGCCCTAACTATCCTGGCAATTCTGGGCCAGCTTAATATTCCGGAAATTATCATGATGATCCAGATACTAGGACCTGTTAGTGCTGCAATAGTAATAGCCATAACGAAGAATGGAAAGCACATAAATATATCAACGAGTCTCATTATTGAATTGTCTAAAAACCCTCCTATATATCCGGCTATTGACCCCAGAGTAACACCTATTATTACTGCAATACCTGTAGAAACTAAACCAACACTTAAGGATACCCTTGATCCATATATAAGCCTTGAAAAAGTATCTCTTCCTAATTCATCAGTGCCAAGCCAATGCTCATTAGATGGACTTTGATACTTATTTGCAGAATTAATATGATATGGATGGTGAATTGTTATTAATGGAGCAGTTATTGCCAAGAGTAATAATATAACAAGTATAATAAGACCCATTATAGCAAGCTTGTTTTTCTTCAGCCTGTCAAAGGCTATTTTCCATGGGGATAATCCTTTTTCATCTTTCACCATTATAGGTTTCTCTAATTTTGTAGCCATTCTTGCCCCTCCTTTACAATTTAATCATATCTAATCCGTGGATCTACAATGGCATACATAATATCTGCAAATAAATTAGCCATCAATACCGTTAATGCAAATATCATTGTACAAGAGATTATAAGAGGATAATCCCTGTTAAGTATCGCTTGAAAAGCCAATGTTCCCATTCCCGGCCATACGAAAACAGTTTCTGTTAATATTGCTCCTGATAATAAAAATCCTAAGGAAAGACTTAAAATTGTTATTACCGGTATCAATCCGTTTCTTAACGCATGTTTATATATAACAACTCTTTCTGAGAGTCCCTTAGCTCTGGCAGTTCTTATATAATCCTGACTTAATACCTCTAACATAGCTGACCTTGTGTACCTCATAAGACCTGCCAAAGATATAAATGTCAGTACTATAAGAGGAAGGGCCATATGGTGAAGAACATTTAAAAAATGCTTAAAACCTTCATATCCTGATCCTATAGAATACATCCCTGAGATTGGGAATAGTCCTAAGTCAAAGGCTAAAAATTTCACCATTAACAGAGCAAAGAAAAAGGCAGGAATGGATAGACCAATAAATGCTAATACGGTTACCATATAGTCAAAGATTGAATACTGTTTAGTAGACGATATTACCGCCAAAGGTATAGCTATTACAGCGCTTAAGATAAAAGCTGCTACAGATAACAAAAGGGTATTGAATATTCTTCTTTTTAAAATATCTGTGACAGGTTCTTGATATCTTATAGAATATCCCAAATCCCCTGTAATTGCCCTGCTTATCCACTTATAATACTTAACCGGCAATGGATCATTTGCTCCTATTGCTTCAAGCATCGTGGCTTTATCTTCTTGAGTCAGGTTTGGATCAATCATATGACTATAGGGATCACCAGGCATATTGTGAATTAAGGCAAATATTATTACAGATATACCTATCAGAACCGGAATTAAAATCAATAGTCTTCGAATAATATATTTTCTCACTATCTCCCCTCCTTCTTATTAGATATAATTGATAGCCTTAAAAGGCTATCAATTATATCTAAAATTAATTCTTTACTATTTCTCTATATACCACTTGTTTACTTTGTAATACTGATCAAATGTATACATTTGAGTACCTTTTAGTTTAGGATTTAATGCAAATCCTTGATTCATAGAATAAAGGAAAATACTAGGCATTTCTTCATTCATGAGTTTACCCCACTCCTCATAAATACCCTTTCTATCTTCAATGTCAAGATACTTAACTCCTTCTTCCATTAACTCGTCATTTCTGTCGTTTACAAATCCAACAGTATTCCAACCGCCCAGATTACTTACACTAGAATGCCACATACCTCTTGCGTCCGGATCTGGACTAAGTCCCCATCCCATAAGGTACATTTCAAAATCATGTCTCTCTATAACTTCATCTAATAAAGTTCCAAATTCCATTAATAACAGTTCAACTTCAATACCAATATCAGCTAAATTTTGCTGGATAAGAGGTGCGGAATTTTCTCTTACTTTATTACCCGTAGGATACTTCAGGCTAAATTTAACCGGTTCTCCATCTCTATACATAGTACCATCTCTATACTCCCATCCAACTTCCTGTAATAAATCTATGGCCTTATCCGGATTAAATTCATATTCATTAACATCATTAGGATATGCCCAGTGTCCCGGGGGCAGGGGTACATTACAAACAGAACCATAACCATCCATTAAATTATCTACTATCGCCTGACGGTTAATAGCATAAGTAAATGCTTGACGCACTCTTTTATCACTAAATACCTCTAATCTGTTGTTTAATCCGCAATGCTGATACCCGTCTGATGAGAACTGATGTACTATTATTCCTCCATCTTCTAAGAAAGAAATATCATCATCATTCATACTAGAAATATCCATAAAATCAATTTCACCGTTTACTATTTGTGCTTGTGCTGTATCCTGATTTGCAACTTGAATTATGAAAGTATCAAGATAAGGTCTTCCATCCCAGTAATCTTCATATGCAGCCAACTCGGTATATTGATCCGGCACAAATCTCTTAATCTTAAACGGACCAGCTCCGACAGGATTTCTTAATAATTCAGTTGCTTCTTTAGCTGTACTTATTTCAACCTGACTCCAAATGTGCTTAGGTATAATATTTCTTGTTGCTATATCTTCAAAAAATGGTGCATATACTTCTTTTGTAGTTATTTTTATTGTGTTTTTATCTATTATTTCGATACCGCTGATACTATCTGCTTCACCATTATGATACTCCTCAGCTCCTAATATAGCTTTTATACTTGAGTAACGAGGACCAGTATAATCTGCATGAGCTATAAATTCAAACGTAAAAGCTACATCTTCTGTTGTAACAGGCTCTCCATCATGCCATTTTAATCCATCTCTCAAATGGAATGTAACTGATTTAGAATCATCAGATATTTCCCATTCTTTAGCCAGAGCACCTTCATATCCCATATTGGGATCTGGAGTAAGCATACCATCGTAAATTAAATCTACAATAAAAGCATCATAAGTGTCATTATATAGTGATGGATGTAATACCCCCGGAGGCGAACTCCAAATTGCTCTTCTTAGTGTACCACCATACTTACTTTTTTCCGGATCTTCTTTCTGTACATCGTCGTTTCCTCCATCCGACTTATCATTATCTTCTTCCTGGTCTAGTACCTCCTCACTTTCGCCACAACCTACTAAGGCAACAGAAAATACCATTACAAATACTAAAAGTAATGCTAACAATTTTTTACTCATAATAAATCCTCCTTATAAATTATTTTTTAAAAATAGGATAAGCCTTGTCCATCTGATTATCTAATAAGTATTTGAGTTTATTGTTATTAAATTATAAAAGTGCTTGAATGTATTTCGGCAGTCTAAATATCATAATATTCTGAATTTTCAACATAAAAATATACCTAATTCTGCTTGCTCATCCTTGTTTATAAAATGTTACCATAAACTTGTTAGAATGTCAAAAAAGCCAATATATTTCGACCCTCTAAATTTCATAATTTTCTGAATTTTCAATGCATTTTCTTGCTGTATTTTGTCTATGAATCCTTGTTTATAAAATCTTACCATAAAATTCTTACGAAATTGTTTCAATTGTTTGAAAATTTCGTCTATTTTTTATTACAAATACTTAATATTCATAGTATTATAAGATATAATTGATAGTTTACATTAACTAGCTTTTAAGAGTAAACAATTAATGTGTAAATGTTTACCAAATTATTATTAAAATTAAAGCTGATGAAACATAAAAATTACTGCTCTAGCTTTAGTTTTTAAATGAACACTGTTAAACTTCAAGAACAATTTTTAATAAAAAGCTAAGCTTCTTCTCCATACATTATTATTATAAACTCAAAACCTTCTTCATTTTCTGTCCAAAAACTATGAGCAGTATCTTTAGGGATATAGTATCCATCTCCATCTTGAAAAGCGTATTCTTTTAATCCTATTTTTATCATACCTTTACCTTTTTTTGCTATTACAAATGTAGGAAAAGGATTAAATTGATCTTCTTCCCTTTCATTAATAATCATCCCCTTTTCAACTCTATACCATGCTGTTCTAATCCCTTCATCATAAATCATAGGTATTGCATAACCACCATGAACTATACGTGCATGATCTTTATCTATAATTATCTTTTCAGGTTCTCCTAATATAAAATAGCTAAAAACAAACCTCAGAGGGTTTATATTTTCCGGAATCTTATCATAATTTACAAAATCTAAGGGTGCTGCGTCTTTCCAGTTAGCTCTACTTATAGCTGTCATTCCTGTTATTTCCTGAGCAAACAATTTATTTAATGTTACGCTGTCCGTTACAAAGCTAAAAATGTCCTCTCTATCTTCTTCTTTTACTTCAAATTCACCATCACATTTAATATTTACAATATAAAACACCTCATCAACTATAAAACCAAATTTAAAATCTATTATGTCTTTTGTTTTTTTGATATAGGATTGAGTGAAAGCTTCTAAAATTTTTAGAACATTATTAGTTTCATTTCCCATATTTTACACCTCCAGCATTATATTATAATATTCAAGGATTATTAAATGACTAAATTACATAAATCTTTTAACTCTGAATTAGCCCTCTCACAAAGCTGTTGCATGAGCTTATTATTTCTTGCTTCTTCTTTCATTATGTCGTGTTGTAAACACATAGTAATTATGATTGATACCAATCTTTCCTCTTTTCTATATATATAACTTCTTTGAAAATTTTATTACTTAAACAATTATTTCCATCTTTTAAAAGGTACGAGTAATATATAAAAGTAAAACTCAGTTCAGGTAAAGTCAAGACTTTATCAGAACTGAGTATTGCTTTACTTCAATATTTTTATGTTATTTACCAGAAATAGTAATTCCTGATGTGGAAATCCAAGGCAGTACAGTTGAACCAAAGTTTATTCTTTCTTTTGAAATGTCCTTGATATTTAACAATAATTCATTTAAGTTGCCTGAAATCATAGTTTCAGTAATAGGATATTTGATTTCGCCGTTTTCAATATAGAAGCTGTTTTTTGCTACTCCAGAAAAGTCACCGTTAGGGCTTGGCTCTCCTCCTGAGAATCTTGCAATTACAATTCCTCTGTCAATATCTTTTATTAACTTATCTAATGTTTTATCTCCGGATTCAACAATATATGCACCACCGGTATTTTTTGACCTTTCAAGTTTAGTTTTATTAGCTCCATACTGGCTTAGTAAAAAGCTCTTAAGAACCCCATCCTTAATAATGGTAAGATTTTCAGCTTCAAAACCGTCATCTGTTACAAAATATCCATTACATATTTCTTCCGAAACAGGATTTGAATGTAAAGTGAACTTAGGACTTGCAACTTTTTTATTAATCTTGTCTTTAAATGTACTTGTCCCAGAAATTAAAGTATTATCACTTAAATTTATACTATTTAAGAAATAAATGAAATCATATAAGCAATCAGGAGTAATGATTATATCTCCAACAAATTTTCCCTCTAGAGGCTTAGATTTAAGCTGTTCAACGGATTCTCTTAATAAATAATTAATTGATCCGCACTCTAGTAAATCTTTTTTAAGCTCGCTTAACGAAACTTGTGTATAGTTAAATGAAGTAGTATTCTCATCATCTTTAGAAGTAAAAATAGGAGTAAAATTATATATCCCTTTATTAGATTGAAAATCAACACCATTAGAATTCATTAAATATTCTTCTGTTTTAACAAAATCAAATATTGCCTGTTCAAGTTTAATCTGTGGATACATGTCTTTTACCTTAACAACAAATCCGTCCATTAAACTATACATTTTATCTAAATCCGGTTTCTCATCTCCCGAAGAAAAAACCTTTGTTTCCTGCTTAGGTGAAATATCATAAGCCTCGTCAATTTCAGAAGTCCTTGACAATTCAAGTAAATCTACTATAGCTTTATCAATTGAATCTTTATCTAATTTATTTATTGATATACTTCCTTTTCTATTCTCATGAATTGCAGTTATTTCTAAGTTAGTGTCAAAAGTAGTTCTAAATAAAGATATTTCACCAATATCTACATTCAACTCATCCTTCTTACTGTAATTTAATATACATTGTGATTTATCTACTCCAGACTCTGACAGGGAGTCAATACAATATTTTAAAATTTCTTTCTTTTCCATTTTATCTACCCCCTATGTTAATTTTACATTTTACCGCAGGACCACCCATTCCTACAGTTATAAGCTGTTTTTTACCACAAAAGCCTCCTGCTGACCAGTTCATATCATCAGAAACCATTGAAACTGTTTTAAGAACATCAAAGGCAACACCTGATATAGTGGTATCTTTTATTCCTCTACCCAGTTTACCGTTCTTAATCTCATATCCTAAAGTTACTCCAAACATAAACTCACTTGTAGAATCTGCCTGTCCATTACTCGGGTCAATTAAATAGTAACCGTCTTCTATAGATGCAATCATATCCTCAAGCTTGCTGTTACCCGGAATTATTGCAGTATTTCTCATTCTGACTAATGGTTCGTCAAAATATTCAAAAGCTCTTGCATTTCCGGTTGGTGATACATTAAAATGTTGTGCTGTTTCTTTATTGTGCATAAAACTTTTTAGTATACCATCTTTAATAATTACGGTATCTTCTGATTTTGTTCCTTCATCATCAATATATATAGGAACGGGGCATAACTCTCCATTGTAGGTATGTGCAAAATCTACCAGTGAAACTAATGAACTTGCGACCTGTTTATTTAAATAATCCCCTGCAACAGAACCTCCAAGAACCAAGTCGGATTCAGTAGTATGTCCAATTGCTTCATGAGCTAAAATACCTGCAAGCTTTGCATCCAAAATACATTCCTTTACTCCAGCATCAGCATAGACACCTTCACTCTTTTTCAATAAATGCTCATAAGTTTTATCAAGTTCCAAATAAAGCTTATCCGGAGTATCAAAATTATCTTCAAATTGTCCTCTGCCTCCAAATACATTCGTAACATTTACCGGCTGACCATCTTTCTCCAATGTTAAGTCAACATATATAATGCTTCTGGGAAGCATTGAATATAAAGATGCTCCATCAGATGTTAAAAGATTTTTTTCCATATCAAGACATTGTACATGAATGTCTCTATTAATTAAATTAGGATATTTTGTCATTATATATGCATCTACCGCTTTAACGTAATCCATTATTTCTTTCTGAGTTAATCTGGTTTTATGGGTAGCAAAACTCTTTTCCATTGTAGGATTAGAAGGCAGAAATCTTTCCTTACCTTTATTTGCTTTAGAGTTTAGAAATGCTGCATTATAACCAGCTTCTTGAATAGCTTTTTTAATGCTTTCTAAGTTTATCTCAGGAATTGAAACAAATCCCCACGAACCTTTTTTGTTTACTCTGGCACTTACACCTCCAATAATCTCTTTTGTGTTTTTAACAAGATTTCCTTTGACTAATGAAATCCTTAGTGTCCTGTTTTCCTGTACTCTAAGTTCTGTATAATCTTTTAATAAACTTGAGTAAGAATTTAAATTGTTTATTAACATTTTACTCTCCCTTCTCTGTATAACTAATTTATAGACATCCAAGTTCTAACCTTACTTTATTCAAGAAAAAAATATATACAATGAGTGACTTTAAATACTTAAATTTGAAGAACGACTTATATATTTTTTTGTATGTTTTTTAACCTGGATGTATATAATTATACAACTGGTTAATAGATATTATTTTTTACTCACTTCCAACAATGCTTAAATCTTTAAACAATACTGCCGGAGAATAGCCCATAGTGTAAAATAATGCTCTGATAGGTTCTAGATTAGTTCCGATAGCTTCTATCTTTAGTAAATCCTCATATATATTACCTGCAACCATTGCATCCATTACCTTAGAAGTCAATTTACCATCTTCAATTAAATAACCGCAGCCAATATTTAATGAATATTCTCCGGCAGGTATATTACCTGTATGAGCTCCCATAACAGAATCAATATAGATACCTTTTTTAATACCTTTAATAAGTTCATCATCAGGTAAATTATTACCTTCTATTATGAAATTACTGCTGTCTACAGATGGCTGATCTTCTATGTCGTTACTAAACATAGTTCTTTTAAAGCTGTTTCCGGTTGGTTTCATGTTTAATTTTTCTTCTTGAGATGGCGCAATTAGATAGTTTTTAAGAACTCCCTTATCTATGATAACAGTATCATTTGTAGGACAAGCTTCATCATCAAAAGGACATGTTCCTGTTCCAAAATCCATTTTACCATTATCTCTTATAGTTATAGCATCAGATGCTATTTTTTCTCCTATTTTTCCATTTAATGGTGATACTTCTTTAACTATATTTCCGCCATTAACTCCGGATAAAAGTCTAATCATAAGAGAACCAAATGCACTGCCGCTAAATACAATCGGCATTTTTTCTGTTTTAATTTTTACTCTATTTTGACTTATATTATGTTTATGAATAATCTGTTTTATATCTTCCTCTGAAACTTGTTTAAACTCTGATGCATTATATACATAGAAAACTTCCATAAATCCTGCATTTGATTTAGTTAAAATAAATATAGAATACTGTGTTTTATCATAACTATTATCAAAACCGCTTGAATTTTTTATATGAATATTCTTTAATGTTCTATTTATTATAATATCAGGTACAATTTTCTCATCATGCTTTTTAAATACATCTAGTATTCTTTGACATTCATTTTTTAAATCTTCTGTTGACAGATTTTTTACCTTTTCATCAAAGCAGTTTACTTTGCTGGGTTCTAGATTTTTAAATTTTAGTGTCTTTTCTTTTTGATACCTGCTTGATAATAACGCCCTGTCTATTATAGTTTCATCATTTAAGGAAGTAGCTACAGCACTTCCGTTTCTGCCATCCTTATTTATTCTTAAGGTTATCCCGACAACTTTATTCCCTTTAACGCATTGTATTTTTCCATTTTGTACTGATATATCCGTTATATACTCTTCTCTTTTATAAATTTCTGCTTCATCACATTTTTGCATTGCTTTATTAAATAAGCTATTCATTAATTACTTACCTCCTATTGCCATAGATTTAATCCTTATAAACGGTGAACCATAGCCTGATTTAATCATTATTTGACCACCTTTACCGCATCCACCTCGTTTTTTCATCTTTCTATCATTACTAATCATATCTATATTTTTTAAAGTTGTAAAAAGATTTCCTGTAAGCACTATATCTCTAACCATTTCCTTTATTTGTCCGTTTTCAATAATGTATCCGCCTTGTACTGCAAACGTAAACATTTCTCCAGAAGTCTGTCCCCCGGCTGCACCAAACAGATATATACCTCTATCGGTTGCCTTTATCATTTCTTCAAATGTATGTGGACCTTCGTCAATATATATATTTCCCATTCTTACAATTGGAGTGTATTCAAAGTTCTTGGCTCTACAATGTCCTGTAGGTTTTTCTCCAACATGACCGGCAGTTTCTCTTGAATGTAATCTCCCGGATAATATTCCTTCTTTTATTAAGTAGGTCTCAGTTCCTTTAACACCTTCATCATCATATACATAATTGCCCGGAATTCCTTCAATAGAAGGGTCATCTATTACGTTTAATAAAGGAGAAGCAAATTGTCTGCCAAGCTTCATTGTTTCTTTTAACGCATCACTTCTTAATAAGTTATCAGCTTCACTTAAATGACCAAAAGCTTCATGTATAAACAGTCCACCTACTGCATTGTCTAGTATAACATCATAAATACCGCCTTTTACGGGCTTAGCAGATAATAAGTCTACAGTTTGTTCTGCCTTCATTTTAATTTCTTCATCCTTATTATACATATCTGCAAAGCTTTCACATCCACCAAAAGCAAGTCTTGTCTGTTGTGTTAATCCTTCTTTTTTTGAAGTCATTACAAATGCCATTCCGCAAATTAATTGTTCCTGCTCAATTTGACTTCCTTCATTATTAACGAAGTATTTCTTGTTATAATGCTCGTAGTAATTTGCTTCTACTAAAGATATACCTTCAATTTCTTTTGCTAATTTAGAATATTTAAGTAATAGCTCTTTTTTCTCATCTAATGATATTTCTCTAGGGTCTATTTCAGGAGTTAAAATAATTTTATCAATTACAACCGGAGCTTCCGCCAATTCTTTGTCCCCGGGTATGATTTTACTAAATTCTATGCACTCGTTTATAGCTTGTTTAGCATCTTCTAATTTGTTAAAAGAAAATGTTCCAAATCCTCCTCCTAAAAGAACTCTTGCATGTCCTCCTTCTTTGTTTGTTACACTTACTTCCTTTATTTCATCGTTTTTAATTTTTATTGATGTAATAGATAAATTTTCATATCTTAGGTCTTGATAGCCTTCATCAGTTAAGGCTTTATTTAATACGTTCATATCCATATACATAATCCCCTTCTTTTTAATATTTTGAATATTAATTAAGTTCTATATTTTTTTTATTATCCCTTTTAAAATAAAAATGTTTCAAATATTTAATATGTTTAGGGGGTCGAAATATCAAACCGCCTTTTTATACATCAAAGTAAAAGTTATAAACAGATTTTAGTATTAAATTATTTAAATATGTTTATATCCATATATGATCTGATCATATTTAATATTTTGAATATTAAATTAAACTTTATTTATATAAATTCTATATTTTTTTTATTATTCCTCTTAAAATCAAAAATATTTTAAATATTTAATATATTTATAGAATCTTATTTTATAAATATTAAAGAGTACCTTTTAAAAGTATAAAGTACATTATTTAGGTTAATAATATAAGAAAATAAAGACATAGTGGTGATTTAATGGAAAGAATAGAAAGTATTTATTATTGGGTTTATGTAGTTATAATGTTTAGCGGTGCATTAACTTTTTACATCTTAAGCCTTCGATTTAAGAATATCCCTAAAGAAGAGTACTTTTACGCTATAGCAATAACATTATGGTCAGGAGCTGCTTATGCGTCTATGGCATTAGGTCAGGGATTGGTCTTTTTAGGGCAGAGAATTACATATTTTGCAAGATATATTGACTGGGTGGTTACTACTCCTCTCTTATTACTAAGCCTTGCTGCTGTTGCAATGTACTATTCTAAAAAAGACTATATTTTAATTTCTCAGATTGTTTTTGCAGATGTGCTTTTTATTGTTACAGGACTTGTTGGAGATCTTTCAAGTAGACCTCTTAACTTTTTCTGGTATGGCATAGGTATGGTGTCTTTCGTAGTATTAAACTGGATACTTTGGACAAAACTGCGTGATAAGGCTAAAGAACAGGGAGAGAAAATAAGAAAAATATATGATAGACTTCTTATCTATCTTACTCTTTTCTGGATAGGGTATCCTCTTGTATGGATATTAGGTCCTTCTGGTCTTGGTATTATTGACCAAGTTACAGACACTCTTTTATTTGTTGTTCTACCTGTGTTTTCAAAAGTCGGATTTGGTTTATTTGTTCTTCTTAGTTTAAAGCATGTACCTGCACCTTCAAAAACTGAATCATAAATACAAAAAGAACCTCTTTTAGTTTATAGGTATTAATCCAAAACTATCAAAAAGCGAGGTTCTTTTTGTATTTATCCGATAGCTTACAATTATAATACTCCCGCTTCAAAGCTATGAGTCAAGAACTCTATAGTATCCGGATAAGACGAGTCAAGTAGATAGCCAAAATTTATAATTTTGTGCTAGTCACTTATACAGCGTGCAAGCAGGTGACCAAAATTGCAAAATGAAACTCAGAAAGATAAAGCTTCTGAGTACTACACTTACATCAAATCTTAGATTTGAGTAATTGCAGCAATTT
>JANQLB010000106.1 GCA_028280805.1 Tissierellales bacterium
AATCTACTGAATACAGTTTGTCACAAATTTTGCCTATCAGCAAGTGCTATCCATCTCCCACTTATAGAAGATGGGAGAATTTCGCACATTTAAGTTAAAAATAATGATAATACATATTAATTATCGACAAATTTAGCTGTTATTTTGAGCAATATAATATTACAATATAATTACAATATATTTAATTACTATTATAATTGCATTATACAACAAAATTATTTTTTTCACATATCTATATCTATTATAATTTTTATGATATAAGTGTAATATTATATGGTGTTTTTAATACAACTTTATTATTCTATAATAGTGTAATGATTTCCTTCCGACAGTAATTATCAATTTTAGTACAATAAGTGATGCAACTTACAAGCAGTTAATGTATTAACTTTAATGCTATAGACGTTCAAATTCCAGCCTCGTTCTATTCAAGAAAAAAATCTATAGAATTATTGGCTTTAAGTATTTAAATAAAACTGCTAAGCATCTTGTATGTATTTTCTCACGTATAATTTTTGTTTTAAGCTTAGATTTATATTGATAGTCAATATTATGTAAATTTCTTACTTGTCACAAAAATGTTTAAAGTATATATGTCAAGTTGTAGCGATAACATTAATGATAGCAAGTAGATTTAAATGTTAGGAAAAATTTTTATCTTATAGGTTACAGTTATAATACTAGAGGTTTTAAAGACAAGAGTGAAGAGTTATAAGAATTATTATAAGGCGACTACATGTTCAGATGGAGTTAAAATTCTACCTGAACTAAGTCTTATTATTAGAAGAATTTTAAAGACGGTCATTAAGACCGCCGTATTATAAAAAGGTGATTAAAAGTAATATATAAATGTATAATTAGTCTAAACTATCTTTCTTTCTACCATTTCTTTAACTACAAAAGATGCAACATCATTAGCAAAACTTCCGGAACCAAAACCAGCATCATATCCAAGCTCTTTAGCCAGTTCGTGAGATATTCTCGGTCCTCCGCATACTAGCACTATCTTTTCTCTTATACCTTCCGCCTCAAGTAATTCGACAAGTTCTGTAAGATTAGGTATGTGAACGTCTTTTTGAGTAACAACCTGCGAAACTAAGATAGCATCTGCCTTTAAATCAATAGCCTTAGCCACAAGTTCATCATTAGGAACTTGACTTCCTAAGTTGTGTGCTTCTACCATTTTATATCTCTCTAAACCATAATGCCCATCATAACCTTTCATATTCATAATAGCATCTATACCAACAGTATGAGCATCAGTACCAGTACACGCTCCAACTATAACAATATCCCTTTTAATTTTTTCCTTTATAAAGTCTTCAACTTCATATTTGCTCATTACATCTACATCTACTTTAGGAACTTCGATCTCTTGGTAATTTACAGTATGCTGGCACTTACCATATACCACGAAAAAAGTATATCCTACTCCTAAATCACTTGAATAAACTACACTGGGGTCTTCAAGACCCATTTTTTTTCCTAGTCTTCTTGCCGCTTCATCTGCTTCATTTCCATAGGGTATAGGTAGTGTAAAGCTTAACTGTATCATACCGTCATTTAATGTATCTCCGTAAGGTTTAATTTTTGTTAAATCAACTTTTTCTATAGCCATTACCTGACACCTCCCAGCATAAGCTCTATAAACGGATTATAATATTTATCGTCTTTAACAGTTACACCCTTAAGACCTTTTCCTCCATCTCTAGGTCTTTTAACTCCTCCAAACTTACCTTTTTCTATAGTAGAAAACAATCCTTCTGTCTTGATGTCATTTAGAAGCCTTTCTGCTTTATCTAGTATCTCTTTAGCTCTGGATTGTATTATTCCTCCCTGCTTAAACTCTATTTCATCTCCGAGGCTCTTGGCATTATTAAATATATATTTAGCGTTCTCAATTGAAAGCATTCTATCTTGAAGGTGAGGAGTATGAATGGCCTCTGTATGCATACCTAATAACTGTATTCCTTGATTAGTCCATATAGATACAAGGTTAAACAATGCATCCTGTAAATGACCCTTAAATATATTTCCTGTCATAAATTTGGTTGGAGGCATATACTTTAAAGGAGCATTAGGAAATATTTCTCTAGTCATCTGAGCTTGAGCAAGCTCTAATAAGAATCCGTTTTCAATCTTTGGATTAATTTCAAACGCATGACCTAGCCCCATCTGTTCTTGCGGTATTCCGGCTTTAAGTGCAAACTGCTCGTTAATAAACTGGGAAGCTAAAACAGTATGTGCCTCCTCTACAGCATCAGCAGTAGTAAGGTAATTATCCTCTCCCGTATTAATAATAATTCCGGCAAATCCGTTTATAATTCTTGAGAAATATTGATCTACTAATGTTCTCTGCATATTAATATCTCTAAAAAGTATGCCGTATAATGCATCATTAAGCATTACATCTAATCTTTCTAATGCTCCCATAGCTGCAATCTCCGGCATACATAATCCTGAACAATAATTACACAGCCTGATATACTTTCCTACTTCTTCACCTGATTCATCAAGGGCTTTACGCATTATTTTAAAGTTTTCCTGAGTTGCATACGTTCCCCCGAATCCTTCAGTAGTAGCACCATAAGGTACATAGTCTAGTAAACTCTGAGCAGTCGTTCTTATAACTGCAATAACATCTGCACCCTGCCTCGCAGCAGCCTTTGCCTGAACTACGTCTTCATAGATGTTTCCAGTAGCAACTATTACATATAAGTAAGGCTTAGGACCTTCACCTATAGTGTTTAAATAATTATCTCGTTCTTTTCTTTTATTAGCTATCTTTTTTACGTTATTATCAGCTATTTCATAAATTTTTTCTCTTATTTTATCTTCATTTTCTAAAGGAAGCCTCGTTATATCCAGTTCTCCTCTGCTTATAGACTCTGCAACAGTCTGAGGGTCTTGTCCCGTTTGTAATATAGCGTTTCCAATCCAAAAAGCAGCTCCACGTGATAATCCTCCACCCTCTATAATATTATCCACCACTACATTGGGTAAAGGTTTTTCTATTTCATCTACTCCATCTACACCTAACAATCTAACTACTGTTCTCTCAGTAGTACTTGTAGTATGTCTATCTATAAAACCCTGAACATCTTCAGCAATGCTTCTGGCTGCATTTCTAGCACTCTGAATTTTATTATTATCTAGGTTTAATTTGCTATTCACATTTTTGCCTCCTTTATTTAATTATACTTAAGCTCCTTTTCCGCATTTTTTATTATATCTTCATTTAAACCCATAAGTCTTGCAATATTTATAGCATCTCTAGGAACTTGGTTTATATTGTAAACTTCTATCAGTCTGTAATCCATGTATTTATTAATTATATCAATTCCACAGCTTTTGTTATATAATAGCTCTTCTTTTAGTTTCTTATAATCTACATTTGCTAATCCTACTACTTGAAGATGTGTAATGTTATCTCCATTGGCTATATTATCATAGTGTGTTGTAATTACCGTAATACAATTTTTGTTTTTAAGATATTCTACAATAGCTTTAGAAACAGCATAACCCTCTTGAGGGTTTGTTCCTCTGGCTAATTCATCAATTAAGATAAGTCCTTTTTCATCAGCTCTATTTATTGCCTGCTGTATTGTCTTTATCTCAGCCCCAAAAGTACTTAGTCCTTGGTCTGAGGATTGAGAGTCTCCAATTGATATATAAATGAAATCATTTAAACCAGTTTCTATAGCTTTACAAGGTGGAAAAAGCCCGTATTGAGCCATGCAGGAAAGCATTCCTGTAAGCTTTAAGGATACTGTTTTTCCTCCCATATTTGCTCCGGTTATACATGTTACCCCTTCTTCTAAGTTTACCGAAATAGGAATAAACTCTTGACTCTTCTTAATTAGGGATTCCTCTACTCTAAGGTGCCTTCCATGAACTATTTTTAATATATTATCTTTTCTTATAACTGGCTTTGCTCCGTTTGTGTTTATAGCTAAAATAGCCTTTGCTGTCGTTAAATCTATCTTCCCTATAGATTTCATATTTTGAAAAATTGTCTCACTATGATTTGCTATTTCTTCGGATATTCTGTTTTTTATTTTAAATTCTTCATTTTCTTCTCTATTTTTAATATACTCTATTTCTCTTTCTAAATAGTCGATAGTCTCTGTAGGTTTAAGTGAATACTTTATGTTCATGTAAGTTTCACAATTATACATTAAGCTTGAATTTTCTTCAATTTTATTTATTAAGTCTATATCTGATTTTTGTACAGTAATAGTATTATCGGCACTTAATCTTAAACCAAGCTGTTTTGAAATTTTTTCTTTAAGTTCTCTCTTTTCTTGTTTTATTCTTTTTTGAATAATTTTTTTTTCTTCTCTAATAGATTTTAATTCTTCAGAGTATTCATCATAAATATAAAACGTCTTAAGCCCTTCATTACGAGGGTCAAGTAATTCATTAAGTTCTAATACTGGTTTTATTATCATATCTTCTGATAAATTAACAGAAGCTTTAAGAAATTCTTCATTTAAATCTCTAATCAGTATTAAAAAATTCTTTATTTCAAAGATTTCAATTTCTGTCAGAACATATCCATCAATACATCTGGAAATAGATTGTCTTAAATCTTTCATATGGCTAAATATGTTTTTTAAGTTTACAAACAAAAGAGGCTCTCTTTGAATTAGGGAAATGAAGTTTTCAACTTTACCAAGTTCTTCCTCGAGTTCTTTCTCCTCACCTTTAATGTAAGGTTTTAACTGGTCTTTATATGTCTGACCATAAGGAGTATTAACCTCAAGTCTGTTTAAGATATAATTAATATCTAAAGCTTCTCTGGTTTTTATATCCATAAAATTACTCATATAAATTACCTCCATGCATTACATCATAAACAGGTATTTCTTTTAAAAAACTTTTCGTTTTTGTGAGAAACTCTTTCTGATCAAAGTAATATCCATACGGAGAATACGGGTTTATTGTCACAGCTACAACAGATATTGAATTTATAACTTTAACTTTTAAACCATATCTGGTAAACTTAATCCAATCATAAGTGTCTATAAATATTTTAGTTCCGTCATTCACAATTAATGTAATATCCTTAATTCTATTTGTAGTATTTATAATATCTTCCATACATTTCTTTACTAATGCTCCAGAAACAACTATATATTTAGTTTTATCTTTAATATTTTTTGCAATAATTTTTCCGGCATTTATAGCAGTTTTTACATTTAAACAATTTACATTAAGATCTTCATCAATTAAAGCTGTCTCACCTTTTGTAGTTATACTTTTTGATAACGTTCTTAAAGTATCTTCTTTAATTTGAGGTAAAGTAAACAGTTCTATAGCATGCAGAGTTTCTCTAATAACTTTATTCATGTCACGGCTTACAACAGCCCCTGTTGATAAAATACAGCCTTGGGATATTAAAGGAGAAGCTGAAGAAATTCTGTTTATAGCACCATCAATTAATATAAGGTCTGATCCTAAGTCTAAAAGCATATCACATATTTCCCTAATTTCTTTAGCTGTCTGAGGACCTGCTATTTGAATAAATCCGCTTTCCCGTACTCTTCCCAAGATAATCTGCCCCATAGGAGTTCTATATTTAGTTACATTAATAATTTCTATTTTTGCATCTCCCATACTTAATGTATCTTGACTTGTTGCTATATAACTGCCTTCATAAACATATATCTTAGGTTTTTCAGTTGCAGTTACAATATCTTGATGTTCTCCGTCTCTCCCTGTTGAGGTGATACCAAGGCATATATTTTTATATTCAGCTTCTTCGATTATGTGGTTTAAAGTAACAGTTTTACCTGCATTTTTTGCCATACCTACTATAGATACGGTATTATATTTATTATATATCTCATCAATTAATGCTATGGTACCTACCTCCTTTACTATGTCAACTGTTTTGATTATCTTTCCTTTGCTCTGTCCCTTCTCTCAAGACTTGTAGGTTCAAGAGAAACTTTATTTCCTTGTAACAGTCCGGCCACACCTGTCAGCTTATGCTTATCTTCTTTACATATTTCACAGTTACAGCTTGATTCATAACTCTTAGGTTCAGTATATGTGGTAATAACTCCTTCAAAGTTCCTTAAAATAACTTTATCAGATGTCATAGAAATAACATAATTCGGCATAACAGGTATTTTACCTCCTCCACCCGGTGCATCAACCACAAAGGTTGGAACAGAGTATCCGGAAGTATGTCCCCTAAGTCCTTCAATTATTTCTATTCCTTTAGAAACAGGAGTCCTAAAGTGTTCAATTCCCATTGATAAATCACATTGATATATATAGTATGGTCTAATTCTTATCTTAACTAACTGATGAACAAGATTTCGCATAACATGAACACAGTCATTAATTCCCTTTAAAAGCACAGATTGATTGCCTAACGGTATACCTGCATCTGCCAGCTTATTGATTGCTTCTACTGCATCTTTAGTTATTTCCTTAGGATGATTAAAGTGAGTATTAATCCATATTGGATGATACTTCTTAAGCATATTAACCAAATTATCTGTAATCCTTTGAGGTAGAACAACAGGAGTTCTAGACCCTATTCTAATTACTTCAACATGAGGTATTTGTGTTAACTCTTTAATAATCTCTTCAAGTCTTTCGTCTGACACCAGTAAAGCATCTCCGCCTGATAGCAGCACATCCCTAACTTGAGGAGTATTTCTAATATATTCTATAGATTTTTTAATCCTATCCATTCCTATCGATGTATCTTTCTGTCCTGCAAATCTTCTACGTGTACAATGTCTACAGTACATAGAGCATTGATCTGTTATTAATAACAAAACTCTATCGGGATACCTATGAGTTAATCCGTCAACCGGAGAATCAGTATCTTCATGTAACGGGTCTTCCATATCTGCACTGCCTTTATAAGTTTCCATAATAGTGGGTACAGCCTGCATTCTAACCGGACAGGTGCTGTCATTCTTATCCATTATAGAAGCATAATAAGGTGTAATACCCATTCTGAATTTCTTTAAAGTATTTTCAATATTTTTTTCTTCCTCTGATGTAAGGTTTATTATCTTCTTTAAGTCATCAACCGTAGTTATTCTATTTTTAACCTGCCATTTCCAGTCATTCCACTGTTCTTGTGTTACATCTTTCCAAAAATCTATATTATTATAAGATTGCATAAAAAATCCTCCTTTAAATCTTTTAATTACGATATTTAAATTAACACCTATGCGTACAATTCCTCGTATATTTTTCTTAACTCCTTACTATCTCTCATAATTTGTAATGCAATTTCTGCATGTCCTTTAGTATATCCATTTCCTATAATCATAGCTGTGTCTTTACCAACACCCTCTGCTCCTAAAGCTGCCTTTGTAAAACTGGTTGCCATACTAAAGAAATAAACAAGTCCATCATCTTTTGTAGCTAATATACTGGACATCTCAGTATTTGGAACATTAACGCAGTTTATAGTAACATCTGCCATCTCACCGTTAGTTAGCTCTGATACCTTTTGAAAAACTTCTAAAGCATTAGTTGCATCAGCCGTCATATATTCATGTGCAAGATTAGCTTCTTTAGCTCTTTCTAAACTTTCTTCACTATAACCTAAACAGATTACCTTACCATTTTCTCCTACTGCTTTCTTAGCTTCATATAGGCATAACATACCTGATTTCCCTGCTCCCCCTATTACTAAAACTGTATCTCCCAGCTTTGGCAGCTTGGCAGCCTGAGCCGGTGCTCCTGCTACATCTAATACTGATAAAGCAAGATTTTCCGGTAAATCTGTAGGAAGAACTGCATATATACCACTTTCAAATAATACTGCTTTCCCTTTAATATCAACTTGATCTATATCTTTTCTAACCTCAAGTATTTCATCAATTCTTAAAGGAGTGAGTGATAAAGAAACAAGGGTAGCTATTTTATCTCCAACCTTTAAATCTATACCTTCAAGTGCTGAGCCTATTTTCTCAACTGTTCCAATTAACATTCCACCTGACCCTGTTACAGGATTTTGATGTTTACCTCTGGTTTTTACTATATTTTTCATTATGTCCTTAATCTTTTCAATGTCTCCCCCTGCTTCTTCTTTAATTTGAGTGAAGCTTGCAGAATCAATATTTAATGTCTGCACATCAATAAGTATCTCATTGTCGTATATATCCATATCGTTGTCAATTTTTAATGCCGGCTGCGGTAAAACTCCTTTAGGTTCAATTACTCTATGAACACCATATACACATCCTTTTTTCATTATAAAACCCTCCTAATCATTATTTTATATATATAGATAAGCAATATCATGATTTAAAATAATAAGTCAGTTCATTTACAGAACATCAATATAACTCCCAATGAATAAAAATGTAAAATCCGTCAAGAAACTTGTCTGTTTAAGCGTAGCGGGTTACGAATTTTAAGATTTTATGTTTTTGTAAATTGTAGGAGTTATTCATGTTCAAAACGGCAGGAACGTTTATTTTAAATCATATTTTTATATTGGTTATCTATATATATTTTGTATTTAATTTACTGCTTTTCTCCTAATTTATATTATTTGCAATTAGTATGCCAAAATTATTTTTTTATGAATTTTGTATGATTAAGATATTAACAGCTCTTCACAAATCTGTACTTTAATTATTAATTACTAAATGCCCATTTTTAGGCGGCAAAAAAAACCGAGCAAGCTCGATTTTTTGAAATTAACTAAAGTTTATACTCTATCTATTTAAATCGTATTTCTTAATCTTATACTGTAAAGTCTGTCTGGGAAGGTCTATAAGTTTTGCTGCATAAGTTATATTGTAATCTGACTTTTCTAAAGCCTCTATTAATAACGATTTTTCTAATGATTCTACTGATTCTTTAAAGGGCTTAATTTCACGCTTTAAACCTTTGTTATAAATATACTGCTCAAACTGATAGGGAAGATGCTCAAGATTTATCTTAGATATATCATAAATACTCATTATACCTTCTATAGTATTTTCTAATTCTCTAACATTTCCGGGCCAAGAATGTTTTAAAAACACATTCATGACATCAGAAGATACTCCCAAGACATTTTTACTTAATTTGTTATTAAATTTTTTTATAAAGAAATTTGTAAGTATAGGTATATCTTTTTTTCTATCTTTTAATTTAGGTAATCTTAATCCTATTACATTAAGCCTATAATATAAATCATTCCTTATGAGCTTCATTTCAACTGCTTTCTTAGGTTCAATGTTTATAGCAGTAATAATTCTTACATCAACATGATTAATATTTGTAGAACCTACTCTTCTTATAATACCATCCTGTAAAACTCTAAGAAATTTAGCCTGTAACTCTAACGGCATAGAATTTATTTCATCTAAAAATAAAGTTCCTCCATCAGCTAATTCAAACAGACCTGGTCTGTCTTCCGCTCCAGTGAAACCTCCTCTGGCTGTACCAAATAATATTCCCTCTAACAAGCTGCCGGGCAAAGCTGCACAATTTTGTGATATAAAAGGGCTACTTTTTCTAGGGCTTGCACTATGAATAGACTGAACTAATAATTCTTTTCCAGTTCCTGTTTCACCAAAAACTAAAACAGGAGATGAAGTCTGACATGCCTTTAGTGCTAAAGATTTTACTTTAAGCATTTCTTCATCTTGACCAACTATATCAACAAAGGTATAATTAGCTGTACTTTGTTTTTTATCTTTTGATTTTTTGTCGTTTTTATATAATTTTTTCTGTAAATCTACAATTCTTTCCGATAGCTTTTTAACATCTGTTATATCTTTTGATATTTCAAGTGCACCCATTATTTTTCCCTTTGATTTAATTGGAATAGACGAATTAACGGTGGTTATCTTATTTCCCTTGTAATTAACAAAAGTCTGCTCAACGTTTAAAATAGGTTTTCCATATTTAATAACCTTTAGAAGCGTACTGGTATCATATGATAATGAAGGATATATTTCTAATACATGTCTGCCTATAGCCTTGTCAGTATCTATATCATCTAACTTTTGAGCAAATTTATTAAAGTATATGATTTCTCCGCTATTATTAATTATCTGAATTCCTTCATCAATATAATCAAGAATTTCAAATATATTTTCCTTTAAAAAAATATCTTTCATTAAAATACCTCCTATAAGATGCCGATTATTTGGCATTAACCGCCTAAAATCAGGCACTATTAAATAGCACCCTGTTTTTTAGTTCATTTCTATCAAAAGTTTATTTCTACTCTCCAATACTCCTGAAATATCCAGAGTATATGCTAATTTAATTCTACCTATACCTGAATCTGAAATATCTATTTCTACATTACTCGTTACTATCTCAATAGGCATAAAACCATATAAAGTGTCATATTCACTAATATGTGATTTACCTTTTTCAAAGGTTAACTTTGAATTATTATTTCCAAACCTTTTTAAAGAAACCTTTTTTCCTTGGATTTTTAATGTAGTTATAGAGCCTTCCATACCTGTTATCTCTGATTCATCATAAACTATATAATATACTTCATTCTTTTTATAAAATTTCCCTTCTGTAATCATTTCAATGTTGTTTTCTTCACCTTCTAAATTTATCTGCTTGCCTTTTATAGTTAATATAACTGGTTTCATATGTTTCCCCTTTCATTTTATCGCTTCTATATTTAAATAAATTATTTTTAAAGTTATTTATCTATATTATAAGGGAAACTAAAAAAATAGCCAAGGGAAAATAAATACAAAAAACCATGAACAGAATAAATATATTCATGGTTCTTTTATTCATTTTAAATATTCTAGAAGGTTAATGTTCCGTTTTCATCTTGTATAATTTTTAATATCTTTTCTTCTCTACCTGTTAACGCGTCTACATAAACAATAAAATCTCCACCATTGTACTTACCTTTAAATTCATAACATAATATCTCTTCTACTCCTGTTCTAGGAATTACAGCCAGACGTACACTGTCAATATCAAAATTTGTTTTTACTCTAGCTTGAGCCTCGTCTGCACTGATCTCAGGTTCAGGTAAATCTCTTTGATGATGAGCTTTTAAGTACTGAGCTGCATCTATTCCCAATATCTCTCCATTATCTAAAGCTACTTTTACCTTAATTAAATCTGTATAGATTGTAATATCATCTTGTGTATATGCAAAGTTAAATACTCCTATACCGTCATATTTTACGTTATAATTAGGTTCCATGTTTTTGTATCCTACTTTTGATAAAAATTCTCCGGCTTTTTTCTGTGCATCTTCTATGGATAGTTTAGGATTGTTTATAAATCTAACGTTTTCAAGCCAAACAACATTTCCTCCTGTTTTACTGACTCCAATGTAAATAGGTGGTTGTTCATTTTCATTGGATTCAAATACAAATGTATAAGAGGGTATTATTGCTTGCTTATCCATATGCTGTCCTTCTTCCATCATAGAGGGAGTAATTGCTTCTTGCCTTCCTAATTGTTTTAAAAACCTAACTGCTATATCTCTGGCTTCATCAGCACTGACTTTTCTGTCTCCCAGTCCTTTAGGTTTTATATTCATTACTTGGTCAGAGAAAGGCCCATCATATATAAGTTCAGGGTAGTCTGTCATTTTCTCTTCTAACTGAACAAGCCTGGTGTTAAGCATATCACCTTCCGCTTCTTGTAACTGCTGCTGCTGTTCCCTTGTAATAGCACCAATACTAAGACTGCCATCCTTAATTTTATTATGAAGATGTGATAATTCTTTTGTAAGATGCTGAGTATATTGTTCAAGATTTACTAATGCTTCCCTCTGTTCTTGATTTGGAGGTTTTCCTTCCAGACAGTTTTCTGACACTGAAAAACAATATTCTGCAACCTGATTTAAAAATTTTTCAGTTTTAGCTAATTCAAAATGACTGACCGGCATCTGTGAAAGCTTTTCTTCTGCCATAGATGCCTGCTGCATTACTTGAGAAAGCAATAAAACGTTTTGATCTCTTGAATCTGCAAGCAGTACCTTAGACAATGAAACTTGAACATTTTCAACGTGATTTTTTAAATCATAAAACAATCTTTGATATGAATTATTTAGAGCTGTTTCAAATTCGTTTTTAACAGCATATTGATTATATCCCCACACTGCTGTTCCTATTAGTGCTATTGCTAGTATAATGGGTAAAATCAAGTTTTTATATTTCATCTATATTACCTCCAATACTAATTTCCAAACCAATGTTTACCAATTTTTATTACAACAGATCTAGACCAAATCCATCTGCTTGTTGCTGTAGCCGGATTCCAGTAATATCTGCATCCGTATGTAGGATCCCATCCATTCATTGCATCTCTTGCTGCTCTTAAAGATTCACTATCAGGCTGAAGGTTTATCTGTCCATCTGCTACGGCAGTAAATGCACCGGGTTGATAAATAACACTAGCTATAGTATTTGGAAAAGAAGGATGTTCAACTCTGTTTAAAACTACTGCCGCTACTGCTACTTTTCCGATATACGGCTCTCCTCTGGCTTCTCCATGTATAGCCCTTGCCATTAAATAAATATCATCATTTCTTGATAATGTGCCTGCACCTCCACCAGTACCGCGACCTGCACCTGCATCTCCAAAGAACAATCCTAAAGCAGCAGCTGTCTGAGGTCCAACTACCCCATCTACAAGTAATCCATTTTGTCTTTGAAATCTTTTTACTGCATTAAATGTCCTAGTTCCATATATACCATCTACTGCACTGTTGTAATATCCCCATTGAAGTAACTTCCATTGAACATTCTTTACATCCTGACCTGTTGATCCCCAGTAAAGAATCTTTGGCTGCAGAGCTTGAGCCGCTTGAGCATTATTTTGCAAGACATAAGTCTCAACCCCCTCAGATTCATTTAGTCCATCACCTGTAGAATTATTATCCTGATCAAAAAATTCTGTTTCATTTTGAGAATTGTCCCAATAATAATAACCTACAGCAGAAAATACTATAATCATACATACTATTGTTAATAATACTATCCTTTTCATAATGTCCTCCCTTCTTTAACATGAGTATTAATGATTTGAATTTTGTCTTATTTTCTGTAAAAATTCACATATTTATGCAAAGAAAAAATTAAACTTAAATTAATGGTATAAAAAATAAAAATCCCCTAGTATTTATTTAATCTAGGGGAAAATCTTTATCTCTCACTTACAAAAAGCTTTGCTAATTGCATTTTACTCTTTTCAAAAATTTCTACTATTTTAAATTTAAGCTTTAATGGTACTTCATCTTCATCTTTTGCTTTGGTTATCATATTGTATTCATCTTCCGTTAAAACATTTGTTAGTTGAGCTTTTGTTTCATTATCAGTTAAACCATTGCTCATGTCAATAAAACATAATGGAGGAAACATAACACACCACCAATTTTCTCCTTTCCCTTCACCGATTACAACCCTAACAGTCTCATATCTGCCCGCAGGAAGTGTAAAAGTTCCATAAGATTTAGTCGGGAAACTGTGCTGTCCAAAATCTACATTAACATTATAAGAACTGTCGTTGTCTTCTAACTCTTTTTTAGCTATTTTTTGGATTTTTTCTATATTTTCAAGAATTATATCTTTAGATTGTTCTAGAGATGTTGAATTTTTAAACTCTTCATTCATAGTATCAATTACCTTATCTCTAACTTTCTGCTTTAGGTCTTGATCCTGTGGCGAATCACTATTAGCTATAACATGAAACCTTATAAGCTTTTCTGCATAAGTCTCTCTATTTTTATAGACATCTCTTAATGACAGCCCTGCTAATAATACAATTACTGATAATATAAATATTATTGCTTTTCTTCTTTTCATTGATGTTGTTCCTCCTTTAATTTCGTACCATTATTTACCATAGCTTGTCCCTATGGCATTTTTTTGTTGTACTCTATATGTAAAAGTATTAACAAAGCAGGTAATTTTTATACATATTTATATTATTTCGTAATTCCTATTCTTCTAATTTTTGAGTCTACTTCAACTTGTATGTCTATATCCGGAAATACATTTTCCCAATCATCTTTAAACTGAGACCAAATATCAGGTTTAAATTTACTAAGATATTCATTAACCCCTATTACATCAACCTTAAATTCTTTTTGCAGTTTTTTAACTGTATTTTCAATTTGTGTTTTAAAGTAGCTCTCAATGACGCTTTCTAATTTTTTTAGAAATTTATCGTCTAATACATCCTCTGGTCTATCCATTTTAAACTGCCTTAAATCTCCTTCCATTTCAATCATAAACCTGACCTTTATTCTACCATCTTCTATCTTTGCATTTTTATCAGTTTTACTTTGTGTTACCTCATAAGGAACTAATATATTATCTTCAGTAGCTGTTACTACAATAAGATCTGACTTGATCATATCTTTTAAAAACATTACACTTCTATTTTCAATTTCTTCTAACCAGCCAATTAGTTTATAGTTTTTTATAACCCCGGAGCCAGATACTTTAACATCATCCTCTCCGGCAGCTACTCTAGGCATTAAGGCATTTTTTTCATCATGAAGATTTTGAAGAAGGTCTCCTAAAGTTAGTGGATTAAATATAGCTGTATCTCCTGCATTTTCAAATATTCTGGATAAATATATTCCAATATCTGCTTCATACTGAGAATCAACATTTAATATTTCCTTAGCTGTACCTTTAGCTACCAAAACATGAATCCTTCTGCTTATAGCATAGTTTCTCTCCAAACTATCTAAAATTTCTCTTAACATATCACTATTTTTTGCTACATCTTCACCTATCACCAATATCTTCATATGAGAAAAAAATAATATCTGATGAACTCTGGTTGTAAGTTGTCTTGTGGTTTCGTAAGGACTCCTTCCTTTACTCGATACTATAAATACTGGTTCTCCCTGCCCTTCTTTACCTATAGCTTCAATGTTAGGTAAAATGTAGGTTATTAAATATCTATCGCTTTGTTTTTTATCAGTTTTATCTTTTTCTTCTCCCGTTTCTTTTTCGTTTAAAATATCTATACCTACAGCAGTTACAAAAGCTCTTTCGTTTATTTCTACCTTATCCCAGCATCCTGTTAATATTATTGGAATTATTATACATATTAGTATTATAACCTTTTTTATTTTACCCATTTTTAACCGATCCTTTCTTTGAACCTTTTTTAAATAGTGTGATAACAAATAACATTATTGGTAGTACTACTGCTATAAATATACCAAGATAATTTGTCGTCTCACCTACATAGTCATATGCAGATGCTATATTGTCTGGAACTAATGACATAATGTAAACAATAGGAATTGTTGGTAATACAAAGTATTTATGTTCATTACCTCTAAATAGCTTACTAAGTACTAAAGATGAAGCATATAATAATGCAGCTAATGTTGCAAAAACCACCAAACTCCATTGTGCCATAACTATACCCTGAACGTTTTCTATAAAAGCCCCGGGAAACTGAACTACTTCAGTTAAAGACATAGAAGGCCAAATTAAATGTGCTGTTTCTGTCTGACCAAAAATCATTATAGACATAAAAAATACTATTAGATATGCTACTGTGATAATTGCTATAGCTCCAAGGTTATATTTTAGGGCCTTTTTAGGTTCATTACTATAGCACATAAACACCAAGAGCAAATCATAACCGGCAAAGGCAAAAATAGAGTTTATAATGCCTTGAGATAATTCTTTAATTTCAAACCTAAAAACAGGTAAAATATTTGTAGTATCTAAGTCCGGAATAAGGATAAATATCATTAGCAATATAGGAATTATTACTACGGGCAGTAACAAAACTGCCATCTTGCCAAATTCCTCAATTCTTCCCCTGCAAAGATATGATGTAACCAGTAACATAGTTATTATTATAATTTCAGTAGGAGTATCAGCAAGTAGAAACATTTTTACTATCTCAGCAAATATTCTTACTACAAAAGCAGCAAAAATAGTTAGATATATAAAGTACAAAGCTGACACAAAATCAGATAAAGGAGTAGTTAAAAGATCTCTCCCAAACTCTGCTAATGTCTTACCAGAAAATTTCACAGTTAATTTTGTAATAATAGTTACTATGATTGCAACTATTATTCCTGAAAATATTAATAAAATCCATCCATCAGTGCCTGCTGTCTCAACTAAACTTCTAGGCAGAGAAAGAATTCCTACTCCTATAACAGATGATACTATTATAGCTAAAATCTGACCATTACTAATTTTATTGTTTTCTATCTTCATTATTTTCTTCACCCTTTTTTAATTCTTGCATATTTTTATTATTTCCGTTTACAGACGGTATTCTGGTTTTATCTGTTACACTGGTAAATTCAGGTCTTTTTTTCATTACTGTTTGCGGTAATCTAATTATAGAATCTTTTAAATCTTTTAAATTTCTGCCTAAGTTAGTAAAGGGAGATAGATAAGGAACTCCAAAACTATTTAGCTTAACTAGGTGTGTAAGTAGTAATATCAATCCAAGCATTATACCATATAATCCCAAAACAGCCGCAGTACCCATTAAAAGAAATCTTAAAAACCTAAGAGCTGATGCAAATCCATAATTAGGAACTGCAAATGAGGATATGGTAGTTATAGCAACTATAATAACCATTAAAGGACTTACAATACCGGCTTCAACAGCTGCCTGACCTATTACCAGACCTCCTACTATACCTATAGTCGTGCCTATAGGACCTGACAGCCTGGCACCGGCTTCCCTTAAAAGTTCTATAGTTATTTCCATCATAAATGCTTCTACAAAAGCTGGAAAGGGTACGGTATCTCTTGCCGCAGCAACAGATAAAGCCAGCTCGGTGGGTAATAATCCCGGATGAAATGATGTCATAGCAATATATAATGAAGGTAAAGTTAATGCAATCGTAACTGCAAATATTCTTATAATTCTTACTAAAGATGAAATATACCAGCTACTATAATAATCTTCAGCGGATTGTAGTAATGTGGTTACTGTAGCTGGAACTATAAGACCAAAGGGGGTATTATCAACTAATATTGCTACCCTTCCCTCACTAATGGAAGATGCAACCACATCCGGTCTTTCAGTATGCTGAGTTTGAGGAAATGGAGATAATAAATTTCCTGATATTAAATGTTCAATCTGACCACTTCCTATATTAGCGTCTATATTTATTTTTTCTAACCTTTTAAATACTTCTTTAACTAACTTCTTATTTGCAATATCTTCTATGTACATTATTACTACGTCTGTTTTAGAACGTTTTCCTATCTTTATATATTGAGACTTAAGCTTAGGATCTCTTATTCTTCTCCTAACTAAACTTGCATTTACTTTTACAGTTTCGTTAAAACCATCCCTTGGTCCTCTAACTACAGTCTCTATCTGTGGTTCACTAATTCCCCTCATAGGCCATCCTCTAGACGATAGCATCAGGATTTTGTTATATCCATCAATTAAAAGCAAGGTTTCTCCTATAAGAAGGTTGTCTAGGGCTTCCTCTATAGTCTTAAGTTCCTTCACTTCACTTATGGCTAGATTGCCCTTCTCTACAAGCTCAAAAAGACCATCTTTTATATTTTGGGGATTAGGTACTTCCTGTCTGGCTTCAAGTAAAAGCGGCTCCATAGCAAAATTACTGATAAGTGCTTTATCTATAAGACCGTCGATATATATTAATGCCATATTAAATTCTTGCTTTTTTCCAACTTTAATAGGTCTGTAAACTATATCATCACAGTTAACTAATTCTTTTTTTATTATTTGCAGATTACGATTAATATTACTAGAAATTATCATAAATATATTTCACCTTCTTTAAATCAGACTAAGAATTATAAAAACAATTGGTCCGCCAATAATATATAATAATCCAATTACAGTAGCGAAAAGAAAATCTTTATGCTGTTTTTTTTGTTTTAAACCTTTTCTGTCTACAAAAAAAGTAAATAGCCCTATAGCTATCACTAACAAAATCAAATATACATTAGTTAACTCTTTTAATTGTTGTATAGCAGACGAAATCAATGTCATAAATAACACCCTTTTCATTTAAAAATACTTGTAAATAATATTTGCAGGATATAGCAATATTATGCAAAAGTAGTTAATAGTTTTACAATATATACTGCCTTAACATATTCAATAAATACTTTTTTTGTAAAATATGTATAAGTTTATAGGAATATTTTGAAATGAGTTGTTAACAATAATTACAAATGAGTTATAAGGGTGAGAACGATTAAACAAAGAGAAAGTATAAGACAATTAAGAAGACCTTTAGGTTTTTTATCGGGATTAAACACTACTCTTTTTCACCTTAGAAACCCTTGGGTTGTTACATGGTGGTCAGCAGCTTTTCCCGGATTTGGTCATATAATGTTAGGAAATTATCTTAAAGGATTCTTATTAATAGGATGGGAATTCTTTACTAATCATAGATCAAACCTGAATAAATCTATTTTTTATTCTTTTACCGGAGAGTTTGAAATGGCAAAAAATAGTTTAGATTTAACTTGGGCTACTCTTTATATAATAATATATGTTTTTGCAATATGGGACACCCATAGATCAACAGTTGATTTAAATAAATACTTTAGAATATCATATAATGAAAACTCATTAATTTCTCCTGTTAAAATTACATCCTTAGAACTTAACTTTCTAGACAAAAGAAGCCCTTGGCTAGCACTTGCATGGTCTTTATTAATACCTGGATTAGGTCATTTTTATTGTATGAGGATATTAACAAGTATTTTCTTATCCCTTTGGTGGGTAGTATGTCTTTTTTACTCTGGTGCTGTTATTGGTATGTTTTTTACTATAATGGGGGATTTTTCACGAGCTATTGATGTAATAAGTATCCAGTGGTTATTATTTATGCCTTCAATATATGGTTTTGCAGTTTATGATTCATATAATGTTACAGTTGAATATAATAAGCTTTTTGAACGTGAGCAGGCTCTATTTTTAAAAAATAACTATCAAAACAGTAATTTTAATATATTTAATATAAAGTAAGACTCAATTTGCTGCAATTGCCCAAATTTTTAATTTGGTGTAAGTGTAGTACTAATAAACTTTATGTTTCTGAGCTTCATTTTAAATAATTTTATCCATCTGAACGCTTCACGTTGTATAAGTGACTAGCACAAAATCATAGATTTTGGCTATCTACTTGACTCGTCTTATACGAATACTATAGAGTTCTTTACTCCTAACTTTAGAGGCATGAGTATTAAAATTGTAAGCTATCGAACAAAATCTTAAATAGTACGGTGATGTAAATGTATATAATATCTGCGTTTCAGCATTCACTTTATCTAGAAGTAGCTATTACTAACTTAGAAAAGAAAGGTATACCTAAGGAAAATATCCTTGCTGTACCTCTTAAAAAAAGACGCGAATTAAAAAAACTTTTTGATACAATTAATCAATCAGATGGTGTAAGTCAATTAGACACTGCTGCTATTTTAGGCACTATTGCTTCTATTTTTGGAATAATATATGGATACAGCCTAAAGTGGGGTCCGTTATTGTGGGGATTAATAGGATTATTTTCAGGGTTTATATTAGGGTTTATAATTGATATAATACCTAAGAGAAAAAAAAGATTACAAAAAGCTTGTCCTAATAGCTCCGACACTGAAGTTGTAGTTATTATACAGTGTGAATCAGAACAAGCTCAGTTTATAGAGAAAGTTCTATGGGAAAATTTAGCCTTAGGCGTTGGAAGGTTTGATGGCTAAATCGTTGTAGTTTCTATAACTATATCTATATGCTTATTTAATATTTCCTTGCATTTTTTTATTTTTTTATTATCATCAAATATACCAAAAACCGTAGCACCGCTTCCACTCATCATGCTTCCAACAGCTCCATTATCTATCATCATATTTTTAATTTCTTCTATTATTGGATATTTAGGTATTGTTACTGTTTCTAGAAGATTTACCATATTAGCGCCTACACAATCAAGCTTATTATCTCTAATAGCATCTATTAGAATGTTTGTATCCGGTCGTTTAGTAATACTATTTAAATTCAAACTTTTAAATACATGACCAGTAGATACTTCAATTCCCGGATTTGCCAAAAGAATAAGTTTATCTGAGAAGTCTGGAAGTCTGGTAAGTTTTTCACCTATCCCCTCTGCTAAGGCAGTACCTCCAATTATGCAATATGGTACGTCAGCTCCAATTTCTAAACCTATATCCATTAACTCCTTTTCGCTTAAATCTAAATTCCATAATTTATTTAACCCTTTTAAAACTGCTGCCGCATCTGAACTGCCCCCTGCCAAACCAGCCGCAATTGGAATGTTTTTTTCTATGTATATATGAACTCCCTTATCTATTTTAAATCTACTACACATAATCTTCCATGACTTATAAACTAAATTGGTAGAATCAGTTGGTACGTTAAGGTTGTTAGATTCTATTTTAATACCTTCGTCAATTTCTCGTATTTCTATAATATCTTTTAAAGCTATTTGCTGCATAATCATTCTTAATTCATGGTATCCATCCTGCCTCTTGCGTAAAACATCTAATGATAAATTTATTTTTCCATAAGCATTTACAGTTATCTCTGACATTTATTCATCTCCCGTTTATTTTATTATTCTTAATGATATTATAATATATCTTTGTAAAAAATTCAGTAACACATAAAATGATAGTGAGTTGTGACATTTCGTTTTAAAAAGTGTCGCCAGAACCGTCCCCTTTTGATATAAACTTTTGCTAAAAAAAATAAAAAAGCATCTTGCTAAAACTAGCAAAATGCCTTACTTAATTATAATTTAAATTCTATGTTTTTTTCAATTATTATCTTTTCACCGGGCATGACATTTTCTGGAGATATTATATCGTTAGCTTCAATTATTTCTTCTACAGTAGAGTTATATTTTTTAGCAATATCCCAAAGAGTATCCCCTTTCTGCACCACATAAACGGTTATGCTGGGTCTGGATTTTTGATCTAGTATTTCATCCAGTTCCTCAGCTTCGGTTACAAGACTAAACTTCTTAATTCTATTTACTGATACAAAACTTTTAACAACCGAATCTATCTCAATTTTATTGCTACTTGTCTTTTTATAGTTTATACTTTCTAGGACATTTGATATTTCTAATACTATATTCTCATTTATTTCATCAATATCAACATACGAGTTAAACGGTATTTGCTGATTGGAATTTAAAATTTCTTTAGCATTATCAGATTGATATAATACATCGACATTTAGTAGTCCCTCTATAATTATTTTTCCCTCAACTGTTCTATAATCAGTTACTATAGGTTTAGCATTTAGATTAAAGATATTTTTTATTGACTCTTGCTGCTCTAATTCAATAGTATGATTTATGGATTCTTTAACCTCTTTACTATCAATATTCTCTGTTATATCTACATCTTGTTTTTTAACATCAAATTTCTTGTTTGTGGAATATGTATCAACAGTTACTTCACTTTCCAACTGCTCATATACCTTTGCATTTATTTTTATCATTGACTCTATATCAATAATCCTAATATCTCCATTAATATCTTCCTTTGTATCATAATACACATCATTAGAATTAATTCTTATATTGCACTTCATATCTTTAAAAGCACCAGAAACTTCAACAAAGTGAGTAAATGGAATCTCATAAGATAAATACTTTATTTGATCATCTTCATCGTCTCCAAAATACATTATTGATGCTTCAACTATCCCTGAGACAATAACCTTATCATCAACTACCTTAGTTTCTCTCTCATAAGCTTTTGTATCTACTCTTAATATATCTAGAATATCAGGCATATCTTCATCCAGCTCAAAAGCTTCTTTTATAATTGTAGATGATTTATTTGTTCCAATAATATCATTATATATTATCTTTTCTTTAAGCACTTGAAGTCCTTCTGTTCCTGTCACCTCTTTTACTATGTCTATACTATTATTTGATTGAACCTTACCTTCTATCTCAAGCACTGTCTTTACAGATATACTTGAATCATTTATTAAACTATAATCTATATGTTCAATGCTTGATATAACCTCACCTGTCATCTCTTCAGTAATTCCTTCAATCATTATTTCTTCTTTAAAATCAGTACTTGCTTCGAGACTATGAATTGGTTGTTTTTCATCGCTGCCGTTATATAATACTTTAAATTTAACCAATCCGTCTACTAAAATTTTATCTTTAACCACTTTAATTTCATTAACTTCTACATCACCATCTATGGTAAGTATTTTATTAATACTAGGTTTGTTTTGCGGTAAACGTATTTCTCCTTCCACTAATGCTTCTTTTTGATCCTTGCCAACTGTTTGATCTAACTTTAGTAAATCTCTGATAAGTTGAACTGCCATTATTTTTCCTCCTCCCTTTTATCTAATCTTGCCATATTAAGAACATCTATTATATTAATATATACATATGCAATAAATTATGAATAAATGTCCTAAAAAATTACTTTTTGAGAGCAAAATAAAACCACCCTTTAAAGGTGGCTATTACTTTACTAGCTTATTTGAATTTTTCTATCTTCACTACAAACAGTAACTTCTACAGTTTCAGTTAATATATCTGAATAGCTATATGATACTCTTCTTACCGAATTGTATCCTCCATCAATCTTAACTACAAAAATACTAGGATAAGCGTCCTCTAAAATGCCTTCTCTGATTGTTGTTTTCTTCCTGCCCTTGTTTGCTTTTAGTCTAACTTTTTTTCCTATGCAACTTTCAACATTTTCTTTTATCTTATCCAAAGAGTTTCTTTGTAACAAACAATCACCTTCTTTCAAAAATGTATTGCAATTAAAGTATACCACGAAGTGGTACTTGTGTCAAGTCTTAAATGTATATTATACTACTTTAGTGTTTGCCTTGTCAATAAATAAATTAAAACAAAATAATCTAATTTTTTATATTGTTCTTTAATATCTATAATAATATACAATACCTTTAACTAAAAAATGTGACATTTTGTCTATATAGTTAACGTTACTTAATTTTTTCTCCTGTTCAGGGTTCGTTATATAATCTAAAAAAATCTGTAATGAACTATTTTTTATTTCTTTTAAAAGAAAAAAATCAGCATTTTTTACTCCTCTATTAACAACATTTACCCCGCTAACTAAACTATCCATTATTGAATTTCCTAACCCTTCGCTATCTTTATCTCGTTTATAATAATATATTTCACATCCATGTATTGATGGATTTGGAAATGAATTTAAACTTAAGGAAATAAAGAAATCAGGTCTTTTATCATTTCCAAATTTAGCTCTTTTACCTAAAGATACATATTCATCTTTCGATCTAGTAAGAAAAACATCAGCTCCACACTCTTTAAGCTCTTTATACATTTTTTTTGCTATTTCTAAAACTACTTCTTTTTCTCTTAATCCGTTAATCCCTACAGCATCATTACAGCTTTCTCCTCCTTGAGCAGGATCTAATACTATTATTTTTCCACTTAAAGGTTTTTTTATACTAGGTTTATTGCATTTCTTAATTTCTACTCCGGTATAATAATAATTAATTATGTCCTCATATAAACAACCTGTATTTGCCATTTTATTTGCTCCATACTGACATATTCCTAAACCATGTCCTTTACCTCCAGTATTAAAGGATATAACTTCAGGAGATATACTAAATCTTGTTGAGTTTAATTGTAAAAGCTTCATTACGTCTTGTCCCTTAAAAGTTTTACCAGCTATTTTTAAAGCTGTTACTCTACCATTTTCATCTCTTTCAATATCTTCTATAAACTTTTTGATTTCAGTATCAAGTCCATAATAAGCAGTTGGAAACTTAACATTTAATTTTTCTTCTATATCTTTTAATAAAAATTTCTTTTTATTATTCCAATAAGGAGAATCTTCGCAATATTCACATAGCACTCTTCTAAGATATACTATCTCATTTCCAATTACATTTTCTGAGTTTTCAGTAGATCCTCCACAAGTATTATGATAATGAGCATCTATAGGCTTATTATTTATTGTTATTATAAGTCCTTCTGTTTCTTTCATCGCTCTATTTAGTTTATCCTTATATTCTTCAAAATTTTCTTTCCAAAGCTTCTTTAGATATTCTTCATCTACTATATGGATATTATTATCTATATCACAAAGATCACATTCATTACAGCTTTCATATCCTACCCCGCCAAAACATCTGGCATTTCTTACCACCTGTGTACGTGCAACTATTGCTTGAACTTTTAACAATTCTATATGAAAACTAATATCTATATTAGAAATAACCTTCATTTTAACAATTTCTTCAATTGGAATAGATTCTATTTTGTCAAATTCAGATCTATAAACTTTTATATATATATTATTCCCTGACATGGAATTTTGCCTCCTTTAAAAGTAGTAAAGTCTATAATTAATTATTATAATTTCAAATAAATTTTTAATATAATTTGATATAATATATTGTATGATTTCTAATGGTGTTGTGTGAGCATTAGAAATTAAGAAGGCATTATATAAAGCTTAAAATAAAAGCAGAAGGAATAAATACACTCCTCCTGCTTTTTGATTAAAACATTTTCTTTTTTGCTAATACAATAATAGCTATTGTAGCAAGAATTACAGATGTTCCCAAGACCACGAAAAACGCATAGGGAGAATCTTGAAAAGGTAATCCTACATTCATGCCGTAAAAACTAGCTAACATTGTTGGAATTGCCATTACTATTGTTATAGAGGTAAGTATTTTCATTACGATATTAAGGTTGTTAGAAATAACAGATGCAAAGGCATCCATCATTCCGCTTAATATATTACTGTATATACTCGCCATCTCTATTGCCTGTTTGTTCTCTATAAGTACATCTTCTAAAAGCTCCTCATCATCCGGATAAAGCTTTAATGTATCTGTTTTTAAAAGTTTTTCCATTACTATCTTGTTTGCTTTTAAGGATGTTGAGAAATAAACTAAACTTTTTTCTAAGTCTAATAACTGAATAAGTTCTTTATTTTTGGTAGATTGATGTAATCTTCTCTCAATCTCATTACTCATCTTATCTATCTGCTTAAGATATAATAAATATCTAGTGGCAATCCTATATAATAGCTGTAAAACAAATCTATTTCTCTTGAACGTATAAAAAGTTTTTACTTTGTTATTTTGAAATTGTTCAATTATAGCATTTTCCTTTAAACAAATAGTTATGAGCTTTGCATCTACTAAAATAATTCCCAGAGGTAATGTATAGTAAACATAAGAACCATCTTGCTCTTCTACCATAGGAATATCAACTAATACAAATACCTGATTGTTTTCCCTTTCAATCCTTGAACTTTCTTCATCATCCAATGGAGCTAATAAGAAATCCATATCAACTCCTACTTCATTATGCACCTTCTCTAATTCTTCTTTTGTAGGGTTAACAAGGTTTATCCAAGTCCCTTCCTCAAAATCTGTTAATTCTAATAAAGAATCTTCCACTGATTTGTAGATATTAAACATATTATACACCTCACTATCCTATACTTACTCAGTGAAGTCTTCCATCATAGATGAAAAAAATGGACTTAGACTCCAAGAGCAGCTTTTAATTATACTACTATGACTAAATAACCCAGGACCTTCGTCCACTTTTAATCACCCCTTAAAATTTATTTTTAATCAAAAAATATAGGATACCTTTAAACAACCAAGTTATCCTTATAAAAAAATTATATCATTTCATACATTCAATAAACAAATTATTTATATATATATTCATTTTTTTTTATTTTTTGAACGATAAATTTTATAAAAAACTTATTTGAAGTATTGTGTAAGACTCAGCTTCGTTGTTATTATATCTTTATTTTACATATTTATCTAAAATATTTATTATCTCGTCTATTTTTTCATCTCCCTTGCCCCCTAAAATAGCATCTTTTACACAATTTTTTATATGTTGATCAAGTATATTGAGATTAGCTTTTTTCAGTAAAGCTAATATTGATAAAATTTGTTTAGATATATCCACACAATACCTATCTTCTTCTAGCATTTTTATTATTCCATCTATCTGCCCCTTAGATGTTTTTAGTAAATTTAATGCTTTTTGTCTTGATTCATTCATAATATCACCCATTTAAAAATTTATAACACTTATAGTGTTATTGTATTGATTAAACTATAAATGCTCTTCTATATTTTATATTTTTCTTACCTTAAATTTTTTTAATCTTAAAGAATTAGTTACTACCGATACTGAACTAAAAGCCATAGCTGCACCTGCAATCATGGGATGCAAAAACCCAAGGGCTGCCAATGGTATACCGGCAGTATTGTAAATAAATGCCCAAAATAGATTTTGTTTTATGGTTCTAAGCGTTCTTCTGCTTAATTTTATAGCTATAGCTATATCCCTTAAATCTCCCTTCATGAGGGTAATATCAGAAGCCTCCATGGCAACGTCAGTTCCAGTACCAATTGCAAAGCCTATATCAGCAGTGGCTAAAGCAGGAGCATCATTTATTCCGTCACCAACCATCCCAACTGTTTTCCCTTCTTCTTTTATTCTGGCTACATTATCAGCTTTATGCTGAGGTATAACTTCTGCAATTACATTTTCAATATCCACTTGATTTGCTATAGCTTGTGCAGTTCTTTTGTTATCTCCGGTTAACATATAAATTTCTATCCCCATATTATAAAGTTCTTGTATGGCTTTCTTTGAATTCTCTTTAACAGTATCTGCAACAGCTATAATACCACTAAGCTTACCATCAACAGCCATAAGCATAGTAGTTTTTCCTTCTAGCTCCAGCTTGGATATTTGGTCTTCTGTCTTACTTATATCTATATTTTTATCATTTATAAGTTTTCTATTACCTAAATATATGGTCTTATCATCTATAAAAGCATAAATTCCATGTCCGGGTATTGCTTCAAAGTTTTGAGGATCTTTTAATTGAATACCTTTTTCATTAGCTCTTCTTACTACCGCATGACCTAAAGGATGTTCAGAGTTTTTTTCAGCTATAGCTGCATATTTTAAGATTTGTTCTTCATTCTCATCAAAGGCAATTATATCAGTTACCTCTGGCTGACCTTTTGTTATAGTTCCTGTTTTATCAAATATTATTGTATCCAGCTTATGAATTCTCTCTAAATGTTCTCCACCTTTAATTAATATACCGTTTTCAGCTCCTTTACCTGTTCCGACCATAATTGCTGTAGGTGTAGCAAGTCCTAATGCACAAGGACAAGCTAATACTAAAATTGAAACTGCATTAATCAATCCTCTGGTAAAATTTCCATCTATAAAATACCAAATAGCAAATGTTATAACAGCAATAATTACAACTGCGGGAACGAAGACTGCTGATATTTTATCTACAAGTCTCTGCACAGGAGCTTTTGAACCTTGTGCTTCTTCTACAAGCCTTATTATTTGAGCCAAAGCAGTATCTTTTCCAACTTTAGTAGCTTCTATTTTAAGAACTCCATGTTTATTTATGGTAGCACCTATCACTTCATCTCCAGCTCTTTTATCTACCGGTATACTTTCACCCGTTAACATTGATTCATCAACTGATGAACTTCCATTAACCACCTTACCGTCAACCGGTACTTTTTCTCCCGGACGTACAATTATTATATCAGATACCTGTACTTCTTCTATTGCAATGTCTTTTTGTACTCCATCTCTAACTACTCTTGCAGTTTTGGGCTGTAGTCCTATAAGTTTTTTAATTGCCTCAGATGTTTTACCTTTTGCAACAGCCTCCAGCATTTTACCTAATATAATCAGGGTAATTATTACTGCTGAAGATTCAAAGTAAAACTCATTTATACCTGCTATTACGTTATAAAGACTATAGAAGTAAGCTGCTGACGTTCCCATGGCAACCAGTAAATCCATATTTGCTGCTCCGCTTTTTAAAGCATGATACCCTCCTTTGTAAAATCTATATCCTATTATAAATTGAACAGGTGTAGCTAAAATCATTTGAAAATAGCCGTTTGATAAAATTATGTGAATACCTGCCATGTGAAAAAACATAGCTAAAAACAAAGGTAAACTTAATATAGTGGAGATTATAAAAAGCATTTTAAGTGATTTTATCTCTCTTTCTCTGGCTTCTTTTTCTCTATCTTTTGTATTGTTACTTTCTAAAGCTCCTTTTTCCTGATAAGCTTTATATCCTATCTGATGGACTGATTTTAAAAGTTCTTCTACTGTAATTATACCATCATTAAACTCTATAACAGCTTTATTTAATGCAATGTTTACATTAGCATTTACTACTCCGTCAATTTTATTTAAACCGTTTTCAACTCTGGATGAACAAGCTGAGCATGTCATACCTTCTATATTCAATGTAACTTTTTTTATTGGAACACTATGCCCTCCTTTTTCAATAGCTTTGATAAAATCTTTTAAATTAATCTTATCTTTATCATACTCAACTATAACTTTTTCACTAATAAGGTTAACATTTGCTGATTTTACACCCTCTAATTTAGATAAAGAACTCTCTACTCTATTAGTACAAGATGCACAAGTCATACCTGTAACTTTAATATGTGCTTTTGTATATGTCATCTATGTCAACTCCTTTTTAATAATAAATTTAAATATTAATTTGTAAAATAACTACTAATATGTTACCCAAAAACTTTGATTGAATATAAAAAATATATTTTATACTTACCCCCCCTATATGGGGTGTGATTATATATTACCATAGCCTAATAATGTTGTAAAGAAAAAAGTGCAAATTAAAAACAACCTTATTATGATTAATGCTGTCTACTTGACAAAGACCAGTTAATCAATAGCTAAGATTGTCTTTTATTCTACTTTACTTTAACCCATATTTTTAATTCATCAGATAATGAAACTTTTATAACATTTAGCTTATACTCATCATCATCTATTTTCATTATCCTATTGTCTATAACTTCTGCTGCCATTTCAATATCAATAGTTTTTACTTCTTTACCTAATAAATTACTATATTTATTCTTTATGTGCTTTATAAGCGTAGCTTTATCTATATCATCACCTTTTTCATATATCAACTCAATATTTATGTTTCTAAGTATAAACTTACTCTTATTAATGGATTCTTCAAGCCTGTTTAATTTGACATCTTTTTCATCTATTTTTGCTTCTAATAGTATTATTTGTGTAACATATTCATCTATTCTATAGCTGATTAAAGTATTTAAGCTTATTACACCAATTACCATACCTATAAACATTCCTAAAACTAACGTAATAATATATTTAAAAAATCCTTTTGCTACTCCATCCATAACTTTCCAACCTTTTGAATAATTTTTATTAAGCCATAGCCTACATTTGCTCCTATTAGTGCTATTATTATATATGATACCTGTTTAATTACTGATTTTATTTCTCCTCTTAATAGTCCTTTATCAATAACTTGAAATGAAGTAAGCGTTCCCCCTAAAGCAACTGCTACAGCCCAAATTTTTATAGAACCAGATATATTAAGCATCGTCTTTATAGGTGGATGATTATTTATTAATGCCCCTAATCCTGCACATAAACTAGCTCCTACCACAACACCAAATGCAATTAAAAAATTGTATAATATATTACCTAAGAAATTTGACATTGTACCTCCTTATTTTAAAAGGATTTTTTATAATTTATGTGGCTGAAAATGCTTTTATTACTTAAGAAAGAGGCAGAATCAAGTCTGCCTCTAAAAATTTATTAAACCTATTTTAATTAATTAGCTAAAATGTTAAAACCTTTTCTTGGCCATCTGTCTACATAGTCTATTTTGAAATTATTGTACTCATGTGTTAAATTTTTTTCTACTATAAAATCTAATTCTCCAATTTTACCCTTTAAATCATTATCATTCTGCTCATCCAGAGCAATACCAAATGATGGACCGCCTCAGCCAAAGCCTGATATATATAGTCTCAGACTTTTTCCGTTGGTGTCTTTTTCTTGTAAAATTCTCTTTAGCTCATTCTGAGCCTTTTGTGTTACATTTATTTTCATAGTTATCCTCCTAGCATGATGTATAGAATTATTTTTATTAATTTAAATATACCCACAAAGGGTATGTACCAATTATATTTTATTATATATTTAAGTTTAACCTAATTTATTCTACTTTAAATTATTACATTTTTCTTATTATGTGAAAAAAATCTTAATAAAGTAATAACATACTAAAATTAATAATAGTAATAAAGGCGTCTTATACTTAATCTTAATTCTTTTCAACACTGTTAATTGTAGCATTATTCCTAATATAAACATAATAGAAAGATACATAACTACCATGTGTCTTTGTTTTCCTAAGTATTTTAATGATAAAAAACCTCCATATTCTCTGCCAATTATCATGCCGTTAAAAAACATACTCCATACTCCAATTGACATAGATAAATAAAATGGTATTATATATATTTCTAAAAGAGAATATAAAGAGATTTTCTGCATTTTAGATATTATGAATAAACCTGCCAATGAAAAAAATACTCCTCCTGCTAAATTTAAATTAAAATGAGTCAATTTAAAAATATCAGATAAGTTTTGGTTATATGATTCAAGATTTAATAACACATAGGATAATCTTGCACCTATAAATCCTGTGAAAATTAATATAAAGTATATATCTTCTAATTTGCTTTTACTTAAATTCACTTTATCTTTTAACGTTTTTACTGTAATAAGTCCTAAAAATATTGATATTAATGTTAATACAATAAACCATGATACTGATATGGATTTAAATCTAAAAATATATGGATTCATATCTACTTATAAACCTTCTATAATCTGCTTTATTTCACTATATGACATAGGTCTTACCTTAATATTTCTGATTATACCTTCTTTATCAACAATATATGAAGTCGGAATTCCAAATACCATATAACTGACTCCTACCTTACCCTTAGTATCTAATAAAACTGGAAAATTGTAACCATTTTGATCCATGAATTCAGTTACTTTAGACTTTGTTTCTCCTCCATTGACAGCTAAAATTGTAAAATCATCATCCTTGTATTCATCATAGAGTTTTTGAAAATCAGGCATTTCTTTTACGCAAAATCTACACCAAGTCGTCCAAAAATTAATTAGAACATTTTTTCCTCTATAATCCTCTAATGATAATTTTTCTCCATCTAAGTTTTCTAAAGTAAAATCCGGTGCTTTGTCTCCTATGTCTAGTTCTAGTAAATCATTTGTCTGTTCTATATCGTCCTGAGTATTGTCGGTTTCTAAATTATTATCTTCTACTCTAATTTCAGAATCTTCATTTTCTTGACCAGTATAGTCAAACACATAAAACATTATTCCGGCTATAAGCACTAAAGCTAAAATAATTACTAATACAGTTTTATTCATATCTTTTACCTCCATTTTTAATATTTTTTTAACTGTCATATAAATAAGTTTGATATGATATATAATTTATCAAAAAATATCAGTATTCCTAATAGTATAATTACTGCACCGCTTATTTTCATAATATACGGTATAAACTTGTCTAATCTTATTAGAAATTTACTAAATCTATTTATCAATAATGCTGTTAATATGAAAGCTATCCCTAATCCCATAGAATAGAAGAATAATAATTGTATACCCTTGGATACGGTAGCTGCTCTACTAGCATAAAGAATTATAGGACCTAATACTGCTGTCATACAAGGTGTCCATCCGGCTGCAAAAGCCATTCCCATTAGTACTGAACTAAACCATCCGGTAATTCTGGGCATTTTAAATCTCATATGTTTATTTAAAATGTTTAGTTTTAATATACCCATCATGCTTAATCCAAATCCGACTATTAAAATTCCACTTACTTTTGAAAATATATTTTGATATGTATCAAACAGCTTTCCTAAAAAGCTTGCGGAAGCACCCATAATTATAAATATTAATGTAAATCCTATAACAAATCCAAAAGTTCTAACTACAGCAAACAGTTTTTTATTCTCCAGCTCCTCTTCTAGTGTAGTTCCTGTGATATATGTTATATATGCAGGAACTAATGGTAGTACACATGGTGAAGCAAATGAAACAAATCCTGCTCCAAAGGCTACCGGTAAAGAAATATCAGGCATCATAAGACCTCCTTTAAAATTTTATTTGATATGTAAATTTAATCTATAACTATTCTACTCAAGTTTATATTTGATTATACCATATAGGGGTATATCTTGTAAAATAAAATTACTGTTAATTTCTTTTTTATTATTATATTTGTTTTTAACTATATTAATACTCACAGTTTTTAGCCCTGTTTATATAATTATAAACTGTCATGACTTAATAGTAATATATAGTGTATAAAATTTCTTTTTGGGTACAAGAATACTAAGAAATAAAAGGTTTATTTTATATGAGTTTAATTATACAAAATTATTAAATATGTGATATTATTATTATGAAGAAAAACAAAAGGAGGTTACTATCGAATGGCTATTACTAAAGATATGCTTATCTCTGAAATTTTAAGAGAAAAAGCAGATGCAGGTGAAATACTTATGAGATTTGGTATGGGTTGTGTTGGATGCCCGTCTTCACAGATGGAAACTCTTGAACAGGCTGCAATGGTTCATGGGCTGGATTTAGAAAAATTATTAGAAGCATTAAACAAATAATAAATTTTTTTTAACTTAAAACTTTACTTAGTCTTATATGTTAAAAATCCTTAAAGCTATGCTTTAAGGATTTTTTATTCTTTTTAGTTTATCTAAAATTTAGGAGTAAAACCTATAGAAGCTCCTCTAGTTTAGCTTTGTTAAAGCCAACTATTTCTTCTCCGTCTACAACAATTACCGGTACTCCCATGTGTCCCATCTGCATTAGCTCTTTTCTTGCACTTGGATCAGTTTGAACATTTTTCTCTGTATAGTCTATACCCTTATCATTTAAATATTCTTTAGCAGATACACAATGCGGGCAAGTATTACTTGTATAAACCGTTACATTAGCCATTGAAAAACCTCCTCATTAATAATAAAATTTACTTGGCAATCTAATTATACCCGTTACGGGTATGTATGTCAATGCCTTATTTTCTTTTTACCCTATATAATGAAAATATAACTCTATATATTCACTATTTCTATAATGTCCACAAAAACCCTTTTTTAATCCTGAAATTACCTTTATTTTTTAACCTAAAAAGCTTTTATTCCATTTAAGCTGTATATTAGAGTATATTGTTTAACGTTGGGTATAATATCTCTACATGGGGCTATAGTCTTATTGTTTATAGGACTTCTATGTGATAGTATTTAAATGCTTAAAAATTTAATGAAAGATTAATTTTTAAAATTAAAAAATCATATTTTAATCTAAACTTAGTATTGCAGAAATGAGATTATATAATTACACTAAATGTGCGCTATTGGATTGAGGAGATATTATGATTAAAAACTATATGGAAATCTTAGTTTCAAACTTACTTAGTGAAGTTATTGTTAATTATGATGTGTGTAAATGTCAAAATTGCTTAAATGATATTAAAGCAATCGTATTAAATAATTTGTCTCCTATGTACTTTCTTTCCTCTGTTGAAAAAAGTGAAAAAACAGCTTTTCTATTAAATAGGCAAAACAGAATAAGTGTTCTTGCTAAAATAGTTTCAGCGTTAGAGATCGTCAAAAAAAACGAACATAACTCTAACAATGGAAGAAATTGCGAAAATAATACTTAATAAGCAGCGGCAGCTTAGACTGCCGCTTACCTATGATTCGTATGCTGTAGTCCCTGATTAAAAAGTTCTAGTACATGTTTATCATCAAGTGAATAAATAGCTGACTTTCCTTTCTTTTTATATTTAACTAATCTCATATTCCTTAAAATCCTTAACTGATGTGATGTTGCAGATTGACTCATATTTATTACTTCAGCTATGTCACATACACACAATTCACTTTTAGAAAGAGCATAAATAATTTTAAGTCTCGTACAATCCCCTAAAGTTTTGAATATCTGTGAAAGCTCTTCAATCTTTTTATCATGAATTAAATTTTTCTTTATACTATTAATTTTTTCTGCATTAATTAAATTAATTTCACAAACTCTTTCTAATTTTTTTCTATGTGACATTTTATATCCTCCTCTTAGGTTTTTATAAACAATAATTGTTATCTTGGTCTAGTTGTTGTTAAAGGTGACGTAACTTTTCCTGTAGTAGTATCTATATGAAGAATCCAATATCCTAACCTGTCATCTTCATAGTTTTTTCCTTGTAACCATGTAGTAAACCCTGTCGATCCTCTATAGGGATGTTCTGAGCTTTTAAATTTTCCCGGAATTCCATATATATAATACTTTGGGTGTTCATTCTCCATAACTATGCCAAAAATATAATGCTTATATTTTTTTATTAAGTTTTGACAGGTAGTAGTTCTGTGCATAGATGGATAAGGGTAATACATGCTTACTACATAATCATAGTATGGTAAAAACCCTTTATAAAAGTTATCTTCATCATATTCTATTTCCCAGAACTTATATCCTTTAAGTTTATTTTTAAATGGTTCTATTTTTTCAAAAAATTTTAGAATATTTAATGTGTAATTAGTAATTTGATAGTCATATATTTTAGAACGATTTTCATTATTAAAATCTTTATTTAGTGAATATCCATATGGAATTGTAAAATTAGAATTAAACCAATCTAATTTTTCTTTAGGTTGTTCTTTAGGTTGTTCTTTAGGTTGTTCTTTATATTTTTCATTTGTAAAATAATCTTCATATTTATCTTGAATTTTTATGTATTCATCATTGTTTTGAGATGTTTTTGCATATTCTTGCTGTTTATAATCCTGCTGTTCGTGTATTTGTTGTTTATCTTTTTGTTCTTCGTCCTTTTGTTGTTCTTCATACTGTTGATTTTGAAATTCTCTTTGCTCATTTTCTTGTTTTTGTTCAAATTCTTCTTGTTGCTTAAAATCTTCAAGGTCTTCTTCTATTTCTTTTATTAATGTCATCTGTTGAACTTTTGCTTCTGGTTCTTCATCTGTTTGTTTAATTTCTTCATATTCTTTTATTTCTTCTTCTTTATAATCAAGATCTATTTCATCTTGAGTTTCTTCTGTATTTTCTTTCTTAACTTCAATTTTTTCAATACTTTTTATTTGTGTTACATTATCTGTCATATTTTCTGTATGTATATCTTCTGTATCTGTATGTTTCTCTAATGTTTCTATAGAAACCTTCTCTACCTTATCTTTATCTTCATAAACTTCTTCTTTAATTTCAGCTTCTTTTTCTCTAAATTGTAGTGAATTTAACATTGCTTCAATATCTCCAGCTCTTTCTTCAATCAATCCTACCAAAGGAACAATTAATTCTTTCTTATCTTCACCAAAAGTTGATAATGTTACGATAATGTACTGAAATTTTTCAAGAGGAATACCTAAGTTACCTATGGATTTAGGATTAACTTTCCACTCAACCTTAGTGTGACCGTTTTTGTTAATGTCTAACGCTCCTATTTCAGCTCTAACTGCTTTGTCTTGTTCTTTACTAACTAGATATACTCTGTATATTTCATCTCCATCATTTATATGTTTTAAGCCTTCTACGTTAAAAGCTATCTTCGCTTTATTATCTCTGACTTCAATTTTAACATGTCCCTTTGTTTTGTTAGAGTCCGAATAAGACGTTTTTCTGCCCTGAAGGATTACAAACTTTCTTATATAATTATTTTTACTAGACACAACTATTCCCTCCTTTCAAGTCCTTATTATCAATATATGTAAAGGGATGGGAATATTGAACTACTAAATAGATATATTTAAAACATTATTTATTTAAAGTTCATGTATATAGTCTGAAAGAGCTACAAATTCTTTAATTGTCAAAGTTTCTCCTCTTCTAACAGGGTCAATATTACACATATTCAAAGCTTTTTTCAAAGAATCTTTTGTCATATTTAGATTACTTGAGCTTAAAGCATTTAATAGAGTTTTTCTACGTTTTCCAAAGGCAGCCTTAACTATACTAAATAATAATTTTTCATTTTTAACCTCTATTCTTGGTTTATCATAAACGTTAAGCATTATTACAGCAGAATCTACATTAGGTCTTGGCATAAATACACTACTAGGGACATCTAATATAATATCTGCCTGAGAATAATATTGTACTGCAACTGACAAAGCTCCGTAATCTTTATTACCTGGTGAAGCTGTCATTCTTTGAGCTACTTCTTTTTGAACCATTACAACTATTTTATCAATGTTTAATCTTTCTTCTAAAAACTTCATAACTATAGGAGTAGTTATATAGTATGGCAAATTTGCTACTACCTTAATTCTACCTTGTGAAAACTTATCTTTAAATAAAGAGTGAAGATCAATTTTTAAAACATCTCCTTGAACGATTTCAACGTTTTTGTATTCTGCCAAAGTTTCATCTAAGATAGGTAAAAGGCCTTTGTCTAGTTCAATAGCAATTACCTTCCCAGCTCTCTTACAAAGCTCCTGAGTTAGAGTTCCTATCCCCGGTCCTACTTCTAATACCTCATCTTCAGTTTTTATCTCTGCTTTAGTACAAATACTGTCAATAATATTTCCATCAATTAAAAAATTCTGACCAAGACTTTTTGAAAATTTAAATTTATGTTTATTTATAATTTCCTTTGTTATGGCAGGTGAATATATTCTATTATTCATTTATCTGCCCTCCTGATTGCATCATTAAATTCTTCTCTTGTAATTCCATAGTTATTTAATCTACTTAAAAACTGTTTTGAGTTACAATATCCTATACCTAAAATTCTACCAAGGTCAGCTCTTTTTTGCGTTGACCCAGTAGTTCCAATTAATTTATACAAAAGTAAATCTGCATTGCTAAATTCACTCCTTCTTTCTATAGATTCAGTTCTAGCAGAATTTAATGCCTCAATTATATCTTTAGGCTCAGCATTTTCTATTCCAATGTTACCCTCTTTTGTAGCTTTATCTTTAGGTAAAAAGGCATGTTTGCAGTTTTCTATTTCTCTTGAAATTATTTTTCTGATTTTTTCTCCTGCAAAATCCGGATCAGTAAATATAATTACTCCTCTTCTTTTAGCAACCACTTTTATTTTTTCAATTAATTCATGTCCAAATCCTAACCCTCCAGTTATTATGAGTTCTGCATCAACAGCTTTTTTTACCGCTGATACATCATCTTTTCCTTCAACAATTATTACCTCTTTAATCAAAACTTATCCTCCTTGTAACTTAATTATAATCCTATATAGTTTAACAGATTGTTTTAATATTAGATTATCATTTGTTTTATATTTTTACAAATATCATATATTTATTAATATAAAAAGAATGAGCTTATCAGCCCATCCTTTTAATCTAATATATAAACCTTTACTTTTCTTCTGCCAAATCTGGTAGCTGTTGAATGACTTTCCATAAATAAATCTATTTTGTTGCCTTTAATAGCTCCTCCAGTATCCTCAGCTACTGCAAATCCATAATCCGGCCAACTATCCAAAGATTTTATGTAAAGCTTAGTTCCTAAAGGAATCACCTTTGGATCTACTGCTACTACTCCAGGTCTAGCCTTTGTTCCTGATGCAGTTATTCCAAAATATTTATCACCAGGTTTTTTACCAGTGCTTTCATATGACAAATCATAAGCAGTTGCTACCATTTCGATAGATTTTTCATAATTAATCATTCCTCTAGAAGATGCTATTGCTTCCTTTGTACCTTTTTCGATTATTTCATCAACAGGTTGTTTAACAGTTTTTGAGCTTTCTGTTACCTCTGATACTAATTGTCCGTTTTCAAATCTTTTCCTAATTTTAATTTCCTTTAATCCTTTTTCACCATCTTGAATTTTTAATACTTTACCTTTAATTAAATCATCATTTTTTGTTTGTATGGTTTTAAAGGATATATCTTCATTTAATATTTCTACTATTTCTTCCACTTTTATAATTGTTATCTCTGAATTTGCACTAATTGTGTGATTAAGTGGTGGAGAAACTATATCATTTTCATCCACTTCAACTTGTATATCGTCAATTAATTCTCTAACATTGCTTGCTGAAGATTTAACTATAGCTTTAGAATCTCCATAATATATAGTAACAGGAACTGCTTTCTTAATTATTATTTCCATGCCATCTTCTAAACGATCACTTAATTCATGACTAATATAATCTTTATTGTTAACTTTTATATCTTTTTGATATAGAAGTTCTTCTACGGTATTACTTGTAACTTTAAACGCAGTTACTTCATCGTCAACACTAACAATTATGTCTTTTTGTAATAAGCTGTATAAACCTAATATTAATATAGTAACAATGCACATAGAGATTGTAGTTATTACTATTCTTTTATTATTTTTAATAAGATGTATCACTGTTACGACCTCCTAATCTTTAATTTAACTCTATATATATTATATCAAAGATTACAGTTATATGTTACTTCTTAACATTTCCTCAATTTCAATTTTTATGTATTGTTCTTGAAAAATCATATAAAGCTGAAGGACTAAATACCATATGGCATTTAGTCCTGCTTTAAAGCTTTATAGGTATTATTGCATAGGATGTATTGGGTTGTTTATTCCTTCTATTTTCTCAGGCATTGTTGGATATATAGGATTGATTCCCATTTCAGGCATTGTTGGATACATAGGGTTCATTCCCATCTCAGGCATTGCCGGATACATGGGGTTCATTCCCATTTCAGGCATTACCGGATGCATTGGGTTCATTCCCATTTCGGGCATTGCCGGATACATGGGGTTCATTCCCATCTCGGGCATTGTCGGATACATAGGATTCATTCCCATTTCAGGCATTACCGGATGCATTGGATTCATTCCCATTTCAGGCATTACCGGATACATTGGATTCATTCCCATTTCGGGCATTGCCGGATGCATTGGGTTCATTCCCATTTCAGGCATTACCGGATGCATCGGATTCATTCCCATCTCAGGCATTGCCGGATACATTGAATTCATATACTGATTCATACACATCATCATACATTGTTTCATCATTTGACACATCATCATATCATCCATCATTGGATTAGCTATTGGCATTGTTGGATTAGCTATTGGCATTGTCGGATGTTTGGGATATTTTGGAGGTTTAGGACATTCTATAGGTTTTTCTATAGGTTTCTTACGTCCTTTCTCACGATTATCTCCTAATCTAAGCATTAACAAATCAACTCCTATCATAATTTTTAACTTTATTTATACACACCAAGTCCTAACCTTACTTTAATTTAAGAAAAAAATATATACAATTAGTAAATCTAAGTATTTAAACTTGCATAAGGACTTGTATATATTTTTTCATGTATATTTTTGTATTGAACTTTGATGCCTATAATAACATTATATGACTAGAGCTTTTTTGCGTTACTACTTATATATTAAATAGATTCCTTACGTTTTTAGATGTTTTTTGTGCAACCTCTTCAAAAGATACTCCCTTTAATTCTGCAATTGTTCCGGCTACATACCTAACGTTTAGGGGTTCATTCCTCTTACCTCTATGAGGTTCGGGAGTAAGATAAGGACAATCTGTTTCTATCATTATATAGTCTAAAGGTATCTCTTTTGCTACTTGTTTAGGCTGTTTAGCATTCTTAAACGTAATCGGACCGGAAAATGATATATAAAATCCCATGTTTATATATTTCTTAGCCATTTCCACACTAGAAGAATAGCTGTGCATTACACCTCTTAAACTACCATTCTGTTCTTCATATATGATGTTATAAGTATCCATATGTGCATCCCTGTCATGAACAATTATGGGAAGATTAAGCTTTTTTGCCAGCTTTATCTGTTCTCTAAATCTTTGTTTTTGAATATCTCTAGGTGAATTATCATAATAGTAATCTAGTCCGATTTCTCCAATTGCCACAACTTTTCCTTTCTTTGTCAATTCACTTAAAAGGTTTACTGTATCTTCATCCATGTCTTTAGCTGAGTGAGGATGTATTCCAACAGCTGCATAAATATTATCAAATTTAGAAGATAAGTCTACAGCCTTAACTGACGACAAAAAATTAGATCCGGGATTTATTACAATTTCAACACCATTATTCTTAAGATCTGATATTATCTTTTCTCTATCTTTATCAAACCGTCTATCATCCAGATGTGCGTGACTGTCTATTAACATTTCTTTCACTCCTAATATCTATTTTACTTTTGCTCCACTAGGTATGTCCTCCAGCACTGAAGCTAAAGTGAGTTTTTTGCCTTTATCAGCCGCGAGTACCATTCCATGAGATTCTACACCTCTTAATTTTATCGGCTTTAGGTTTGCTATCAATATTAATTTTTTACCAATAAGGTCTTGTGGGTTATAATACTTAGCAATACCGGAAACTACTTGTCTTTGCTCCTTACCTGTCTGAAGCTTTAGTACTAATAGTTTATCAGCATTTGGATGACTTTCTGCATTGATAACCTCAGCTACCCTTAAATCAATTTTATCAAAATCATCTATCGTTATAAAATTCTCTGTTTCATGATTTTTATTATTACTACATATTTTTCCTTGTCTTTTAGCAACAAAATCCTCATGAACCTTATTAAATCTCTCTATTTCTTTTTTTATTTCAAGCCTAGGAAACATTGGTTTTTCTTTTTTTACACTCTGACCGGTATTTAGCTTGCCCCACTGAGATATGTCTTTCCATTCTGTACCTTGCCCATGGTTTATTCCAAGCTGTCTAAATATACAGTCTGATGTCTCTTCCATAAACGGTCTTATTGCTATGGAGATAATTCTTAAAGCTTCTGATAAATTATATAGTATTGTATCTAATTGAGGTTTATTAGAATCATCTTTTGCTACAATCCAAGGTGAAGTTTCATCTATATATTTATTCGTCCTTCTTATTAACGTCCATATTTCTTCTAAAGCATTACTAAAATCTAATTTATCCATGCATTTATCTATCTTAGAGGAAATAGAAACTGCCATATCTTTTAAACTCTTATCATGCTCACCTTCTTCTTTAGGCTGCGGCATAATCCCTCCATTATATTTATCAATCATAGTAATAGTACGACTTACCAAATTTCCTAAATCGTTAGCTAAATCTGAATTTATTCTGTTAAAAAATTTTTCGCTAGTAAAAGAACCATCATTCCCAAAAGAGAATTCTCTTAATAAAAAATACTTAAGAACGTCTACACCATATAAATCAATTATAGGTTCAGGATACACTACATTTCCTTTTGATTTTGACATTTTATCATTATCACATAGTATCCATCCATGACCAAAAACTTTCTTAGGAGGTTTTTCGCCTAAAGCCATAAGTATAGCCGGCCAGATAATGGTATGAAATCTGACAATTTCTTTTCCTACTAAGTGAACATCTGCAGGCCAATATTTTTTATAGTCGCTATCGACATTTGTCTTATATCCTAATGCAGCTATATAGTTACATACAGCATCAAACCAAACATATATTGTATGCTTGTTATCAAATGGTACTTTTATGCCCCAATCAACTGTTGTTCTTGATACACAAAGATCCTCTAATCCGGGCTTTAAGAAATTATTCACCATTTCATTTACTCTGGATTTGGGTTGTAAAAACTCTTCATTATCTTCAAGAAGATTTAAAAGTTTATCTTGATATTTTGATAACTTAAAGAAGTATGCTTCTTCTCTAGAAATCTTAACTTTCCTTTTACAATCAGAACAGTTACCATCTTCAAGCTGACTTTCCCTCCAAAAAGACTCACAATGTGTACAGTAAAAACCCTCATATTCACTCTTATATATATCTCCTTTTTCATATAGTTCTGTGAAGATTTTCTGTACTATTTCCTCATGCTTCCTGTCAGTAGTTCTGTAATAAATGTCATAGCTTATGTTCATAGTTTTCCACAATTTTTTTGAATCCGCAACAATTTTATCCACATATTCTTTAGGTTTTACTCCATTTTCTATAGCCTTTTCTTGAATCTTCTGTCCATGCTCATCAGTACCCGTCAAAAACTTTACATCATAGCCTTGTATTCTCTTGTATCTAGCTATAGCGTCAGCTGCCACTGTACAATAAGTATGACCTATAGTTAGATTACCGCTTGGATAATATAATGGTGTTGTAACATAATAGGTTTTATTTGTCATTTTTTTACCTCCTTTTTTTAATAACAAAAAATCCTCGCCTCTAATCATCTAGAGACGAAGATTTATATCCCGTGGTACCACTCTACTTTACTTAAGCACTCCCGCTTAAGCCTCAATAAGCTACAATCATAGCCCAGTAATAATAACGGATACTAATCCGGCATAGCCTACTAAAATTTAGCTATACGACTCAGAGACCATCTTCAACTTAATATCTATTGTCAGCTCTCACCTATCCTGACTCTCTGTATATAGACTGTTTAAGCCTACTCTTCTCTTCATAGTCTTTAATTTTAATTATTATTAAATTATATTTATTATTATAATTGTCACTGTACTTATATTTATTATATACTATTTTATAAAAAATATATACAATATGTTTATCTTTGTCAAGTTTTTTTACTTAAATTTCATAATATATTATTATAATTATACTCCAAAAACTATTGAGCATATTACAACTGAAGCAATAACAGCTGCTAAATGAGAAATCAATGCCGCCATAAGAGTATGTCTGGAATTTTTAATACCTACTGCTCCAAAATACACTGCCATAGTATAAAAAATTGTTTCTGCTGATCCCATCATAGTTGAGGCTACTCTACCTATAAAAGAATCTGCTCCATATGTTGTAACAATATCTTGAACAACAGCCAGAGAACCGCTACCTGAAATTGGACGCATTATAACTAAAGGTAATATTTCTTTTGGTATTCCTATTATATTAGTAATTGGACTAAATCCATTTACTATTAATTCCATTGCTCCTGACCTTTTAAATATTCCTATTGCAACAAATATAGCAATAAGATAAGGCATTATTTTAACAGCTGTTATAAAACCCTCTTTAGCACCCTCTACAAATGAGTCATATAGGTCTATTCCTTTAATATATCCATGTAAAAGTATTAGTGTCATTATTGCAGGAATAGTAGCAATAGATATTATACTAAGGATTTTAACCAATAAAATCACCTTCTTCCTTGAAGTATCTTTGCACTAATTATTCCTACTACTGTTGAGACGAAGGTAGCTATTAAAGATGTTCCTATAATCTCTGTAGGATTAACAGAACCTGCATCTGAACGAATTTTAAGAACAGTTAAAGGAACTAACTGCACCGATGACATGTTAATAACTAAAAACATACACATAGCATTAGTAGCTCTTTTTTTATCTATATTTAATTTATTCATTTCTTCCATAGCTTTTATTCCCAAAGCAGTTGCAGAATTTCCCGCACCAAACATATTTGTAACAATATTCATTACTATAGCACTTAAAGCTGGATGGTCTTTTGGAATATCTGGAAATAAAAATTTAGTTATAGGATTTATAAGATTTGAAAAGCTTTTTATTAAACCGGATTTCTGAGCAATGTTTATAAGCCCAAGCCATATAGCCATGATTCCAGTTAATCCTATAGCAAACACTACTGCCTCTTGAGTATCCTCTATAACAGCATTGTTAATAGTATCAATACTTCCTGTAAAAACAGCTACAATTATTCCAATAAGAATAAGAAAAAACCATATATAATTAATCATATAATCATCCTTCCCTGTAACATAGAACTATACAAGGTAATTATATGCTTTTACTTTTTAGTAAATTACAGCAAAGATATGCAAAATAAAAACCAGCTGATAACTGGTCATAAAATAATACCTTTTTATAATATTTTGTTTATATATCTTAATACTTCTTCCTTTTTACTTTCTATTTTTCCATTATATATTGCTTTTCTTACTTCTTCAATCAAATCCTCAACCATAATTTCTTCATCTAAATCAAAGTTTTTTATTATTTCACTACCTTTAATTATTTTGGATATGTCTTCTACTTCCTTAAATCTAGTGAGGTAATTGTTAACTATATATTCTATATGTATCTTGAATTTTCCCATATCTTCACTAGGATTTAGAAGCTTTCTTGTTGCTATTATATCAGCTAATGAAATTAGACACACATCCAGCGTATCTTCCTTTAATTCATTAAACATCTTATAAAGTAACTTTCCACTAACATCGTTCTGTTTGTATAGTACTAAAGGAACCATATGACTAGAAACCAATCTATATAGTATATCTCTTTCCTTTATACTTAGTTCCATTCTCTGTGCAATATTTTTTACTATTTCAGCACCAGTGATTTCATGACCTTTAAACCTAATTCTACCTGTTTCATCAACCTTTTTAGCTAACGATTTCCCCACATCATGAAAAAAAGCACCAAGTTTAATGAGATGAAATCTTTTATGATATGAACTTACTTGTTTATCACTATGTTTTTCTAATACATTCCTAATATGATCTTCAAAATATCCTTTAGAGTAAATAATATCTTCAATTATTTCAAGTGTAAGGAAAGAATGAGTTAAAACATCTACAACATGATAATTACATTCACCTACACATCTCATTTCTTTTATTTCAGGAAACACAATATCTAAAATATTAAGCTCTTTATCCATATATCTAAAATAATAACTGCTTTTACTGGAATTAAGAATTTTAAATATTTCATTACCGGCTTTCTTTCCAGATATTATGTTTACATTATCTTTACTCTCTTTAATTAATTCTTTAGTGTTAGCTGACAAAGAAAAATCCAGCTCAGACATCAAAACCACTGCTCTTAGTATATTTATAGGATTATTCTTAAACACATTAATATGACTGTGCCTAATTATTTTGTTTTTTATATCTTCATAGGAATTAAAAGGGTCTATTATATTGTCATGTATTAAATTATCATAGTTTAATACATTAACAGCCATACTATTAATTGTAAATGGTCTAGACTTAAGCTCGTCTTTAATAGAAAAATTATTAATTTCTTTAAATCTTAGAGATATGATTTGATTATGATGTGTAACTTTTATAATATTGTTTTCTTCTCTTATAATCATTTGTACTTTATCTAACGATTTCATCAAAGTATTTATTATATTTTCTATCTTGTCATTTAATATAACTTCAATACTATCAATAGGATTTCCAAGCAGCTTATTATAAATGTATTCTCCTACAATATATATCTCTAATTTTTCTTTAAAGCCTATTTCTTTTAGTACAGATAAAATTAAGTCCATTAAAACAACTCCTTATAGACTAAATATAAAACAGTTTATTTTTTTGCTTAGTTATTTTTTATATTTTCCAGTTACATCTTTTTCTATTTACTTTAATATATCATAAGTAAAAGCTTATGTGACATTTTTTTCACATTCTTTGTTTATTTTTCACAACATATTTGTTAATAATTATATCAATTATAAAGGGAAAAAAATTTTTTTAACTTTCATTCCAGTTTATTATTAGTTTTATATTTGAAAATTTTTTTAAATTATTGTATATTAATTACATATATATGCATCTATAAACTATATTTTTTGACGAAATTTTATAAATGTTTTATAATTTTTGTTAACATTTCAAATAAACATGTTGACTTTTATTGGAATATATGGTACGATTTTTTTGTAGAAAAAGGTCGATTAATGTATATTAATTTGCCATCACAAAAAATATAATTTGTTAAATATTAATAGGAGGTATTTTAAATGAAATCAACTGGTATAGTAAGGAAAGTGGATGAGTTAGGGAGAATAGTAATTCCAAAGGAGTTAAGAAAGACTTTTAATATTGCAGAAAAGGACTCTCTTGAAATTTATGTAGATGGAGAGCAAATAATATTAAAAAAATACTCTCCTGCATGCCTATTTTGTGGACAAGCTAAAAACAACACAACTTATAAAGGCAAACTTATCTGCTCAGATTGTATGGAAGAATTAACAGCTATTTCTGAATAGTTAAAAGGCGGCTATAAATTAGTCGCCTTTTAATTTATCTAAACTTTATGTAAATATATCTGCAAAAACTTATTATATTATAAACCAATACTTTCTTTGTAAACTTCTTTTTTAGGAATATTCATTTCATTAGCAACCATTTTTACAGCTTCTTTTTTATTAAACCCTTGATCAATATACAGCTGTATATGTTCTTTAATCGTCATATCATCCCACATTGAATTTTCAATTTTTTTCAGCTTTTCCTTCGATATTCCTTCTACTACAACTACAAACTCTCCTCTAGGACTTTCGTTTTTAAATTTATTAATGGCTTGATCTATTGTTCCTCTGAAAACTTCTTCATATTTTTTTGTTAATTCTCTAGATATAGCAATCTTTCTAATATCTAAAATGTCTTTCATGTCTTTAAGTAAGTCTAATAATCTGTGGGGAGATTCATATATTATTATAGTTCTTTCCTCACATTTTAAATTTTCAAGCTCCTCTCGTCTTTTCTTCTTTGTTGGAGATAAGAAGCCTTCAAATATAAATTTATGAGTAGGTAATCCTGATACTACTAATGCTAATATAGAAGCAGTAGCTCCAGGCAATGCTACTACATTTATACCATTCTCTACAGCTAATTTAACTAAATCCTCTCCCGGATCTGATATAGCCGGCATACCTGCATCTGAAACTAATGCAACATTTTCTCCATTTAATATTTTATGTATTATAATTAAACCCTTTTCTTTTATATTATGTTCATGATAGCTTGTAAGAGGTTTCTTTATTTGAAAATGATTTAAAAGTTTTATAGTATGTCTTGTATCTTCAGCCGCTATTATATCAACAGACTTTAGTGTATTTAACGTTCTGATAGTTATATCATCTAAATTTCCAATAGGTGTCGGGCATAAGAAAAGTGTTCCTGTAGATCTATTCATTTTTACTACCCCCATCTATTCTGTATATTTTAAGTATTTCATCAGTATACGTTCCATCATCAGTATAAACATAAAGGGGATTTTGAAATTTCAATTCAGGCTTGGCAGCTTTTACACTTTTTATCAATACCATATTTGGTTTACTATGTAACTGAGGATGAACAAATCTAATAGATTTAGGCTCTAGCTTATATTGCCTTAATAAACATAAAATATCTACAATCCTATGAGGTCTATGCACCATAAAAAATTTACCATTATGCTTTAATAACCTGCTGGAACTCTTTATAACGTCTTCTAAATTACATTTAATCTCATGACGTGAAATTGCTTTTTTATCATGTGGATTGACTATTCCGCCACCATAATTCATATACGGAGGATTTGAGGTAACTACATCAAACTTGTTAATTCCCAAAATATTAGGAGCTTGCTTTAAGTCTATATTTTTAATTATAATATTATTTTCTAATCCATTCATCTTCATTGTTCTCTCTGCCATTTCAGCAACTTCTCTTTGGATTTCCACACCATATACCTTATTTAAATTATTCTTAGCCCAAATCAATAATGGTATAATACCTGTTCCGGTTCCTAGATCAACAACATCTGAATTGTTCTTTAAATCACAAAAATCAGATAATAAAACTGAGTCCATACCAAAACAAAAACCTTCTAAATCTTGTATAATCTTAAAGCCCTGTATCTGTAAATCATCTATTCTTTCATTCTGTTTTAGTTGAATGTTTTGCATATTATTCACCTTTTTTGCTGTAAAATCATCCACTACCCAAGAAGTGGATGTTTCCTAAGTAATAACTTCTACTAACATATCTTAAGATAAAAAGACTCCTTAAGGGAGTCCTTTTATGTATGTTTTAATTTACTAATTTGGAACCGGAGCATCAACTGGACATACATTAGCACATGCACCACAATCAATACATCCTTCTTCATCTATAACATAAATATTATCTCCTGCACTTATAACATCTGTTGGACATTCTGGCTCACAGGCTCCACAGCTAATGCAAGATTCTAAAATTTTATAAGACACACATTTCACCTCCTTTAACCAATAAAACTATATATTTTCTCTATACATTTTAACACTTATTACTAATAAATCAAAGCGTTTTTACTGTTTTTCTCGTTTTTTACTTTAATTCATCTAAAGTAAAAATAAAAATATCTTCTATGTCTTCATCTACCTTAAGTTTTACCTTAACACTTTCTAATAATACATTAGTATCTACAACCGTTCCCTTCCCTTTAGGAGTTGAAACAATCGAACCAATTTCAGGGATTTTTTCTATTATCTCCTCATATGTTTCATGTTCATATTTTAGACAACACATAAGCCTTCCGCATATGCCTGAAATTTTCGTTGGATTTAAAGATAAACTCTGCTCTTTAGCCATTTTTATAGATACCGGTTCAAATTCTCCTAAAAAAGTTGAGCAGCACATTGTTTTGCCACAAGGACCAATACCACCAATCATTTTAGCTTCGTCCCTAACTCCTATCTGTCTAAGCTCTATTCTTGTTCTAAATATAGATGCTAAATCCTTTACTAATTCTCTAAAATCAATTCTGCCATCTGCAGTAAAATAAAATATTACTTTGTTATTGTCAAAAGTGTACTCAACATCTATTAGCTTCATTTGTAATCCATGCTGATCTATCTTTTTTAGACATATATTAAAAGCTTCTTCTTCTTTGTTCTTATTCTCTGTATGAATTTCAACATCTTCCTTGGTAGCAATCCTGATAACTTTCTTAAGAGGAGCTACTATTTCTTTCTCCTTAACTTGTTTAGGAGCAACAACAATATTACCAAATTCTATTCCCCTAGCAGTTTCAACAATAACATTATCATCTAGTTTTATTTCTATGTTATCAGGATCGAAATAATATATCTTTCCTGCCTTTTTAAATCTTACTCCTACAACTGTCACCATCTCTATACCTCCTGTATTGTTAAAAGCATAACCTCAATAGCTAAATCATAATTTACATTTGAAAATATATTCATCTTTGTACTATTTATTATTTTTATTATTTCACATATTTTTTTCTTTGTTAACTTTAATGAGTGACTAGATAATAGAGGCTTTTTATCTATATTAATAATAAATTCATTTTCATTTAATTCTTTTAAAATTAGAACATCTCTAAACCATGTTATCATTAAATCCAGTATTTCTTCAATCTGATCTCTTTGGTTATTAAAAAATTCTTTTAAAGTAAATATCCTTGCCCTATCAGAATTTATTACTTCATTTATTATATTTATTATTTCTTCTCTTATATCGTGAAATTCATTGGATTTAGCTATAGTTACTGCTTTTCCAACTATGCCATTTGAAAAAGAACTTATAACAGTAGCTTCATCGCGAGATTTTTTATATTTATTTATCAATAAATTTATAATTTCTTCCTGTTCAAGAGGTAAAAATTTTAAAACTTGACACCTTGAAATAATAGTCGGCAATAAAATATTACTGTTAGTAACAGTCATTAAAATCACAACATATTTAGGCGGCTCTTCTAAAGTTTTTAAAAAACTGTTTTGTGCCTGCTTAGTTATCTTATCTATATCTTCAAGTATAAAAATCTTCCTTTTTCCCTCATAAGGCAATATACTTATAGATTTCTGTATATCCTCTATATGCTCTTTTTTTAATGCTTCCCCATCTGTCTTGTTTATATAAAAATCAGGATGATTACCTGAATCAAATTTTACACATGAAGAACAAATGTTACATGAGTACCCTATCTGCTTTTCACATAAAAGGGTCTTAGCAAATACCCTTGCTACTTTTGACTTTCCAATGGATTTTGGTCCTTCAAAAAGATAACTGTGTGAAATATTATTTTTCATTATTATTTTTTTAAAATTATTTATAATACTCTGATGTCCTACTACATCAGTAAAGTCCATACTTATCACCCAATCATATATCTATAAACAATACTATTTATAAGTATAGCATATATCTTAAATATATATATAATATAATTTTATTATTACATTAATGTGTATCTCACAAATTTACAATAACACTAAATTTTATTAAACTTTTCAACGTCAACTACAAATACTGTAGCTCCTCCTACCTCTACTTCTACAGAATATGGAGTATATCCTCCTGTAGACCAAGTTGCAGGTGATGGTGTTGTTGTAACTCTTTTTCTTGGTTTACATGTTTTTTTAATTATCTCTATAACGTCATCAACTTTTTCTTTCTCTACTCCTGCAATTAGTGTTGTATTTCCTGACTTCAAAAAACCTCCTGTAGATGCAAGCTTCGTTACTCCAAATTCATTTTTCATAAGTTCATCTACCAATCTCCCGCTATCCTCATCCTGAACAATTGCAATTACAAGTTTCATAAAAGTACCTCCTCTAAATTTTTTCGTATCTATCTACATCCAAAGTAAATACTGTAGCACCTCCAACAGTAATTTCCATTGGATAAGGAACAAAACTATCTCCAGTTAATGTAAGTGAAGTCAATGAAGTAGTTACGGTTCTAATTTTGCAGGTATCTTCAATGATTTTTAATACTTGATCTACCTTTTCTTTCTCTACTCCTACAATTAAAGTAGTATTTCCCGATTTTAAAAATCCTCCTGTAGATGCAAGCTTCGTTATTTGAAAATTATTCTTTGTAAGATTTTGCATAAGACGTGAAACATCTTCATCTTGAACAATTGCAATTATAAGTTTCATTTAATTCCCTCCTTTTTTTATATTTTCAACTTATCGTTTACTAATCTTTTTACTTGATTAAAAGTGCCATCAAGATTATCCGTAGCATCAATAGTTTTAATTCTTTCCGGATACATATCTATAATTTTTAAATACCCTTCATAGACATCTTTATGAAACTTTACACTTTCTCTTTCCAATCTATCTTTTTCTCTTCTATGCTTTCTTCTATTGATAGCTTGTTCAGGAGATATATCAAAGAACAAAGTTAAATCAGGCTCAATATTTTGTGTTGCAAAATCATTTATCTCCTTTATTTTATTTATACCCAATTTTCTTCCTATACCTTGATAAACTAAACTAGAATCTATAAATCTTTCACAAATAATTATTTTTCCTTCCTTTAAGGCCGGTATTATAATTTCTTCCACATGCTGTGCTCTAGAAGCTGCATATAATAAAGACTCAGTTATAGCTGACATTTTAGTGTTTTTACTATCTAAAATTATATCCCTAATTATCTCACTAATTTTTGTTCCTCCGGGTTCTCTAGTTGTAACTATACTATATCCTTCACCTTTTAAATACTTAGTTAATAATCTTGTTATTGTGCTTTTACCACATCCATCAGATCCTTCTAATGTTATGAATAGCCCTTTCATTTCATCATTCCTTTCATTATATGATTACTTCAATTTGTACTCCATTATTTTCTAATAATCCAAGTACATTTGCATTATTTGAATTTAAAAAATTAATATACTCAACAATCTCTGATGTTATAATTTCTCCGGGACATAAAATTGGTATCCCGGGAGGATAAGGTATTATAAAGCCTCCTGAAATAAATCCAATACTTTTATGGATATTTATAATTTTCTTTTCTCTATGAAAAGCTTGATATAATGGAATCTCTATCTTTGGTTTAATATAATTTAATATATTCCCTAAATAACTTAGATTTAATTTATCTGATTTAATCTGTCTTTGCCTAAGGTTTTTTGATATATCTTCTATAGCTTTTACAATTTTATCAATATCCTCCATATCATCAAAAACGGAACATAATGCCAATCCATAGAGATGATCAGACATTTCTAATTGAATATTATATTTATTTCTTAAAATATTTTCTAAATTAAATCCTCCTAATCCATTAACATGAATTAAAAGTTTAGTTGCATCAAAATCATAAATATCTTTATAATTTATATTATCAGAATCTATAATCTTAACCTCATTTAAAGTTTTAAGATAAGAAGTCGAATCTTTAATATAATCAATAATTTGATTTAATTTGTCTCTACCTTCGTTCTCCATATATGCTCTAGCTAAATCTAATGATGCTAATAATAAGTATGACGGACTTGTAGTCTGAAATATAGAAACCATTTTTGAAAGCTTCTGTATGTTTATATTATTTGTTCCTACATGTATCATTGAGCTTTGTGTAAAAGCAGGAAGGGTCTTATGAGTGCTTTGAATAGTTATGTCAGCTCCGGCTTCAATAGCTGTCATAGGAAGCTTATTCGAGAATCTAAAGTGGCTTGCATGTGCCTCATCAACTACTAAAATCTTTTTATATTTATGAACTATTGAAGCTATTTCCTTAATATTGCTGCATATACCGTAATAAGACGGATTAGTAATAACCACTGCCTTTATATTATCATGTTTTCTAAGACTCTCTTCTATGTCCGTAGGATTTACTCCAGTAGTTATAATATCCTTTTGACTGTAGTGTGGACAAACATACTTAACTTTTAAATTATTAAGTATTACTGCGTTGTAAACTGAACGATGGGAGTTTCTCTGGATTAAAATCTCAGAACCGGGATTTGCTACAGTACTAATTGCAGCATAAATGCCCCCAGTAGTTCCATTTACTGAAAAAAAAGTTTTTTTTGCCCCGAAAACCTTAGCAGCTAATTCTTGACTTTCTAATATAATTCCTTTAGGATTATAAAGATTATCAGTACCTGGTATCTCTGTTACATCTATTTTACAAACTTCATCTGACCATATTTTTAAATAATCCTTACCCTTATGTCCGGGCATATGAAATCTTATATTTTTTTGTTTTATATAATCTTTTAAACCCTGTAATATAGGCATTTTCATCTTATAATCCTCCTAAGTAAATAGTTCTACCAAATCTTATAAATTCCTTCATTTTAATGCTGTATAACATAATTATCAAGCAATGAAAATGGATATAGAGAATTCTATATCCATTAACCGCCTTAAATTTTTAACACTTTGCTATTATGTAATCTCCCCACATTTTTTTAATAAGCATTTTATAATAACCATATTTCAATGTTCCAATTTGAGTTTCGACTATACTTTCCAAACACAGATTACAAATATGTACATCTAAAATACTTATACTACAACTTTTATCAATGTTTTCTTTGTTACAAATTTCACATACAAATAAATCCACAAGACCATCTCCTTATACAGATTATCTTGATTATTTACATCACTATACATTTTATTCAAATAGCTTATTGAATGTTCTAATTTTTTGAGATGGTCTGTAATTAAGAATTAACCTTGGGTTTTTTACTTATAATTAGGTTTATAAACCTTTGGCTAGGTTTAAATATAAACCTGTATTTTTTATTATTCTTGGTAAATTCTCCAACATAAAAATTTGTGTATTGCTTATCACATATAAATTTATATGTGTATATTACGTCTTCTGCTTTTTCTACTTCTTCGTACAGCTTAATACTATCTATTTCATCAATAGAAACCTGTAAGATTATTTTGGCTTTTTTACCTATAATTCTTTCAAAAACTAATATGTCATCTACATATCTATAGCTATAGCTTGAAAGGTATTTTATAATTATTCGAGAACAAATTATAATTGATGCAATTAAAATAACTACACTGGCAATTCCAGCATATTTTTCCCCTAAGAGGTTACATGCTGTAATTAAAATATTGACTAAAACTACACCTCCCAATATAAAAAACAAAATCTGCCAAAATGGTCTTTGCTTTTTTTCAACTATTTCTTTAAATGCACTTTGCATGTTAAAAACCCTTTCTTTTATAGTTTAACCCTTTAGATATGACTTTTTTACAGCTTCTGCTACTTCTTTTGTAACCCTTTTGTTAAATATATCCGGAATAATATAGTCTTCTTTTAATTCACTGTCTTGAATAACTCCTGCTATAGCGTAAGCCGCAGCTATCTTCATATCGTCATTTATTTGTTTTGCTTTTATATCTAGAACTCCTCTAAAAATACCGGGAAAAGCCAGAACGTTATTTATTTGATTGCTAAAGTCTGACCTTCCTGTTGCAATTATTCTTGCACCATGCTTTTTAGCTAAATCCGGCATTATCTCCGGGATAGGATTAGCTAGGGCAAATACTATACAATCTTTATTCATTTTATTTACCATACGGCTTGTAAGGATTTCAGGGGCAGAAACGCCGATAAAAACATCCTTATCTGCTAATACATCCTCTAATTGCCCGCATTGGTTATGAGGATTAGTTATTTGTAGTATTTCTTCCTTTATCCAATTTAAATCTTTTCTATTTTTAGATATAGAGCCTTTTGTATCACAAACTATAATTTCTTTTATTCCAATCTTATAAAGTAATTTAGCAATAGCTATTCCCGCTGCTCCTGCACCATTAATGACGATTTTTAAATCTTCCATACGTCTTCTTAATAATCTAGAACTGTTTATCAATCCGGCTAGAACTACCACAGCAGTTCCATGCTGATCATCATGAAACACAGGAATATCCAGTTCCTTTTTTAGCCTTTCTTCTATTTTAAAGCATCTTGGTGCAGAAATGTCTTCTAAATTTATACCTCCAAAGGAAGATTTTATGAGTTTAACAGTATTTACTATAGTGTCTATGTCATTAGAATTAATACAAATTGGAAACGCATCTATTTGTGCAAATTCTTTAAATAATATTGCTTTACCTTCCATAACAGGCAACGAGGCATCAGCTCCTATGTCTCCTAATCCTAATACCGCACTGCCGTCAGTTACTACTGCTACTATGTTTCCCTTTGATGTATATTTATATATATCTTGGCTGTTTTTGTTAATGTGTCTGCAAGGTTCAGCAACTCCCGGTGTATAAGCCAAGGATAAACTTTCTCTATCGTTTATTTCAATTCTAGATTTTATAGATATTTTTCCTTTTTTTTCTTTATGCAGCTTTAGAGCTTTCTCGTTTGTATCCATTTTTTTAACCTCCAATGCTTAATTTTAACCTATCTTGTTTATTATACAAATTATTTCCCTTACAATCAATAACAACAATCAATGGAAAATCTTCAACATACAGTTCTCTTACAGCTTCCGTACCTAAATCTTCATATGCAATTACCTTTGATTTCTTTATACAGCTAGATATTAATGCACCTGCTCCTCCTATTGCACCAAAGTATACTGCATCATTTTTTTTCATAGAAGAAATAACTTCATTGCTTCTAACGCCCTTGCCAATCATACCCTTAATCCCTTTATCTAATAAAAAAGGTGTATATTTATCCATTCTATAGCTTGTCGTAGGTCCTGAAGAGCCTATTACATATCCGGGTTTAGCAGGACACGGTCCTACATAATATACTATAGAATTTTGTAAGTTAAATGGAGGATTATTTCCTTTTTTAATATCGTTTATAAGTCGCTCATGAGCTGCATCTCTTGCTGTGTAAATTGTACCTGTTAAATTTATCTTATCTCCTGCTGTAAGGTCTTTTACTTTGTGGCTGGTTAGCGGAGTATAAATGTTTAATTCTATCAAATTAATGCCTCCTTTTTAACCTTTAATCTTATATTACAATTTCCATATGTCTGGCTACATGACAGTTAATATTGACTGCAACAGGTAATCCTGCTATATGAGTGGGAAAAACTTCAATATTAACTCCTAAAGCCGTAGTATTTCCCCCAAAGCCTTGAGGTCCTATATCCAGTTTATTAATTTCGTTGTATAATTCTATTTCTAAATCTTTTATATGTTGTTTTTTATTATATGTATCTATATCTCTAAATAATGCTTTTTTAGCTAATATACATGCTTTTTCCATAGTTCCTCCGATTCCGACTCCAACTACAATGGGAGGACATGGATTAGGACCAGCTTCTTTAACAGTTTCTATTATAAAATCTTTAACACCATTAACACCGTCTGAAGGCTTTAACAGCTTTAGCTTGCTCATGTTTTCACTCCCAAAACCTTTTGGAGCAAAACATATTTTTAACTTATCTCCTTTTACAATATCGTAATGAATTATGGAAGGAGTGTTGTCATTAGTATTTTGTCGGATTAGAGGGTCTTTTACAATGGATTTTCTTAAATATCCTTCACGATACCCCTGCCTAACACCTTCATTGATAGAATCAGTTAAGCTCCCTCCTTCAATAAATGTATCTTGACCTATTTCAACAAAGAAAACTGCCATACCTGTATCTTGACATATGGGTAATTCTTTCTCTGCAGCTATTTTAGCATTTAGTAAAAGTTTTTCAAGAATATCTTTACCAATTGAAGAAGTTTCTGTTTTAGAAACCTCTTTTATTTTATTCAAAATATCATACCCTAAATTGTAGTTAGATTTTATGCACATTTCTTTTACTTTTTCTATAATCGTATTAACTTTAATTTTTCTCATATTATCCCTTCTTTTCTTTTTTACCATTACATGTATTATATATAACATGTTTATAACGAAATAGATTACTCTTACATCATTTTATCATATAATCATTTAATTTATTATAAAAAATCCAGCAGTTTTCTTATACAATAAAAAACAGCACCCTTTTTGGACACCGTTTATTTTACAGCTTTATATTTCGTTTTTATCACTTTACCATGCTTCTGTCTTTTGTTATAATAGTTTTCTTTATTTTGTTTATAGTCTCTTATTGTAGTTTTACTATTTGTTTTAAGTCTATTGTTACTTCTTTTCATACTAGATAAGACATCAGCAAAAATGAATCCGATAAACAACCCTATAGGAATTAAAAAAAATACTAATAATGCCATTTTCATAGAATTATCACCTGCTTTAAGTAATATATAAGTCTTTTTAATACTAAACCACTACAATTTTATTTTATCATCTTTTTTACAGCTTGTCATTTTTTTTGTATCGAAATATAGCTTTTTATTACTATCTATATGATTTAATGTCGTAATATAGGAATTTTCTATTAAAATCACACAAAATGAGACGTGGAATAGCGACACACTGAAATTTTTATTGTATTAGAAAATGAACGCTGCACATTCCCTTGAGGCTCACCACTAGCTAGAGAAAAAGAACTACCCAAGTAATCCTCATATTTAGATCAGTAGATACAAGAACAACGAGAGATGGATCAGGAAATGGAGATATGAAATATGTTTAATTAATAGTTGACATTAAATTATTCATGTGATATATTTATAACATAAAGATAAAAATTAATCACATGGAAAGGTGGTATATTATGAAAAAGATTAAGAATTACTATGGTTTTGTTGGTCTATTAGGGCTAGTGGGTTTTGTCGGGGTGTTTACAAAAAATCGGGAATGGTTGTTTTTCTTTGCATGGCTTTGGGAATGTAGATATTTTAATATTATCCCTGATGAAATGTTTAAGCAAAATCTGTTTAAATCGGCAGGTATAGCTTTTTTTATCACATGTACAACCATGCTAACATTTATTGGTATAGCAAATTTAACAAACAATGCAGATTTATTTAGAATGGGACTTACAGTATCATCTGCTGTTGCAATATTTTTCTTTATAGTTATAAAACAATTTTATGAAGATAGAGAAAAAAATCAAGGAAAAGAACAATGATATTAAAAACAAGGATAAAAGAATATCGTGCAAAGTATGATTTAAAACAAGAAGATTTAGCAAAGTTAGTAGGTGTAAGAAGGGAAACTATAGGCAATTTGGAAAATGGTAGATATAATCCATCGTTAAAGCTTGCAATGGATATAGCAAAAATATTCGAGTGTACAGTAGAAGATATATTTATATTTGTTGAATAATTGACTACTTCATCGCTCTACTATTATAAATATTAGACTTATTCCTGCATTTCTTATAAAAAAACTCCATTCTACATCGTCCAAAAAGAATGGCTAATTACAGAACTTACAAGACTTTATGTTAGGTCTGGTACTAAGTTCATTACTTATACTGAATCAATGTATAAAAACTGTCATATACAGTTAAGACTTTAAGGTCAAAATTCACCATAAAACTAACACCGTTATTAATCATATTATTTTCTATAACGACATCTTCAAAGGTGTCGTTTGCTTTATCTAAAACCTTAACTTTACTCACCGTTATATTTGCATGAAAAAATACTCTTATCATCTAAGAGTATTTTTTGAAAATTTTTATTAATTATAATTTAGATTAATTTTTTCTTTTTCCAAACAATATTTTTTAATTAAAAGATAAAAAGTAGTTAGAAAAATTATTGTTAATGATACTTGTTGTGAGGGAGACATAAAGTTAACAAATAACTTACCTCTGTCATCTCCCCTGCCAAACTCTAATAAAAACCTAATAATAGAATATGAGTATAAGTAAAAGATAGTTCTTCTCTTTTTAATTACATATTGTACTAATAAAAACATAATAAATAATGAAACAGCTTCAATCTCTCTAGCTGGAAATCTATGTATTGTAAATATATTTAAAATATTATAATCAATTACCTTTCCATAACAGCAGCCAGATAGACTACAACCTACTCTACCTAAAGAGTGAAAGATTAAAAGAGATGGGATAGTATAATTTAAGCTAGTTGCTATATCAAATCTAAATATCTTTAATAGTAAGACAAGAGTAAACATAAATCCTATTAGTCCAAAATAAAATGAAAATCCTGCATATTTAAAACGTAACAATATAGGCATGTCTAATACATCAGGAAATACAAACCAATTAAGAAAGTTAGCAAAAAATAATCCAGATAAAAACGATACACCAACTAAAAACTGCAATAGTTCCTTCTTTCTAAAGTTTATATCATAAGATTTTATGTTATTCATAAAAACTAACAGCCCTAAGATAAATCCTATACCGCCCATTACGTTATAAATGGGGAAATTTCCAAAATCGTATATTGAATGAAGTTCCATAATTTCTACCTCCTAAAAATAAAACACAACCATCATATTCATGATGGCTGCATTTATTTTCTATAACGTTTATTAAGCAGATACTTTTTCCTTTGTTTGAGTAAATGCAATAATTCCTGCAATTAAGAATAATATAAGTGCTGCCCATCCAAATATGCTAGTGAATCCAGTCATTATTACTGTAATAAACGATATAAGTGTACAAATTAACATACTTATTCCACAAAAAGTTGGTTTAGATTTTCCAAAGAATGATGCTACAAATCCTAATACTACAGGAATAAATCCTAACCATGCTCCTAAAGCCGCTCCCGCTTCTCCACCAGCAGCTCCTCCAACAAGTGCTCCGCACATACTTGCACATAATAAATTTGGTAATGAAACCACGGCACCGATAATTCCTAAAATCATTGGTGCATTAGAAGTTCCTCTTTCCATCTGACCAATCCCCCTATTTTTATATAATAGCTATAATAGAAATATTGAATAATATAAATTGCATAAATATGTAAATATAATATCTATTATAACTTGTCCTATTAATTATATCACAATATGTTGAATAATGTAAATCATATTTTAAAATTTGGTATTTATATTTATTGATATATCAACTAGTTTTATATATTGTGTTTCCAAATATTTGTAATTGTAAATCAAAAAAGAAAAATAATATGACAGAGAGTTGTTGTACCCTCTGTCATATTATTCTTCTTTAAGATCATCCGTTTTTTCATTACTTATTAACTCAGGCTCAGATGTTTCTTGAATTAAATCGTTAGAGATTTCATCTTCATCTACTTCTTCCTCTTTAACAGAAGCTAATGATACTATAACTTGTTGTGAATCATTTAGGATTGATATATCTTCTCCAAACTCCACATCAGAAATTTTTATTGAGCTTCCTAAAGCTAATTTTGATACATCAATAGAAATGTATTTTGGAACATTTTGAGGAAGACATTCTACTTCTAGTTTCTCAAGCTGTTTTTGTAATATAGCATTATTATCAATATTCTTTCTTCCATTTATTAATATAGGTATAAATGTATTTATCTTTTCAGAGGCATTTATATGCTGAAAGTCTAAATGAATTATTTCTCCTGTAACTACATCTCTTTGAATATCCTTAATCATAGCTGGATAAGAATTGTCGTTTATAGATATATTAACTATTGCATTCTCACCATAGTTTTTGATTATTCTACTTATCTCTTTTCTATCAAGCTCTAAATGATAATTTGGAAAATGATGTCCGTATACCACTCCCGGAACGTGACCTTCTGCTCTTAACTTATGTGAAGGGTTACTTCCCGTTTCTTTTCTTAGATTACAATTCAGAAATGTATCAGCCATTCTTCTTTCCTCCTATACTTTTATTTGATAAGTATGCTCAATTTACTTCTGTTTTAAACGTATAAGAGTCTTTAATATAATAAAAAGAATCTTAAGAAATTAAGATTCTTTTTATTATATTATTTAATTGTAATACATCTTGTTTATTTATCTAATATACTAGTCTCACTTTCATAAATTGGTATATTATCTTCTTCTTCAGGTTCAGACTCCTTCTTAATAGCAGTCAGGGACACAACAACTTCACCTGTATCATTTAGAACTTCAATATCAGTATCTTTAAATATATCTAAATCTCCAACTGTTAAAGAATTTCCTATCTCCAGCTCAGATACATTTACAGTAATCCTTTGAGGTATATGCTTAGGAAGACACTGAATATCTAACTCATTTAATTGTTGCTGGATTATTGCCCATGGTGTTTCAACCTTTTCCTTACCGATAACATTTATATGAACTGCCATTTTAATCTTTTCACCTACAGATAATTCTTGAAAATCTATATGCAGTACGTCACTCTGAGCTACTCCCCTTTGAACTTCTTTTATAATAGTCGGTCTTATTTGTCCTTCCAGCTCTATGTTTACTGTTCCGCTTTCACCATGTTTATTTAATAGCTTCTGTAACTCTTTTCTATCTATTTTTATGGATTTCGTTTCTTTGTTATGGCCATAAACAATTCCTGGCACAAATCCTTCTTTTCTAACCCTTTGCGATGATTTTTTCCCTTTAATTTCCCTTGTTATTACTTTTAATTTTGGTATTGACATTTATATTCCCCCTTGGTATTTTATGTTTTGGTATATATATATTAAATCAGATTATTCGAAAAATTTCAAATTTTGCTTAAAAATTTCCATAAAATAAAAAATGAAGAACGATTCAGCTCTTCATTTCATCTTCATAATATAAGCTTAAGAACTATTAATAACAACATTCCCGGAACACCAAGAAAACCTACAGTTAATGCACTTAAAGGATTTACTCCAATAGAGAAATCAAAAAAAGTACCTGCAATAAGATTGAATACTATTAAAAATATTACACCTAAAACAGAATTAATAATTAATTTTATCAAAAGCTTAGTAGATATAATAAATACCCAGCCTAATAAGTATAAAAGAACCAAGCCAAAAACATAAGCTAATATTACATTCAATTCTATTCCAATACCCATATTTATCACCTCTATATATAATATAGAGAATTTTATTAAAATATAACTTTTAATATGACTAACAGTTACAATTCAATCTTTATACCCATTTCCTTTGCTTGCTTTATTAAATATCTAAACTTTGTTCTATTAGCTTCTACTTTAAATATAGCATAATCAATTAAATCCGGATCAGTTGCATCATTAAAATATTTTTCAGAATTTTTCCATTCTGTATGTGCTTCTTTTATCATCTCTATGAGATTTTTTTCTTCAAATTTTTGTTGAGAATTAAACTTTAATTTAATATTTGTAAAGAGATTTAAAATACTTAATTTATTTGATATGTTTTTTTCTTTCTCAATAACTGCTTTTGCCATTACCTTTCCCCCAATCGTTATAATTTTTTCTTTTTGTATTATTTACAAAATTGGAGTATTTATACACCATATTACTAGAATATGATTTTCTTCTAAGTTAAATGTATTAAATATAAAAAAACTCTTAAAGATTTTAATTCTCTAAGAGTTTTTTATAAAATTACGTATTTTATAAATATCTGCTGATAAAGAGCTAATATAATTATTACTTTAACTACGATGAGGATTAGTTGAAAGAACTTCTTGTGATTGTCTAAATTTATCAATTAATATATTAGCCATCTCACTACATATACTGTTACCCCAAAAAATCCCTTTTATTGTTAAATGATATTGATTATTTTTCTTTTCTACAAAACCTTCATTTATTAGCTCATCCATAAAATTTTGAATACATTCTCTATAATCTTGATTTTCTACCGTATTTAAATCTAATTTAGTCATTTGTATCTGACCAATTACTTTATTAATAAAGTTATACATGGGACTCATCTGCATACATCTTAAATCTTCCATACTTTCTATTTCTTTTCTATAACTGTCTAAATCAAAAGAGTTCATAGTTAAAATATTTCCAATATATCCTCCTGCTCCTGCTCCCAATGGTAAAGTATCTTCTGATTCATATCTTCTTACTATATATTTGTACCTGTCTCTTTTTGGCTTAACTATCTTAGTTAACTCTAAAAATTCAAAACCATCATTTATAGTATTTTCTACAATACAGTTAAAAAACATTTTTTCTCTTTCAAAATTGTTTGTATAATAATTTTGTGCATTTTTAATTTTTTTAGCTAAGTCAGCTTTTTCATTTACTATTAAAGAATATAGTGAAAAGCCTGCTAAATCTAAACTTTTAAAAATCTCTATATCTTCTTTTACATCATTTAAATCTTCTTCCGGATAATTATATATGATGTCTATATTTACGTTAGAAAAGCCTGCTTTTTTTAGTTTATTTAATTTCTCTATTACTATTTCTTTCTTTCCTCGTCTGCCTAATATATCTCTTCCTTTATCAGAAAAAGTCTGAACCCCTATACTAAATCTATTTACTCCTTGTTCATTAAACATTGCTATCTTTTCATCAGTAAGGTCTGTAATACTACTTTCAATAGTTATCTCACAATGTTCAGTTAAAGGAAGATAATCCTTTATAGCTTTAAGAATTTTTTCTAATTCCTCTTTATTAAGAGTTGTAGGTGTACCTCCTCCAAAGTAAACAGCATCATATTTACTGTCTTTGATATAATTATAGCTATTATAGTTCTTAATCTGCTTTACTATTAAATCTGCATAATCCGGTGAAGGAATTTTTAAATTTCTTCTCATGTTACAAAAAGTGCATATATTACTACAATAGGGAATATGAATATAAACTACACCTTTTTTATTTTTCGTATAGTTTTCACTTAACTGTCTGCTTAGAGTTTTACTGCCATTTACTAAATATTTAAAATTCTCTCTAAAGTTATGATGTGACTTTAGTCTGGTAGTATATCTATTTTGATCTAATCTCATCTGTCATCACCCTAATCTAACGAAGATAATAATTCTTTAAATATTCCTTGTGCTTCTTTTATGTCATCTTCATTGGGATGTTTACTTGCTTCTAAATGTCTTTTTCTTCTCTCTTCTGTCATAGCATGAGGGTGGTCCGGCGGCAATTTTTCAAATTTTTTAGTGAGATTAGGGTCTATTTTACCTTGACACAGAAACTCTGCTAAAACTTCGTTTTGAGGTTCAATAAGTTCTTTAACTCTTATCATAGATTGTTTTGCATGTTCTGAGTCTGGATATGCTCCTAAAGTTCCAAAAAGACCTATCTTTTTACCTTTTATTGTTTTCATATAATTTATAGCTTTTTCATCCGCAGTACCTTTGTCTACCCAGAAACCTATAATTATTAAATCAAACTGTTCCGGATTAAGATTTTCTTCCACTGATGCCAGCGTACTATCATCTGGTAATATTTTGTGTATTCCTTCTGCTACTTTTTTTGTATTCCCCGTTTTACTTGAATATGTTAATAATGTTTTCATATTCTTTCTCCCCCTAAATTATTTTTGTTAGGAATTATTATAGGATGACCATCTACTTCATCATAATAAATTCTTGATTCTACATTATAAACTTTTCTTATTAATTCTTTGTTTAATATCTCCTTAGGATCACCGTCAGCTACTATTTGTCCTTCTTTTAGTACGATAACTCTATTACTATATTTTGATGCCTGATTTAAATCATGAAGAACCATTACTACTGTCATATCAGATCTTTGATTTAACATTTTAACCAATTCTAATAATTCTAATTGATAAGAAATATCTAAATAAGTAGTTGGTTCATCAAGTAATAATATCTTTGGCTGCTGTGCTAAAGCTACTCCTAACCAGACTCTTTGTCTTTCTCCACCAGAAAGACAATTGATTTTCTTATACTGTAATTCCTCCAGGTTAGTATTTTTAATAACCCAGTCTATTATCTTTTCATCTTCCTGATCTTTAGTTTGATACCATTTTTTATGAGGTAATCTCCCGTAATATATTAAATCTCTGGCACTTATATCAGCCGGATAAGTATTATGTTGAAGAAGAATAGAAACACTTGTAGAAACCTCTTTATTACTCATATGTGTTATATTATTTTTTCCTATATAAACTATACCTTCTTGAGGCTCTAACAGTTTTGCTAAAGATTTTAAAACTGTTGATTTACCAGAGCCGTTAGGTCCTATTATAGAAACCATCTGTCCTTTTTCTATATCAATTGTAAAATCTTTTATAACAGTCTTTTTCCCGTATCCTAAACATAAATTAGATATTTTAACTGCATTCACCTTTTCTCCCCCTTTCTTAAGAGATATAGAAAGAAAGGTCCTCCTATTACTGCCATTATAGTTCCCACCGGAAGCTCTATAGGCTTTGCTACTATCCTGGCGAAAGTATCTGCCAAAAGCAGCATAGTAGCTCCTCCAATCATACTAAGAGGCAGTAAATACTTATAGTCTGAACCTATAACTAATCTGCTTATATGCGGTACAACTAATCCAACAAATCCAATTATTCCAACTATAGAAGTAGATATTCCTGCAAGAAAAGCTCCTAATAAAGAGATTAACACTCTGGTCCTGTTTACGTTAATACCTAAGTTAACTGCTTTTTCGTCAGATAGTAAAAGAATATTGGATGTCCTTATACAAAAAAACGATAATATCAATCCTATTATACTGTACACTAAAATCATATTCAAATCATTCCAGCTTCTGCCCGAGATACTTCCGTTTACCCACATCAGTATCCCCTGAATTCTGTCACTGTTTAATACTGAAATCAAAGAAGTAGCTCCTCCGAGCATAGCATTTATTGCAACTCCAGATAAAATTATTCTTATCGGCTTTATTCCGTCTTTCCATGCTAGAATAAATATTAAAAAAGTTGCAAAAACTCCCCCCAAAAACGCAAATAGGGGAACTAAATACGTATATTGGGGGATAATTAACATTATAGTTATTGCACCTAAGCTTGCACCAGACGAAACTCCTATAATTCCGGGGTCAGCTAAAGGATTTTTCATAACCGACTGTAAAAGTGCACCTGCAACAGCTAAATTAGAACCGACCAGTGCAGCTATTAAAACTCTAGGCAGTCTAATATCAAATATTATTGACTTATTTATAACATCTCCTTTATCAAACAAGAAATTAAATATTTCTTTTAAGGGAATATTTACACTTCCCATTGAAACAGCAAAAAATACAGTTATAATAAATAGTAGTATAGAAATTAAAATAATTAATGCTTTTTTCATGTTTCAACCACCGATTAATTTATTTTTTAAATATGCTTAATATAGCATTTCAGCTAGGCTTTCTATTGCTTCCACTAATCTTATATTTCCCGAAACTCCAAAATATTTATTATCTAGATTATAAACTTTATCATTCTTAATAGCTTCAAAATTATTCCATATTTCATTGTCTGCAAATTCTTTTTCAAACATCTTTTTACTTTCTTCCGGGTTAGCATGAGTTAATATAAGTATAGCATGCGGCTGAGTTTTTAAAGCATTTTCCATACTTATAGGCATATAAGCCTCATTAAAATCTCCTATTTCCTCGGTAATATTTACTCCGTCTAATTTATTAACTAAACTCCCTACAAACGATTTATCAGTTGCAAACATAATACTTTCTGGTGTTCCAAATAAAATCATAACTTTTGGATTTTCTTTACCTTCTGAATCTTTTAAAATAGATGAAACTTTTCCGTTTACTTTATCTATAAAGCCTTTAGCTTCTGTTTCTTTTCCAAAAGCATTTCCAAGCATTTCTATTGAATTTAAAATATCATCATAAGAATTATTGTTAACAAAAAGTGATTCTATATTGCTGTCTTTTAAGCTTTTTTCTAATCTTGGCTGTAAAGAAGATACAGAAACAAATATATCCGAGTTTAAAGATTTTACTATTTCAATATCCGGGTTCATAGGTTGGCCTATCCTTTCTGCATTATCGCAGCTTTCCGGTAACGTATATCTGCTGTTTGGTACTCCTACCATTTCTACACCCAGCAGATCTAACATTTCTACTACTGCAACAGTACCTCCTATAACTCTCTGTGGATATTCTTTGTCTTTTTCTTCATTTTCTTCTTCTTCATTTTCTTTTTTGTTTCCTTCTGCTTCTTCGTTCTCGCCTTGTTGTAAGACTTGATTGTCACCCTCTTGTGAAACCTCATCTGAATTACAACCTACACTCATTACTAATATTAATGCTAAGCATAAAAATAAAATTAATTTACTTTTCATATAAACATCCTCCTTAGATATTGTTACTATTATAATTTAGTTAAATTTTTTATCTGAATTTTATTATTCATTATTTTGCAATGATGATAATGAATATCATTTTCACTATAATTATAAATTATATTTACTTATGTTTCTTTAAATATATTCCACTTTTTTTTAACTATTTTATGAAGTTTAAACATCCTTATAAGAAAAGATAGTTAAAGTAAAATTATTTGACTTATCAAAAAAAGTTACTAAATAAAAAATACTAACTCACTTTATTTATTATTTGTTTAAAGCTTTTTGAACTGTTCATTAATTCTTTTAAAGTACCTTCTTCAGCTACAGAGCCATTTTCTAAAACTAATATTCTGTCACATAACTTAATTGTTGATAAATTATGTGCAATAACTATTGTAGTTTTATCCTCCATTAAAGTAATCAAACTCTCATTAACTATTTTTTCGTTTATAGAATCTAAATTAGAAGAAGATTCATCTAGAATAAGAATAGAAGCATCTTTTAGTAAAGCTCTTGCAATAGATATTCGTTGTTTTTCTCCACCTGATAATTTTGTTCCTCTCTCTCCAACTTTTGTATCGTATCCATCTGGAAGACTAGATATTAGTTCATGAATTGATGCTTTATTAGCAGCAGTAAAAATTTCTTGGTCTGAATAATTGTGTCCAAGTTTAATATTGTCTTTGATACTTCTTCTAAGTAAATAAACATCTTGTGAAACTGTTGAAATTTGTCTTCTTACACTTTCTCCATCAATATCTTGTAAGTCTACTCCTCCAATGCTGATTCTACCTTCATCTGGCTGCCAAAACTTCATTAATAACTTACCACATGTAGTTTTCCCTGCACCAGATGAACCGATAATTGCTATCTTTTCTCCAGCTTTGACTGTGAAACTTACATTATTTAAAGCATTTTTATCTTGTCCGGGATAACGAAAAGTAACGTTTTCAAATTGAACTACCGGCTCTAGTATTATATTGTATGATTTAGCATTTTCCTCATTTACATAAGATTTTTCTTTAAGAATATCATCTACTCTTTTTGCTGATGAAAAAATAAGTCCAAACTGTGATGACATACTCATAATTTCAGAAATTGGTGCAAATATAGCTCCTGATAAAATAACTGCAACCATATACCATTCTATAGTTATTAATCCATTTGAAAATAAAGCAGCAGAAGTAACAAGTACCGAAAGCATTGACATCGCTATAAATATTCTTATAAAAAAAACTTCTGTTCCTTTTCTTTTAGAATATCTTATATTTGCATCCTCATATTCAGATGCTGTAACTTTAAATTTATTAATATAACTATCTTTCCAATTAAATGCTATAATGTCCTTTAATCCTTGAATACCATCTACACTTACAGCCTTAATATCTGAATGTTTATCTCTAACTTCATTTCCTTGTATATCTGCTTTTTTCTTAAAAATCTGTGGTATAAAGATAACTATACATACCCAAGGTATAACAGCTACCGCTATAAAGGGATGGATGTTCCATAAGAAAGCTATAGTTCCAATAGGTATAATAATAGATAAAAGGAATACTCCTACCACATGAGCATAAAACCACTCTAATAATTCAACATCATTCATTGTAGTACTTATTAACTTTCCTGTTCTTTTTGTAGATAAATTAGATGGAGATAATCTTTCAATTGCTTCAAAAAGAAGCACCCTGAATTTAGATAAGATTCTATATGCTATATCATGTGATATCATACAGTCCAAGTAACTAAATATCCCTCTTAGTGCTGCTATTACAGCTATAAGAATAATAAAGCCAGCTTCAATTGTACCTCCCGATCCTACATGTCCAATCATATATGCAGTAAGTGCTGCACTTACTATGGGAATAATTCTATATATGCCTCCACAGATTAAATAAAGTACCATCTCCCATATAAATTCTTTAACATAGGTTAATAATTTGACTACATAAAATAATCTATAATTATTATACTTTTTCATGCCGAATGTTCCTCCTGATTTTTCATTAAATCACAATATAACAAATTAGTATTTAATAATTCACTGTGAGTTCCTTGACTGTGTACTTTTCCTCCTTTTAACACTACTATAGAATCAGCAAAGCTAACAGTCTGAGATTTATGGCTGACTATTAATACTATCTTATCTTTTGATATTTTCTTTAAAGCATCTTGTACATATGATTCATTTTTTCCATCTAATGCAGAAGAAGGTTCATCAAGAATTATAATAGGTGAATCTTTTAAAAAACATCTTGCAAGTGATATTCGCTGCTTTTGTCCACCTGATAAAGTCATTCCTCTTTCTCCTACAAACGAATTGTATCCATTTGGAAGACTCATAATATAATCATGTATTTTAGCATTTTTAGCAGCTCTTTCTACCTCTTCTTTACTTGCATTTGGATTTCCTATAAGTATATTTTCCATTATTGTTCCATAAAACATATATGGGTCTTGCCATACAACTGAAATTTTACTTCTATATAATTCTTCACTTAAATTTTCAATAGGGCAATCGTTTATAAATATTTTACCAGTCCATGGAGTAACAAATCCCATTATTAAATTAATTAAAGTTGATTTTCCTTCTCCTGATTTACCGACTATTGCTGTGATTTTATTCCTATCAAAAATCAAATTAACGTCCTTTAGTACACACTTACTCTCATAGCCGAAACTAACATTTTCCATTTTAATTTTTTGAACTTTTTCAATAGCCTTAGTTTTAGAAGCAGTAAAAATTTTCATTTCTTCTTTTACTTTTAGTAGTTTTAATATAAAGTTTGAAGCAGAAACTCCTCTAAACCCTAAGTGCCATGTATTTATTAATGAAAATATGGGCGAAAAACAACTTGAAATCAAGAAAAGAATAATAAAAATTCTATGACTCTCAATAGTACCATTACTTGCTAAAAAAGCAGTTAATGCAACTGCAAAACTACTTCCAATTGCTGCTGAAAACTGTAAAAATCCCGATTCTATTTGCGAGACAGCTAAATGCTCCATTGTATTTTTATGAATTGCTAGAGATTTATTTATGACTTCTTGTCTTATATTGCTGCTTGCGTTAAATGATTTTATAGTTTCCATTCCTTGAAAAACATCAAGTAAATGTGCTGACAAATCAGAGTATTTTTTCCAGTCTTCATTACCTCTTTCCTTCATAAGCTTTATCCAAAAATTAGGAAGTGACAATACTCCTAGAATTCCTATTAAAGAAACTATTCCAATTAGTGTGTTTACATAAAATAAATATGTTACAAGAATAACAGATCCTAGAACTGTAGATATAAGATGTGGTAAATAAGTAGAAAAATAAGGTGCTAAAGCTTCTACATAAGAACTCATTATTGTTGAAACATGTCCGGTATTTCCGCTATTAAAATATGATGGTCCTATATCAAATATCTTTTTAAACAACTTTATACGTAAATCTGTTTTTATAAGCGATCCAAGCTTTGCATCAAAATAACTATCATATTTTCCTAATAGTGCGTTTAAAATTATTAGGAAAATAATAACTCCAATATAAGTAAATATAGTATTTTGTTTGATTTTTCCATTAAGTATTTCTCTTAAAAAAAATGCAATACATAAATAATGTCCTGCATTTATGCACCAGATAAAAAACTGAATAGCAGTTTTTTTAGCTATTGGTTTATAACTACCTATTGCTAAAGATAAAATTTTAAAATTAATTAACAATTTTTTCACTCCTTTATTCAATAATAAAAAACTGGTATTTAATCAACAATAATCTTTCACTAACCATTTATTAATGATTGATAATAAATTATAGTTTTTTAAATTTTTATTTGAATTCTATTATTTATTATTTTATAATATTGATAATGAATGTCATTTTCACTATAATTATAAATTATATCTGCTTATGTTTCTTTAAATATATTCCACTTTTTTAAATTATTTTATGAAGTTTAACTCTAATTAAACGAAAGGATGGTAAAAGTGAATTCATTGCTTTTAGAAGAAGAGTTGATAAGTAAAATAGATGTAGTAGATAAAAAATTAATATTAATAATTTATAAAAAACTATATGATTGTTTTATTTCAAATGATTTAGGAAATGGTTTACAAATAAGGTCTGTTAAAAACCATCTTATATTACTTAACCAATCTTTATATAACCATTTTTATGATAAAGAAATTTGTAAAAATTACTTATATGATATAAGGAACAAATTTATATGTAAAATTGAAAAAATAAATGAAGAAGCCAAATTATATAAACTTGGTCAAAAAATAATAATAAAGTACTCTAATGTTTTAACAGAAAAGTGTTACTACGCAAGAAGTCCAATTATCTGTAAAGCCATAACATATATTAATAATCATATAGATGATGACTTAAGTCTTGAAAAAGTTGCAGATTCAATTCATGTAAGTAAAAACTATCTGTCCAGCATATTTGTTAAAAATATAGGATATAGCTTTTCCAGCTATATTAATAAAATAAAAATAGAAAACAGCAAGTTAAAGCTTAGACATACCACAAAATCTATATTAAATATATCAATGGAATGCGGATTTAATAGTCAGACCTATTTCTGCTCTATTTTTAAAAAATTTACCGGAATAACTCCTAATGAATATAGAAAAAAACAGTTAATAAAGTACTGACTATGGCATGTTTAAACTTACAAATATTTTTAAAAAATAAAGAAGAAACGATTATAGACTTTACATAATTTCTTCTTAATTTTACTTACTTTTCATTTAATTATAATTCTCGTATTTATTTAATTATATATTTTATGAGCTTGTCTAATTTAATTACATTCTAATCCTTATTGTATAATATTATTTTTTTATTTCCTTCTTGTTTAATGAAAAATTCTACATCATTTGAACATACACGATTTTTAACTTCCATAAAATCTATATCTTTTCTATTAACAGTAATATCAAGTAAAACTTCTCCTTTTCTTGTAAAAACCAGTTTGTGAAACAAATCACCATCCAATGGATGTTTACCAAAAAAGGTCTTTTCAAATAAATATCTTAAATATGTATTTGAGGTTGTCCACTTTGTACCTACTATTTCTTCCATTTCAGTTTTACTAGTATAAGGTGCAATAATATACATTTTATCCCATTTGAAATTTGTTACTTCTCGCATCTTAAATTGTTCATTATCTTGGGTAATTTTGTAAAGATTATCTTTGAAATCATTATAATATATATTTTCTATTCTTGTAATTCTAAAATTAATGTAATCAGCTACTACTAGAATAAGTGGTATTAATAGTATTAATAACAATATTTTTCTTCTTTTCAATGTTGTCTCTCCTATCTATAAAAAGTTTTCTATTTTACTAATACTAACTAGTAAATTTTTTATTATACTCTAGTAAATCTTCTGAAAAAAACATGCTCTTAAAGATATCTTTAATTCTTTAAAGGCATGTTTTTAAAGAAACTTAATTTGTTGGATACAAGTTTTAAACAAAATCTATAACTCTCTTCTACCTTCTAATGCCTTAGAAAGTGTCACTTCATCAGCATATTCTAAATCTCCGCCTACTGGTAATCCATAAGCTATTCTGGTTACCTTTATTCCCATAGGCTTTAATAGTTTAGAGATATACATGGCAGTAGCCTCACCTTCTATGGTTGAATTAGTTGCCAAAATTACTTCCTCTACCGGCTCTTTCTGAATTCTTTGAAGCAGCTCCTTTATTTTTATATCTTCAGGACCTATGCCTTCCATAGGGGAAATACTACCATGAAGAACGTGATATAGACCATCAAACTCTTTAGTTCTTTCCATGGCTGCCATATCTCTAGGGTCTTCTATTACGCATATTAAATCTCTTTTTCTGTTTTTGCTACTGCATATAATACATAAGTCTTTATCAGTTAGATTACTGCAAATGTTACAGTATTTAATATTCTTTTTTGCATATATTATTGATTGTGCAAGACTTTTTGCATCTTCGTTATTCATATCCAATACATGAAAAGCTAATCTTTGTGCAGTTTTCTTACCAATTCCGGGTAGCTTTGAAAATTCTTCAATTAACTTAGCTACAGGCATGGCAAAATACTCCATATTTTCACGTCCTTCAATTAAACTTTATCTTTAAAATAATCCCGGTATATTCATTCCTCCAGTAATTTTCGACATCTCAGATGTAACCATTTCATCTGCTTTTCTTAGAGCTTCATTAGTTGCAGCTAAAATTAAATCTTGCAGCATTTCAACATCATCAGGGTCAACAGCATCAGGGTCTATGGTAATATTGATTACCTCTTTTTTACCGTTAGCTTTTATTGTAACTACCCCACCACCGGCACTAGCTTCTACTTCTCTTTCTTCTAGCTGTTTTTGCATATCTGCCATTTGTTTTTGCATTTTCTGTACCTGCTTCATCATTCCACCCATATTTCCCATTCCTTTAGGAAAATTACCTTTTGCCATTTATATCATCCTCCTTAAATATTTAAAGTTTATTAAAAGTTTTCTTTAAACTCAGCAAATCTACTCAATTTCAACCAAATCTTCTCCAAAAACACTTTTAACCTTTTTTATTAATTCATTGTCTTTATGATTATTTCCTTCATTTTTTATTGTAGCTTTTTCACTGTTCATAATAAATCTTATACTAATATCTGTATTTAAATATTTATTGACAGTTGCTTGAACATATTCTTTATTTTGCTGCTTATTTATAGCTTCCTTATGAAATCCAAAGTTATCTTCATAAGAAATAATCAGTGTATTATTCTCTAGAGCTATAGGTTTTCCTTCAATCAATAAAGCATGACTACTGATTTTATCTTTCTTAATATGTTTTAATATATCTGTCCATCTACTTTGAACTGTATCAATAGTTATATCGTTTTTTCCTACATTATCTTTTGATATTGTATTATTAACTTTATTTTTGCCTTTAATAATCTTTTCATCAGAAATATCATTATTTTTTTTACTGTTTAATTTTGATGCATTTACCTTATAGTCATTTTTTTGATTGTCGACTTTATAATTACTTTCATTTAAGTCACTTAATTTAATATCTAAGTTATCACTGCTTATAGACTTTTCTAATCTTTCCAGTCTGTGGGATAGTTCCTCTAAAGATAAATTAAAAGTATTACTACACAACTTAATAATACATATCTCTAATACAATTCTGGGCTGTGACGACCATTTACTTTGATTTTCAGCTTCTGATAGTATGTTTATATACATAATAATATCAGATATACTTACATTTTCAGCCTGCTCAGCTAAATTATCTATAAACTCTTTTGACCCTTCTACTATGTTTTCAACATCAGAAGCTGATTTAACTATCATTAAATTTCTTAGATGTAATATTAAATCTTTAATAAATTGATTGACATCTTTTCCATACTGTACAATTTCGTTTATAATTTCAAGCGATTTATTGACATCTTTATCAATTATATTTTGTGTAATGTTAAGTATAACATCAGTATTGACAGTGCCTAATATAGATATGATATTTTCATAAGTTATTTTTTCATCTGTAAATGAAATACATTGATCCAATATGCTAAGAGCATCTCTCATTGCACCATCTGCATTTTGAGCAATTAAGTATAGTCCTCGTTCCTCTACTTCTACATTTAGCTTTTTACAGATATTTTTCATATTTTCTATTATTTTTTTTATACTTATTCTTTTGAAATCAAATCTTTGACATCTAGACTGAACTGTGTTTGGAAGTTTCTGAGGTTCAGTAGTTGCCAATATAAACAAAACATGACTGGGAGGCTCTTCTAAAATTTTTAATAAAGCATTAAATGCTCCTTTTGATAACATGTGAACCTCATCAACTATATATACCTTGTACTTACTCTTAGATGGATGATATTTTGCTTTTTCTCTTAGGTCCCTAATGTCTTCAACGCTATTATTAGAAGCTGCATCCATTTCTACTACATCCATGATACTTTCATCAAGTATTCCTTTACAAATTTCACAATCATTACAAGGGTTACCATCATTGTTATCTAGACAATTAACAGCTCTGGCAAATATCTTTGCTGCTGATGTCTTACCTGTACCTCTAATACCTGTAAAAAGATAGGCATGGGCTATGTTACGACTCTTTAATTGGTTTTTTAACGTAGTTGTTACATGCTCCTGACCTAAAAGATCATCAAAGGATTTTGGTCTAAACTTTCTATATAAAGATTGATAAGTCATTTAATCACCTTAACCTTTTATAATTACAATATGTTGATTTGTCCTTAAATTATGTTTAAGAAAATTAATGTTTAATATTATCTCCTAAAATACGTTATTCTTTATTTGTAAGTATTTCCCGTATAACAAATATATTATAACAAATAAAAGGACTTTCTACCAGTACTAAGTATTTCAGTATATTGGTTTGAATAGAAAAAAACTATTAAAACTCTTTACGATACAATAATATTTTTTTAATGCTATTTTATTTAATCCTTCTTTATTTATGTTACTGACTCAAAAGTCAGTATTAAGTTTTTGATTTAATGAGAATTGTTTGTTGAAATTCAAAGTTTTAGCAATTTTAGTGCAATAATTTTTACTTTATATACAAATCTATAATACATACTTATACATCATAATAATAAAGCCCTCTTTTTTCTATAATATTTAATTTTTGTATTTTAATTTGTACAACTTAAAAAAAGCCATGATTAATCATGACTTTTTTTAAGCCGTGCACCCGGTGTTGACATACTACTCCTAGCGTTACCTAAGTAGTTAACTCAAATCAGGCACCCCTACGGCACACGAGAGTGTCTACTTACCGCTGCTTCCTTCCGGACCTGACGGAGTTCATAGATTCTCATTGCGTAGGACCCAATCATCAACGCCACTTGCTTAGGGCAGACCTAACAATAGCAAGCCTAAACCGGGAATTCGACCCTGCTATAGCGGATTGCAGGTACAGGGCACCGCTACCTCCCCATCTAGCACGACAAACTTTATATGGCGGAGAGAGGGGGATTTGAACCCCCGAGACGGTTATCCCCGCCTACCCGCTTTCCAGGCGAGCGCCTTCAGCCAGACTCAGCCATCTCTCCTAAACATATGTCTATATTTTAATATTGCCACTAATAAATACTGTATGCTAATAATAGTCAACAGATTTATATTATAACTAAATAGCACTGTTATGTCAAGTCTCTTAGCCCATTCCATTTTATGTAACAGGCTAAGAGATATTTAACTATTTCACATTATGTTTGAGTTTTATTTGAGCGTGAAAAAAAGTCACTTACACCTTTTATAATCTCTATAGCTATCTTTACATATGAAGCAATTCCTTTTGTTCCAACTTTTAGCGTTGCGACAGTTTCATTTATACCATCTGTTATCCCAGTAATTGTGGTACTTACCTTTTCAATATTTTCTTTTGCTTCACCCGTAATTAATGTAACACTGTCAATAATATCTGGCATAGCGTTGCTCACATTGTTTATTCCCTCATCAACATTATTAGTAATATTTTCAACATTGTCTACAATGATTGGTAGTGAAGAAATAGTTTTTTCAATATTCTGTTCATTTGTCTCTATAACTTTATTAATGTTTTTTAATGTTTTATTAAAATTCCTTATAGCCAAAATTATATATATACCTAAAGTCATAACTAAAACAAATAGTAGAAAAATTCCTATACTTTGAAAAGAAATCGTAAAATCTAACAATTGATTACCTCCTAGTTTAATTTTCTTGTATTGTTTATAATTTTAATATAAACTAAGTTTACTGTTTGTCCGATTTTTCCTCAGAGTTTTTAGAGCTTGAATATGTAAATTTCATTTTTTTAGGAATTATATCTTTATTGTTTTTAATATTTTTTGTAATTGAATTAGTAGCTTGTTTAAATTTTTCAGCTACCTTTTTTGTGCTCCTTTCTAATTCTTGTCTTGATTCTTTACCAGACTTAGGTGCAATTAATATTCCTGCTGCAACACCTATAATTACTCCAAAAAGTATTCCAGCTCCTACTTTTTTAAAACTATTCTCACTTTTATGATTGTTTTTTTCTAAGTTATTTTTATTTGACATTTTATCACCCCTTAAAAGTATTATATCAATATTATACCAATCTTAAATAGATATATCACTTTTTTATTTTTTATATTACTGTTTTTTAACAAATTTATTTATTAATTTGACATAATACTATTATTTAGGAAATTAAAGTAAAAAAAAGATAGAACAGATATGGGGGGATCTGTTCTATCGGGTAGATAAATAAGCTAAAATTGGGGGATATATTTGTATATATTGGATATATACAATATATGCCTAAAATATTATATTAAGGGACAAAAGCTTAATAACTAAAATAAATCTTAAGCTTTAACAATTTCATATTATCATATTTTGTCGTATTTTGTCTAGTATTTTTTAAATTTTATTAAAATTTTTTATTTTTAATAAAATATTTATACGCATTAATCATGCTTTACTACTGATTATTTAAAGGTTTTGACTAGTCTTGTTATGTAAAAAACAGCACCGCAATTATTCGACAAAAAAAGACAAACGGTTTTAATATATTAAATTTTTTATAATTAAGCATTTGAGGATGTAATATTTTTACTAACATTAACATCTGTTGTTTTATATGGTTTATTCATAGGAAACCATACTGTAAATACTGTACCTACTTCTTCAAAACTTTCAACATTAATTTTACCATTATTCTTTTCAATCATCCTCTTTACTATGCTTAATCCATATCCTCTTTCATTCTGATTGCCTTTAGTAGTAAAACCTTTTTCAAAAACTTTATCATATAACTCAGGAGATAATACTGGATAAGAGTTCCCTATAGAAATCACATAGTAATCACCTGATTCAAAAATATCTATCATTAAATATTTATAACCTGTTCTGCACTGTTGTAATTCATATATAGCATTATCAATTAGATTAAATAATATTTTACAAGCATCTACTGAACTCATTTTCAGATACTGTAAATCACACCTTATATCTAAATCAACAAAAATTCCCTTATTTTCTGCAATAGCACATTTTCTGAATAAAATAGCAGCTATTTCAATGTTCTTAATTTTTGAAATTGAAAATACTTCTTCAACTCTTTCTGATATGCTGAAAATATAATCTAAAGCTTTATCATTTTTCTGTAGTTGAAGCATTCCTGCTACTACATTTAAATGATTTCTAAAATCATGTTTTTGTGCTTGAAGAGCAGTAATTACTTCCTTAGAATTATCAAGTTTAATGCTGCTATCTTTTTGATTTTTTAGAAGCCTCATTATATAATATATTGATATAACTCCTGCTACAGTCAATATATTAATCATAACAATAACAAAAAAAGGATAATTGTAATTTTTAATACAATTCTCTAATGAATTGACTAAAGATTTATTGAATAATAATATTACAGATATATTCTGTATTAAAATTATTAATATACATATATATGCTTTAGTTTGCATTTTCATATAAACACCTACAATTCAAAAGTAGTTTTATAGTCATACAAGTTTTAACCTTTCTTTATTCAAGAAAAAATATATGCACGGAATAACTTTAAGTACTAAATTTACCATGAAACTTATATATATTCTTTCATGTATATTTCTTATTTTAACTTTGGTATCTATAGGTATACAACATCATAATAAAAAATACTAATCAATTGTAATATACTCATTTAATGTTTTCTCTGCTTTGTTATAGATATTATCTATATAACAAAGTAAAAGTATAAAATAAATGTATGAATGATAAGGAAATCTAATTTATTATATAGATTTTTGTTAACTTAAATATTAGAAACCCATATATTACTGGTATTAAAACCATTTTCTCACTATCTATAACAAGTCATATAATACCTAGTGTTGATCTAAAAAATGGGTTGTAAAAAAATAAATTATACATATTTCTACATAATTTGACCTCCTTAAATACTATCTTCACACTTATTACTCATTACTATATTATCATAAAAACAATAATATATCATGTATCAACAATAACCAACATACTTTTTATTTTAATAATTAATAAAAAAGAACTGTTTTATATCAAACAGCTCTTAAATACTTTATATCTTAAATAAATCTACAGTACTTTCTCTACATCATAAAGAGAATTTAATACTAACCAGTTTTGTGGAAAAAATCTATTTATAGTCCAATAACTTACTCCTCCAAGATCATAAAGATATGCTAATCCCAGTTTTGCTCTAATACTTCTTGCATCCTCAAACCATACCTCGTGTTCAACCCCATTATCATCAAAATATTTAAAATTAGGAGATTGAGCTTGGTAGTCATACTCAATGCTAGCTCTAACTCTGTTTGCTAAATCCACAGCACCAGTATTTGTTAAAGTTCTGGCTGCAGTACCAGGGGTATAAGGCAGTGTCCAGTCATATCCATAGTTTGGAATCCCTAAAAAAATTTTTTGGCTTGGAATCTCCGTTACAGCATAGTCAATAACCTTCCTTACCTCATTTAAAGGTGCAACCGGTAATGGTGGTCCAAACGTATACCCCCATTCATAAGTCATTATTATTACATGATCAACTATATCTCCATGCACAGGATAGTCATGTGCCTCATACAATAATCCTTGTTGGTCCGCCGATATTTTAGGAGCAACAGCAGTACTTAATATATATCCTTCTTCACTTAACCTTTGACTTATAGTTCTTAGAAAATTATTATAATCCTCCCTATTCTCAGGATAAATAAATTCAAAGTCAATATCTAGACCGTAATAGTTCTTCTCTCTTAAAGTTGTCATCACATTTTCTATTAATGTATTTTGTACCTCTTGATTTGTTAGTATAGTTTGAGCTAAATCACTGCTAAATCCACCTGTTTCCTCATCTATATTTGTTATAACCATGATGGGAGCTACTCCTGCATTTCTGGCAGCCTCAATTACTGGAGTATCTTCTATACTTTTCAAACTTCCATCAGGTCTAACTTCATAGCTAAAAATACTTAAATATGTTAAGTAAGGAAGTGTTTTTCTTAAAACTTCCATATCAATATTGGGAAAAGCATATCCATTTACTTGGATTGTTCCAAGTTTTCTTGTTCTTGGGGGAATAGTAATTATCTGACCGGGAAAAATCTGCATTGGACTGGTTATTTGAGGGTTGACTTCTAAAATATCTTCAACGTTAACTCCATAGTCTCTAGCTATAGAATAAAGTGATTGCCCCTGCACTACTGTATGCTGCCTTGTTCCTTCAATTATAACTAATGTTTGACCGGGTGTTATTTGGTTTGGTGATTCTAGTTCATTATCTTCAATTATTGACTCAGGGGATACCCTGTATAATTGTGCAATGGTATAAATACTTTCTCCTGGATTTACCACATGAATAATCAAAAGTAATCCTCCTTTCATCTCTACTAATTTAATATATGCAGTTCTGATGAAATAAGGAACAAAATGAGCAAATAGCTTTTAGGTTTAATTTTTAATTATTTTACTAAATTATTTGGCTTTTTTAAAAACAATAAAAAAACGTAGCCCTAAATTACTTTTTTAGGTCTACGTTTTTTTATTTATCGTTTAATAATTAATCTTCTTTAACATATGAAGCTACAATCTCACCATAATATAGTACATGGAAATTATTATTAGGGTAATATTTCTCTTTAATTTCTTTTGATAATGTTGCAGGCTCCATAGCTTGCTTATAAACAATTTTACACTCATAGTGCAATTCACATTCACCAACTATAGGTGTAGATACTACTTTTCCTTTCTCTGGAGTTATGTTACACTTGATAAACTTATCTATATCTCTTCCAGATTCTGTTCCACAAATTCCTAAAGCTTGTGTTAAATCATTTTTTAAAGGTACACTTACTGTGAATTCATTAGAGTTTTCAAGTAAATCATAAGTATGTCTTGAATATCTTACTTCAACAGTAAATATCGGCTTATTCCAAATTATACCAATGTTTCCCCATGCTATAGTCATAGTATTAATTTTATCTCCGCTCTTAACAGTTAGAAAAGCTCCTTTTTTAAGCTGAGATAACATTTTATCTGAATACTCGTAAAATAAAATATCTTTTTTCATAACATTAACCTCCTTACAATTAACCAAATATATTCTCTATAAAGAGTCTTATAACCTCTGCTCCACCTATTGCAGTTCCTAAGACACTACCGATATTTGTAAGAGCTACAACCAACAGTATTCTAGTGACTTTATTTCTCCAAAAGCCTTTTATAGTATATATATCCTCTGAAAGCTTTTCTAAATCTTCTACTTTAGGCTTTCTAATAAAGGCTTCAACTATTCCAGAAAACCATCCAGCTGCTAAGGCAGGATTTAGAGAGCTTATAGGAGATACGACAAAAGCTGTAAGAATTGAAAGCGGATGAGCAAAAGCAAGTATAGCTCCTAATGATGATAATGACCCATTCCAAATTATCCAGCTAAGAGTCTGGTCAATTCCAATGTCTCGGTTAGAATAAAAAGTATATGCGATTATAGCAATAATTATAGCAGGTATAATCCACTTTATAATTTTTGATATATTTGACTTAGGTGGAACTTTATTTAGCTCATATAAATTTTGATCTTTTCTTATCTCTTCTTTAACTCCCGGAACATGTCCTGCTCCTAATACAGCAACTACCTTTTTGCCTGAAGCTGTTTTAATCTTATGTGATAAATACTTATCTCTTTCGTCTATCAAAGCTACCTTAAGTTTAGGAAAAGACTTCCCTAATTCACTTAACATAGAAGTAAGCATATCTTCTGATTTTAATTTTTCTAATTCTTCTTCTGTTATTTCTTCATCGCTAAAAATACTAAAAAAAAGTTGAAAGAAAAGTTTTATTTTACCCAGAAACCCTATTGTTCTCCAAGCTCTAGTAAAAGTAATGTTTATATCTCTGTCTGCTAAGATTAATTCTGCTCCTGTTTCCTTAGCAGATGTTATGCCTTGAATCATTTCCTGCCCCGGTTGTATACCAAATTGTCTAGCAATTTTCTTTTGAAAAGAAGACATAACTAAATTAACTAATAACAGAGAAGCTTTCTTTTCTTTTATAACTTTAAATATATCCATCTGTTTCCATTTAGATCCTTGAGATATTGCTTTATATCTCTGTTTATCAAGCTCTACACATACCGAATCTGGTTTTTCTTCTTCAATTACTCTTTTAACTTCCTCAGCACTTTTTTTAGATACATGAGCTGTGCCTATTATAATGATTTCCTTGTCATTAATTTGAATTTTATCTATATTTTTTTCAGTCATTATTTCCCTTCTTTCTTTAGCATAAAAATATTAATAATGTATAAAGTATATCATAATATTATTTTTATATCTATTATACATTCAATCAAGTAACATTATGTTAAGATTTTAATATAATACAAAAATATAGTTCATCTATAGTATGTCAATTATTATTAATTATTGGTTACAGTTCCACAATTCAACAAACACTTAAGAAATCCTTTTTATTTTTTAACTACATATTTAATTATTATTTTAATTTAGTGCTTTAGTCCCTTGATTTAAACAATAATGTATAATAAAATTATAAGTATAAAAAATTGTCAAGTAATTTTTAAAGGAGTGATAATATGTCTATAAACAAGGCTTACATAACTCATTTATTCCATAGCAGTTTTTTGGTTGAAACAAATAATAATCTTTTAGTTTTTGATTATTTTGACTACGCATCACACTATATAATTAAGTCTAGTAAAATTTTAACTCCTGAATTTTTCTCTGATAAACAAAATGTTTATGTATTTGTAAGTCACAGTCATAAAGATCACTATGATCCTTTAATATTTAAGTGGGAGGAAGCTAACCCAAAAATTAATTACATATTAAGTAATGATATAAAGATTGAAAAGAAAAAACCTAATTATCACATTGTAGATAAATATGAGTCATTTTCTATAGAAAATATAAAAATATCTACTTTTGGCTCAACAGATTTAGGAGTTTCTTATCTAATTAAGGTTGATGGAATAACAATTTTTCATGCCGGTGATTTAAATTGGTGGTGTTGGAAAAACGATACTATAGAAGATCAACAAAAAGAAGAAAAAGATTTTAAAGAAGAACTTGATAAAATAAAGGAGAAAAAGATTGATATTGCTTTTGTTCCTGTAGACCCAAGACTTGATGAGAATTATTACTTAGGTGGAGAGTATTTTGCAAAAACTATTATGCCTAAACTTCTTGTACCAATGCACTTTAGTGATAAGTTCTATATTCCAAAGAAGTTTAAGAAAAAAATACAGCATTTAGATGTAAAAGTAGCACCTATTACTGAAAGAAAAAGAAATTTTATATATGAAACAAAATAAATATTATATAACCCCGTAAATATATGTTCACGGGGTTAATTACTTATATGTTTAAGATAATTTTTTTCTTATTTCTGCTTGTTTTCCACAAGATAATTTTCCTTCCTTACATGTACCAAATATACAGGAAGGTAAAGCTTTTTCATATAATATCTCAGATAATTTTCTTAAGATTATAAGTTTCTTAGTTGATAATTCTCTAATTTCCCACTGAGAATTTAAACAAATTCTTTCACTTAGCATAGATATATCCATTCTCGCATTTGTAGATATTACTAATTTTGTGGCGTCTGCATTTAACAAAAAATATAGAGCTTTATCTAATCCATACTTTTGTAGAATAAAAACCCTAAAATTCTTTATCTCATTTATGAGTTGTAAGTATTTCTCATAAAATTCAGAGTTCTTTATAGAAGGGGGAACTATTGGTGTCCTATCTTTTTCATTTATTAAAGTTATAAATGGTTCTCTATAATTATTAGAAAGCCTATGTCTTATTTGCTGGTGATATGTTACCATACTACATAACATCCCAAAGGTTGTCCTAGCCTGTTCAGCTATACTATCATGCCCATAGCTTAAAACCCTCTTAGCTACACCTTTAGCTTTGTTTACAGCTTCATCTTCCCAAATCTTTAAAGTATCAGATGGAGTTCTAAATTGAGTGCTGGTTAATGCTCCTAATCCAACCTTCATATCCAAATCGTCAAAAGTTTCTAATAAAACAACTGGTTGTTCAAACGTAATTTTATCTAAATAATCTTGATAAAAATCTTGAACTAGGTTATCACACTTAGCATTTGATGTAGGTAAGTTTAAAAATATGTTTTTTAGTGTATCCGGTATGTATTTATCTATTTCAGATTTAATATCTGAAAAAATATATCTATATCTTTTATCCATAATAAGATTATATAAGTCAAATAGTTTATCTGCTGTCATTGCACAATATACGTTTGTTTTAGTTGCTAATGGCAATATATATCTAGCATCTTCTATAGGAATTTTGTGCTTATAGTTTTCTAATTTAGGTCTTCCTTTAAATTTTCCTTCATTTAATTCTGACATTTCTTTGTATGTTTCAAAAAGGTTATCAAGTAAATATTTAGCTTTTTTACTATCAACAGTATCTAAACTAGGTAAAGTATAGAAAGCCTCACCCATTGTTACATATCTTTGACTCTGCTGAACATATGAGTCCTTAAGCTCACATAATAATGTACTCTGAATACGGTTTATATCCTCTAAAGAAAATGATACGTTTATGGTTTTTAATATTTCTATAATAATTTCTTTATTTAAATCTTGAATATTTTTTTCTTGAAGCCATTTTTCAACTTTGTTAAGTCCAGTATGCTCAAAATTACTTATCTTCACAAGATTTCCCCCTTATTCATTTTTTATATTTTCAATTATATCATATTTATAAAATTTTGATTAAGTACTTTATATTCCATTGAAAAACTAATTAGTTAGAATAAACTTGAATTTAATACAAATATCAAATAATAGATTTTTCATGTGATGGTGAAAAAAGTCCCATTCATATACTGAATGCATGGACAAAGGATTTTTTCATAAAGAAATAAAGGATTTTAAGAAAAATGGACTGGATAGTAATTTTAAAGATATAGAGTGTAGTAAAAAGAAGGTTAGAGAAAAAGGGTACGGAAGAATAGAAAAACGAGAATACTTTCAGACAAGTTATATATACTGGTTTACAGAAAAGAATAAATGGAAAGGTTTGACTAGTGTAGGTTGAGTAAAAATATGAAAAGATTTAAAGCAGCAATGGATGAAAAATTTTTAGAAACAATCATAAATAACATGTAGAAAATAACAGGCTGTGTTGTAAGTAAGGAAGACAAAAAGTAAAATGCTTAAAATACCAAAATACCTAAATAATCCTCAATATAATAAAATTTGCACAAAATGTTTTTCATTGTTTGCCTTAAATTATATTGAAATTTCAACATGTTTGTAGAACACTCGAAAAATAAATTCCTATATATTATAATATATAGCTAAAATTTATTCTTGACTTACTTAAAAATATGGCATAAAATAACATTATGAACAAAATTTCATTGTCGTTCACACGGAGGAGATTATGCCTAAAGCATTTAATAGTGATCAACTAAATTATATAAGAACAAAATTGCTTAATATTGGTAAAAACATGTTTGAGCAACAGGGATTTAATAATTTTGGAATTAGGGATTTAGTTAAAGAAGCTGGGATATCTATTGGTATGTTTTATAAGTTCTTTAACAGTAAAGAAGATTTTTTTATGAAAATAGTTAATATTGAAAAACAAAGAATCCGTAAGAGCATAGTTAAAGAAGTAATGCAGTTTAAAGAAGAGCCGGTTAAGGCTTTAAAGAGTTTTTACTATATAGTGGTTAAAGAGCTTTATGATAACCCCTTAATGAAAACTATTTTATTTAATGAAGAATATAGTGCAGTTAAAGAGCAGTTATCTGAAACAGATTTAATAAGCGATAGAGAACAATCACTACAACCCTTTTTAGACCTAATGAATTATTGGAAGTCTAAAAATCTAATATTAGATGTAAATAATGAACTAGTTCTGGGTAGCTTGCGTTCTTTAGTATACTTAAATTTTCATAAAGATGAAATTGGGTTAGATAAATTTGATAGCATAATTGAATTTTTAATAAATCAGGTTTGTGGTTATTTAGAGGGAGATTTTAATAATACATAAAGTATTTTCAGATTTAATTGAAAATAATAGATACTAGTTATTTTTCTTTTTCTAATAAAAAAGCCACAAGTATAAACATATTTTTATATATTATCGGACAAGCCTATAGTTATTTGCCAACTTGCACGAATAACATGGGAGTATGCTCAGTTCTACAAAAAAATAAAAGCATTTGAACTAATAATAAGGTTTTTTCGGTGGCAGGTAAGTCAGACAAACTAGTTGAGTATAACACTGTTTAAAGCTAAGAGAATTTTTTAACAGAAGTATAATATTTATTATGATGCAGGACATATTGACTGTAATTGAAGCCAAGCCTATGCTAAAAAAGCTATTAAGACTATAAGCAAAAGAGGTGGAAAAATGAATAAACAAGTTATTTTACAAAGGCATCCAGAGTTAGAGCTGACAGAATGGGGTGATTTTAAAATACGTAATAGTTTAGTAAAGAACTATAAAATTATAGATATACACTGCCATCTGTTTTTAGGCATAAAGCAATGCTTTAAGGGGTTACCCATAAAAGAGGACAATGACTTAAATACCTCTCTGTTTAGCAAAAGTTGCTTTCCCTACTCAGTAAAGAGCTTTAACTTAAATGAGGTATATTTTACAGAACAGCCTACCAACTTAAGAGGTAAAATAGTTGCCAAACATAAGTTATTATTTGGTGGTTTTGTAGTTAAAAATGCTACAAAACAAAGGCTGTTAAGAGATATGCAAGTTAATAATATTAGCAAAAGTATAGTTTTACAGACTAACCCCGCTAACTTTATCTTTAGCAAAGAAACCAATAATGCGTTAATAACAGACAAACTTGATACCTTTGGCTCAATTCATCCATTAGATAATAATATTAAAGCTAACATAAACAAGTATATGGAAAATGGAATTAAAGGCTGGAAGATAAACCCCCATTCTATGGGTGTATCTATTGATAATCCAGAATTCATAAAGCTGATAAAGCAGCTAGCTGAAACAGAGCTACCTATTTTATCTTGTAGTGGTCAAGTTATGCCGAACTTTATGCTAAAATCTTGGGTTGTATCTAAAAAGCAAGAACGTGAATCTGCAACTCAAAACATACATAAGTTTAATAAAGCTATAGCTATGTTACCAAAAACTAAATTTATACTTGCCCACGGTGGTTTATTCGAGACAGAAGAACTAATAAAGTTAATGAAAAAGTATAGTAATGTTTATACAGATATAAGTACACAACCTCCTCAAAATATAAAAAGTATAATTGAAGCTGTAGGCCCTAATAGAGTTTTATATGGCACAGATTACCCATTTTTTAATCAATCTTTTTCAATCTTAGCTGTATTAAAAGCTACAGAAAATGTATTACACAGAAAGCAAATCTTCGCACAAAATACAGAAAGCTTGCTAAAATTAAGTAACTAAAAGACATAAAAATGAAACTGATAATATGAACTCTGAAATTCAAGAACTGAAACGGCTATGAAAGATTTTAAAAATAAAATGATGTATGAAAGTTATTTAGTTATTATTCGTTATCTAAAGGGTTACAGTAATAAGGCTGCGTCTGAGGAGCTTGGTTTATGTCAGTATACAGAAGACACCTACATTAGAAAGTACAAAAAAGAAGGTTTTTTAAATCTAAATTTAAAATACAGCCCTGAGGTACTCTATCGTTTAAACCTTAGTTATACTAAAAAAATCTACACTCTTAAAAAAGCAGACCTTGAAAAACAACAAGCCTTTAAGGAAGATTTTGAGATTTTAAAAATGTTTTAGAAATCTATCCTAATGGGAAAATCGTAATATTACTAGATAATTCAAGAATTCATCATCCAAGTTTCTTAAACCAATCTTAGATGAACACAAGGACAAATTAGAATTCGTTTTTTTACCACCCTGCAAGAGTTAAATCTTGTAGAGGGTGTATGGGATGGCTCAAGTCAAAAATTATAAATAATGTTTTTACTCTGATTTTAGAAAAATCAAAATAGCTGTATGGAAATTTATAAATTACATTAATCAACAACCTCATAGAATTATAAACCGTATTTATGTTCCAATGTAAAATCTTTATTGAAAACTATATATCCTTTAATTTTTTATTTATCATGGCTCAACTAGATGTTGAGCCATGTCTTAAGCTATTTTTTTCTTTAAAACTAGTTTTTATAATAATTAAAGGAATTAGACCAATAAAGGTAAAGACTGCAAAAAATAAATAGACTGTATGGATACCTAAATAATCAAGAATAATGCCACTAATAAACTTACACACCATTCCACCAAAACCCATACTAATTGAAGTATAGACAGCCATTGCTGTTGCTCTTGATTCCTCTTTTGTATTTTCTTTGATAAACTGTGCTGCACCAACTATATACGTTCCAAAAGATATACCCTGAATCATGAAAAAAATCAATACCAAAGTAGGAGAAGGACTAGTGCTGTACCATAAAAATCTGAGTATGGATATTATTGCTGAGAAAATAAGTATGTTTTCTATTCCCCACTTTCTTATGCCTATATAAGTCCATTTCATAAAAGGAGCTTCACTACCGGCAAATAGTAAAAACGCAATACCGATACCAGTGATTGTGCCTCCAAGGTTTTCATATAAAAGCCCGAAAAAAATATTATTTCCATCAATTGATCCGCTAATAAAAAATGTACTAATTAAGAAAATTAAATATTTCTTATTTTTTACTAGTTGACCAACCCCTTGAATGTGACGACCTACATAAGGTGAACTTTTTACGTTAATGGGTTTAATAAAAAATAAAGTCATAATATAAGAGATAGATAAGATAATAAATATCCATTTCAGTCCATATCTATCTGCTATTATTCCTGAAATTAATACAGCCATGGCAAATCCAACAGCACCCCATTGTCTGATTTTCCCATAATCTGTATCTGAATTAACAGCGATAGTTTCAATAATAGGACTTATACCACTCATAAATAAATATAATACTGCAAATATTAAAATTACAAAATAATATCCTTTGAACAATGGAATTAAGCTAGATATGACAATTGTTATCAAAATTATCATGATAAGTATCTTTTTTGTTTTTTGAGTCTTATCACACATAATTCCCCAAAACGGCTGTACTATAATTGATATTAGAGATGTTAATGACACAATAATTCCAATTTCCGTTCCATCTAACCCTATGCTTTTTAGATATTGAGATAGTAATGGCAGTATTGAACCAATTGCAAAAAATCCAAAGTAAAATAACCCTATGTAATTTTTATATGTTTTCTGCATTTTATAACACATTCCTTTCTACTTAAGTATTAAAAGGTTATAGTCAATATATCTTTAAAAATAATATCACATAATATTTTATCACTAAAAAAATATATATCAATTATATTTCTACTACTTTTTAATAAGGTAAAATAAAAAGACCCCTTATAAGAGGTCTGATTTTTCTGATTACTACATCATTTTATTGCTTTCATTTTCTGTGTAAGCTTCTCCCCAAATATTTAAGTATACATGTTCTCTGACATCTTTCTTTGGTTTGCTTTTTGGATTTTGTGCAGTTTCCCCTACCGGAGTCATAGCTACAACACGATAGTTATTTGGTATATTTAAAGTCTGACGAACTTTATCTTCATCAAGTGAAGCTATCCAGCATGTTCCATAGCCTTCATTAGTTGCAGCTAAAACAAAATGTTCCATAGCTATAGAGCCATCAACTAGATAATATTCTTTACCCTGAATATTTCCCGATTGAGAAGGGTCTGCAACAACTACAGCCGTTAATGGTGCTTCTTTTATAGCTTTAGCTGCCTCATCTGTATCATTGATTATTGATTGTGACAAAATATCTTTTTCATTTTCATCATCTACCAGTATAAGCTTATATGAAGTGTTATTTTTCCATGAAGGGGACATCATAAGGGCATTAATCATTCTAGCTATACTATCTTTGTTTAATGAAGTATTCTTGAACTCTTTTATACTTTTTCTGTTTTTTATTACTTCATAAAATTGCATACCATCACTCTCCTTGAAATATATTATGCTCATATATAGAGAGATTAATGTAAACAATTTTTTATTGATAACTTATTAAGTTTATTTTGTATAAACGTCTATAATTATGTATTACTTATCTGTTTCTTAATTTCCTAAAGAAATTTTTAACTATTTTAGAACAATCCTCTTCAAGTATTCCAAATTCAACTTTAACTTTATGATTAAACTTTGGGTTTTCTGTTATATTAATAATTGAACCACATGCACCCATTTTAATGTCTCTAGCACCAATTACCAGTCTATTAAGCCTAGAATTTATTATTGCACCTGCACACATAGGACATGGTTCTATAGTCACATACATAGTGCAGTCTATTAATCTCCAACCTCCTAAATTTCTGCTAGCATCTCTAATTGCAATAATCTCTGCATGAGATGTAGGATCTTTACTATTTTCTCTTAGATTATAACCTTTTCCAATGACCTTATTATCTTTAACAATAACTGCTCCTATAGGAACTTCATCTAATTGCAATGCTTTATATGCTTCATTTAAAGCTAATTTCATAAAATATTTATCCATTTTACCACAATCCTTTAGTTATATATGATTAAAGTTAGACTACTTTTATCCGATAGCTTACAATTCTAATACTCCCACTTATATAAGTTATTAATACGTTTGCTATTGATTTCTAATTTTATTTTTACAACCATTAACTTAATATAATAAGTTTAACTCAATAATAAATAACTATCAACTATTCCCTAATAAAAAAGCACTCAAACAATATTTCAGATATAATTTAAATTTAAGAGGTCGTACACTCACCAAAGTTTTAACACAATAATCCGAGACTAAAGTTCCGGTTAACGTGAAAAAAGAGATAGCTTTCGCTATTTCTTTAAATATTATAGAAGAGTAAAATAAATAAAAATTTCAATTAATTAAAAGAACAGTTGGTTTGCTGAGAAGATTTTAGTAGTATAATAGAGCAAAAAATAGAATCTCCACCTTGAATTTAATCAATAAACCAAGTTGGAGATTGTTAAAAAATATAATTTATTCACTATTGTAGTTACTATAGATGTTTACTTTTTAACATGAAATTATATATCTAGTAAACTGCCAACCACTTTCGCCTAATATCTTAGAAGTTGCGTGCGTCTTATAGTATCTTGTACTAGATAGAGCTATGTCTTCGATGGTTGGGAAATTTCTTTAGCAATAAGTTAAATAATTATGCTTATGATAAGGGATATAATAATATATACACCCCCTACAAGTAATATATTTACACCTTTACCTTTCATATTATGTTTTACACTCTTTATATCATTATATTTTTTATAATCATTGAATGTTCTTAAATAATTTTCATTATCTTTATCTTTACAAAACATTCTTTTAGTTAAATATCTAATACTATAAAATATATCAGTCACACCACTTACAATAATTAGCCCTGGAAAGAAGTAAGCAATACCCATGAAGAAAAATACATTAGATATATTCATCAAACTTGTATCAAAATCATATATTAAATACATTAATAGTAACATTATCGTAACTGATAAAGCTATTGTGAACATAAGTCTCTTTAGATTCATTAATCTTTCAACTCTTTTCTGTATTTTTCCATCTCTTCTGAATTAGCGAGAACAAAATGTCCCTCTTTTATCTCTTGGAAAACTGGTTTTTCTTTTGAATAATCATGAGCAGACTGTGCTTCATAAATTCCTCTTTTCCTTTGTTTTTCGTAGTTTGGATCAGGTAATGGAACTGCAGAAAGCAATGATTTAGTATAAGGATGTAATGGATTTTTAAATAACTCATCAGCTGGTGCAAGCTCAACCATGTTTCCAAAATACATGACTCCCACTCTATCACTAATATACTTAATTACAGATAAATCATGTGCAATAAAAAGTATAGTTATTCCAAATTTCTTACGTAGTTCATTTAAAAGGTTGATTATCTGAGCCTGAATTGATACATCTAATGCACTGATTGGCTCATCTGCTATCAAGAAATCTGGATTAATAACTAAAGCTCTTGCAATACCAATTCTCTGACGTTGACCACCACTGAATTCATGAGGATATCTATTTGCATGTTCAGGAACTAACCCAACAGTTTCTAAAACTTCATTAACTCGTTTAATAATTACAGCTTCTTTCTTCTCACCTGCAATTCTCAACCCTTCAGCAATAATCTCTTTAACAGTCATTCTTGGGTTAAGAGATGCGATAGGGTCTTGAAAAATCATCTGCATCTTTTTCATTAACTGATAATGAGAATTTTCGTTATCACGCTTTTTTCTTCTTATTTCTTTTCTGTTAAACTTAATAGCTTGTTTTGCATCTAGTTTCTTTATATAATCATTTTCGGTTCTAAGGATTTTTTTTGCCTTACTGATAGCTTCAACATTTGAACTAATACCTTCTGTTATAGTCTGTCCTAAAAACTTAATTGTTCCATCTGTTGGTTTGTGAAGCTTTATCAAGGTTCTACCCATAGTCGTTTTTCCACAACCAGATTCACCAACCAGACCGAAAACTTCACCTCTATAAATATCAAAACTTACACCATCAATAGCTTTAACTACTAGCTTTCGTTTGCCAAAACCTGATTTAAAGTGTTTTTTAACATTCATAACACTAACTACAGGTACAGCTTCACTCTGTTTTATCTCATTTTTATTATAATTATATAAGCTGTTTTCCATCTGTAATAAGCTCCTTTGTCATTTCTTTCATTCTTTCTATTCTTTCATCAAGCATAAACGGCTTTTCAATCTTTGGACTGTCTTTATGCAAAAGCCAAGAAGCAGCATAGTGTGTATCAGATATTTTAAACATAGGGGGCTGCTCTTCAAAATCTATTTTCATAGCATATTCACTTCTAAGAGCAAATGCATCACCCTTAGGAGGAAATCTCATATCTGGAGGTGTTCCAGGTATTGCTATTAGTTTATCCTTAGAAGTTAAATCAGGCATTGAGCCAAGTAATGCCCAAGTATATGGATGTCTTGGGTCGTAGAACACTTCTTCACAAGTACCTATCTCTTGAATCTTACCAGCATACATAACGGCTATTCTATCTGCCATATTAGCAACAACACCTAAGTCATGAGTTATAAATATAACTGTTAATCTACGTTCTTCCTTTAAACTGTTTATAAGCTCCAGTATCTGAGCTTGAATAGTCACGTCTAAAGCTGTTGTTGGTTCGTCACATATTAATATGTCCGGATTAGCTGTCAAAACTATAGCAATAACTATACGCTGACGCATACCTCCAGAAAATTGAAATGGATACTGCTTAAACCTTTTTTCAGGCTCTGGGATTCCAACCTCTTGCATAACCTTTATAGCTTGAACTTTGGCTTGCTTTTTAGTAACTTTTTTGATACGCCTAAGTTCTTCTTTTTTGCTAGATACTTTCTCTTTAACAACCTTTAGGTCAAGACCATCAGCATTTTTACGAATGTCTTTTATCTCTTCTAGATATTTAGCCTTTTGCTCTTTGTATTCCTTCATAACTACTTTAGTAGCTTTTTTCTTGGCTTTTTTCATGATTTTTTTAGCTGTTGGTAGCTCCTTTTTTAATTTTTTAATCTCTTTTTTTAGATCTTTATAGGGTAATTTATTCTTTTTGTTTTCTAGAACCTTCTTTTTTAAAATCCTTATATCTCGCTTGATTACAAAATACGCAATTCTTTCTTTGTTGTATAGCTTTGCTATTTTATTCTTAAGATGATGTCCATTTAGTATCAAACTTTCAGTAATCTGTTTTCCAATTCTCATTATAGGGTTTAAGCTTGACATAGGATCTTGGTAAATCATTCCTATCTTCCTGCCACGTATTTCATGATACTGATCTTCTGTTATCTTTAGAAGATCTTCACCATCATACATGATTTTTCCATTTTCAACTATCTTGTTTCCAGCTAATATTCCCATAATTGCTCGAGCAGTAACGGACTTACCTGAGCCGGACTCTCCAACTATTGCTAGTGTTTCACCTTCGTTTAAGTCAAAACTAATGTTTCTTACTGCTTTAACTTGCCCAGTAGGTGTTTTAAATGAAATAGTTAAATTTTCTACTGTTAATTTCTTATTCATTAATCCTCAACCCCTCTCAGTGATGGGTTAAATGCATCTCTTAATGCATTTCCAAACATATTAAATGTAATCATCAATATTGAAACAACTATAGAAGGAAATACGGTCAAATATGGATGGTTAAATAAAAAATTCCTTCCATCAGATAACAATACACCTATTGATACACCAGAAAACGTGAATCCAAAAACGTTGAATGATTGCCCATGTCCAATACCAAATCCCAGAAATGATAAAGCAGCCTCTAAGAATATTACTAAAGGTATTGAAAGCACGCTTGCTGTAATGATTGTACCAATACCATTAGGTAAAATGTGCCTGAATATTAAGCGTAAATCTCTAGCACCCATTGTCCTAGATGCAAGAACATACTCTCTCCGTTTATATCTATAAAACTGCATTCTAGTTACACTGGCAATACCTATCCAACCAGTTATCACCAGTGTTAGTATTAATGTTGTAATACCTGGATCAAATAGAACAACCATTATAGACAAAACAATTAACCATGGAATTCTACTCATAACCTCTGCAAAACGCTGCATTAACATATCAACATTTCCACCATAATATCCAGAAACAGCACCATACAGAATACCAATAGTTACATTTATCAAGGTAACTATTGCGCCTATTAAAAGTGATGTTCTCAAACCTACCCAAACTAATGAGAATAAATCTCTGCCTGCTAGAGTTGTTCCAAACAAATAGTATGGCAAATCATCATATCCTAGGTACGAAGCATAATCAAGATAGACCTCATATGAAGAATAACTTTGCCCACCAACTTTAATTGAATCATTCTTTCTTACAACTTCACGAATTGGAAACCCTTCACTAAAAAACCATCCATCAGGATTATCAGGATTGGGAATTACCTCTACCTTATCTCCCCACTCTGCTAATAGTTTTTCATATTCAACTGAAGAAAAAGCAGATTCATAAGTTAAATCAAATGCTGATAAATACTTATTGTATCTAAAGGATGCTAAAATCATTTCACTATTTTGCCTCTGATATAAGCCCTTACCATCAACTATTTTGTATACAGATAACTGGTATCCTTCATCAAATAAAATAGGTTCATTACTACTATCATCAAATAATGATATGCTAGTAATTGCAGCATAATATCCTTTATTATCTGAGCTATAGCGTATACGTAGTTTAGATATAACATCAGCATACAAATCTTCATTTAACTCAAATACTTTAACTTGATGCTTACCGGTTTCAGTTATAGTTTCAATAACTGTATAGTCACCACCAAAATCTGTTTGTAACAGAACTTCTATTTTACTATTAGAACTACTATCTAATTCAAAAACATCTATTTCAATATAAGCATTGTTAGCTATAGATAAATTATAAAATTCATTAGATTCAACAGTCATTGAAGTTGAGTCGTAATTCAATCTTAGAACTGATTGACCATTTAAAATTAATGGTGATTTTTCTAAGCTTTCTACACGTTTATTTGTAAGAGTATCCATATATAAGGCTTTTTCGTTATATCCCTTAGGTAAATACAATCCCGTTTCTTCATCCTTTTTTGATAAATCAACAGCTCTATCTTCTATAAACACAGTACCATCCATAATTCCAAATTTCTCTAATATAGGAACTCTTGGAGGTAAGAAAGAAACCTTTTCATCAATTTTAATATATTCTTTATTTGATATTATAGGCATAAGAATAGAGCATATAATTAAAACTAATAATATTGTTGATGCAATTAAGTTTACTTTATTTTTTCTAAACCTCATCCAAACATCTTTCATATAGCCTATTGGCTTACCTTGGATTTTCTGTTCATATAGTTTTTGACCCTTTTGCACAAATTCAAATTTTTGCTTTGGGATATCTTTATTTATAATATTTTTTTCATTATACATTATTTCCTACCCCCCATTCGAATTCTTGGATCAATTATTCCATACGTAACATCAACTATTAATATAGCAAAAAGTGCAATAGAAGTATAAAAAGCTGATAAACTCAATAGCAGATTATAATCATAAGCATTTCTGGTAAGTGATCTTAAGAATATTTGACCAGTTCCTGGTATAGAATAGATCCTCTCCATTATAACTGTCCCGCCTAATATTCCAACAAAGGAAAATATTATGGTTGGTACTAATGGTACCATTGAATTTCTCATGGCATGTCTAATGACAGCTTGACGTCTGGTTAAACCTTTAGTTCTAGCAAGAAGTAGGAATTCTGAAGTCAACACCTCAGTAAGCTCAGCTCTAGTTATTCTTGTTAATCCTGCCACTGGACCAAAAGTCAAAGCTAATACGGGTAATATTAGTCCACGAAACCTAAGTGCTGCAACTGCATCTTTTGCAGGAAAGATTGATGGTAACCATTCCAAATAGTAACCAAATATCATAACAAGCATAATAATAATAACGAAGTTAGGTATGGATATCATTATCATTACAGCTATTGATATAAAATTGTCAATAATTTTATCCTTATTTAATGCAGCAATTATACCAAGAGTTAAACCTATAGGAATATAGAACAATAGGGCTATAACATTTAAAGCCATAGTTGTAGGTATTCGTTCTTTTAGTATATCAAAGACAGGTTTTCCTACTGCTACTCTAGTTGAAAGCCCCCAGTCCCATCTCGTAACAATGTTTTTTATCCATTTAAAATACTGTTCACTTACCGGAACTGGTTCAAAAGCTCGTATAAAATCTCCCTTATCTTCATAATAAGAACTTCTAATTGCTTCTCCTGTTGCTATCTTTTTTCTGATTTCTTCCATCTCTTTAGCTTCAGTAACTAACCTAAACTCCATATATCCATCATAAACCTGTTTGTTAAAGTACATGCTTTTTTCTTCCTCAGTGGGAGGTGGATAAGAAGGTGCTAACTTCGTCACAGCAAAGTTTATTGATAAAATAGTAAACAATAAGATAAAAATCCACACTATTCTTATTAATATATATCTAAACATTTTACCTGCCTCCTTTCATATAGTGATTAGTGAAAATAAAACAAACCTGCATAATTTTAATGTAGTTTATATAGATTTCTATTTATAAATGCATATGGTAAAATTTTATATAGAAAAGTGAATTTTTTATAAAAAGGACAGAAGAAATAATTCTGTCCTTTCCATTTTAAACTTCTATATTTTTATTGTTCTTCTTCTTTTACTTCTGCTCCATCAACTATTTCAATTTCACCAGTTAATGCTGAATAAATAGCATCAAATGACCATATTTCTTTAACTAACTCACCTTCCATATTCATGTATAAAACAGTAATCTCTGGTACAGAAGTATCAACACCCCAGTTTATAGTAAATCCACCTCTGTTGTCTGATGAGAAAATGTCTAAGAATCCAGCTGCATCTAATACTGATCCCCTGATTCCACCAAGTGCAGTATCAAACTCACCAATCATCATGTGATCATAATATATTCCTGGAAAATCTTTTGGCATAACATCTACAATAACTTTGATATTGTGTTTTTCACTCATAAATGCTTCTTCCATAGCATCTTTAAGGTAAGATGCCATTAACTCTTGAGTTTCGCTTCCGCTGAAATAATAAAACTCAATTGTAATCTCATCACCACTATTATAAACACCTTCACCAACTAAAGAATCAAGTGCTTGATCAAAATAAGCTCTTGCAGCGTCTAAGTTATAACCATGAGTTGAAGGCGAAAGGTCAGAACCTACTGCCATACCTTGTGGAGTATCTCTATAAGGTATACCTGTCTCAGCTTCAACTACATAAGCATTTGAAAACAAATGCATCTGTGTCTGCGAAGTTTTCATAACTTCTTCAGCAAGTTTCTTTCTGTCTATAGCATGGAAGAGACCCATCTTGAAGTCGTGATTTGCTAAAATTGGTTCTGGCTCCCATTGACTTTCTGGGAATTGTTCAATTTGATTCTCTCTTGTACCAAAACCATTAATATTTATTCTGAAAGTTGTTGCTCCAGGAATTCGTTTTAAACCAGGATGATTCTTATATTCTTCATAATGTGCTGCAGGTAATACAACTGCATCAAGTTTTCCTGCTACAAATTCTTGGAATTCCATCTCTGCCTCACTAATAATATATATATTTCTTCCTGTGTAGAAAAATCTATCAGCGTCGTGATATAGGTCATTCTTCTTCATTCTTACAACTTTATCACTCTCGTAATAGTCAACATAGTAAGGACCATGATATGCAATTGATTTTTCATCAATGCCATATCTTTCACCTAAAGCTTCATATAGCTCAATGTTAATTGGAGTCAAAATATAACTAGCTAAGCCATACTTAACATTCCATTGTGACTGCTCATCAACATAATGAAATTCAATAGTATTGTCATCAATCAATTTGATACCTACATCTTCCCACTCAGCTGTTCCGTCAACATACTCCTGAGCGTTAAAAATTTTATGTGTACTTGTACAAAAGTCTCCACCGCCGCTTATAGCTCTAAACCATTTTTCTGTTAAAGCAATCTTATAAGTCTCATAAAAATCAGTAGCATTAATACTTGTATCTGTTATCATCGATGTATCAGTATTTTCGTTAAACTTCCATTCAAGACCATCTCTAATTTTAATTTGCCATTTTCTTGATACTACTTTACCATTTGGTAATTCACGACCTTCTATAGATATTGGATCCTCAGATGCCATGGATGGCACAAGAGCATATCCACTCTTATCCTCATTAAACTCATATCTATACACAAAGTCATAATAATCATCCATAAGGTCGCCTGTTGTAGCATCATCACTTTTCCACTGATTCCATTCTGAAGGATTTTCTCGTTCACCTATTCTATATGTGTACTCACCTGCATTACCTTTTTCCCCATCTTCCATCAATACATTACTATCATCAGCAGCCATAGTCGAATACACTACACCAAAACCTAAGATCGGTAAATTAGTCTCACTAGCAAGCTGCATTCTGCTAGAAAAAAGATTAAATCCTGCATTTGCGAATAATGGGACACCTCCATGCTGATTATGTAACAGATAGTCTTCAGCAGCTGCCATAAAAGTATGTCTTGTATCAGCTGAAGCAAACTTGAAGTTGTAAGTGCCATTTGCTAAAACAGCTTCAACGCTTGTAACTGTTACAACTCTAGTAACTGATAAATCAGTACCTTTTAATTTGTAAGTTAACTCATACTCACCTGATTTAAGAGTATCAACTTCGCCTGTAACTTCAATATTAGACGTTGCATCTTTACCATCTGTACCTTTTGCTGATACACCTTCAAGAGGATCAAACTCTGACAGCTCCTCTATAGAAATGTTATCAGCACCTATAATTGTAGCTTCTTTTTCAGGTGTTTCATCAATTTCTTCCTCGTCTACCGGTTCAGTGTCATTGCATGCTGTAAATACGCTAATACACATCACTAAAACTAATAAAACTGATAAAATCTTACATAATTTACTTTTCATCTATTTACTTCCCCCTTTTTGTATTATAGTTTGCTGCAAGGGCTAAATATCTTGGTATTACTTAATTTTGTATGAAATTCATGATGAAACCCCTCATTCCTATTACAAAATTTTTAAAGTTGACATTAGTAACTTTTATTCTCACAACAAGCAGCTTTCATTTACTTCTTTAGAGGTTATCAATAAAATTACCAAACTCTTAGCCACCGAGAGTTCTAAGTTTGTTAACAATCTTGCTATTTTAACTTGCTTTGATTATTCTTTCTTGGAATACATCATTGATGAAAATTGCAATTACAACCCTAATGCTAAAAAATTTAAGAAGTCTAATAATGAAGTTGATTCTACTTATTACTCTAATGTCAATAAATTTAAAATGAAATTTGTTAGAAATCTCGAAAACCTTTATAGTGATAGAAAGGTTGAAGACTTTCTATACAGAAATACTGACATAGCGGCAGCTTCACCTTCAACCTGACTGCATTTCTAATCAATCGATTATTTCAAGATTTCGTTCCGCTCACCTTATACCCCTAAAATCTATTGCTATTTTCTATTTTATTGTGCTTGTTGCCGTCACCAATGAAGTTGTAAGTCAAATCAAAATACCTTATCCTTGCAACAACCTAGTATTATATCTTTTCATCATCATAAAACTTATTTGATTCAATTATTAATTTGCCTCTGTTTGTCTTGTTTTTTAATTCCGAAAAGATATTATTAATAAAAAACTTTATCCTTTCTATTAAGATATTTATGACAGTTATTAATTATGATAGTTATTAACTTAAGTTATGTAATTTAATAAACTGAATTGGTATTAAAAGATTTTTTTAACTAAAAAACTAAAATTATCCATATAAAAAGATACAAATATCCTTCTTAAAAGAAAATAAATTTTTTAATAGCTGAAGAAGTTATATGATTAACTTGAGTTGTAAAAACTTCATATTGGAATGAGTTGTAAGAATTGTTAATGCTTAGAACAGCTAAACGTTTACTTTTTATTATGTTTTGAGGTTGTATAAGTATATTTGCACAATTCTATTGATTAAGTTAAGATTACAAAAAAAATACTTCCTCAAATGGAAGATTTATGGTGAACCTGAGAGAATTTGAACTCCCGACATCCTTCTTACCAATTGAATAAATTAGTTTAAAAAATGTCGGTTAACTATTATATTAGCAACACATGTAGGTTAATACTTACCCATTGATGTGTTGCTGACATATAGTTTTTCCTTTACAACTCACAGTTATAATATTCTATAAAAAACAGATAATTCCTCAAAAAAGGAAAAAAAATATCTTTAGCTATCTCCTTTAAAACGATTACTAAATCAGGCTTTGATATATAAAAATGATTTTTACTATTTATGTTATGTTTTTATTTAGGAATTTCAATAATGCTAAAAGCTTCAATTATAACGTTTAAATGAATAAAAGCTAAGATTGTAATTACTATTAATACGGCATTTACTACAATTGATGAGTACCAAAATTTATTAAATGTCTTTATATACTCATAAATTTGCGTGTCTTCAAATTTTGGCAGATCACTATCAAAAATATTCTTTCGTAATCTTTCTATATCTTTTTTTGAATAATCTTTGATATATTTTATTTTAATTTTTGAGAAGCTTAGATAATAAACACTATAAATTACTACGTAACTAATAAAAGCAATTAGTAAAAAAAACAGTAAATTAATATTTGTATTTTGTACAAACCCAATAATGAAAGTAAATACAGTTCCTAAGAAAGTAAGCAAATTTCTATTCAAATTATTCACAGTATTACCAATTTGATTAGATATTTCATTCGATTCATTTTGAATCAAATCTAATATCTTCTGTCTGACATTGAAATATTGTTCAACATTCTCTTTCAAATACATTTCAAAATTATTTACAACAGTTTTATATATTTCTTTTGATTTTGATAAAAGTAATTTATAAGAATTAACTCCACAATCCTCGCATATAATTATAGTTATTAGATTTCTCAGAATGCTAAGCTTATCAGAGTTGTAACCTGTGTAAGCCCACTTATATATTTCGAACAAATACTCAACTTCATTTTGATTATAAGACTCTTCATCTAAAAGTCTAATAGGTATTCTTTTGTTACCATTTATAATGCATAAAGTCTCATTGTTCTCTGTATATATATAATTTGATATAAATGAAATAATTAAATTTACTGCATTTTTTAAGAAGTAGCTTTTAAGTAATTTTTCTCCTTTAATACTCTCAAAGTCCATAAAAAAATGATCAGGACTAATCCATTTAGTACCTTCTAACCAATTAACTTGCTTGAATCTCCATTTCATTAACAGTTCATGCTCTCGTGTAGAGTATTCTTTAGTAAATGTATCTATTAACTCTGATGTTACGTTATTGCCAGCTAACATTGTAAATTTATTACTCACTGTATTTTGTAAATCGAGAGCTAGAAAAATAGTTTGTTTACCATCCTTAAAAACTTCTTTTTCTAATTCAGAAATATTAAAACTACTTAACCACTCTAGTAAATTACAACTGTATAAAAATGGGTAAAAATTACATTCTTGAATTGAAATTGATAACTCTGAGTGATTTGAATAAAAATCTATTTTATCTAATGTGAATTTAACATTAACATATCCAAATGGCTCAAATACATCCTTAATATACTCCTTGATATTATCCAGATTAAATCCATTCTTAATACTTATTGGTCTTTGTAATGATTTATCATTACTTAAAGTTATATTAAATGCTGTCCTCAAAGTATTGAATATTTCTTGATAATCATGCTTTAGCAAACATTCAATCTCTGATATGTCACTAATTCTTTTACTGAATTCAATTTTATATTCATTTTCTTTTAAATCTTTACTAGACCATTTTACAGCTTTTAAAAAATTTTCTAAACATTTAACAAAAGAAGTCATAATAACACTCCCAAAATATAATCTTATTTGATATATTTGTCAGTATATCTCACATTTTTAATTAAAATATTTGCTCTAGATTTATCCTTATATGGATAAGTTATATCAAAGTTTTCATTTTTGCTTTTTTCTTCTGATTCCGTTTCATTTAAAAAAATTATGATCCCTACATCTGTAGTTATTTTTCTTCTTTTAATTCTTTCGAGTACCCAGTTCTGATCAATGTCAAATTCCATATCTATAGTTTTTCTTCTCATGAATTCTATAAATCTTTCCTTCATTTCTTCATTATCTCCAAAGGTAGTATCGGCAAAACTTGCTAAATTGATTTTTTCATCTGCTTTTAGAATACTTATAACTTTTTCTTTTAACTCGTTGTTTTTTTCTAAGTCATCTTTAAAATTATCATCAATAAACAAAGCTGCATATGTGCTAAAATTTCTTGTATTCTCTCTATCAGTTATAGCAAGCCTGCAATGAAGAAATTTTTTTGCAAAGTAGTCAGCTACTTCTGCTTCATCTTTATACTTACTAGCTTGTCTATCTAATAATATTATATCATATTCACTATCCGCTTCATATTTTTTATAAAAAACACACTTTTGTAATTTTTGTTTAGAGTTAGGAATTCCAGTTCCATGGGCTACTATGTCAACCCTTTTTTTTCCATCTATTTCAATGATTTTTGAAGTTAAATTTTCGTTAAAATCCAGCTTAAGTAATGCTATATTATGATTGTTTTGATGAGTCATCTTACATACCACTAAATAAGCAGGTTTTATATTTTTACCACTCATTGCGTCATATAAATAGTTTGCTATTTCTATAGAAGAAGTAATAAAGCATTCTTCATTATCAATTAGTTTTTGGCAATGAGATTGCACTACATTTACATCCCCTTCAAACTTCGCTAATCGAACATTGTCTGAATTTAAAGAATTCAAAATATGTCTTCTCAATAATCTTATTGTTTTATCAGATAAATGCATAACCATATCTGATAGAATTTTTATATTTTCTTTATTATTTAGTATATGCATTATCGCATTATTGATGATAATGTCCTCTTCATTTTTTATGTACATGAGAATCCCCCTTTAGTACTTTTTTTATTTATTGTAGCATAATATAAATGAAAAGTATGTCAATATCTGTCGATTGGCATTCAAGTACTAAAGATCGCAGCGTAAATTTTTATTTTATACACACTAACTTACACTTTAGCAAAGAAAAAGAAATGAACAAAAAAGCTATATGAAGGCTCTGTGAAACAGAAAAACAGCCCATAGAAATTATTTTATAATTGGGCTGCTGTCTTATTGATGTCAAAATATATATTTAATCTTGCAAATGTGGTGCACCCGAGAGGATTTGAACCCCCGACACATGCCTTAGGAGGGCACTGCTCTATCCTGCTGAGCTACGGGTGCAAATAGTATTAAATATCTAAATTATATATTGTTTGTTAAACATTGTCAATATAATGACTAGAATTTTACTTGTTTTAGCTGCTCTATATTTAAAATATTATCTTCCAAATAAATTTCCAATATTAATTTTTAATACAAAGTTTTGCAAGACTCTAAATAATCTTGTAAAAAAATTTGCTCTTTTTACATCTCTTTTTACTATTAAATCAACCTCTTGTATTTTATCATTATGATTAATTAAAACTCTACCTACTTTTTCACCTTTGGATATAGGTGATGTTATTTCTTCATTTAATTCTACTTTAATACTAACAGTATCTTCTAATTTTTTAATCTTAAATATATCATTCTTTGGAAAAACTTCCAAATGAGGGTTTACAGCATCAACGATTTCTAATTCTGATAATGGAACATCCTTTGATAATACATGTTCCTTTTTATAATTATCCATTACGTAATTGATGATTTTTTTATTTATTTCTTTTCTTTCTTGTTCACTTTTAGCTCCCATAGCTATAGATATTATCCTAAAACTTTGATCATTTTTATCATTTTTTGGTATTCTTAAAGTTGATACTAAACAATATCCGGCTTTATCAGTATATCCTGTCTTTAAGCCATCTACTAAAGGTATTTCTTTTAATAAAGGATTTCTATTTTCTTTGTAGTATTGTCTTTTACTAATATTAATTTCAGTTCTATCTGTAATTTCTAGTATTTGAGGATATTTAGAAATTATATGTCTAGACAATTTAAATATATCATTAACACTCATCATATTTTGAATTTTTTTACCTTCTTTTGTAACGACCGGCATACCTGAAGAATTATAATATACTGCACTCTTAATACCTAATGTTTTAGCTTTATCATTCATCATTTTGACGAACTCTTCTTCACTGCCTGTAATATGTTCAGCTATAGCTACACAAGCATCATTACCTGATGCTATTATAATTGCATCTAATAAAGTTTCTAATTTAACCTTTTCACCTTTATAAAGTCTAAATGTAGCTCCACCTACTTTAGTTGGATTAATCCCTATATTTACTATGTCATCCATGCTAATATCTGTACTAGATATAACATCCATAGCTACTAAATAAGTCATAAGTTTAGTTATACTTGCAATCTCAATTTTTTTGTCTATATTGTACTCATATAATATTTCTTCAGTATCATATTCTCCAATCATTAAAGCAGTTAAATTTTCTTTAAGGTTTATGTCATCACAAAATCCTATACTTAAATTACCTAATATAATAATTAAAAATAATGTTATAGTAATTATTTTTTTCATCAGTATCCTCCAGCAAAAAGTTACGTTTTAATTTTATTAAATTTTTATCTTTTTTACCTAGAATAAAGCCATTTATCTACCAGATTAGAAAAATCGTCACCTGTAATTTCTTCACACACATCTATAAAATCATCTGTTGCTGCATTTAAGAATCTAAATCTATTGTAGTATTCTTTAAATATACTGTATAAAGTTTCTTCTCCGTATATTTCTTTTATTTCGTGAATAAACATAGCACCTTTATTATATGTTAAAGAAGCATAATCCGTCCAGTTGTTAAATTCACTTAAAGGTTTCAAAATCACTTCATCATCTAAATACTCCTTTGTATAATCGTATGGTCCTTTAGTTCTTTCATTATAATACATCTGTGCTGTTTTTTCACTATACTTTTCATCCATATATATAACCTCTGAATAAGTAGTAAGTGATTCATCTAACCAAGCTTCGTCTATTGAATCATTACCAACAACATTATACCACCATTGATGTCCGGTTTCGTGAACTATTACTGTTCGCAGATAGTTCCTATAAGAATCATTATAGTATTTCTCACCTATAAAAACTATACCCGGATACTCCATTCCACTTGGAAAATTTGTTGCTACTACGGAGTATTGTCCATAAGGATACTTACCAAAAATCTGATTAAATATCTTAATTGAGTCATAAGCTGTATTAGCTGCAAAATTATTTATAGAGTTATCATCTAGAAAATAATTCTTTACTAAAGTACCATCTACATCCTTCTGTACTATATTAAAATGTTCACTGGCAACCCATGCAAAATCTCTCATTAACTTTGCTTCTATTCTCCAAGTTTTATAATCTCCATTGACTTCCTCTGAAAGAATATTTCCTGATGATGCTATTATAAACTCTTTAGGTGCTTTAATTGTTACATAATAGTTGCTTGTATCACTATAAAATGGGTCACCTACACTATAATAAGGGTCTAAGTTCCACCCTTCATCATCATAAACCGCAGCTATCGGATACCAATTACCTAAATTATAAGTTTTTTCACCATATCCAAACCTGTCTTCACTAGAAGGAAGTTTAACAGTATAACTCATATCAATATTTATTTTTTCACCAGGTTTTAAAGACTGTTTTAAAGGTATTTTCAAAATTGTATTTCCAACACCACTTATAACATAATTATTAATGATTTTATCTTCAACTGATATATTATCTATATCTATATATCCAGGTTCAAATCCATTTGGAAAAGACGATTCAAAACTGTTAAATAAAATAGGTGCTGTTTCTTGTTCTTTAAAGGCATTAGGATATATGTGAAAATAAATACTATCTAAATTTAATTCCTCATTATTGAAATAATCTATACTTTGAGATGCTGTATATGTTCTATCATCTGGATTAAAGTCAACTGAAATTTCATATCTGTTTAATTTATCAATATTTAAGTTGTTATAGTCATCAACAATTAAAGTTTGATATTTATTATTATTTTGGTTTGTTATAGTACTTTCATCATTAGGAAGATTAATATCGTCAGGTATATTAACTTCTCCCTGACATCCTATAAGAAAAGTGAAAATTATAACAATTATTAATATACTTGATAAATATTTTTTATTTACCATCAAATCACCTCATTAAATTTTTCATTATAAACATATACTATAGTAATTACTCTTATATCTGATATATATACGTTAAATTTATTATGTATATTATTTTATGTCATGTCAATAATATAAATATTATATTTTGGGACAAGGGGGTAGAAAAATGAACCAATTAGATATTTTAGCACAATTAAGTGATATGAAAGATGTTGACTACAGGAATACACTAGCATTAGCCAGCATTATTGAAGTTCTTGTAGACAAGGGTATCATTAATAGAGTCGATATTGCTAAAAAGGCTCAAGAGCTAGATTCTATGTCAATAGAAGAAATAAAAATAAGTCGAATGAGTTGAAAAATATACCGGGAAATCCCGGTACATTTTTATTCCTCTATATTATCCTCTATATATTTATTCAATTGATTTAAAGTACTTTCTAATTCATTTATATATCTTCCATACTCAGACCATTGTCCATTTTGAGATGCCTGTGTTGCTAGTCTGAATAGTTCATTTGCTGTCTGAATAAGCTCTTTTATTTTATCATCTAAATCATCAGTATCAGTATCAACTTCATCTATTACACCATTTTCATCTTGTTCTTGGTCAATTTCACCGAATATTTTTGAGAGGGCAGCATCTAGCGTTTCTTCCATAACTATTCTATCTTCATACGCTACTATAACTCTTTTAACCTCTGGCAGACTATTTTCATTATCAGACATTAAGTATATAGGTTCTACATATATTAATGAATCTTCAATAGGTATTACAATTAAATTTCCTCTTAAGACAGCCGAGCCTTTTTGATCCCATAATGATAACTGTGGTGATATAACAGAATCTTGGTCTATTCTAACCTCAACCTGCATTGGACCACGAACGGTTTTGTTCTTTGGAAACTTATATAATATCAGCTCACCATAGTTTTCACCATCATTTTTTGCTACAAATAATGCAGTCATATTATCCTTACCTTTTGGAGTAAATGGTTTAGTAAGTAAAAATTCTGCTTTTTCTTGCCTAGGGAGATTAAACATAACATAGTTTGCCTCAACATCTAAAACTTCAGTCATATATCTTTCTTTTGCAATATCCCATGAATCTTCCTTACCAAAAAACACTTTTGGATTGTTCATGTGATATATTCTGTAAATTTGTGCTTGAATGTCAAAAAGCTCATGAGAATATCTTAAATGTTCTCTTATACCCTCGGGAATATCTTCTTTATCTTGTAATAGATCGGGAAATATTTTTTGATAAGTCATAATAATTGGATCATTCTCATCAACTACATAATAATTAACATCTCCATTATAAGCATCTACTACAACTTTAACTGAGTTTCTAATATAATTAATACTTTTTTCTCCATATGGTTCTGAATATGGATACCTTGAACTGCTTGTATAACCCTCTATAATCCAGTAAAGTTTACCATCAGTTTGATTAATTACTAAGTAAGGGTCTAAGCTGTAATCAATAAACGGTGCTATCTTTCTAACTCTATCGTTAATATTTCTGTTAATTACTATCCTACTATCTGATGTAATTTGAGGAGATATTAATATATTAATATCTCTTTCTTTAATAGAAAATAGCAACCTGTTTAATCCATTTAACTGAACACCTGCCGTACCTGCATATGTTGTATATTCATTATCCGATCCTTTGGGATAATCAAATTCTTTTTCTTCAGTATTTAATACAACAAAATTATTAGTTAATTCTCCAAAGTATATTTCAGGACGTTCTATTTTCAAATCTGTGTTTGTTATTGGTGGAATATCCTTAACCAGTAGTTGAGGCTGACCTTCAGGTGTTATAGAATTAACAGGTGATAAAGTAAAACCATAACCGTGTGTATAAGTAAGATGTAAGCTAATCCAATTCTTCGCTTGTTCATCTAACCTTTCCTGATCCAGTTCTCTTGCCGATAAAAATACTTGTGTGTATTCTCCGTTTATTGTATAACGTCCTACATCTACGTCATGGAATCTATAATATGGTCTGATTCCTTGTAGCTGAAAATAAACCTGTTGAATTGGTCTATAATCATTTATTCTTATGTTTTTTATTGTTTCTTCATTATTCAAAATATCTTCTTTAGTTAAGTCTTGTGTAACTGGAAAATTTTCTTGTATTACATTATCTAAACCATAAGCTTGTTGAGTATATTCTATATTGTAAGTTAAATAAGGTAACTCCTTAGATATTTGGTCAGGTTCAACAACAAACTTTTCTACAGCAACACCGGCTGCTCCACCAATGATAGATATAAGTATAAGGAGAATTGGTCCAACTAAAACAGTTTTCATATTTCTTTTAATTATTCCTGCAATAAATAAAATACCAGAAAGCAATGCCCCAATAGCCATTATTCTATACTGCCATAGTGTAACATGAACATCTGTGTAACTTGCACCAAATACTTTTCCTCTTATTGAATAAAGTAAATCATATGTTCTTAAATAATAGTTAATGGCAATAATTAAAAATATTAAAAGCCCTGCTATTCCAATCTGAGTTACAGCTTGTTTAAACAATTTTTTACTAAAAATTTTGCTTATATCAATCTGTTTTCCATTGGAAAGTTCTTGAAAATCAAAAACATTATCACTTTTGTTAGTAGGTCTTCTTAAAGTCAATAATATTAGATACAATGCTACAGTTGTAGCTATAAAAATAAATACTAACACCAGCAGTAAGTTCATAATTTCTTTTATTAAAGGTAATATAAATATGTAAAATGATATATCATTATTAAATATCGGGTCGGTAACATTAAAATCTGTAGAGTTAGTAAATTGAAGTATACTAAACCATAGATTACCAGCAAATATTGAAGAAATAAAAATTGATAATAATGCTGAACCTAATGCTAAAAAGATGTTTAGTAACTTTTCTCCTTTTTTATCAGATATTATCCCGGCATTTTTATAATAATTTTTCTTAACCATTCTCAGATAAAAGTTAATTAAGAAAAATAAAATAAAAAACGCAGGTATACCAATTGTTAACTGAGTTACCAATTTAGTTAAAAATGTTTCTGTATAACCTAGTTCATCAAACCATTTATAATCAGTAATAAAATTAATTATGGTTGAAAATGAACTGATAAAAAATATTATAATAATTATCCCTAAAATCATAAAATATTTTGTCGTTTTTTTCACAATTTCCTCTCCTTTCAATTAAAATAAAAAACTAGGATGGTTTAATGTTTATTACATTATACTACCCTAATTTGTTTTTTTCAAATCTTAGTAAAAATCAACTATTATAAATCCTTTTTAGTTCACTTCTAAACTTCTTAATAACTTTTTTTTCTATTCTTGAAACAGTCATTTGAGATACACCCATCTCATTAGCTATATCTATTTGAGTTTTATTTTTTAAATATCTTTCTTTTAATACTATTTTTTCTCTATCATCTAATTCATCTATAACTTTAAGAATAAAATCTTTATTTTCAATCTTAGTAAAATACTTATCATCTTCACCAATTAACTCAGATAAACTCAAATCATTATCTTCTCCATTAGAATCAATAGATATATCTAATGATCTAGGAGTATAAACCTTACTTGCTTCCATTGCCTCTAAAACTTCTTCTGAAGTGCATTGTAGGTATTTTGCTATATCATCAACTGTAGGAGATTTTTGTAATTGCTGACTTAAAATTAATTTAGCATTGTTAATTTTCTTTGAAAGCTCTTGTATACGTCTAGGAACTCTAATTGACCATCCTTTATCTCTAAAATATTTCTTAATTTCACCTATTATTGTAGGGGTTGCAAAACTTGAAAATTTAAATCCTTTATCTATGTCATATCTATCAACTGCATATATAAGTCCAACACAAGCAATCTGATAAATGTCGTCAATATCTATACCTTTATTAGCATATTTTTTTGACAATATTTCAGCAATATATAAGTGTCTTTCTATTAACTCATCTCTAATTAAAATTTCTTTGGAGTTTCTATACATTTCAAACAGCTTTTCTGTATCAATTTTTTTTATATCTATTAAACTTTCTCTATTATTTAAAAGATTATCTGTCATTTGACAACATCCTTTATTTCTTTAATCATTATAATTTCTATAAAATCATTATCCTTATTAAAACCTACTTCATCCATTAGAGATTCAATGATAAATAATCCTAGTATATTTTCTTTACATTCTTTTAATTCAGTATTAGATCTACTTCCTGTTACTTTTATAGATAATTTGGTATCAAATAAATTGTATTCAATATTAAAATTTTCATTGTTAAGCTTACTTTTTAACAAAAAAGTACACGCTTCGGCTGTAGCAACTTTTATATCGTCTATTTCTTCAATATTAAATCCAATTTTATTAGCTAAAGCAGATGTAGTTAGCCTAATAACACTAACGTATTCTGGTTTATTTGGTATGCTCATTTTGATATTATCTTTAATAATTGAACTTTTTGTATCTGTCATTTGATCTCACTCCTTAATCACAAAAACCTTGTTCAAACCTGTAATATCAAAAAGTTTATTAATATTAGGCTTAATGTTTTTTAATGTTATTTTATATCCCTCTTCCTTTAACTTCTTTAAGGCACTTATTAAAACTCCTAAGCCTGTACTGTCAATATAATCTAAGTCATTTCCATCAATAACTAAATCTGCTTTCTTTTCCTCAATTAGTTCATTTAACAATTCTTTAAATTTAGGTGATGTATATATATCTATTTCACCAACAGGATTTATAACCCAAACTCCCATTTTTTCATCATACTTCTTAATAACACTTAAAGCCACAATACTACCTCCTCTATTATATAATCATAATGTTTTTTACCCGTAAACAAGATTTTTATTCAATCTCTAATATTACTTACTTATTTTTTTACAAAAATATTATACCATATTAAAAATTAATTTAAAATAGGGTGCAGATGCAGCCCTATTTTAGTTATTCTCCACTATTATCATCAGTTACAACCGTTGCTAATGAAACAACATTGTCATCTTTATGTAATCTCATTAAACTTACGCCTTTAGTATATCTTCCCATACGAGATATTCCTGAAACTTGAATTCTGATTATTGTACCTGATTGGCTAATTATCATTATTTCATTAGTTTCATCTACAACTTTTGCTCCTACCAATTTACCCGTTTGATCTTTTACGTTATAAGTTTTTATACCTTTTCCACCTCTTATTTGAGTTCTATACTCTTCTAAAGATGTCCTTTTTCCTTGTCCTTTCTGGCTGATAACAAGTAAATCCTTACCTTCTTCTACAAGACTCATACCAACTACTTTATCTTCTTTAGCTAAGCTTATACCTTTAACACCAATAGAGTTTCTGCCCATATCTCTTACATCTTCTTCATTAAATCTGATAGACATTCCATGTGAAGTCACTAATATAATATCTTTATCTCCATTAGTACGCTTAACACTTATTAATTCATCATCGTCCTTAATATTAATAGCTATAAGCCCATTTTTTCTTATAGTACTGTATTCATCCAATACAGTTTTCTTAACAATACCATTTTTAGTAGCAAAAACTAAATAACCATGTTCATCATCAAAATTCTTAATAGGAATAACCGCTGTAATTTTTTCCCCTGATTCCATTTGTAAAAGATTAATAATGGCTGTGCCTTTTGCTTGTCTTTTAGCTTCTGGAATCTCATAAGCCTTTATAGTATATACCTTGCCATAGTTAGTAAAGAAAAGTAAATTATCATGTGTTGAAGTAATATATAAATGTTCAACAAAATCCTGTTCTCTGGTTGTAAGAGCAGAAATCCCCTTACCTCCTCTATTTTGTATTTTGTAGGTATTTTCAGGTAATCTCTTAACATATCCAAAATGCGTTAATGTTATTGCTACTTTTTGTTCTTCTATCATATCTTCAACATTTATTTCATCTTCTGACGCTCTTATTTCTGTTCTTCTATCATCTTTATATCTTTCTTTTATTTCTAAAAGTTCTTCTCTAACTATATTGTATATTAGTCTTTCATTTGACAATATTTCTCTTAGTTTATTTATTAATTTAATTACTTCTTCGTATTCATTTTCAATTTTCTCTCTTTCAAGCCCGGTCAGTCTTTGAAGTCTCATATCTAAAATAGCTTGTGCTTGTTTTTCACTTAACCCAAATTGACTCATTAAGCCACTCTTAGCTTCCTGAGTATTTTTAGAACCTCTAATTAGTTTAATTACAGCATCTATATGGTCTAAAGCTATTTTTAATCCTTCAAGAATATGTGCTTTATCTTCTGCCTTATTTAAGTCATTTTGAGTCCTTCTTATTATAATTTCTTTTTGATAATCAAGATAATATCTAATAACTTGTCTTAGATTAAGTACCTTCGGTTCATCTTTTACAAGGGCAATTATAATTATACTGAAAGTATCTTGAAGTTGTGTGTGTTTATATAGATTATTTAAAACTACATTGGGATTTGCATCCTTTTTTAACTCTATTACAATCCTCATTCCATTTCTATCTGATTCATCTCTTAAATCTGATATACCTTCAACCTTCTTATCTCTAACTAAAGAAGCGATTTTCTCTATTAATTTAGCTTTATTAACTTGATAAGGAATTTCTGTTACAATAATTCTGTCTCTATTATTCTTATGCTCCTCTATGTTAACCTTTGCTCTAACTATAACTCTGCCTCTACCCGTTTTATATGATTTTCTTATATTGTCCTTACCCATTATTATTCCACCGGTAGGGAAATCCGGACCTTTTATAATATTAACAAGCTCATCCATTGTTATATCAGGATCATCTATCATTTTAACTATTCCGTCTACTACTTCGGAAAGATTGTGAGGAGGTATAGAACTTGCCATTCCCACAGCTATACCGGAAGAACCGTTTACTAATAAATTAGGGAATCTACTAGGTAAAACCTTAGGTTCTTTTAAAGTTTCATCAAAGTTAAGTTTATAATCTACAGTTTCCTTATCTATATCTCTGAGCATTTCCGAAGCTAATTTAGTCATTCTTACTTCAGTGTAACGCATTGCTGCTGCTCCATCACCATCAACTGACCCAAAATTACCATGACCATCTACTAATAAATATCTAGTCGAGAAATCTTGTGCTAATCTAACCATAGCATCATAAACAGCTTTCTCTCCATGTGGATGATATTTACCAAGTACATCCCCAACAATACGGGCAGATTTTCTATGAGGTTTACTAGGTACTAATCCTAATTCATTCATGGAATAAAGAATTCTTCTATGAACCGGCTTAAGACCATCTCTAACATCAGGTAAAGCTCTGCTGACAATTACTGTCATAGCATAATCAAGATAGGATTTTTTCATTTCTTCAGCTATATCTATTGATATAATTTTTTCCTCTTGGTTACTCAATTTAATGTCCTCCTTAGCCTTAATTATATCTTAAGGTTTATTATACTAAATATCTAGATTTTCAACATATTTAGCATTTTCTTCAATAAATTCTTTTCTAGGCTTAACCTTATCACCCATAAGTGTTGTAAACATCTCATCTGCTGCTACGGCATCTTCTATACTAACTTTTAAAATAATTCTTTGTTGCGGATCCATAGTTGTATCCCAAAGCTGATCAGGATTCATCTCACCAAGACCCTTATATCTTTGAATCGAATATCCCTTTTGTCCAACTTGTTCAATTATTTTTTGAAGTTCTTTATCGTTATAAGCATAATATTCATTTTTTCCTTTTTTAACCTTATACAGAGGGGGTTGAGCAATATATATATGTCCTTTTTCTACTAAAGGTCTCATATATCTATAAAAGAAAGTTAATAAAAGAGTTCTAATATGAGCACCGTCGACATCAGCATCTGTCATTATAACTATTTTTCCATATCTTAACCTGTCAATATCAAAATCATCACTTATTCCGCAGCCAAAAGCTGTAATCATAGCTTTTATTTCTTCAAAACTTAATACTTTATCAATTCTTGCTTTCTCTACATTCATTATTTTACCTCTTAAAGGCAAAATGGCTTGAGTCCTTCTATCTCTTCCTTGTTTTGCAGAGCCTCCGGCTGATTCACCCTCTACAAGAAATACTTCACATTTACTTGCATCTTTTTCTGAACAGTCTGCGAGTTTACCTGGTAAAGATGAGCTTTCTAAAACATTCTTTCTTCTAGTCAGCTCTCGAGCCTTCCTTGCTGCTTCTCTAGCTCTAGCTGATGTTAAAGCCTTATCAACTATAATCTTAGCATCTTTAGGATTTTCTTCTAGAAATCTATCTATACTTTCTGAAACTAACCCTTCTACAATACCTCTTATTTCACTATTTCCAAGCTTAGTTTTAGTTTGTCCCTCAAATTGAGGATCTGACAGTTTAACAGAAAGAATTACAGTAATTCCTTCTCTAATATCTTCTCCTGATAAATTATTGTCCTTTTCTTTTAAAATACCATTTTTCCTAGCATAGTCGTTGACTACCCTAGTCAAGGCACTCTTAAGACCACTTAGATGAGTACCTCCCTCTTGAGTGTTTATATTATTAGCAAAGGTAAACACATTTTCACTATATACATCAGTATATTGTATAGCTAACTCTACAGAACATTTATCTCTTTCTCCTTCAAAATATAAGATATTTTTATGAATAGGAGTCCTATTTTTATTTAGATGCTTAACAAACGCTTCAATACCACCTTCATAATAAAATTCTTTTTTCTTATCAGTTCTTTTATCCTCTATAAGTATTTTGATTCCTTTGTTCAGAAAAGCCAGCTCTCTTAGTCTATGCTCTAAAGTTTCATATTTAAAATTAATATCTTCAAATATTAAACTATCCGGTTTAAATGTAACTATAGTTCCACTTTCTTTAGTATCACCTATTACCTGTAATGATGTCTTAGGTATGCCTCTTTCATATCTTTGGTGATGTATTTTACCATCTCTTTTCACTTCAATCTCTAACCACTCAGAAAGAGCATTTACAACTGATACACCAACACCATGCAGTCCACCTGAAACTTTATAAGCATCACTATCAAATTTACCACCAGCATGAAGTACAGTTAATACTGTTTCTACTGTTGATTTTCCAGTTTTAGGATGAATCTCAACAGGAATACCGCTTCCATTATCAATAATAGAAACAGAATTATCATCAAATAAAACAACTTTAATAGTATCACATACTTCAGCAAGTGCCTCGTCTATACTATTATCAACAACCTCATATACTAAATGGTGTAGTCCTCTTGGACCTGTACTTCCTATATACATTCCAGGTCTTTTTCTAACAGGCTCTAGTCCTTCTAGTACTTGAATTTGCTCAGCTCCATAATTCCTATTATTCTGATTCTCAGTCATCTAGAGTCCTCCAATCTATATATTTTTGTTAAATTCAGCTCTTTTTGATAAAGTTATAGAAGATATATTGGATGTATATATTATACTTTTTCTTATATTAGAACCGTCTATCTTATCTTTTTCCACTTTTTCAGTAATAATATAAGATTTAATTCCTTCATTAACAATATTATATATAAACCCTTCTTCGTTTGCTATCTCAAAAAAGTCCTTAGTATCTTGAGATTTTAAAGCAGTTTCTGCATCAATGATTGCAATAATATCTTTTATGGGAACTACAAAATCCTTTCCAAGATGTAAAAACATCACAATACACTCCTTTTTAATTCTCGTAATCAGATAACACATTACCTTTATTTATATAATATATACTTTTATTACTTTTATTAAAGTTATTAATTTCAATATCATCTGTAGAAGTTATTATCGTTTGTATATCTTTAAATGTAGATATTAAATATTTCCTTCTATTTTCATCTAGTTCTGATAATACGTCATCTAATAATAAGACAGGATATTCCTTGGTTTCTGCTTTTATAAGTTCAATTTCTGCTAATTTTAAAGATAAAGCAGCGGTCCTCTGCTGTCCTTGAGAACCAAATACTCTAATATCTATATCGTTTACCAATATTTGCATATCATCCCTATGAGGTCCATGTGTAGTAGTTCCACGTTCAATATCCATCTCAACATTAGATTTTAAAGTTTCAATAAATGCATTATTGACCTCATCATAATTATAAGTAGCAATGTCTATAGAAGATAAATACTTTAATTGAAGCTCTTCTATATTTCCTGTTATCTTACTATGTATTTCTCGGGAAATACTACATAAATCCTTTAAAAACTCAAATCTTTTATTTAATATCTCTGATCCAATACTAGATAGTTGAATATCCCAAACATCTAATAGTTTTTTTTTGTTTTTTTCATATTGTATTATTTTAAGCAAGTTATTTCTCTGATTTAAAACCTTATTATATCTATTAATATTATATCTATATCTAGGGTTGATTTGAGATATTTCATTATCTAAAAAAAGCCTTCTTTCACTAGGACCTTCTTTTACTAGTTTCAAATCTTCCGGAGAAAAAACAACTACATTAAAAATGTCAAATAAATCTATCATTTTGTCAACTTCAACACCATTAACTCTTACTCTTTTGCTTTTTCCTCTTTCCAATTTTATTTCTATTTTTTTATTAAACCCTTCTTTAACAATATCAATTCCTATATATGCTTTATCTTTATCTAAATTAATTAGTTCCTTTTCTCTATTGGTTCTATAAGATTTTCCAGAGGAACAAATATAAATAGATTCCAATAAATTAGTTTTCCCTTGAGCATTATTACCTAGGAAAATATTTAACTTATTATTTAGTTTTATATCTAGTTTCTTGTAATTACGAAAGTTTATTAGTTTAATGCTATCTACGTACACATATAGCACTCCTCATAGGATTTTTGAATTATTATAAAACTTAATTTATTCAAGAGTGTTTTAAGTATTTAAAATCGCTAAGCGACTTGTATATATTTTTTATTTTGAAATTGGATGCCTATATATATTAAAAATTCAAGAAGTACAATATGAAATCCATATTATTATACTATAGACTATTATATAATTTTTATCAACTTAGAGCCAAAATATATATAATTAAAGTTATTTATATAATGATAAAGCTTCCATAACCCTCAATTACTATTTTATCATTTCTTTTTATTTTTTTCCCCCTTTGAAGGCATATTTCATCATTAACTTTTATAAGACCATCTTTTATAATTATTTTACTATGACCTCCTGTTTGAGCTATTCCAGCATATTTCAATAACTGGTCTAATCTTATAAAATCAGTTTCAATTTTAATTTCCTTTTCCACAATATCATCTCCTAATATTTAAAAATTAAAGACACCTCACAAGGTGTCCAGATATATAATTAACTTTCATTAGCCAATCTAGTTGGTAAAATTAAATATATATAATTCTCATTTCCAACAGGCTTTATAATACATGGACTTACGTTACTGATAAAATTCATTTCAACTTCTTCACTATCTATTACTTTAATACCTTCAAGAATATATTTTGAATTAAAGCCTATTTTCAAACCATTTCCTTCTAAGTCGATTGATACTTTTTCATGTATATTTCCTATTTCTGAATTGGATGTTATTATTAAATTATCATCAGATATATCTAACTTTACTCGATTATTTTTACCTTCTCTTGCCAATAATGATGCTCTTTCAATACTTTCCTGTATATCTTTAGTATTTACTTTTACTTTTGAATTGTATTGATTTGTAATAATGTCTTTATAATTTAAGAATTGACCTTCAATTAATCTTGAGATAATTACGGTATTTCCTAAATCAAATAAAACATGGCTGGAGGTAAATTTAATATGTATATCAGAATCACTGTCGTCTAATATTTTATTAAGCTCATTCAAAGTCTTACTTGGGATTACAACCTTAATTTCACTATCACAATTAATATTTACTTTCTTTAAGGCCAATCTGTATCCATCTAAAGCTACCAAAACAGCTTCTTGATTGCTAACTTCTAATAATGCGCCTGTTAATATTTGTCTTATTTCATCTTGAGCAGTTGCAAAAACAGTTTGCCTTATCATAGTTTTAAGTAAATCCTTTGCGATACTGAAAGATACATTATCTAGAATTTTTGGAAGTTTTGGATATTCAACTGCACGTTGACCTATGATATCAAACTTAGAGTTTCCACATTTAATATTAACAATATTATTATCTTTAATTTCTAACTCTACATCCATATCCGGAAGTTTTCTTATCATATCTCCAAATACTCTTGAAGTTATAACTATACTACCCTCTTCAAATACTTGGCAGTTTATAGTTGATTCTATTCCAATTTCTAAATCAGTTGCTGTTAATTTAATTTTATTATTTTTTGCTTCTAATAATATTCCGCTTAAAATTGGTAAAGTACCTTTTGAAGAAATACCTTTCTGAACAATATTAATACTTTTTGCTAGCTCTTTTTGATCAATTTTTACTTTCAATTGTGAATAACCCCCTCTGGATATAATTTAATAATAATATTTATAAAACTTAGTAGTAGTAGTAGTAGTTCTTGTTGATATGTGGATAAGTAAAGATAAAGTTTTAATCATCAAATTTTCCACTGTTAATAAAATGTGTATTATATCTATATATTTATCCACATAATTATAATCATAAATAAGATAAATGAAAAGTATTAAAGTTATTAACAATTAATCAACAGAAAATTATTAATTAATCTCCTTTAATCTCATTTATCATATCATCAATTTTTTGTTTAAAATCTGAATCATTTTTTATGTCATTAGTTATTTTTTCATACGCATGTATAACGGTAGTATGATCTCTTCCTCCAAATTCATCACCAATCTTAGGAAGAGACATATCAGTTAATTCTCTACATAAATACATGGCTATTTGTCTTGGATAGGCAATAGATCTGGTTCTTTTCTTTGAAATAAGGTTTTCTATTTTTACGTTAAATTTTTTAGAGATAATTTCTTTAATTAGTTTAACATTAACCTCTTTAGGTTTATTTTCGGAGATAATATCTTTAAGTGCTTCAGATGCTAATTCTATTGTTATCTCTTTATTAGTAAGAGATGAATAAGCAATAATGCGTATTAAAGCACCTTCAAGCTCTCTTATATTAGATTTGATTTTTGTAGCAATATAATGGGTTACATCGTTAGGAACGTGAATATTCTCAACGTTTGCCTTTTTTCTTAAAATTGCAATTCTGGTTTCTAAATCTGGAGCTTGTATATCTGCTATAAGTCCCCATTCAAACCTTGATCTTAATCTATCTTCTAAAGTTGGTATTTCCTTAGGAGGTCTGTCACTTGAAATAATAATCTGTTTATTTGCTTCGTAAAGAGCATTAAATGTATGGAAAAATTCTTCTTGTGTTCTTTCTTTCCCTGCAATAAACTGAATATCATCAATTAAAAGTATATCTACATTTCTGTATTTATTTCTAAACTGGATATTTTTATCATCTCTTATTGAATTAATTAGTTCATTTGTAAATTTTTCAGAAGATACATACACTACCTTTGAATTTTGATTTTGATTTAGATTATAATGACCTATTGCATGCATTAAATGCGTTTTACCTAATCCAACTCCTCCATATATAAACAATGGATTATAAGCCTGAGCGGGAGCTTCAGCTACAGCTAAAGAACCAGCATGGGCAAATCTATTGCTGTTACCTATAACGAAAGCATCAAAAGTGTATTTAGGATTAAGCTGAGATCGGAATGATGAATTATCAGAGTTTTGGACATCATTATTAGTTTGTCCAAAGTGTTTTGATATTTCTTCACCCGGTATAGTAAATTTAATCTCATAATCTTTTCCTTTTATCTGTTTCACTGCATTTTTTATTAAAGTCATATATCTTGATTCTAATATTCCTTTTGTAAATTCATTTGGTGCACCTAAAATAATAGTATTATCATTTATAGTTATAGGTTCAATAGTCTTTAGCCATGTATTGAAACTTACTTCAGTTAGTTCAGTTTTTATTAAGTTTAAAGAATCGTTCCAAATATTTAATAAATCTGAATTCATATTAAATCCTCCCATTAAATAAAATTATTGTCAATTTATAAAAATTTATAACTCTTTTCTCAAATTATAATAAAAGAATATATACTAATTATCAACATATTTGTCCACAAAAAAGAAAAAAAAAGAGTAAATAAATGGTATAATAAATATAAACAAGGATAGTATAAAAACTGTAGATAACAAATTAATATAAATTAAAAGTAATTAAGATTACATAAGTTATACACAGTATTAATTTAATATGTATTGTGGAAAAAAAATTAGTTTAATTCTATAATTTAAGAAAAAAATTATAAGTTAAAATTATGGTTATACACATTTTTATCCACAACTTGTGAATAAAAATATAGTTGTGTAAAAACAATCCACATAGTAAGATTATATTATCAGAAAAAAATAAAATTATCAACAATTACATCAACATATCCACAATTATAACAGCATGTTTAGAAATTTATCAACAGGCAAAAAATATAAATTCTTGACATAAACAGTTGATATGACTATAATCATTAGTAGTGTCTATTTTTTTTCTATTTTAAAATTTCAATAAGACATTAAACATTATTATATATGTTTAACATATATAGAGAAATTGAAGGGGGTGTAGTTAAAAATGAAAAGAACTTATCAGCCTAAAAGAAGACAAAGAAAGAAAGAGCATGGGTTTAGAAAGAGAATGAAAACTAAGTCAGGAAGAAATATACTTCAAAGACGCAGAAAAAAGGGCAGAAAAAAATTGTCAGCATAAGGCCGCTAAATGTGGCCTTTTTGTAAAATTAAGATGATTTTAAGGAGCCAAAACCTAATATGTATAGTAATGAAAGTTTAAAAAGTAATAAAGATTTTAGAAGAGTATATGATAAAGGAAAATCCTTTGCTAATAAGTATTTAGTGATGTTTTATATAAAAAATAACTTTGAGTTTAATAGGGTTGGCTTTTCTATTTCAAAGAAGTTAGGGAAAGCAGTTATAAGAAATAAGATAAAAAGAAGAATGAAAGAAAGCTATAGATTAAACTCCTGTAAATTTGAAAAAGGGTATGATATAATTTTTTTGGCAAGGATGAATGCAAAATCTACTGATTTTGATAAAATTGAAAGTGCAGTTTTACATTTAGGAAAATTAGCGGGGTTAATAAAAAAAAGGTGAATAATTGTGAAGAAAATAGTAATAATTTTAATCAAGTTTTATCAAAGTAAAATTTCAGCTTTTACACCTAGGAGATGTATATTTTATCCAACCTGTTCAGAGTATTCTTTACAGGCGGTAAAAAAATACGGTTTGATAAAAGGTTTATTAAAAGCTATATGGAGATTACTAAGATGCAATCCTTTTAACCCTGGAGGATATGATCCACTAAAATAACGAGGGGGTTAGTGTAATAATGGATATTTTTGCAAAGCCGTTAGCTGCTTTACTTAAAATTATATTTGATTTTGTTAATGGTATTGGTCTTGATTCAACAATTATATCAGCATATGCAATTGCTCTAATTTTAACGACGATAATTTTTAAGCTTATATTATTGCCATTAGGAATCAAACAAGCTAAATCAATGAGAAAGATGCAGGAGATACAACCACAACTTAAAGAAATTCAGAAAAAATATAAGAATGATCCTCAGACTCAGCAGGCAAAAACAATGGAGTTGTATAAAAAATATAATGCAAATCCATTTAGTACATGTTTGCCTTTGTTGATACAAATGCCAATAATTATTGGGATGTTTAGAGTTCTAAGGCAGGCATTTCCGACTATTAATGAGTCAACTGGTCAGCTTGTTCAGGGATATGTATTTCCCATCACTGGTGATACTCTGACCTTAGTTCAAGACAAATTAACGAGTGTTGCCCAAGGGGTTGAAACTATAACGCCTGAAATTTTAGCTAATTTAAATAACATATTAGCTCAGTATATTCCGGATATATCTTCAAATTTCTTTTGGTTAACGAATTTAAAAGATCCTGATCCAGTTTTATGGGGATTGCCGCTTTTAGCAGGTTTAACAACATTTTTCCAATCTAAAATGATGAATAGTAATAGACCAAAGTCCGTAGAAGATAAATCTCAACAAACTCAGAAGATTATGAATATGGTTTTTCCTGTTTTAATATTTATGATGTCAAGATCTTTCCCAGCAGGTCTGGCTTTATATTGGGTAGTGGGGAATATATTTACTATCGTCCAGCAGTACTTTACCAATAAAGCTATGAGTAATGTTAAGGAGGAATCTAAATAAAATGAAATCTGTTGTTAAAACTTCTAAGACTGTTGAAGAAGCTATTCAACAGGCCTTAGATGAATTAGGTGTTAATAGAAAAGATACATCTATAGAAATATTGGAAGAACCCAGCAAAGGATTATTTGGATTCATAGGTACAAAAGAAGCGAAAGTACGTGTAACTGTAGTTCACGATCCGGTAGAAACAGTAAAGAATTTTATGAATTCAATTTTGAATAAAATGAATATAAACGGTAATGTTAATATATTAAAAGAAGAATCAATGTTAAACGTAGATATTCAAGGACTAAACGATTCTGATATGGGTATTATTATTGGAAAAAGAGGCAGTACATTAGATTCTATTCAATATTTACTTAGTTTAGCTGCAAATAAAGATAGTGAGGACTATACCAGAATATTTTTAGATGCTCAGAATTATAGAAAGAGAAGAGAAGAAACTCTTATAATGCTGGCTAAAAGAATGGCTTCTAAGGTTAAGTCCAGTAGAAGAAGGCTTAAATTAGATCCTATGAATCCCTATGAGAGAAGAATAATTCATTCAACTCTTCAAAAAGACCCAGATGTTCAGACTCACAGTGAAGGTGAAGAGCCATATAGAAAAGTAATTATAGAATATAAAAGGAAATTTAGATAAACCCAGTATAAAAACTGGGTTTATGTTTGTATAAGATGTAATTTTGGTATAATAAAAACGAAAACGACTATATAAATATAAAAACTAAAATTAAGATACATAAATGAGGTGAAAAAATTGGATATGAATACCATTGCAGCCATAGCTACAGCTCCGGGAGAGGCTGGTATTGGGATTGTAAGAATTAGCGGGAAAAGGGCTGTAGAGATTGGAGATAAGATTTTTAAAGGTAAAAGAATAAGTAAACTAAGTGATAGTAAACAGAGATATTTAAATTATGGTTATATAGTAGATCCTAAGAGTGGTGAAAAGATAGATGAAGTTTTAATTGTGTATATGAAAGAGCCATATACATATACGACAGAGGATATAGTTGAAATAAACTGTCATGGAGGAATAATTTCTGTTAGAAGAATATTAGAAATTGTTTTAGAAAATGGTGCAACAATGGCAGAGGCAGGGGAGTTTACAAAGAGAGCATTTTTAAATGGAAGGATTGATTTAAGTCAGGCAGAAGCTGTTATTGATTTGATAAGTGCAAAGACTGATATTAGCTTTAATGTGTCCTTAAACCAGCTTGAAGGAAGTTTATCTAAAGAAATTTCAGTATTAAGAAATAAAGTTTTAGAAATGCTTGCTCATATTCAAGCATCTATAGATTTTCCTGAACATGATGAAGAATATGCTACATATCAACAACTAAAGGAAAATGGAGAGTATATATTATTAAAGATTCAACAATTATTAGATACGGTTTATGCAGGTAAAATCTTAAGAGAAGGACTTAAAACAGTAATTCTTGGAAAACCAAATGTGGGGAAATCGTCTCTTTTAAATAGAGTACTTAGAGAAAACAGGTCAATAGTTACTGACATACCCGGTACGACTAGAGATATAATAGAAGAGTATGTAAATATTAAAGGGATACCTTTAAAAATTGTTGATACTGCAGGTATTAGGGAAACTGATGATATTATAGAGAGAATAGGTGTAGATAGAGCAAAGGCTTTAATAGACAAATCTGATTTAATAATTGCTGTTTTCGATGCTTCATCTAATTTAACTAAAGAAGATATGGAGATTATAAAATTAGCTTCTTATAAAAAATCTATTGTATTATTAAATAAGACTGACTTAAACAATAAGATATGTAGTCAAGATATAAAAAAACATCTACCTGATACGAAAATAATAAATACATCTATGATTACAGGAACAGGTATAGAAATACTAGAAAACACCTTAAAAGATATGTTTTTTACAGGAGAGATTAAAATAAAAGAAGATGTTATAGTAAATAATGTTAGACATAGAGATCAGCTATTGAAAGCAAAAGAAAATATAGAAGATGCCTTAAGTGCAGTAATATCTGAGTTATCATATGATTTAATAGAAGTAGATTTAAAAAATTGTTGGGAAAATTTAGGGCAAATAACAGGAGAGACAATAGGAGAAGATTTAATTGATAAAATTTTTCAGGATTTTTGTATTGGAAAATAGATTTAGAAACAAGGAGGATTATAATGAAGGGTTCTCAAATATACGATGCAGGTAATTTTGATGTAATAGTAGTTGGAGCAGGTCATTCTGGATGTGAAGCAGCACTAGCCTCAGCTAGAATGGGTATGAATTCACTAATACTAACTATGAGCTTAGATTCTGTGGCATTAATGCCATGTAATCCTGCAATCGGAGGAACAGGTAAGGGACATCTTGTTAGAGAAATTGATGCTTTAGGCGGGGAGATGGGTAAAAATATTGATAAAACTTTTATTCAAAGTAGAATGTTAAATACATCTAAAGGACCAGCAGTACATTCACTTAGAGCTCAAGCAGATAAAAATAAATATTCATATTCTATGAAAGAAATTCTTGAAAGTGAAAAAAATGTTACTCTTAAGCAAGGTGAAGTAACCGGTTTTTTAGTTAAAGAGAGGAAAGTGACCGGGATTATTACAAGGACTGGTGCTAGATTTAATGCAAAAACGGTTATTTTATGTACCGGAACATATCTTAGGGGTAAGATATATATAGGAGAAGTCAATTACTGGGGTGGACCTAATGGATTATCACCAGCTATGTATTTAACTGAACATTTAGAAGAGTACGGTATTAAAGTAAGAAGGTTTAAAACAGGTACGCCTGCAAGGATTCATATGGATAGTATTAATTTTAGTAAAATGGATATTCAACCCGGAGATAAAGATATAGTACCTTTTTCTTTTATGAATGAGAATCTTACTAAGGATCAAGTTCCTTGTTATCTAACTTATACTAATTTAGAAACACATAAAATTATTATGAATAATTTAAGCAGGTCTCCAATGTATACAGGACATATGGAAAGTACCGGACCAAGATACTGTCCTTCTATAGAGGATAAGGTTGTAAGATTTTCGGATAAAAATAGACATCAAATTTTTGTTGAACCAGAGGGTTTGGATACTAAAGAAATGTATGTTCAGGGGATGAGTACAACACTGCCGTCAGAGGTACAGATAAAAATGCTGAGAACTGTTGAGGGACTGGAAAATGTTGAAATTATGAGAGAAGCATATGCTATTGAATATGATTGTATAGACCCTACTACGCTCAAAAGGTCTTTGGAGCATAAAGAGATAGAAGGTTTATTTTTTGCAGGGCAGGTAAATGGATCTTCAGGTTATGAGGAAGCAGCAGCTCAAGGTATAATAGCAGGCATTAATGCTTCACTTAAGCTTCAAAATAAAGAACCGCTAATTTTAGACAGATCACAAGCTTATATTGGAGTTTTGATTGATGATTTAGTTACTAAAGGAACTAATGAGCCTTATAGAATGATGACTTCAAGGTGTGAATATAGATTAACTTTAAGACAGGATAATGCAGATTTAAGATTAACAGAAATAGGACATAGTGTAGGATTAGCTGCTAAAAAAAGATATGAAAAAATGATAACAAAAAGAGAAGGTATAGAAAAAGAATTAGAAAGACTTTCTAATGTAAAAATAACTCCAACAGATGAAGTTAATTCTTATCTTAAAGAGTTAGGAAGTTCACCAATGAAAAAACCAACATCTTTATATGAATTAATAAAACGTCCCGAACTGTCTTATGATAATTTACATACTATTGATAAGGATAGAGATAACCTTTTAAAAGATGTAAAAATACAGGTTGAAATACAAATTAAGTATGAAGGATACATAGATAAACAGATGAAACAGATTGAACAATTTAAGAAACTTGAAGGCAAAAAACTTTCAAAGAAATTAGATTATAGTATAATTAAAGGATTAAGATTAGAGGCAAGGCAGAAATTAGATAAAATGAAGCCTGAATCTGTAGGTCAGGCTTCAAGGATTTCGGGAGTATCTCCTTCAGATATTAATGTTTTATTAGTTTATTTAGAACAACAGAGAAGATTAAAAAGCAGAGGTGAAAAAGATGACTAGCATTGATAGTCTTATTAAAGGTCTTAATACTTTGCACTTAAATATAGAACATGATAAACTAGAAAAATTTAAGAAATATAAAAAACTTCTTTTAGAATGGAATAATAAAATAAACATAACAGCTATTACAGATGAGCAAGAAGTTGATATAAAACATTTTTTAGATAGTCTTACAATTTTAAAAACAGAGAGTATAAACAATGGAGATAAGATTATTGATGTTGGAACAGGAGGAGGTTTTCCGGGAATACCTTTAAAGATTGTTAACGACAAGAGTGAAGTCGTACTCCTTGATAGTTTAAATAAAAGAATAAAATTTTTAAATGAAGTAATTAATGATCTAAACTTAACAGATATAAGTTCAATTCATGGAAGGGCAGAAGAATATGGAAGAACAGAAGAATATAGAGAAAAATTTGATGTTGTAGTTTCTAGAGCAGTTGCATCTTTGAATATTCTATCTGAATATTGCTTACCTTTTGCTAAGGTTGGAGGATTGTTTATAGCTATGAAAAGTTCACAGACTGAAGAAGAAATTATAGAAGCAGAACATGCTATAAACACACTTGGTGGAAGGATTGAAAAACAATTAGATGTTGAATTGCCTTTTATATGTATAGTACATAGACTAATAATAATTAGAAAAATAAAGAGTACACCTGTAAAATATCCTAGAAATCCCGGAAAGCCTAAAAAAAATCCATTATAAAAAAAATTTTTTACAAATTTATGTAACATAAAAATAACAAAAAATATTTTAAACTAGGAGGAAGGAAGTTTTTTATAGAGAATATTTATAGTATGTACTAATTTGTAAATATGTACAAGCTTAGGAGAGAGAGGAATGATTTTGTGGATACAATTTCTGAAAATGTAACATTTATTCCAGTTGAAAATATAAAGCCCAATCCCTATCAACCTAGAAAACATTTTAGCAAAAGGTCTTTAGAAGAATTAGCTCAATCTATTAAAGCTTATGGTATTATTCAGCCTTTAAGTGTTAGAAAGATTAGTGATGAAAGCTATGAATTGGTAGCAGGAGAAAGAAGGCTTAGAGCTTCTAAACTTGTTGGGTTAAATAAAGTTCCGGTAATTATTATTAATATGAGAGATCAAGACTCAGCAGCTTTGGCATTAATTGAAAATTTACAGAGAGAAGACCTAAACTTTTTAGAAGAAGCTGAAGGGTATTATAATTTAATTAGTGACCATGGATTTACACAGCAAGAACTGGCAGAAAAAATCGGAAAAAGTCAATCTACAGTTGCTAACAAGCTTAGAATTTTAAAATTACCTAATGATATAAAAAAGCTTTTGGTTGAAAATAGTTTAACTGAACGACATGGTAGAGCGTTACTTAAGCTTCCTGATGAAGAAACCCAAAAGCAAGTATTAGAAAAAGTAATAAAAACAGATAGAACTGTAAAGCAGACAGAGGAACTTATAAGTGATATGCTTAGAGTTATGACTAAAGAAGATGAACCTGAGAATAAACAGAGTATTAAAAGTCTTATTAATTTTAGAATTTATATAAACACATTAAAAAATGCTTATAATGCAATAAAAGAATCTGGTGTAGACGCTGAATATGAACAAAAGGATATGGGGGATTTTATACAGGTTTCTGTCAAAATACCAAAAAGGTAATTACATAAAATAATAAAAAAAGTTACTTATAAAAATTATTACGCTTAGCAAACTGCTTTATGTTTTACGCAGGAGTGCTAAGCTTTTCTGTTTTTAATGGTAATTATTTATGATATACTAAATAATAATTTAATTATATAAAACTAATCATTTTAAAATTAAATAACTTAAGATAGATAGGAAGTGATAAAGATGTCTTTATTAGGTAAATTTTTTGAAACTAATATTAAAGAACCGTATATATTAGTTTGTTCGTCAAAGTCTCAGATGCTTTTTAGCAAGGAACTTTTAGATAAAGAAAACATAGATAATGAGCTTATACCTACACCAAAAGGATTTGGAGAAGTCTGTACTACTGCAATAAAATTTGATAAAAAACATAAGAATAAAGTAAAGAGAATAACCAATGAGAATGACATTGAAGTTCTTAGTATAGCTTCATTAGAAAATAAATATAAGTATAATCTATCAGAAATTTATGATATGAATATTTCAAAAGATTTTAAAGATATAATAAATAAAATAGAAGCTAACACAGATTTAAATAAAGAAGAAGTAAAATATTTGTTATCTATTGAAGATGAAGATGAGTATAATGTTTTAATTAGAACTGCAGATATTATAAGAAAAGAATGTGTAGGTGATAGAATAGAGCTTAGAGCAGCTATAGAGTTTTCTAACTATTGCATTAAGAATTGTAATTATTGCGGTGTAAGAAAAGACAATTCTACTAATAGGTATCGAATGAATAAAAAAGAAATTCTAAACGTAGTAGATAATCTGTATAAGATAGGAATTAAAACTGTAATTCTACAGTCTGGAGAAGATCCATATTATACAACAGACAAAATACTTTCAATTGTTAAAGAAATAAAAGATAAATATAAAATGGGAATTACATTAAGTATAGGAGAAAGAACACAAGAGGAGTATAAAATTTTCAGTGAGGCCGGAGTTAACAATTATCTTTTAAAAATTGAGACTGCAAGCAGAAGATTATTTAATAAAATTCATCCTGATGATGATTTTGATGATAGAATTAAGCATCATAAATTTATTAGAGATTCCGGAATTAGATTAGGTTCTGGGGGGATGATTGGTTTACCAACTCAAACAATTGACGAAATAGCTGATGATATATTATTTCAAAGAGATTATGGAGTTCATATGATTGGTTTCGGTCCTTTTCTGCCGGCTAAAGGAACTCCTTACGAAAATGAAAGTAAAGGAGATTTAAAATTAACTTTAAAGGTTGTAGCTATTACGAGAATAGTATGTCAGCATGTTTTTCTTCCTGCTACAACAGCTATTGCTTCATTGCATCCTGACGGACAAACTTTAGCTCTGATGGCTGGAGCAAACACTATTATGTTAATTAGTACCCCGAGCCATCTTAGAGAAAGTTATCAGATATATTCTCAGAAAAATATGGTTGATTTAAGCTTTACAATAAAATCTACAAAAGATTCTAAAAGAAAATTACCTAAATATTTAAATTATAGTTACTTAAAAAGTATTGGGTATGATATTGATGATGAATTAATAAAGTAAGGAGGAATTAATGATGAATGATACACCTAGAGCAAATAGACCTCATATTGCTATTTTTGGTAGAAGAAATTCAGGTAAATCAAGCTTAATAAATGCTATAACTAATCAAGATATTGCACTTGTCAGCTCTCAAAAAGGAACTACGACTGACCCTGTTTATAAATCAATGGAGATTTTGCCGCTGGGTCCTGTAGTAGTTATTGATACAGCAGGAATTGATGATGAGGGAGAACTGGGACAATTAAGAGTAAAAAAAACGCTAAAGATTTTAGATAAGACAGATTTAGCAATTTTATTACTTGATAGTGAAAATAATGATTTGAGCTTTGAAAAAGAAATATTAAATTTAATAATTAAAAAGGGAATACCTGTAATAGGGGTAGTAAACAAAATTGATTTATCAAGTCCGGATATTAAGGAATTTGAGAATCAGTTAAAATTAAAGTTCTTAATGGTTAGTGCTAAGACAAAAGAAGGTATAAACAAATTAAAAGAACAGATTGCCAAGAAGGCTGAAACTATTGATTTTGAAGAACCTGCTATAATAGGAGATTTAATAAATAGATATGACGTTATACTTCATGTTGTCCCTATTGATAAGGCAGCACCTAAAGGCAGATTGATACTGCCTCAGGTTCAAACTATAAGAGACGTTTTAGATCATAGAGGAATAAATATTGTTGTTCAAGATGCAGAACTAGATGAGGCTATAAAGATGTTTAGAGATAAAGTTAAAATTGTAGTAACAGATTCTCAAGCTTTTGGAAGAATAAAGAAAATTGTGCCTAATGATATTTATTTAACGAGCTATTCCATTTTATATGCTAGATATAAAGGAGAATTAACTGAAATGGTTAAAGGTGCAAATAAGATAAAAACTTTAAATAATGGAGATTGTGTTCTTATTAGTGAATCATGTACTCATCATAGACAAAAAGGAGATATAGGTCAGGATCAAATTCCAAAGTTTCTTGAAGAATTATCAGGCAAGAAACTAGAATTTGAGTGGAGTTCAGGAACTACTATACCGGAAGATTTATCTAAATATAAAATGATTCTTCACTGTGGAGGTTGTATGATAAACAGAAAGCAGATGATGAGCAGAATCAATAAGGCAAAAGAAAAAAATATACCTATTATCAATTATGGAGTTTTTTTAGGACTTAAATTTAATGTACTAGACAGAGCATTAGACTTATTTCCGCAAGCTAAGCAAATATGGAGTCCTTAATAAAAAGTCCTTTAAAGACAAAGGGATAAGGATGGAAAGTACATTTTTTGAAAAATACGTCTAGTAAAAATGTGAGATTCAGAGGTTTAAAATCAAAAGATATGTTTTTTTCATTAGTCTACTCTATCCCTTTTTCTGACTCATATATGCGTTTTTTTTAATTACATCTTCATTTTTCTGAAAAATTTTGATCCTACAAAGCCCGACAATCTTATGATAATTATTCCTGCTATTACAAGTATAAAAAAACCTACAATTACATTCATTAATTGCACTCCTTTTTTAGATACTCGCCCTGATAATATCTTTTATCAGATAAAACTTTTATGTATTCTGGTAAAATCATTTTTTGATTTTTATCTATAACTTTAATATTAAACCTTATGTTAATTTTAAATATTTCTTTTATTTTTTAGTTTCGCTTTTTTGTAATTATTACCATTTTTTTTATCTTGTTTATTTATAATAATATCATTAATACTACAAAAAAAAAGAAAATGAAAAAAACAACGATTTCTTTGAAAAAAAACAAATTTTTACTAAAAAAATATATGCAAAGAAATGACTTTGAGTATTTTAAATTGCTGATTAATCTGTGTATATTTTTAATTTTAAACTTACATATCTATAGTAAATTTGAAAGATAAGTTTAGTGTTTTATTTAATATAAAAATAATATATTTTACATTTTAGTCTTTGTGTCTAATTTGTATATGATATAATATATAGCTAAGGGCGATTTATGTAATATAGACTTTTAAATGTAATTATTAAGATATTAGTTATGTTTTGGACAACCTTATAATATAATTAAATTATATTAAAGAGAATGTTTTTTGTTATTAGCAGGATATTTTATTTACATAAAGAAAAATAAGATATATGAATAAAATGAGAAGAGGTGAACATATGTCAAAAATTATTACTATATTTAACCAAAAAGGCGGAGTAGGAAAAACCACCACAAATGTTAACTTAAGTGCATGTTTAGCTAGGATGGGTAAGAAAATACTGGTAATTGATATTGACCCTCAGGGTAATACCACCAGTGGATTAGGGATAGATAAGAATCAAATTGATATGTCCATATATGATGCTCTTGTAGATAAGATTGATATAAGAGAAGCTGTAATACCAACTAATATTAAAAATCTTGAAATAGTTCCTTCTAATGTAGATTTAGCTGGAGCTGAAATTGAGTTGACTAAAAGTGAAGATAGAGAATCAGCACTAAAAAATGCTATACAAGTTATTAAAGGTGAATATGATTATATTTTTGTTGACTGCCCACCTTCTTTAGGACTTTTGACTATTAATTCATTAGTAGCTGCTGATAGTGTACTTATTCCAATCCAATGTGAATATTATGCTTTAGAAGGTGTTAGTGCATTGGTTGATACTATAAGATTGGTAAAGAAGAGTCTCAATCCAGAAATTGATATTGAAGGAGTAGTTTTAAGTATGTTTGATGGTAGAACCAATCTTTCTATTCAAGTTGTAGATGAAGTGAAGAGTTATTTTAAAGGAAAGGTATACTCAACAATTATACCCAGAAATATAAGACTGGCTGAAGCACCAAGTTATGGCATACCAATTATTGATTATGATTCTAATTCTAAGGGAGCTCAAGCATATTTAGAATTAGCTGAAGAATTTATCGAAAGTTCAGAGGATGTGATATAGATGGCAACTAAAAAAAGAAGATTAGGTAAAGGATTATCAGCTTTAATACCCGAAGAAGCATTTCAAAATGAAAATTCAATAGATACAGAAACAATTCAAAATATAGATATATCACTAATTGAGCCTAATAAAGACCAGCCTAGAAAAGAGTTTAATAAGGATAAACTATCCGAACTATCAAAATCAATTAAGGCTCATGGTATTATACAACCGATTATTGTTACTAGAAAAGACAGTGGATATGAATTGGTTGCTGGAGAGAGAAGATGGAGAGCTGCCAAAGAAGCTGGACTAAAGGACATTCCTTGTATAATTAGAAAGGTAGATAGATTAGAATCTACAGAAATTGCTTTAATAGAAAATATTCAGCGTGAAAATTTAAATGCTGTTGAGGAAGCTTTAGCATTTAAATCTTTAATAGATAAGTATAGACTAACACAAGAAGGTGTAGCTGATGTAGTAGGAAAAAGCAGATCTTATGTAACAAATATTATAAGATTATTAAATCTAGATGATAGAGTTATTGAGTTAATATCTGATGGAAGATTATCCAGCGGTCACGGAAGAACTCTTTTAGGTATAGAAAAAGGTGACGATCAAGTTAAGTTAGCTAATATGATAGTAGAAAAAAATCTTAGTGTAAGAGATATTGAAAAGCTTGTTAAGGAACATGGAAAAAAAGATGTAAAAAAGAAAAAAACTAAGGAGAATAAAGACCTATTGACAATTGAAATTGAAGAAACTTTGAGGAAGGTATTAGGAACTAAAGTAGTAATTTCTAAAGGAAGAAAAAAGAATAAAATTGAAATAGAATATTACTCAGATGAAGACTTAGAAAGAATACTTGATGTGTTAAAAACTAATTGATGTTTCACGTGAAACATCTGGTTTTTTTTGCAAACTATTAACAACTGAAATTTCAACAATTCTTTGGTTTAATAAATTGAAATTGTTTATATGTTTGAGGAAATAAGGAGGTAAAAACCATGAAAAATATAATTTTAACTTCTGCTGGGTTTGATAACAAAAAAATACGGGATAAATTTTTAGAACTGGTCAATGTTCCTAATGAAAAAATTAAAGTAGTTTTCATCCCTACTGCTGCAATAACAGAAAGGCAAAAGAGTATAATCCCTTTATGCAAGAATGACCTATTAAATGCTGGAATCTTAGAAAACAATATATTCACATATAATTTAGACAGTATTATTGACGTTGAAGAAATCTGTGAATTTGACGCCATATACGTTTGTGGAGGAAGTATACAATATTTATTAAATAAGATGATTGAAGTAAAATTTCATATTCCATTGGAGAAATTTCTGAATAATGGTGGTGTATATGTAGGAGTAAGTGCTGGGAGTATTGTTTTAGCTAAAAATACATCTGATAGCTTAGGATATCTGAATTGTAAACTTAGTGTTCACGAAAAAGATGGTGCTGAATGTGGATATTTAGACACTAGTACCTGTTCTAACATAAAGTTAACTGACAATCAAGCTATAATAGTTGTTGACAATCAGGTTTCTATAATAGAATAATTTGGGAATAATTAATGAAAATTATTACAATAACTTATTGAAAATCAACATATTCAATCCTGTATTTACATTTCTGCAACAACAAATGCAATAAATTCCATATGGATAAAGAAAATTATTTGATATAATATAGACATCCAAGTTCAATATTAAAAATATACATTAAAAAATTTATACAAGTTGATTAGCAAGTTTAGATGCTTAAAATCACTTCTTTGTATATATTTTTCTTGAATAAATTAAAATTAGAGCTTGGATGCTTATATATGTATAGAATATTGCATGTGATTTAAGCAGTATATTTTTTAATGAAAGAGAGGTCTGCGTATGGAGGTTATAATATACCAAGTTGATGCTTTTACTGATAAACCGTTTAATGGAAATCCTGCTGGCGTTGTTCCTGATGCTAGAGGATTATCTGATGAGCATATGCAAAAAATAGCTAGAGAAATGAATGTGTCTGAAACTGCTTTTGTTTTTTCTGATGAAGAAAATAAGTTTAAAGTTAGGTTTTTTACTCCTAAATGTGAAGTTGATTTATGTGGACATGCTACTATAGCTGCTTTTTATACTTTAGCTCATAAAGGATATATTAATAAGCTGGATCATGGTATAGCTAGGGTATATCAAAAGACTAGAATTGGGGAACTTGCTGTTGATATTTACTACTCAAACGGTGAAGTTGAGAAGGTAATGATGTATCAAGGAAAGCCTGAATCTATAAAATTAATTGATGATTATGAATTAATTTGTAAATGTTTTAATATTAAAGAAAGTAATATTGGATTAAATGGTTTTGAATTAATGCCAGAAATCGTTTCTACAGGACTATCTCATATTATTTTACCTCTTAAAAATAGAGAGTTATTAGACAACCTTAAAGTTAATTATGATTTACTTTCTTCTTATTCTAAAAATATAGAAATATGTGGTGTTCATGCTTTTACAATAGATTATGATGAACAGCAAATGAATGTGTTATGTAGAAATTTTGCTCCTTTAGTAGGAGTTAACGAAGAGTCTGCTACTGGGACAGCTAATGGAGCATTGACTTATTATTTGAAGAAAAACAATTTCTTAAAAGGAGTAAATTTGTTAGCTAACCAAGGACAGTCTCTAGAAAGACCTAGTTTAATACATTGTGAAATAGAGTATACCGGGAATGATGTTAATATTAAGGTTGGTGGAAAAGCAACAATTGTGTTGGAAGGTGTAATGTCAATATAATTGCAATAATGAAAATATGGCAAATAAAATCTCAGGTCTGGTAAGATATAAACTATTAGACTTGAGCCTTTTTATTTAGTAATGAAACCTTAATATTATTTTTATTGAATGAAAAAGCAGTTAATAAAAAACTGGTTAAAAAATCAAAATTTATTAGCTTTTAATATAGAAAACAACAAAGATTATAAAGTTTTTGTAATAGTTAAAAATAAGATTGACAAATTTTAAACAAATAAGTTATAATTTATAATGCAAAGTGAAAAAGCATACGTCAAATGACATATCTTGACATCATAAGGATGTCAAAATAGGGGAGGGTATATTATGGATTTTAAATTCGATTTAGATGAAAATAAGGAAAAAATCGATAAGCTTATGGAAATTATTGAAGAAGTCAAGAGTAAAAACATCAGCAAAAAAGCATCTTTGATGCCTGTTTTACATGATGCTCAAAAAATGTTTGGCTATTTACCAATTGAAGTTCAATCAATAATTTCAGAACAATTAAATGTGCCGCTGGCAGAGATTTATGGAGTTGCCACTTTTTATTCGCAATTCTCTTTAGTACCTAAAGGAGAATATGAAATAGGAGTTTGTTTAGGTACAGCTTGCTATGTAAAAGGAGCTCAAGCAATCATTGATAAAATTACTGCAGATTTAGAAGTAAAAGTAGGAGGAACATCAAGTGACAGTAAATTTTCGCTTATAGCTACAAGATGTATTGGTGCATGTGGGTTAGCTCCTATCATGACAATTAACGAAGATGTTTACGGTAAGTTAAAACTAGAAGAGATATCTGACATTCTTAAAAAATATAAAGATAAATAATTTATTTTAAACTTTTAAGATGGACAAGTTTATTTACTTTGATGGGAGTTTTTTAAAAAACCAAATTCTTGGAGGTGTATTTATGAAATCCTTAGACGAATTAAAAAAAATTAGAGAAGCATCACTTGACAAGATAGATTTAAGAAATAAGAAAGATGGTATGAGAATAGTTGTAGGAATGGCTACATGTGGAATATCAGCCGGAGCTAGAGATGTCTTAATGGCTTTATTAGAAGAAATAAAGAGCAGAAACTTAAGAGACGTAACTGTTACTCAGACTGGATGTATAGGAATATGCAGACTTGAGCCTATATTTGAAGTTTATAGTCCGGGTGGAGAAAAGGTTACTTATGTTAATATGACGCCTGAAAAGGCTAAAAAGGTTATTTCTCAGCATATTGTAAATAACAAAGTTATAAGTGAATATACAATTGGAGCAGTAGAAGAGTAAAATATCTAAAATAAAGCCTTAAAATGTAAAGGAGGTTAAATAAATGAATATATATAGGTCGCATGTTCTAATATGTGGAGGTACAGGATGTGTTTCTTCAAAATCAGATAAATTACAAGAAAAGTTTGAAAATCTGTTAGTAAATAAGGATTTAGATAAAGAAATAAAGGTAGTAAGAACAGGGTGTTTTGGACTATGTGAAGCCGGTCCAATAATAATAGTGTATCCAGAGGGTTCGTTCTACAGCCAAGTAAAAATTGAAGATGTAGAAGAGATAATAGATGAACATTTAGTAAAGGGAAGAATAGTAAAGAGATTATTATTTAAGGATTCAATAGAAGACGATATAATTAAATCAGTAGAAGAGGTAGAATTCTACAAAAAGCAAAAGAGAATAGCTTTAAAAAATTGTGGAGTAATTGATCCGGAAGATGTGGATGAATATATAGCTTATGATGGATATATGGCTCTAGGAAAAGTTTTAACAGAAATGACTCCGGAAGAAGTAATAGAAACTATTAAAGATTCTGGATTAAGAGGTAGAGGAGGCGGAGGCTTCTCAACAGGATTAAAATGGGGCTTTACTGCAAAGGCACAAGGAGACCAAAAATATGTATTATGTAATGCAGATGAGGGAGACCCGGGTGCATTCATGGATAGAAGTATATTAGAGGGAGATCCTCACTCAGTAATAGAATCTATGGCAATAGCAGGATATGCTATAGGATCAAACCAAGGATATGTATATATAAGAGCAGAGTATCCAATAGCAGTAGACAGGCTTCAAATCGCTATAGATCAAGCTAGAGAAAAAGGATTATTAGGTAAGAATATATTTGGAACAGACTTTGAATTTGATATGGAAATAAGATTAGGAGCTGGAGCTTTTGTATGTGGAGAAGAAACAGCCCTAATAGCATCAATAGAAGGTGAAAGGGGTATGCCAAGAAATAAGCCGCCATACCCGGCAAATAAAGGATTATGGCAAAAACCAACTTTAATTAATAATGTGGAAACTTATGCAAATATTCCACAGATTATACTACATGGAGCAGATTGGTTTAAGAGTATGGGAACAGAAAAATCATCGGGAACTAAAGTTTTTGCTCTAGGTGGAAAGATAAATAATACAGGATTAATAGAGGTCCCTATGGGAACTACTCTAAGAGAGGTAATCTATGAAGTAGGCGGAGGAATACCAAATGGCAAGAAGTTTAAAGCAGTTCAAACTGGCGGACCATCTGGAGGATGTATAACAGCTAAAGAACTAGACACACCAATTGATTTTGACTCATTAACAGCTATAGGTTCAATGATGGGATCAGGTGGAATGATAATAATGGATGAAGACGATTGTATGGTAGATATAGCAAGATATTTTCTAGATTTCACCGTTGAAGAATCATGTGGTAAGTGTCCACCGTGTAGAATAGGAACAAAGAGAATGCTAGAGATATTAGAGAAGATAACTAGCGGAAATGGAGAGCCGGAAGATTTAAATAGACTAGAAAGATTATCTGAAAACATTAAATCTTCTTCATTATGTGGATTAGGGCAGTCAGCATCAAATCCAGTATTATCTACACTAAAGCACTTTAGAGATGAATATGAAGCACATGTAAATGAGAAGAGATGTCCATCAGGATTATGTAAGGATTTACTATCCTACTATATAATAGCAGAAAAATGTAAAGGGTGTACACTATGTATAAAAGCATGTCCTTCAGATGCAATAACAGGAGAAAGAAAAGAAGTTCATGAAATTCATCAAGATAAATGTATCAAGTGCGGAGCTTGTTTAGATAAATGTCCATTTAAGGCTATTATTACGAAATAATAAATAAAAGAAAAGAGGTGTGAAATGTGAATAAAGTTACAATTACTATAGATAATCAGCAAATTCAAGTTTCTGAAAATTCGACTGTACTTGAAGTAGCAAGAGAATTGGGAATAGATATACCAACTCTTTGTTATTTAAAGGATATAAACGAAGTAGCAGCCTGTAGAATGTGTATAGTTGAAGTAGAAGGTATGGGAACACTACCTACAGCTTGTGTTTTAAATGTATGGGACGGAATGGTAGTTAAAACAAACACAAAGAAGGTAAGAGAAGCAAGAAAAGGAACATTAGAGTTATTACTTTCAAATCATGATAGAGAGTGTTTAACTTGTATGAGAAATGGAAATTGTGAATTACAAACTCTATCTGATGAATTAGGTATTAGTGATATAGGCTTTGAAGGAGAAAAGACTAATAAACCGATAGACATGTCATCACCTTCAATAGTAAGAGATGTAAACAAGTGTATTTTATGCGGAAGATGTGTAAACGTATGTAATGATATACAAGCTGTAGGAGTTTTAAGCTTTAGAAATAGAGGATTTGAGACTACAGTAGGTACAGCATTTGAAAAAGATATTATTGATGTACCATGTATTAAATGCGGACAATGTATAGCAGTATGTCCAGTTGCGGCACTGAGAGAAAAAACAGATATAGACTATGTATGGGATGCACTAGAGGATGAAACTAAGCATGTAGTAGTTCAGACAGCACCGGCAGTAAGAGTGGCATTAGGAGAAGAATTTGATTTAGAAATGGGTACATCAGTAACTGGTAGAATGGTAACATCCCTAAGAAGATTAGGTTTTGATAAAGTATTTGATACAGACTTTGCAGCAGATTTAACGATAATGGAGGAAGGCTATGAGTTATTATCAAGATTAGAAAATGGCGGAACTCTTCCAATGATAACATCATGCTCACCGGGATGGATTAAATTTTGTGAACATTACTATCCAGATTTCTTAGACAATCTGTCAACTTGTAAATCACCTCATCAAATGATGGGAGCAGTAGTTAAGTCTTATTATGCACAGAAAAATAATATAGATCCAAAGGATATAGTAATGGTTTCAATTATGCCTTGTATAGCGAAAAAATTTGAAGCAGGCAGAGAAGAATTATCAGTAAACAATCTTCAAGATGTTGATTGTGTATTAACAACAAGAGAATTAGCAAAGATGATAAAAGAATCAAGAATAGATTTTGTAAATCTTCCAGATGAAGACTTTGATGAGGTACTAGGAGAATCTACAGGAGCGGGAGTAATATTTGGAGCAACAGGTGGAGTAATGGAGGCAGCACTAAGAACAGTTGCAGAAGTAGTAACAGGAGATAAACTAGAAAAAATAGAATTTGACCAAGTAAGAGGAACACAAGGAATTAAAGAAGCAGCTATTGAATTAGGAGATAAAACAGTAAAAGTGGCAGTAGTTCACGGCACAGGAAATGCAAAAAAGCTATTAGAAATGATAAAGGCAGGGGAAAAGGAATATCACTTTATAGAGATAATGGGATGCCAAGGAGGATGTGTGACAGGAGGAGGACAGCCGCACATCAGTGCAAAGGATAGAATGACAAAGAATGTTATGGCAGAAAGAGCAAAAGGACTATATAGTGAAGATACAGCAAAAACTATAAGAAAATCCCATGAGAATCCGATGATTAAAAAAATATATGAAGAGTTCTTAGGAAAGCCAAACGGACATAAGTCTCATGAACTTCTTCATACTCACTATATAAACAGAGGAGAATAATAAATAGTTATAACTTTAGAGATCCTGAATTTTATCAGGGTCTCTTATAATTAACGTATATATTAAAAAGCTTATTATAGTATAAATTATAGAAAATATTTCATGTTTTTAACTAAATATACAATAGTAAACTAAGTTTGGACTACTATAATAGATTATGTTAAACTAAGTATATACATAATTATATATTATAGCTTATTTATTACAGCAGGATATTAATTACAAGTAAACAATCTAATAATAATTTTAGATAGGAGGAATTAAAATGTTAATAAAAAAATCAGTAGAAGAATTTATTGAATCAGTAGCAAGTAAAGCTCCGGCACCAGGTGGAGGAAGTGTAGCTGCTTTAGTAGGAAGTTTAGGTTCAGCATTAACAGCTATGGTGGGCAATTTAACAAAAGGTAAAAAAGCTTATAATGAGCTTGATAATAAGCTTAAAGAAGAATTAGATAATAATTTTAACGAAGCAATAAAGCTTGTTCAAAGATTAAATGAGTTAGTTGATGAAGATACTAAGTCTTTTAATGGAGTTATGGCTGCTTTTAAAATGCCAAAAAACACAGAAGAAGAAAAATCTGTTAGAGTTAGAGCTATACAGGATGCTACTAAGGAGGCTTTAGAAGTTCCTCTTGAAACAGCTGAAAAATGTCTAGAAGTATTAAAACTTCAAAAATCATTTGCAAATTATGGAAATCAAAATGCTATTACAGATATAGGAGTAGGAGCATTACTTGGCTATGCTGGAATAGAAGGAGCTATATTTAATGTAAAAATCAATTTATCAGGTATAAAAGATAAAGATTATGTGGATACAATTGATAAAAAGTGTGAGTCAATAGTAGAAGAAGGTAATTCTCTGAAAGAAGAAGTACTTAAGATAGTATATAGTAAATTATAAACTATAACCAAGGTCTATAAGATATTTAGACCTTGGGTTCTTTTGTTTTATAAATTTGAAACAATCTAATAGCTATTATAGATTAAATTGTATTTTACTCATACTAATATATAAGGGAGTAGTTTACATGGTCAGAAATAACGGTATTACAATCAATAGTATAATGAATATGGATTTTATGAAAAAATGCAAGGTTATCGCTGGATTTAAGGGAATTAACAATTCTGTTACAAGAGTTAATATTATGGCAGACCCTGATGCACTGGATTGGGTAGATCAGGGGGAACTGTTATTAACAACAGCATATTCATTTAGTCAAGATAATATACAAACACAAAAAGAATTGATTAGAGGCTGTGTAGAGAAAGGTCTTGCCGGCATTGGAATTAAAGTTCATCCATATTTACAATCATTATCTAATGAGATAATTAATTTAGCTAATGAGTTAAATTTTCCAATAATTGACCTTTATTACACAATACCTTTTTCAACTATTACAACTAAAGTTTTTGAGGAAATTTTTAATAGACAAGCACTGCTGCTTCAGAGAGTTGAGAAAATACATGAAGAATTAATGAATGCTATGCTTCAACAATATAGTATTGAAGGCATATCTAAAATTATCTATAACAATTTAAATAATCCTCTTATCATAAAGTTACAGTTTCCAGATAAATTAATTGCTTATGGTAATGATATTAATAAAGTTGAATTGGAAAGTGATATTTTAATTGAGAACAGTCTTAAGTTTTATACTTTGCATGAACGTAAAGCTAATGAAAAAAGACTTCATGAAGATAAAGTGTTAATTAAAAATAAATATATAGATAGAATGATAATGCCTATTGTTGTAAAAAGCAAAGTTTTTGGACATATATTTTTATGGGGATTAAATACGTCTTTAGGAGGATTTGACTTATCCGTAATAGAAACTGCTTCAACTACTATGGCGTTACAGATATTAAGAGATATATCAATCATTGAAGTTGAAAATAGATATAGATCTGAGTTTATAGAAGATTTGTTATCATTAGAAGAAAGCAGAAGGCAAAAAGCTATACAAAGAGCACATCTATTTAATCTATGTAACACAAGTGATTATATAGTAAGTATAATTGAGTTTGACAAGAAGATAGACTTAGGATTACAGCATAAGCAAATTATTAATAATAAGTATAAAGATATAGATGAGATTATTTTAGGTATTGAGCAAATATTAAAGAAAATTAAAATTACTGGGATTGTAGCAAGAAGATGTGAAAGAATAGAAATTTTACTATCGTTTGAGAAAATTTCTGAAAAGGGTAAGTTATTAACAAAATTTAAAACAGAAATAGAAAATTTTATAATTTCTAAATATAAGGATTTAGATTATAAAGTAGGTATTGGAAGATGTTTTAATGGTATTGACAATATAAAAAACAGCTTGATGGATGCAGAAAGAGCAATAAGAGCAGGACAGATATTAAAGGAAGATAAAGTTATTAACTTTGATAGCTTAGATATATATAAAATACTTTGTCAAGAAGGTATACAACAAGAGTTAATATGGTTTTACGAAGATACGTTAAAGCCTTTAGATGATTATGATAATAAAAAATCAACAGAACTTGTTAAAACTTTAGAAGCATACTTTGATTGTAAAGGCAACCTTAAAAAAATGTCTGATTGTTTATTTACTCACTATAATACTATTTTATATAGAGTACAAAGAATAAATGATATAACAGGAATGTCTTTAGATAATTCTGAAGATAGGTTAAGTTTAAATGTTGCTTTAAAGATAAGCAAATTAATAAAGAAGTAATTAAAAGAATCTTAAAAGATAAACAAAGTTAAGGTCTTAATCAAAAACGATTAAGCCTTTTATTTTTTATTTAAATCTAACAAAAATCTAATGTTTTTTCGGGTTTTTTTCTAAAAAACCTTCTTTTATTTAGAATGTTGTTATAAAAAATAGTTTTCTAAATTTATTACTAAATATTTATGGTAAAATATTAGTCATAATTAATTACTACAATAGTTTAATTATATCAAAACATTAATAATATCTTTATAATACACAAAACAAAACTATTAGTAAGAATAATTATTTTGAAGGGAGGTAGAATAGTTTATAGACTAAGAAAGTTTTGGAAATGTTAATATATCAAGCAACAAAAAATTATAAAATATGAGGAGGAGAGTAATGAATTCTTTTTTTGAAAAAACATTTAAGTTAAAGGAACATAAGACAAATGTAAGAACTGAGTTATTTGCTGGTTTAACTACATTTATGACAATGGCATATATCCTTGCTGTAAATCCAAATATTTTAGGAACTACTGGGATGAATACAGATGCAATTTTCACTGCAACGGCTGTTTCTTCAATAGTAGCTACAATAATAATGGCTTTTTATGCTAACTATCCTTTTGCATTAGCACCAGGTATGGGTCTTAATGCTTTCTTTGCATATACTGTAGTAATACAATTAGGATACTCATGGCAGTTTGCTCTAACAGCAGTTTTAATTGAAGGTATTATATTTATACTATTAACATTATTTAATGTTAGAGAAGCTATTGTTAATGCGATACCCTTAAGTCTTAAACATGCAGTATCAGTAGGTATTGGTTTATTTATTGCCTTTATTGGTCTTTCACAGGCAGGTATAGTTAAAAGCGGAAAGTTTATAGCAGGCGATACACTTGATGGGTTAATAGTTAAACTTGGAGATATAACAACTGCAGGTCCACTTTTAGCAATAATTGGAGTTATTATTACAGCAATTTTGGTAGCTAACAAGGTTAAAGGTGCATTGCTAATAGGAATACTTGGAACAACAATAATTGGAATTCCACTAGGAGTTACTCTGCTACCGTCAAGCTTTGCAGACCTTGTAAGCCTTCCACCATCTGTTGAACCAATAGCTTTTAAATTTGTTGGATTTAATGAAATATTCTCATTTGATATGCTTTTTGTTTTATTTATTTTCTTGTTTATAGATATGTTTGATACTATAGGAACATTAGTTGGTGTTGGATCAAAAGCAAACATGCTTGATAAAAAAGGAAATCTTCCCAAGGCTAAGCAGGCATTATTTGCTGATGCTGTTGGTACAACTGTAGGAGCTTGTTTAGGAACAAGTACAGTAACTACTTATATAGAAAGTGCATCTGGAGTTGCTGATGGAGGAAGAACCGGATTAACATCACTTTCAACAGCTGCTCTATTTGGGGTTACATTGTTCTTTGCTCCTCTATTCTTAATGATTCCACCACAAGCAACTGCAACAGCTTTAATATTAGTTGGATTCTTTATGATGTCACCAATATTAAAAATTGACTTTAACGATTTTACTGAAGCTATTCCGGCATTTTTAACAATAATAATGATGCCATTAGCTTATAGTATTGCAGATGGCATTGTATTTGGTATGGTGTCATATGTTTTCTTAAATTTATTCACAGGTAAATTTAAGAAAATATCTATAACAATGTATATAATAGCAGGTTTGTTTATAAGTAAATTTGTAATAGAAGAGTTCTTTATGGAATGGATAATAAAAAATATAAATATATAAGCTTTATAACAAATAGCTAATAAACATACGGTTTTATTTATAAAATAAACTTAGATTATAAGTTTGGTTTAATAACCAGATAGTATTTTCTAAGTTTATTTTTCATTATAATACTTCTATTTTCATGGACATATAATATGGTATAATTAAAATACATTGGTTTTGGAGGTGAAATGTTTGATTTATTTAGATAATGCTGCTACTACCTTTCCTAAGCCTGAAAGTGTATATGAAAATATTAATAAAGCTATGAGAGAGTATGGAGCAAACCCAGGGAGGTCTGGGCACAAATTAGCTCTTCAAGGAGGCAGAGCTATTTATGAAACAAGAGAATTACTAGGTAATCTGTTTAACATAGATAACCCGATGAATATTATATTTACTCATAATGGAACAGATGGATTAAATTTAGCAATAAAGGGCTTGTTAAAGCCCGGAGACCATGTTATAACTACATCTATGGAGCATAATTCTGTTTTACGACCATTAAAAGCTATGGAAAAAGTCGGTGTAAAGACAACTATTGTTGAGTGTGATAAAATTGGCTTAATAGATTTAAAAGACATAGAAAATAGCATTAATGATGATACTAAGTTAATTGTAACTACACATGCTTCCAATGTAACTGGTACAATTTTTCCTGTAAAGGAAATTGGAGATTTAGCGGAGAAAAACAACATTGTTTATATGGTAGATGTAGCTCAATCAGCAGGAGTTTATGAGATAGATGTTAAAGATATGAAAATAGACATCCTTGTTTTTCCGGGTCATAAAGCATTATTAGGACCTCAAGGGACTGGAGGAGTGTATATAAGAAAAGGATTAGACATTATGAATATGAAAGAAGGAGGTACAGGAAGTAAGTCTAATCTACTTATACAACCTCAAATGCTTCCAGATAAGTTTGAAAGCGGAACACCTAATACACCAGGTATTGTGGGACTTGGTGCTGGAGTTGAGTATATTTTAGATAGAGGATTAGAAAGTATTAGAAATCACGAGAAAGAGTTAACTAGATACTTTATAAACGAGCTTAAAAAGATTGAAGCAGTAAAGATTTATGGACCTAAGGATGCTGAAAAGCAAGCAGCCGTTATTTCCATTAATATAGGTGATGAAGATTCTTCAGAGGTAAGCTATATATTGGATAAAGTATTTAATATAGCAGTAAGACCAGGTCTTCACTGTGCACCACTAGCACATAAAACAATTGGAACTTTTGAGCAAGGAACAGTGAGATTTAGCATAGGACCATTTAACACTCATCAGGATATAGAAAAGGCAGTTCAAGCAGTCGGTAAAATTGTAAAACAAATATAAAAATATTTATTTTAGTTGATTGTGTCTTAGATACTACTTATTTTTGTTAAGAAATGAAGATACGATCAGTTTATAAATATTATAATAATTATAAAATTTTAGATAACAATATAAAAATTTTGAATATAATAAAATGGACAAGCTTAATAAAGCTAAGAATATTTGACATGTCAAAGGATTTTTAAATACAATGTAGAATTAATGATAGTACTATGAATAAAGCATCATAATTTTTAATTTGAAAGGAGAAGATTATGGATACAATTAACGACATTGTTATTGATTACAATTTTGAAATAATATTTGGACTAGCTATTATAGTTGTTTTTTTATTTCTGGTGACCGTAATAAATATCTTTAGAATTTCGTCTATGAGAAAAAAATATAATAAACTTGTGAAAAATGTAAATGGCGGATCACTAGAAGAAATAATAATGCAGCATGTTGAAGTAGTTGATGATGTAAAAATACAATTAGGTAGATTAGTAGATTATTGCAGTGAATTAGATGACAGACTAAAGCTTTCATTACAGAAGATAGGATTTATCAGGTATAACGCCTTTAATGAGATGGGTAGTGATCTTAGTTTTTCTATAGCTTTATTAGATGATAATTTAAATGGCTTTGTTATAACAAGCATTTATGGAAGAGAAGAGTGTAATACCTATGCAAAACCAATTGAGGATGGAAAATCAAAATATAATTTATCAACTGAGGAAATACAAGCTATTGATAGAGCAGTAAAGGGTAATATATTTAATTCAAGTAAATCTAGAATTTCCTAATACACAATTTTATATTTTGCAATACTTAGCTAATATATGTCAATAGAATATAAACAAAAATTAATGATGTAAAAAACTAATTCGGAGGCTATAAAATTGGGAATTCTTTTTATAATTAATCCTGTAGCAGGAAAAAACAAATTAAAGGACATCACTTTCTTAATTAGAAACAAAATGAAACAAGCAAATATAAAGTTTGATATAGTTAGAACAACACAACCCGGTGAAGCAGTTAATATATCAAAGGAAGGCTTATTAGCCGGCTATAATACAATAGTTGCTGTTGGAGGAGATGGAACTATAAATGAAGTTGCAAAAGGTTTAATAGTTAATGGATGTGGAAGGTTAGGAATAATACCAATGGGTACAGGAAATGATTTAGTTAAATCTCTAAATATTTCTTTGGATCCTGAAGAAGCGATTGACGTTATAATAAAAGGTCATACTAAATCTATAGACGTAGGTATAGTTAATGATAAAGCTTTTCTTAACGTAGCAAGTATTGGTTTAGATGCTGAAGTAGTACAAAATACTGAGAAAGTTAAAAGCTTTTTAATGAGTAAATTTTCTTATGTTATAGGACTTTTAATTACAATGTTAAGTTATAAACATAAAAGGATACTGATACAACTAGATAAGCTTACGTTAGAGAAGGAAGCTCTGTTAGTTGCTGTAGGGAATGGGAGGTATTATGGTGGAGGAATGAAAATTTGCCCTGTAGCAGATTTAGAAGATAATTATTTTCATATTTGCCTTATAAGTAAAATTTCTAAACTCAAATTATTATTTATTTTTCCTTCTATATTTAAAGGAAAGCATTTAAAATATACTAAACATGTAAACATGTATAAAGCTAAAAGTATAAGTATTCAAAGTAAAGATAAAATGTATATTAATATTGATGGTGAAGTTACAAATACAAAAGACAATGTAAATTTTTATATGTTTCATAAGAGTATAGATGTTATATGTTAAGAACAATATAAACATTTTATTAAAAATATATAGCATATGTTGAATAAAAAAATCCTCACAGAAAATAATATATTAAATATTAATAATAGTGGGGGTGTTTTTATGTCTAGAAAAATTGCAGTCCAAAATGATCTTTATGAAATAAAGTCTAATCTTATTAACTCAGGGTTTGAGATATATAATATAGAAGATGGCGAAAACGTAGAAGCAATAGTGTATATAAGCGATGGTGATAATATCCCCTATAATAATCATTTTACAAACATGTCTGATGCAGATAATTTAAGAGATACTCATTCTGCTATTCTTATAAACGCTAATGGAAAATCGGTTGAAGAAATTAAACATATTATAAATAGTAGAATATACAGTCCGTTATTTGATAGGTAAGGCGTCGTATTTAAGACGCCTTAAGTATTTAAAATCTTGTTTTTATTTAAATGCCAGAGAGCTGTATTAAAGCTTGATGAAATAACCTCTGACATCTTCATAACTATATTTAATCTAGTATTTTGCAATACTACATATTCCATAAACCCCCCTAGATTTACAACTCCGGTTATGTGCATATCACCAATTGAAGGAAGAGATTTTTTGACACCAGCTCCAGGTTTTAATGGACCAAGAGTTAGTGATATGTAACCTATTCTATCTAAATTACCAAGGCAGGCATCTATAGCTACTATAAACGGATTATTATAATTTCTTTTAATTTCATCTATTTTTAAGCTTAGGTTTTTAGCATGAACAGGTTCATCCAGAGTTCCTATAACGTGTACTTTTTCATAATTTTTTACGTATTGAAAAAGCTTATAGCCTGTTAAAGGTCCTAAACAATCTCCAGTGGATCTATCAGTACCAATGCATAATATAAGTAGTTCATCATAATGATTATTATAGTAGGAGTTTAGATAGTCAATTAGTAAACTACTAACTTTTGAAGACGCTATTGGAATAGAAGAATCAACGCTGTCAGTTCTTTTTTTTGATAAAGTCTGCATATAATTTCCTCCCAAGATATTTTATTAATATAATGTATAGAAAAATAAAGATGTTGATAAATAAAGTTTTTCCTAAAAAAGTGATAATAATTCAGTTTAGAAAAAACAAATAGATATTTTGAAATTGCTAAACAAACCTTAGCGTAAGTTTATAAAAATATACAAAACTTTAAATACTAATAACTTTAAAAAATTTCTTGACAAGCCTTTTGATGTTTGCTATAGTATTAAGAGTCGTCACAATGTTGAGTTTTGAACTGAGGCTTTTGTAAAACAGAGCATAAAGTGATTTATTGAAGTTAAAAAAAGTCTTGACAGACAACATGAGGTTTGTTATACTAATAAGAGTCGCGAGAAAATAAAGTGACTAAAAATTTTAGATTGGTCTTTGAAAATTAAACAGTGCAAAGCCATATGAATACATCCTTAAGAAATAACTTTGAGATGTAAAAAGACAGTGGAAACTGTTTAAGAAAATATGTAATAATCAATTTGACTAGCGTCAAGATTGAGTTACAGGAAAGCTTTTAATTTAAGAGTTTGATCCTGGCTCAGGACGAACGCTGGCGGCGTGCTTAACACATGCAAGTCGAGCGATTCATCTGTTTAACACTGAGTACTTAGAGAAAAAAGAAACTTAAGTATTGAGTGTTAAACAGATGGATAGCGGCGGACGGGTGAGTAACGCGTGGGAAACCTGCCCTATACAGGGGGATAGCCTCGGGAAACCGGGATTAATACCCCATAAAACTTTGTTATCGCATGATAATAAAGTCAAAGCGATTAGCGGTATAGGATGGTCCCGCGTCCCATTAGCTAGTTGGTGAGGTAAAGGCTCACCAAGGCAACGATGGGTAGCCGGCCTGAGAGGGTGAACGGCCACACTGGAACTGAGACACGGTCCAGACTCCTACGGGAGGCAGCAGTGGGGAATATTGCACAATGGGCGAAAGCCTGATGCAGCAATACCGCGTGGAGGATGACGGCCCTTTGGGTTGTAAACTCCTTTTAACAAGGAAGACAATGACGGTACTTGTTGAATAAGCACCGGCTAACTCCGTGCCAGCAGCCGCGGTAATACGGAGGGTGCAAGCGTTACTCGGAATCACTGGGCGTAAAGGGCGCGTAGGCGGGTTCATAAGTCAGATGTGAAATCCTATGGCTTAACCATGGAACTGCATTTGAAACTGTGGTCCTGGAATCTGGAAGAGGCAGATGGAATTACTGGCGTAGGGGTAAAATCCGTAGAGGTCAGCAGGAATACCAAAAGCGAAGGCAATCTGCTGGGACAGCATTGACGCTGAGGCGCGAAAGTGTGGGGAGCAAACAGGATTAGATACCCTGGTAGTCCACACCCTAAACGATGAATGTTAATCGTTGGAAGGTTTTATCCTTTCAGTGATGCAGCTAACGTATTAAACATTCCGCCTGGGGAGTACGATCGCAAGATTAAAACTCAAAGGAATAGACGGGGACCCGCACAAGTGGTGGAGCATGTGGTTTAATTCGAAGATACGCGAAGAACCTTACCTGGCCTTGACATCCTTGGAACTTTTTAGAGATAAGAAGGTGCCTTTTGCAGGAACCAGGTGACAGGTGTTGCATGGCTGTCGTCAGCTCGTGTCGTGAGATGTTGGGTTAAGTCCCGCAACGAGCGCAACCCTCGTCATTAGTTGCTAACAGTCCGGCTGAGCACTTTAATGAGACTGCCTCCGTAAGGAGGAGGAAGGTGAGGACGACGTCAAGTCATCATG
>JANQLB010000107.1 GCA_028280805.1 Tissierellales bacterium
AGTAGATAGCCAAAATCTATGATTTTGTGCTAGTCACTTACACAGCGTGATGCGTTCAGATGGAGTTAAAACTCCACCTGAACTGAGTCTTACTTTATAACACCTTTAGCTTTAATATTATATTTATATTATCTGGCTGTTTTATATCTTCCGCAATTATATTTACTTTTACTTCTCCACATTTTACACATTTATGAACTATTTGCATACCTTTTTTTGAGTGATATTTAATTCCAATCGGTCTTAATAGACCCTGGCACATATTGTTTCTATCTCCAGATATTATGTCCATATGCTTTGAATATAGGCAAAATGGACAATGGTTACGATAACTTCCATTACTTAAAGGAAGCACTATTTTACTACAATTCTCACAAACGAATCCTGTATTTTCTTTTTTTCTACTCATACCCTTTCCTCCGCGACTTAGTATTTTACTAAATCAAGGAGTATGGGTTCCGTATTATCTTCCTTAATGGTACTAGGCTTAATAAGAGTAGTGACAAATTCACCGCCATTCCTTTAGGGTTAGCGATTACTTCCAATTCCGACTTCATTAAGGCTTATTTCATCCTTAAATCCGAACCAAGACTAATTTTAAAATTTTGTATCAGCCACTGTAAGACGGGTTCTCTAAAATAATCCCACCTTCCATTGGTAAGTGTATCTCTAATTTCACTAGCTTTGGCTTCGCCCCCACTTAAGTATGAGTAGTAGGTATAACCTTTTTTCTTTTAATTTTTAAATTTACCACTGTAACTGAAATCACGATAAGCATACCTCCAAGTGCTTTATTAAGAGTAATTTCTTCATTTAATATGAAAAATGCTGCAATTAATGTTACTAAAGGAAGAGCATTTAAATATATTGACGACACTGCTATACCTAGATGCTTAATTGCATATACATAAGTTACATAACCAATTGCTGAACAGAATATTCCTAAATACAGCACATTTAATATTATATTTCCTGTTACTTCTGACCACTTAACAGTTTCAAAGAAAATAAAAGGAATAAATAAGATTGTACCAAATAATGTCTGATAATAAACTATAACTAACTGAGAATACTTTCTAGACAAAGGTTTGGTAACTAATGAGTAAATAACCCAAGAAATTACTGCACCAAACATCATTATATACCCTACGCCTTTACCGGAGTTTATCAAACTATTTATATCTCCCCCTACAACAAGATATACACCAATAAATGATAAAATAATACTAATTATTTTTAATCCAGTCATCTTTACTTTAAATATAATAGATTCTGAAATTAAACTGAATATTGGTATTGTAGCTATTATAAGAGATGCAGTAGAGGCATCTAAAAGCATTATTCCATTATTCTCAAATATAAAATACAACGTAACTCCAAGAAATCCTGCAACTGCAAATAAAGATATATCCTTTTTTTTCATCCTTACTTCTTTTTCTTTTATTCTCTTAATAAAAAACAAAAGAACTGATGCAATTACAAACCTATAAAATCCTAAAGTTATAGGAGGAATAGTCTCAACAACTATCTCAATACTTAAGAAAGATATTCCCCATATTATTACTGTAAATATCAATACAACTATAGGTAAAGTATTCTTATCTGCCATATTTATTCCCCTTTTTATGTTTAAATAAGATTTTTAACCTCTTTAACTATATTTTCAACACTAAAACCATATTTTTTCATTAATACAGCTCCCGGTGCAGATGCTCCAAAAGTGTCAATTCCTATAGCTTTACCTTGACATCCTACATACTTAATCCATCCTAAAGTTGATCCTGCTTCACAAGATAATCTCTTAGTAACTTGAGGAGGTAATACTTCATTTTTATACTCATCAGACTGCTCATCAAAAAGCTCCCAAGATAACAGACTTACAACCCTTGTATCTATACCGTCTTCTTTAAGTTTATTATGGGCCTCAACTAAAAGCGAAACTTCTGACCCGGTTCCTATTAGTATTACATCCGGTAATTCTTTATCTTCTTTAATTAATATATATCCACCTTTATGAGCATCTTTGTTAACTTCTTTTAAGACTGGTAATTTTTGTCTGCTTAATATAAGTGCCGAAGGTCTATCATTTTGATTTAGAGCCTCAATCCATGCAGCTGTTGTTTCATTTGCATCAGCAGGTCTAAAAATATTTATATTAGGTATAGACCTTAAAGAAACTAGATGTTCTATAGGCTGATGGGTAGGTCCATCTTCTCCTATTCCAATACTATCATGAGTAAATACATATACTACTGGTTGACTCATAAGAGCAGATAATCTAATTGCCGGCAGCATATAATTAGAAAATACTAAAAATGTTGATCCAAAAACCCTTAGTCCTCCATGTAGTGACATACCGTTTAAAATAGCTCCCATTGCATGTTCTCTTACTCCAAACTTTATATTGTTCCCCTTTGGATTTTCAGCACTGAAATCCCCTTTTTCTTTTAAGTATGTCTCTGTGGAAGTCCCTACATCTGCTGATCCTCCCATGAAATTCGGAAGATATTTAGCTATTACATTCATAACCTTTCCGCTAGAACTTCTAGTTGCAATACTTTCTTCTTTTACATTAAACAATTCTTTATCATTAATAAATTCATCAGCAATGGTATTACTATGCCATATCTCCCATTTTTCTGCCTTGTCTGGATATTTCTTTTTATACTCGTTAAATTTTTGTTCCCATTGTACTCTTTGTTCTTCCTTTTGGTATATGATTTTAGCTAATAAATCTCTAACGTCATCAGGAACATAAAAATCGGGATAAGAATCCCATACGAGATTTTTTTTCGTTAAAGTTATTTCTTCTTTACCTAATGGTGATCCATGTGAACTAGATTTTCCTGCTTTGTTAGGACTTCCATAGCCTATAGTTGTAGAAACTTTTATAAGAGTTGGTTTGTTAGTGTTATATTTTGCTTCTTTAATTGCTTTCTCAATCTCTGTAATACTGTTTCCATCTTTAACGGTAATTACTTCCCATCCATACGCTTCAAATCTTTTAGAAACATCTTCAGTAAATGCCAAATCAGTTGAACCTTCTATAGTTATCTGGTTATCATCATATAGTACAATTAGCTTACCTAGTTGAAGATGACCGGCTAATGATGCAGCTTCTGATGAAATTCCCTCCATCATATCTCCATCTCCTACAATAACATAAGTAAAATGGTCAACTATATTAAAGTCATCAGTGTTAAACTCCGCCGCTAATCTTTTTTCAGCTAATGCCATACCAACTGCTGTTGAAATTCCTTGCCCTAATGGTCCTGTAGTAGTTTCTACTCCCACAGTATGACCATACTCAGGATGTCCTGGTGTTTTGCTTCCCAGCTGTCGGAAATTTTTTATCTCTTCCATACTTAAATCATATCCAAACAGATGAAGTAAGGAGTACAAAAGCATAGAACCATGACCTGCTGATAATACAAATCTATCTCTATCAAACCAGTTAGGTTTTTCTGCACTTCCTTTTAAAAACCTGCTCCAAAGAGTATATGCCATAGGAGCCGCTCCCATTGGCATGCCAGGATGACCAGAATTAGCTTTTTCTACAGCATCAACAGATAAATTTCTTATTGTGTTTACAGCCTTTAACTCAATCTTTTCCAAAAAAACACCTCCAGTTAGTTTTCTTAATATCAAATAATTAATGCTATCTAAGTAAAATGTTGACTATTTCTAAGTCTATTCTTCCCTTAAGAGTTTAAATAATTATTAAAAGATGAAATTTATTGTAGTAAATATTTAATATATATTTCGTTTGATAATCTCTTAAGAGTAGCAATATTATATTACCATAATCTAATAAGATTTTCTATGACATTAAGATAAATTATTCTTACTTTTAATAATCTATTATCATCTCATAAAAGATAAAAGTATAGTAAAATATATATTTAAAAAATTTAATATGAAAATATAATGAATATTGATATAATACTTAGTATGTATAAAAGATTTTAAGATTATGAGGATGTGAAAAAATGCAGCAAGTTAATAAACTTAGAAAAGATATAGATTTAAAATTAGTTAAAACAATTCTACTTTTAGCATGGCCTGTTATAGCTGAGATGAGTCTTCATACTTTAGTAGGTATTTCTGATACTATTATGATAGGAAATTGGATTAATAAGGAAGCTCTTGCAGCCGTTGGTTTCGCAAATCAGATAATTTTTCCTTTGACCTTCATTTTTGGTTCTTTTAACACTGGTGCTACAGCTATGATAGCTAGATACACTGGTGAAAAAAGCTTTGATAAGGTTCAAAGAGTTCTAGCTCAAAATCTTTTTCTAAATATCTTGTTAGGGTTAATTATAACTATTACAATCTTAATATTTGGAGAAAATTTGTTAATGATATTTGACACAACACATGAAGTAAGAGCAAATGCATTATCGTATTTGAAAATAGTATCAATTGCGCAGGTGTCAATGTTCATAAATTTCTCTTTGACAGCTGCCTTTAGAGGTGTTGGAGATACTAAACTTTCAATGAAAATTAATGGATTTATAAATATCTTAAATATAGTTGGTAACTTCTTGTTAATAACCGGACCATGGTTTTTTCCGGCAATAGGCATAGAAGGAGCAGCTATAGCAACAGCTGCTTCCAGGTTTATTGGCTCAATTATATTTATTTTTATAGCTTTAAAAGGACATAGAAAACTGCATTTACAGCTTAATTTAATGAAATTGACAAAGAATGTTTTTAAAAAACTGTTTGAGCTGAGTTCTGCTGCTGCAATAGAGCAGATATTTATGCAGCTTTCCTTTACTATAGGAGTTATCTTTATATCTTATCTATCTGTTACCAGCGAAGCAGCTTTTCAAGTTCTATTAAGAATTGAGTCAATATCTTTTATGCCGGCAATCGGCTTAGGAATTGCTGCATCTACTTTAGTAGGTCAAGCTTTAGGCGAAAAGAATATTGATAAAGCTGTAAAAATAGGCTACACTACTTTAGGCATAGGTATAGTATATGGTTTATTAATGGGTGGAATATTTGCTTTATTCCCAAAAAGTCTGCTCTCAATCTTTACAAATGACAAATCTGTAGTAGATATATCTATAACTACTCTAATGTTAGCGGCATTTAATCAATGGATTCTTTCATCCGTAATTATATTGTCCGGAGCTTTGAGAGGTGCAGGGGATACTAAAGCAGTTATGTATATAACAATTATAAGATTATGGTTGTTCCAGCTTCCTTTTAGCTACCTTTTTATTTTAGTTTTAGATTTAGGAATTATGGGATTCTGGTTATCCGAAATTCTAGCGTTCTTTATATTTGTAATAGTATACTTATTTAGATTTAAGAATAAAAAATGGACTAAGATAAAAATATAAACATATTTTAAGGGTGATTGATATGAGAAAACACATTAAAAAAGTTTTTATTTTCTGTTTAATATTATTGGTTTTAGGAGTCATTTCATCTTTTCTTATAAACTATAGGATACAAACTTTTACAAGAGAATATATATTATCTCTTGATGAAGTACCTGAAAGTCAAGCTGCGTTAGTGCTTGGAGCTTTAGTATATGAAAATGGAAATGTCTCACCAATCCTTGCAGATAGATTAGACGTTGGTATTGAACTTTATAATAAAAAGACTGTTGATAAACTTTTACTAAGTGGTGACCATGGGCAAAAAGAGTATGATGAAGTTAATGCCATGAAAAACTATGTACTTCTCTATGATATTGATGATAAAGATATATTCTTAGACCACGCTGGATTTAATACTTATCAAAGTATGTATAGAGCTAAAGAAGTATTTGAAGCGGACAAACTTATTATTGTAACTCAAAGCTTTCATCTGCCCAGAGCAGTCTATATTGCACGGAAACTTGGAATAGATGCCTATGGTGTAGCATCTGACAAACATTATTATCCTAAAATTAATCAATATAAGCAAAGAGAATTCTTAGCAAGATGTAAAGATTTTATATTAGTTAACTTCTTAAAGCCAAAGCCTAAATACCTTGGTGAGGTAATTGATTTAACAGGAAACGGACAGGTTACGTTTGATTAGGTAATCTGCCCGCTTATATTATTATAATTCTTATTTTATTAGTATGTCTTCAAGTTCTTTATATTTATCATGGGTTATTAAAGCATCTATTTTTGTATTTTTAAATTTTATTATATACGTCCACCTGCCATAAGGCTCAATTTTACTAATCTTTGATATGTTTATAATATATGATCTATGACTTCTAAAGAAAGATTTATTATCTAATCTACCTTCTAAATTTCCAAGACTTTCAGAAGTTTCATATCTTCCATCAGTTGTATATATTACAGTATTACGGTTTTCTCTTTGAATAAGAATAATGCTTTCCATATCTACAAAACTTTTTCCTTCTTTACTTTTTAAGATTAATTTTTTAAACTCTAGCTTACCTTTATTGTTTTGAAAAATAATTTCGGAATCTTCTTTGTCTTTAGTATCTTTTATTTTTCTAAGAGTTTTATAAATTCTATCTATTTTAAAGGGCTTTATTAAATAGTCAAAAGCATATACTTCAAATGCTTCGGGCATATATTCTTGATGTGCCGTAGCAAAAACAATCACTGACTTTGGATTAATTTCTACAATTTTTTTAGCACACTCTACTCCATCTATTTTAGGCATTTGAATATCTAAAAATATTACATCCGGACTTTTGTCTTCTACAATTTTTAATGTGGTCTCTCCATCCTCAGCTTCCCCTAATAATTGAAATCCATCAAATTTATCTATAATTTTCTTAATTATTAACCTCATAGCACTATCATCATCTGCTATTAATACGGTAAGAGCCAATGAAATCAACTCCTTTACTTGATGACTTTAATTTTAATTTTCTTCACTTACTTCTCTTACAATCAGTCGCCTGCTCTGAATTTTTATTACCTTAACTTTTTTACCTTTAGGTATAAACTCACCTTCAGCTATAGAATCCAATTTTACTCCATCAAAATCAACAGACCCGGCAGGTCTTAGCATTGTAATAGTAGTACCTTCTTTGTCTAAAAAATAATCCATATCTTCTACACCTGCACCTATATATCCTTCTTCTCTGCTCATAGACGTTGATAAAATTACACCCTTAGCTAAACCACCCTTATTAGCAGATCTTAAGATTATTGTCAAAATAGCACCAAGTATCAATAGTATGAACACTACTAGAACAAATGCTTCCATCATAGTATTAACCGTTAACATTATTCCAACTATTAAGAGTATAGTACCTAGCACTCCTGAAACTCCAAAACCGGGGAAGAACATTTCAAGAACTATAAGCCCAAAACCTAAAATAAAGCAAATTATAGAGATTATATCTAAGTTACTTACTATAGTAGTTATAATATCCATAAATATCTCTCCTCTCTAATGTTTATACTTATATACCCTAATATAATACTATATAAAACACTATTAAATATCTAATCTATAAACTATACATAAATTAATTTTAAATGTCTTTATAATAGTTCTATTATTTAATAAGGAACTCTTATAGTGAATGTCTTTTTATTATCATTTATACTTAAACTTACCTTGCCTTGATAATTTGAAATTATTTCTTTCACTATTGCCAGACCCATCCCTTCTCCTTTAGTCCCTTTAGTCGTAAATCCAGCTTCAAAGATTTTTTGTTCGATAGCAGGAGATATTATTACTCCATTATCTATAACTTTAAATATATATCCAAGGACATCTGCACTAATTTCTATTGTTAAATGCTTTTCATCATTAAACTCTAAAGCATCTATAGCATTATCTATAAGATTACCAAGAACTCTACACATTTCCCACGAGGGGATTTTTAAACTTTCAAGCTTAGTTGATATCCTTAATTCTACGTTTATGTCTTTATTCTCACATTCTTGTAATTTAGCTTGAAGTAAAGCGTTTATTGCTACATTAGATGTCTTTAATGTCTTACTAACCTTATTTATATCATGGTATACACGCTTAAAATAATCTTTTAATTCACCATATTCCTCCATCTCTATTAAGCTGTTTAAAACCTGTAAATGATTTAAGAAGTCATGTCTTTGTCCAAGTAAGGTTTTATTTAATTTCTCTATTTCACGTATAGTTTTTAACTGCATATAATACTTTGCTCTAATATTAGTGAGTAAATATATATCTTTTATAGACATAATACTATTTAAAATAACTATACCTAAAACTACGTATAGTATCATTCTTACGCTGCCAGCGATCTCAAAGTTATATTCGTTTATAAGAGCATATCCATATATTATTATTGCTAATAACGTCAATATCTGAATTGAATTTATAATTATAATTGCAGTAACAGTTTTAGAAGTATTAATCTGTTCTCTTGTTCTTTTTATCATAAGTCCAGCTCCTAATCACTTGTTATAGTTTTTTATCCTATTATTATAATATTCAATACCTACTCACTAAATCCTTTTAAACATAAACTAACTTTGATTTAAGTAAAGTCAGTTTATGGATAAGTCTTATTGTATTTTTTTTAACTTTTTTCGTCAAATCTTTCAAGGATTATTTTTGTGCTTATAATCTTTTTCTATTGATGATACCCCTTCAATCTAAAGTAATATGTCAGCTACAAAGTTATATTGCTCTTATGTTTTCTATTATGCTCTTGTAACCTTTATACATTTGTACTTAAACATATGTTAGCTCAAACTAATCAAAAAAAATACCTCCAAGTAGATAATGTAATTTTTATTATTTACACTGTCTACTTTAGAAGTATTATATCACTACGCCTCTTAGTATAACAATAAACACAGTCTACATATAACTTGTTTTGTTAAGCTTCCCTTCAAGAAGTTGATCTATCTTCATTTTTAAACCTATACACAGCTATCAAAAAAAACAGTATTGTAAAACATAAAACAACAATTAGATTTGGTAGTATTGCTACAAAACTACTATTTTTCTGTATGATGCTGATTGCATCCAAAGTCCATCTTTGTGGTGTTATATAGGCAATTCTTCTCATAAATTCTGGCATAAACTCTATCGGCCATAAACACCCAGCTAGCATACATGATGGAGATATAATCATTGCCATTAAAGGACCTGCTGTACTTGCATTTTTAGAAAATGCTACAAGTAACACTCCAAGACTTATGCCACATAAGGCAAAGAATACTAATATGAAGTAGATAATTAAAGGATTTGCAAAGAATTCAATACCCAATATGAATTTCAAGGCTAGCATAACTCCCCCAACTTGAACCATAATAACAATCAAGTTAGCTACAATATTAGCAAAAGTATAGCTTTTAGGATGAACAGGAGACATACCTATTCTTCCAAATGTCCCCAATCTCTTTTCATCTAGAATTTGAAAAGCTATTATAGAAGCGGTTAGCAGTAAGAATATCATATAGTTACCAAAGGTTCTCTCTGTAGCAGATTTAACCTTTGACTCGTCGCTTACTGAGACAGACTCAAAGCTTATAGCACCTTCCTTTATTCTATCTATCATCTTAAAAAACTCATCTTTTCGGTAATTACTTGCTTTTGCTATAATATTTAAGTTTTCAATATGAGAGTTGGTAATTTTCTCAATCCAAGTAGTACTTCCACTTTTATCTATGGATATAACCTCAATATTAGGGTTACCTCCAGATAAAATAGTTTCTTCAAACCCTTCTGGTATAACATAACCAAAGGAGAAATTTCTATCAATGATGTGGTCAGTAATCTGATTCTGTGGTAGATAATTTATATTAAATGCATTTGTTTCTTCGATTCTTTCTGTCATTGAATGAGATAATACTGTATCGTCCAAATCTACTAAGGCAATACTAATTTTATCACTTCCACCTAAATTAGAAAGCATAAATATTCCTACACTTACTACTATAGGTAAAAGAATATGAAGCAAAAAGCTGGATGGTTTTTTAAGCATTCTTTTGAGTATATTTTTAGTAATCAATATCACTTTACCCATTAACTAAACCCTCCTTTTTAGTTATTTTCCAAGAAGCTATTAGTAAAAACAGAACTGCAACTCCTAAGTTAACTGCTATAGCAGCATAATAACTATTCATTCTTCCTGTGTATATCATCTCAAACATACCACGGTTAGTCCACCAAATAGGAGAGATGTATTTGCCTATCTCACCGAATAGACCTAGATCTTGTAAAGGCATATAACTCCCACCAAATAATCCAGTTACTCCAGCAAATACTTGAATAAGCCCTACTGCTTTTCCTTCACTATCAAATAGGAAACCTAGAGCTGTTCCTATAGACATAGCCATTATAATTTCTGTAAAAATCAGAATAAATGCATAGATTGGATTATCTCCCCAGTTCACATTATAGATAAGCAAGGTTGCTAACATAATTAAACCAATCTGTATAGTAGTAGTCCCTACTCCGCCTAGTGCATTACCTAAGAGAAGCTCTTTCTTACTTATGGGTGATATAAGGATTCTAGATAAAGTCCCTTTTCCTTTTTCGATAATAATATCAGATGTAGGTGTCATTATTCCATATAGAACAAATAGAATACACATGGCAACACCATAATAATCCATAGCGCTAGGACTTTCTTTTCTATTCAAGCTTTTTAAAGTTACATAGCTATTCCCTTCCTCCTTGGAGCTTACTTCTTCAATCAGCTGTGGATTTACATTTATTATCTCATGAACAACATTAAAACGACTTACGTAGGTATTTAAAACTCCTTCTATGATTGATGCCTCAGTATTATAAATATTATTTTTGTTGAGTACTATAGTTTTGTTTTCCTCATCAATCTCAATCAGAGAGGATATATCATCATTTTTTAATCGATTTATTGATTGCTCTCTATCTTTTATCTCTAGGAAACTACTGCCATCAGTAATCATTTCATCCATAAGACTTTCAAAGCCCTTTGTAAATACTCCTTTTTCACCCTTAACTAAATACTCTAGATGTACATCCCTCATGGATAGTTCATTACCTTCGAAAAGCCCTCCAAGTGCAACTCCCATAATCAAAATAATAAGAATGGGCATTAATGTCATGATACACATAGCTTTTATATCTCGAATATTTCGCAGAATATTTTTTTTTGCAACTTTAAATATAGCCATACTAATCCCTAAGCCTCCTTCCCGTTAGACTAAGGAATGCAGTTTCAAGATTTACTCCCTGCATTTTTATGTCTTTAATGATAATTTTTTGTTGTGTGAAAAATTCTAAAACATCTGATATACAATCGCTTTCTTTAAGACATTCTATTGTAATTCTATTTTCATTAATATCCACACTTAAGACGCCTTTTATATTCTTAATGCCTTCTGAGTTAATTTCAGTATCTATTCCGGTTTGAATAACAATACTCTTTATATCCGTAACTATGCTTTTTAGCTCCTCACATGTTCCCTCTGCAATAACTTTTCCATGATCAATAATACCGATTCTTGTACACAAATGCTCAGCTTCCTCCATGTAATGGGTGGTATAAATTATTGTACTACCCATACTGTTTAGTTTTTTTACAGATTTTAAAATGTGATTTCTTGATTGAGGATCTATACCTATTGTAGGTTCGTCCATAATAATCAGTTTCGGGTGATGAGCTATAGCACATGCAATGTTAAGCCTTCTTTTCATACCGCCAGAAAACGTTTTTGGAAATTTCTTTTCTTGATCTGAAAGCCCTACAAATTCTAACGCCTCTAATGCTCTTTCTTTTAACAAATCACCCTTTAGTCCATATAAAGATGCAAAGAACATTACATTTTCTTTGGCTGTTAAATCATCATAAATAGCTACATTTTGTGGTACAACACCTATCTCTCTCTTAATATTCTCTATTGTCTTTTCTACTTTTTTATCTATAAGCCATATCTCACCACTATCTTTTTTAACCATATCGCAAAGTATATTTATTATCGTTGTCTTACCTGCTCCATTAGGTCCAAGCAAACCATATATCTCGCCTTCCTTGATATTTAAGTCCACATGATCAACTGCAGTAACATCACCAAATTTCTTAACTAACTGCTCAACTCTTACAATACTCATATCACATCACCCCATTGGTTTTAGTTTTAATACCAAGATTAGAAATTGAATATTCTTTATCTTTATCTTACATAAAAAAAACACTCTTCGGTAGTGAAAAGTGTAATGACTTATACCATAACTAAAGTAATGACCTTAGTCTTCTAAATAATATATAGCTATTTGTGTCCTATGCTTTAATGATAGTTTACTCAAGATACTGCTTACAGTATTTTTAACCGTACCTTCAGAAATAAACAGATTATCAGCTATTTCTTTATTAGTTTGACCTTTGGCAATTAGCTGAACTACTTCTTTTTCACGAAGGGTCAGATTCTTTAGCTTAACATCTTTCTTACTTCTATTGCTAGGATTCTTAATCTTTTCCATAACTACATCTTGGACAACTGCATTACCCCCATGGACTGATAAAACTGCATTCTTAATCTGCTCAGGCGGATTATTTTTTAAAAGGTACCCAGATGCCCCGTTTAAAAAAGCATTTTTGACATAATCATCTTCATCGAAGGTAGTTAAAATTAAAACTTTTGTAGAGGTTTCCGAAACTATTTTTGCTGTTGCATCTACACCATTTAGAATAGGCATACTTACATCTAAAAGTGCAACATCAATTTCTTCTTTCAAACATATGTTGTATGCCTCTTGTCCATCACTAGCTAACCAGACAACATTAAATCTATCATCCATATCAAAAATAATCTTTAGAGCCTCTCTTATAAGAGCATCATCATCAGCAATAATTATATTTATTGACATATTAATTTCCTTTCTCTATGGGCAACAGCATAATAACACAAAAACCATCTGTTCCATCTAAAATAAGTTGACCGCCTATCTTCGATGTTCTTTCATTAATTCCCTGTAAACCCATACCTTGTTTTATAGTATTGCAACCTATTCCATTATCTTTTATTGAAATTTTATAAAGTTTATTAAGCCTTTCAAGCTTTATTCTGCATTTGGTAGCCTTTGAATATTTCATTACATTTGTCAATGCTTCTTTTACATTGGTTGTAATAACATTCCACTTTATAAAATCTAAATCTGCAATATCGCTACTATATATCAAATCTATGGTGATGCCACTTTTCTCTTGTGTTTCCATAGCTAGCATCTTAATTGTTTGTATATTTATACTTGCATTTTCAGGCTTTATACTCTTTAATATTTTCCTTATGGATTCTGTACCATCTCTTAAACTCTTAATAACCTTATTCAACATATCTCTTGTTTTTTCCTTATCCTTATCCATCATAAGAAGGGAGGCTTCTAGCTGCATGGTGCTACCAGATAATGTATGTCCTAGTTCGTCATGTAACCTTTGAGCTATGGCATTTCTCTCTTCAAGCTTTGATATATGTCTTAAACTGAGTACATAATGTTTAGTATTTAAACCTACTTCTCTTAATCCTTCCAATTGGCTTTCTAATGTCACATTTGCAGCAGATAGCTTTCTTGATTTTTTTTCCATTGTGATAATAGTATACATTAGAATTAAAGTGAAAACATTAATTAGGATGAAAGCCTGCAAGTAACCTATTGGAATAAACAGTGCATAAAATAGAGAAATAATTGATACATAGATTCCTTCTTTCTTAAATGCATTAATACTTTCTGTTATATTAATAGACAAAAAATATGTAATTGGTTGAAAAACACTAAAACCAAGTACAATTATCATTACTGATACAGATATTAAAATATACTTGCTATAGATTTTATCAGAGAATATATAATAAATAGTCTTTAGACAATGATACAAAAGCAAAACTAAAATCATAACAAATAAGCTTTTATCATTGTTTATAATTATTTCTTTAACATACCAGGCAGAAATGAGAATCTCTAAAGGTATTGTATGTCTTATCATATGCCTCTCTCCTAGATAGCTATAATAAAATTTGCATCTTAATTTCTTAATTATAATAAAGTATATCATCAATAAAATGATATTACAACAATTGCCATATTCTATATAAAGAATGGTCTTATAGCATACTTTCTAACCTTTGTAATCTTAAGTGAGAATAGACTTGATAGAGAAACGGACTCTTAACGTACATTATATTTTGGTTTTTAAGTAAAAAAGGAAAAAAGAAAATCAGTGTAATAAATTAACATGAACTTTTTTGGATGAAAAATGTTTAGAACAAAAAGTTCATATTTTCTTACTAAGAAATAAAACTGACTTTATTTTAATCAAAGTCAGTTTTACTTCTAGCTTATTGTTCTTTTTCAATTTTAATCCCAGTATGATGGTCATTTAAATCATGTTTTTCTAGATTATTATTTTCCACCTTTTCAATACTTACTGCTAATGTCTCCTGCATGATATAGTCCTTATGGATTTCTACAGCTCTGGTTATATCTTCATCTCCATTGAAATAGATATTAATACTGTCCATCATTTCAAAGTTATTATTTTTTCTCATTTGTTGTACCTTTGAAATAAATTCTCTTGCAAAACCTTCATTAACCAGATCTTTAGTTAAAGTAGTATCAAGCATTACAAATAGATTATCTTCCATAGATACAGTGAAACCCTCTTTAGCTGTTATTTTTACATCTACTATCTCGTTAGTAATCTGGAAGGCTTCTCCGTCTAAATCAATAGTTATAGTTTCTCCATTTTCGAGTTTCGGAGCAATCTGCGACCCATCTAGCTGTAATAAAGCCTTTCCAAATGCTTTTACCTTAGGACCAAGCTTAGGACCAGCAACTTTAAAATTAGGCTTTAAGCTAAAATCCATGTATTCGTTTAGATCTTTAGTAAATACTACATCTTTAACATTTAATTCTTCTTTGATTAGTGGTACAAGATATGAAATCATACTTTCATATTTACCATCAATAAGAACCTTTTCTACAGGTTGACGAACCTTAATCTGTACTGATTCTCTACAAGCTCTACCCAAAGTAACTAATGTTCTTACAAGGTCCATTCTTTCTTCAATTTCTAGGTTTATCTGATTTTCATCTGCCGTTGGATAGTAGCTTAAATGTACCGAAGGTTCTTGAGTTAAATTCTTATAGACCTCTTCCGAAAGATATGGAGAAAAAGGTGCTATCATTTGAGATACTCTCACTAACACTTCATATGTGGTACTATATACTGATTTTTTATCTGTTGTTAATTCTTTTTCCCAGAAGCGTCTTCTTGAACGTCTTATATACCAATTAGATAAATCTTCGTTTACAAATTCTTGTATCTTTCTAACTGCCTTAGTAAGGTCAAATACATCCATATCTTGTTTAACTGATTTAACTAAAGTATTGAACTTGGATAATAACCATTTGTCAAGTTCTGATCTATCTTCATACTGCACTGTAAATTTTCTTGGATCTATTCCATCTGTATTTGCATATAAGATAAAGAAGTTATATACATTTCTTATTGTTGTGAAAAACTTGCTGTTTATCTCTTTTAACCCTTCTTCATCAAATCTAGTTGGAGTCCAAGCAGGGGACACATAGAATAAATACCATCTTAGAACATCTGCTCCATATTTGTCAAACATCTCAAATGGGTTTACTACATTACCTTTTGATTTTGACATCTTTTTGCCGTCTTTATCTAGAATCATGTCATTTACTAATACCCTTTTATATGAAGATTCTCCCGTTACAAATGTAGAAATAGCCAGTAGTGAATAGAACCATCCTCTAGTTTGATCTATACCTTCACATATGAAATCTGCCGGGTAAAGTTCATCAAAATTTTCTTTGTTTTCAAAAGGATAATGATACTGTGCAAAAGGCATTGATCCACTGTCAAACCAGCAATCTATTACATCTTTAACTCTAGTCATTGTTTCTTCACATTTTTCACATTTAATATGAATATCATCTACAAAAGGTCTATGAAGTTCAATGCTCTCATCTATATCCTCTATGGCTTTCTCAACAAGCTCTTTTCTAGAACCAATACTTGTTACATGCTCACAATCATCACATACCCATAAATTTAAAGGTGTTCCCCAGTATCTACTTCTTGATATAGCCCAGTCATTTAGATTTTCAAGCCAATTTCCAAAACGTTTTTCTCCAACATAGTCCGGATACCACTCAATATTATTGTTATTCTCTATCAGCTTATCTTTAAGTCTAGTCATCTCTATATACCAGCTGGGTTTTGCATAGTATAAAAGTGATGTATCACATCTCCAGCAATGAGGATAATTATGAGCAACCTTCTGCTTTTTATAAAGTTTTCCTTCACTGTGAAGCCATTTTATAATATCTACACTAAGTTCTTCATCTGCTACGAATCTGCCTTCCCAAGGGGTAGTAGTATATCTGCCATTTTCGTTAACAGGCTGTAACACCGGAAGACCATATTTTTGTCCGGTATTATAATCATCCTCACCAAATGCAGGAGCTGAGTGAACTATACCAGTACCATCTTCTGCAGTTACATAATCAGCAAGTGTAACATAAAAAGCTTTTTTATCTGTTTTAACGAAAGGCATTAACTGCTCATATTCTATATGCTCTAAATCTCTACCCTTTATTTCTTCTAATATTTCATATTCTTCCTCTAATACCTTATCTACTAATGTTTTAGCTAGATAATAAATTTCTCCGCCTGATTTTACCTTAACATAAGTTAGTTCTGGATTAACTGTAAGACATACATTTGCTGCCAACGTCCATGGTGTGGTAGTCCATCCTAAGAAATACTCATCGGCGTCTTTAAGCTTAAATTTAACTACCACTGTATTACTCTTGATTTCTTTATAGCCTTGAGCTACTTCATGGGAAGCTAATCCAGTACCACATCTTGAACAGTATGGAAGTATTTTATGACCCTCATAAATATAACCCTCTTTATTAAACTTATCTAAAATCCACCATACTGACTCTATATAGTCATTATTAAGAGTAATATAAGGATTATCTAAATCAATTAAATATGCCATACGCTCAGTCATTTCTCTAAACATACCTTCATACTCAAAAACTGACTCTCTACATTTTTCATTAAATTTGTCAATTCCATATTCTTCGATTTCTTGTTTACTGTTAAGATCTAATTGTTTTTCAACTTGGATTTCAACAGGTAATCCATGTGTATCCCATCCTGCTTTTCTTTTAATCTGATAACCTTCCATTGTTTTATAGCGACATACACAGTCTTTTAACGCTCTAGATATAACGTGGTGAATTCCAGGTTTCCCATTAGCAGTTGGAGGTCCTTCATAAAATACAAATGGCTGTTTTCCTTCTCTAGTCTCTACACTCTGCTTTAATAATTCTATTTCATCCCAATACTTAGATATACTTTGTTCAACTTCTTTTACCGATAGTTGAGACAAATCTTTAAATTTACTCATCTTCTTCACCCTTTCATATATTCACAATCTTAGAAACTAAAAATCCCTAAGTCAACATGACCTAGGGACGATATAATCGCGGTACCACCCAAAATTATAAGATATAATATATCCTATCACTCAATAGTTTTAACGCAGATATGCGGAATATCCTACTAAATTATTTCAGATATTCGGCTCAAAGGTGATTTTCACAAAGCATTTCACTCATAATCTCTCACCATATGATTATGTCTCTGTAAGCTACTACACTTTACTACTCTCCTTGTCTTAGCCGTTAAATATATTATATTTTGGTTAATAATACACTAAACTTTAAACCTTGTCAAGACGGTGTTTAAAGTTTTAACATTTTTTTAATTTTTATACTACTTTACAGTACCTATCTTATTAAAAGGGTAAAGTCTTAATATTACTTTCCCTTGTATAGATTCCACATCAATTAATCCCACATCTTTACTTCTACTATCTACGCTGCCATTTCTATTATCACCCATTACAAAAACTTTACCGTTTGGTATCTTTTCTATAGTTATATTTCCCCAAGTACCATATTCTTTGATATAATCTTCTTTTTGCTCCTGATCGTTTACAAATACTTTATTATCCTTAATAATTAACTTATCTCCTTCAACAGCTATGACTCGTTTAATAAGATTTTTATATTCACCTGCTCTAAATCTATAAAAAAGTCCCATTTCACTAAGTTCATATTCAGTCAGTTTTATTTCTGATTGAAAAGAAACTATATCTCCATTTCTAACATGGCTACCTTTTAGTGCTATTAGAAAATCATTTTCCATTAAAGTGGGAGTCATTGAAACACTATTTACATGCAATGGCATGACAAAAAACATAATGATAAAACCTATAATTATACTCACAACTATTGTTTTAATCCACTCAATAATTTCTTTTTTCATTTCATCCTCCTAATATAAGATATTATTATAATTGTTTATTGATGAAACTGTAGTATATAATAAATTACTCACACTAATTTACGCCTAATCTTCACTTGAAGCTGCCTTATACAGCTTTCTATTATTAAGAACCCATATTTTATCTGAAAAATTTTTAGGCTCAATTCCATCTAATGCCTTCTCCATATCATACATTCTTGCATCTATCATATCCAGATAATGAAGAATCTCAGCTTCCGGTATCATAGGTGGCTTTGGGCTGCCAAATTCAGGTTCATTATGATGTGAAAGTATCATATGTTGGAGAAGCATAGAAATTTCTTTGTCTATACCTATTTTTTCAGAAACCTTATCAACTATCTTTACTCCTTGAATAATATGTCCTAGTAGTTGTCCTTCATCTGTATATTCAGAAACTATTCCCAGCTTATTTGCATCCATTTCATATATTTTTGCTATATCATGAAGAATTACACCTGCAAATAGTAAATCTCTGTTTAAGTTTTGATAAACTTCACTTAATCTATCTGCTGTCATCAACATCCTCTTGATATGGTATAAAAGACCAGACCTTATAGAATGATGATTTGCTTTTGCAGCCGGATAATATAGTAATTTTTCTTTATTTTCATTTACTATGTAATTAGTTATCTTTTTAATATGACTATTTTTTATCTTTTCTATGTATTTAAGAACCTCACTAAACATAAACTTAGGATTTTCTGGTGCTACAGGAACGAAATCTTCGATATGCACATTATCTTCTGGCTGTACTCGTCTTATCTTATCAATTTTGAGTTGATTTTTACCCTGCCACTGTGTAACATTTCCTCTAATCTTTATCAATAAATTATCTTTGTATTTTTCATCATCACCTTGGGTAAATTCCCATAACTTTGCATTAATTTCTCCTGTTTTATCAACTAATATAAAATCTAAATATTTTTTATTATTAGACGTAATTTTACAATCCATAGATTTTATAAGATAAAATCCTTCAATATAATCTCCTGCAGTAAATTGATTAATCTTTTTATATATCAAAATCCCACCTCCCTGATAATATCTCTGTTTTTAGTCAAATAATAACTTTTACTCCTTCTCTTACCTTTGATTATAGCTTCAATTTACTTTAATTACAAGAAAAAATGCTTATAATGTTCTAGTAAACATCATAAGCATAAAAAATTATACTTTTAAAGACTTCCATCTTCCGCTTTTAAATCTAAAGAAATATAGAATTCCTCTAATTGTTAAATCTAAGGTCATTGCAATCCATGCTCCTATTAATCCCCAATTAAATACAAATACAAATATAGAACCAAGAATAATTCTTATTCCCCAAATTCCTATAACAGTAATTATTAGTACCCATTTAGTATCTCCTGCTCCTCTTAAGCCTCCAGCAAAGCCCATAGCTGCTGCTAAGAATGGCTGTGATACAGCAACAATCCTTAGACACCATCTTGCACTATCTAATATTTCTTTATCCTTAGTAAATATCATCAAGAAAACATCAGGCCAAAAGAAAAAGACTATTCCAAAAGCCGACATTACAATGGCAGCCATCTTAACGGCTATAAATCCACTTTTGTAAGATAAATCAGGTCTTTCTGCACCAAGATATTGTCCTACTAAGGTAGTGGCAGCTAAAGCAAATCCAAACCCCGGCATAAAGGATACAGACTCTGCAATAAGAGTTATTCTATGAGCTGCAAACATTACAGTCCCTAGGCTGGCGATTATTCTACCAAAAACTAATTGACCAAATCTCATACAAAATTGTTCTACTGCTGCCGGTATTCCAATATCAAATATTCTCTTAATTATTTTTAAGTCAATCCTTAATTTCTCTTTTATATTAATCTTTATTACTCCTCTGTTGCTAATAACTATACCTAAAATAACTATACCTGCAAGGCTTCTGGAAATAGTTGTAGATATGGCTGCTCCCTGTACCCCCATCCCTGCTCCGGGAATATATAAGGATATATCTTTATCTAATAAAGGTATAGTGAATTGAACTACTCTGCTCTCAAATATCATAAAAAAGTTTCCTATTATGTTTAAAACAACAGCTAGTCCATTTATATACATAGGTGTTTTTGTGTCTCCACTGCCTCTTAATACTCCGCTCAATATTACGGATATTATCATAAAGAATGCCCCATAGCAAACTGTTCTAAAATATCCTTCTGCAAGAGGAATTACATCCTGTTCTGCTCCCATTAAAACAACAATAGATCTAGCAAAGTAAACAGCTAAACTGACAAAAACTAAAGTCATTATTACACTCATAATTAACGATTGTTTTGCTATATTATTTGCATCATCTTGTTGTTTAGCTCCTATTGCCCTAGCAACCAAAGCTGTAGTACCAACACTTATTGCGGCAAAAACTGACATGGCAGTCATCATTGGCATATCGCTCAATCCTATTGCTGTAATAGCACTGGCTCCTAACGTTCCTACCATTGCCATATCTGCATATCCCTGTAGAGTGTGCATAAGCATCTCACCAATAGCCGGCATAGCCAGTTTAAAAGTAGATTTAGTTAAATCCTTTTCTGGTAAATCTATAACATTATATTTACCTTTAGATACTACTGCTTTTTCATCCATAGAAGTCCCCCTTATAATGCTTAAACAAAATAAAATGTATTTAATTGAAATATATTTAGAGTTGCTAAATTTTATAATTAACATTTTATCACTGCACTGTATTAATGGTCAATCTAAAAAGTAAGTATTTTTTTTAACATTTTAGAAATGAAAATATTGTTACTGTAATTTATCTAATAAAGAATTAATAATAGCATTACTATACTGTTGCCAAAATATGATAAAATGATATACAATAAAGATATACTTAATTAAGGAGTGATACTCTATGAAAGTACTTAAAGGATTTTTTCTATCAGTAATAATTTTTATATTAGCTCTTGTATTAGTTTTTCTTCAAGTACATATGACATTTAATAAAACTTTCTTTTCTACAAATTATTTTAATGATTCATTTGATGAAAATAATATGTCAACATCACTTAAGGACATGTTTTTTTATAAAATAAACAATATATCATTAACGACTGATGATTTTAGGAATCAAACTACGCAAGATTCTTATAAAACTTCTATACCCTCTTTAAATGTTGGTGAAAAAATACTTAAGTCTGCTGAGAATGAATGGTTTGAAATACAATTTTCTAATGTAGCTAAAGGAACTTATTCATATGTAATGTCTGCCTCTAATGAATTGCCTACTATAGAAATTGAGTCTCTTAAAGATAATGTTTATAATGATTTAAAAGAAGAACTATTAACTCACGAGAAAATACAAAGTCATTTAGAAGTCATTCACAATTTATTTACTGTTTTAGATGATAAACATCAATCTGAAATAATAGATGGTAATATTAATAGTGAGCTTATAGATAAAATTATGAACATTAATTTAGTTAGTGAAAATAATTTAGATAGACAGACAATAAGACTAATCGTTGACGTCTATAAGTCATATAAACATGAAGAAATCGAAAACATTGACAGGGAAATCGTTAATAAAATACTTAAAACTAACTTTAATTTTGATGAAATAGATAATGAACTGGATTTAAATAAAGCTTTAACCAGAATACTTCCTAATGATAATAACCCATTTATGAGTTTAAGGACTTTTATATCATCTTACAGACATATATTTACACGTATGCTTGTATTTTTAATATTAATGCTTGTAATAATAATATTTTTAACTAATTTTAATATTTTCAGTTCTTTAAACTGGTTAGCAAGTAGTTGTATTATTGGAGGATTAACAACTATAGTATTTGGTGTTCTTGGGTTTTTCCCATTGATAACGAAGACTTTATACTACAACCTTTTATCAGTAATTGATATTGAAGATAACATTGAAAGCGTATCTAATCTTGAACAATGGATTGAAGGTTTTATAGATAAATTTTTTACTAACTTGATAATTCAAGGTTCGTTCTTAGTAATATTATCTATTATTATTTTTATAACAGTATCAATTGTATCAGCATATAATATTAAAACAAAGAGTGTAACTGAAAATGATTTGGATGAAAACGAGGTAGATGAAGCCAATTCTAAAGTTATATCTAAATCAAAACCTAAAATGTTAATAATAGGTATGACAGTACTTAGAACAGCTATTGTAATTATCCTATTAACCTTAATTCCCTTTATAATTAGATGGGGAGTTAATGATTTTATAGTAAGTATAAACGATTTTAGTTCTAATATAGAAGATAATAGTGTAGTCTTTAAAAATTTTGATTTAACTAAATTAATACCAGATATGATTATTGAAAAATAATATTATTGTTCTCAAAATTAATCTTTAACTATTTTTATATAGGGTATAATTAAAGCAAATATATTAAGGAGGTATATGTAATATGAGTAAAAAAGTTATAATTTACACCTTTAAAACATGTCCTTTCTGTATCAGGGCTAAAAGGCTTCTTAATAACAAAAGAATTGATTATGAAGAAATAGATATTTCAAATCAAAAGGAAAAACTTAAAGAATTAGAAACTAAAACAGGCTGTTCAACTGTTCCTCAAATTTTTGTCGATGATAAATTTATTGGTGGATGCGATGACATCGTTGAACTGCATAAGAAAGGTGAATTTGACGGAGTTTTTAAGTAAAATTTTTTTATTTTAATCTTTTGTCGCTTGTAATTAAAAGGTTGATTGGTATAAACTTTTTTATAAGGATTAATACAATCAACCTTTTAATATTTACTAATGTTTTGTATTTATCTTTCTTGAAAATTTAAATTTCCCAAGAAATATTTTAATTTACCATTACTATTTGTCAGCTTAAATTTCTTTTTTTAACAGAAAGAACAGACTTCTTTAATAACTTCTTTTGTTACATTAACTACATTTTCATATTCAGATATATCAAGTAATCTAAAATATAAACTTTGCAAGAAATTTTTAACATTAATCTCAATGGTCATATCTTCTGGATGCTTCCCTATTTTATCTAATGATTTAAAGTTCTTTATCCAATCTATAATTTCATTTTCCCTTAATATCTTTCTATCTAGTACAGCAACTACTGCTGAGACCATTCTTTCATCTTCATTATGAATATAGCAGTAATTATTTATATTGACCTTGTTATAAATAGCTTTGAGAATTTTGACAAGTTCTTCATAACCAAAATTATCGCATTCTGCTAAACTCTTGAGAGTATCAGCTCCGTGAGCTGCTCCATGAGCCCAACCTTTTTCGTCTATATAGCCACGAAGGTCTCTTTCTTCATTAAAATATGAGATAGCTTTTTCAAAAACTGTATCTAATTCCTCCTTAGTTAAATACTTATCTTCTAAATGCATAGAAAGACATATATCAGCTACCAGCACAGAGAAAGTTCTAGTAAAAACAGAATCGTCAACTTGACCTATTCCATAGAACAGATGTCTTTCATCAATGCTTATCTTCAAAATGTGACGAATCTCTTCAATTGTCAAAACTCTATCCATTACCCAATTATATATTGTTGACAGAATTAAATTATCTCTCAATTCTCCATCTGTGTCACCAATATAGCTCATCATTGTAAGAGTCAAATCAAACGGTTTAACATACTCTGGAGTTTTATAATCGTCATTTCTAATTTTTAATAAAAGCTCCTTTAAATCTTTTCTGTCCATAATATCAGCTCCATTTATATATTGTTTATGTAACAATTTTACTAGTAAAACTATCTGTCTTTCTATTCAAGTATTATACTTAGGCTAATTATAAATTATCAAAGCTGACATCTATATTATATATTTGATAATTTATAATACAAATCTTATAGAATGTATTGTCCGATTAGTTTGTCTAATTTACGAATATCAATACCTTTTTTAAGATTAAGCTTAAATCTCCCTGCTCTAGTCCATAATTCCATCTCTGAATTAAAATCTAATATACCTTTAGAATTTTCACTAGAATACATTACTATAGATTTAAAGGGTATAGTATAAACTTCAACTTTCTTACCGGTTATACCCTGCTTGTCTGCAATAATAATTCGTTTATTAGTTATTACAGCTACATCACGTATGGTTTTATATGCTGCCTGTGGTTGTTCTCCTTCAATTAATATTTCTTGTACTTCATTAGGAATATTAGTTTCTTGGATAAATGTCCAAGAAAAATTTTCACCAATATTTGACATCTTAATTCCCTCCTACTAATTATATTTTCAAAAAATTATTTGTATCAAAATACATCTACTAACTATTTATTTTTCTACATAAAAGCAGTTAAATCCTTTATTAATTAAGAATGTTTTTGATTTGGCCTTATATCTAGAATATCAATTAAAACGTTTCTTGAAAAATTAAAGACAGGCTAAAATCTAACCTGTCCTTTTTGAATTTATTTTTTATTAAAACTAATCTTCTAAAAGTAAATTTTCAATATCATATTCAGTAAGTTTTTCTTGTATCCAGGCACCATATTCAACCTGTACCTTTTGGTCTAAAATTAAATTTTTTACTTCTTCTTTACTTTCTTCATAGTCTGCTTCTTTTGCTTCAATTTTATCTTCTACTTTAATGATATGATATCCATGTGTTGTCTCAACCGGGTCGCTAATCGCATCAATTTCTAAAGCAAAAGATGCTTCTTCAAATTCTGCAACCATCCTACCTCTGCCAAAATATCCTAGGTATCCGCCTTGGTCTTTGTTACTATCATCTATTGAATATTCTTTAGCAAGCTGTTCAAAATCTTCACCTTGTTCTAATTTACTCTTTACTTCTTGTGCTTCTTCCTCAGTTTCAACCAATATATGTCTTGCTTCTACTTCTTCTCTAGTTTCAAACAACACTGTATTTTCTTCAAAGAAAGCCTGCATTTCTTCTTCAGTTATAGAAACCTGCGGTTCAATTAATTTTCTTACCTTAACATTCATTTTCATATCTTCTCTAATTTCTTCAATAGTATAACCATATTCAGCCAACTCTATTATTAATGCTTGTTCACTGCCATAACTTTCAACTAATTTATCAATTTCCTTATCAATGTCTTCTTCAGTAGCTTCAATATTTGCTTTCTCTGCTTCTAAATCTATTATTTTATTAGTAATTAAAAAATCTAATGCTTTCTCTCCATTTTGCTTAACCATAAAGTCATATAAATCAGCTTTAGTTATACTTTCCCCATTTACTTTTGCAACTACATCATCACTAAAATTTCTGCTTTCTTCGTTATCACCATCTTCGTCATTTACACATCCTATTGCAGTAAATGTTAAAGTAAGTAGTATTGTAATCACAATTAAATATCTTAGTTTTTTGTTTATCAAGTTTTCATCTCCTTTATTATTTTTTGTTTCACTATCTATTATAATACATAGTTGTGATAAATCAGCAAAAAATTTTAAATTTTTATTGGAATTTTATGAAAAAATTTTCTCTATTACCTTATAGGACAAACTCCTGTAGCACATTCTTCGGTAGAAATATCAAAATCAGTTTCTTCCTTTTCATATTTACTTAATAAAGAAGGTATAAATGGTTTCATTTCTCTTACTCTTTTCTCATATTCTTCTTCATTAATAGATTCATAAGGCAGCAACTTGTAAAAATTGTCATCTAAGGATAAGAAAGACAATGCAACAATGTCATCCCAATTTTCCCAAACCCATTCTTCTACTGCATCCCATTCATCATTTCTTACATGGATTGTTATTGAGCAGTTATGGTCAACATAATTATCCATAAACATTTTATAGTTTTCAAGCTGCTGGATAGCAGATACCTCATACTTAGTAATACCCTGTGGTGCTTTAACAGGAAATTCTATCACCTTTGTTACACAGTTATTCCATTCCTGTCCTACTTCAGGAAATACTGGATAATCCAGTTCTTCACATACCTTTACTAATGGATCATCACTGCTTATTCTAATTCTCCTGATAAAATATGGAGAGTGAGAGTAGTGTACTCCGCTTGAAACAGTAGGTAATTGACTTAGAGTCCCTTCCGGCTTAACTGTAGTAACCAAAATAGGTTCTACATCTCCAATTTCTCTAGCATAATCATTTACTGCTTTTTTTGCTACTTGTCTTAATTTTCTTAGCAGCTTCACTTGTTCATCTTTGCTGATTTTTGTGACATTAACCATGTCCTGCCATCCAGTAAGTGAGCATCCTAATAGTTTATCTCTTTGTTGTATAGAATCCCATGAAGGTAACTCTAATTCAACACATGTCATACGATAGCCTGCCCTAGCCGATAACCTTTGTGCTTCAAACAATCCATCTAAATCCAGTGAACCATCTTCCTCAACAAAAGCATATACATTTATTGTTGTTAAATTGCATAGACCTTTATCGTCAAGAAGAATTTCTCCACATGGATTTACACCATTCATATTTGTTCTTCTTTTCCTACCTGCAACCTCATTTACCCATCCCGGCTCACCTGAATATCTCATCTGTTTAAGATGCCAATGAAGTTTTTCTCTAGAAGGTTTACTTCTATAGTATATAGAATTGTTACTCATTTGTCTGTGGGCAATATCCTTATCAACAATCCATTGACCATCTATTTGTTTATAAAGAGTAGTTTTAGCTTCTATACATTCTTCATCATCTGAATCAATCAAAACAATTTCAGCAGTTCTCCGTACTCCTCCTACCACAACATTTTGCCCAATTATATTAGCAATATCCAAGCAATCTATAGGATTTAATTTAAATCTTCTTTTATTTTTAATAAGACCACTCTTTTTTAAAACTTTATCAATCTTATGAAACATATTCTTTAAGCTGGAATGTCCACTAGCTGTTCCACCAAAGGTTTTTAACTTCTCCCCTTTAGGTCTTACATGGTCATAATTTATGATTATCGTTTTTATGTTTCTATATTCATTACTATGGATAATATTAAAAAATGAATGTAAGGATTGTACCCAGCCTTCCTTACTGTCTCCTACAGTTATTTTTACAGTATTATTGTGTTTAAACTCTATACTTGTATTATCTTCTCTTTCGGCTGGAATAATCGGACTATAGTCTTCATGAATAACATTATAATCTGTTCTTATCTTTGGTATCTTTTCAACATCATCCTTTAATATCCTTACTCCAACTCCTGAGCCTACCATAAGTAAATAGAATAAGTCTCTAAAAGCGTCTATACTATCAATAATCTCAAAGGCACAGTTGTAATTTGCCATAGGATAGTGTAGTGCTACATCAGTATTTCCCACCCAGAAAGTTCTACCAGAAAGAAATTGTTTAAGATTGTAAACATTATCATATAGTTTTTCTGCTTCTTCCTTTGTTGTAGGAACTAAAGTAGTATTATACTCTACAGCTCTTCTTACTGTCTCCCACCAGTATTCTCTCCTTCTCTCCTGTGGAAGCCATCTTGAATATGTTCTATAGTAGACAAAATTACCTAACTGTTTCATTGGTGTCTGTTTATGCTTATACTTGCTTACAAATTCTTCAGATAGAATTCTACCATCTATTCTCTTATTTCTTGCATCTCTTGTCTTATCTCTTTCGTATCTATAAAGAATATATTTCTTTGCGGCATCCTTTCTACTGCTTGACATCAATAAATCTTCAACTATATCTTGTATTTCCTCAACTTTAATGAAGCCTACTTTACCTAAAATCATTTTTTCAATTTCTTTTGCAATTTCATTACTTAATTCTAAATCAATACCTTCTTTAGTTTCAGCCATAGCTTTATGAATAGCATTAATTATTTTTGATACTTCAAAATCAACTAAGCTCCCGTTTCGTTTAGCAACCTTAGTCATAGAGTTCCTCCTTTATACGATATATAGTATTCATTGTATGTATATAGCACTATATATTGTAGCACTCTTTAATTCTTATGTCAAAATCCACTAATTATTTATTTAGCACTTTTAAAAGAATTAGCTTTATATTGATACACTATTCTCAATATAGTGAAGAAACAAAAAAGTACCAAAGGTAAAAAACCTATGATACTTAAATTAGAATTACCTATATTAAACTTTTTAATTTTCTGGATTATCTTGATCTGTTTCTTCTGTCTCAGAGCTTTCATTATTCTCAATAGATGAATTTTCTTCATTGTCATTAGATTCTGTATTTATTTGATTATTCTCTTTTTCCTCCAATTCCTTTTTGTTTCTATTAATGATCGCTTGCTGATTTCTTTGGAATTGTTTTATATCAATATCAGTATTATAAAAAGCACCATTTGTATAAACATTTCCTGCATTCCAAAATAGCCACTCTTTTACCCCTGCATCATAAACTGCTTGAATTTGAGCCTTAACCTGTTCTGGACCATATGGTATAAAATTTGGTCCATATTGTTTTTTAAGGTATCCTGCATCAAAATCTTGAATCCATGGTCTTAATATTGCTTTATTTTTATCTTCTGTTTCAATTTTTTCCATTCTACTCACAGCACTTTTCATTGCTTGATAAACTATTTTGTAAGGGCTGGAGTTTGGATAATCAATTCCATAATACCCTAAATTGTAATGAGAAGGATAAATCATTGGACAAAGTATATCTGTGTTTACTGCTAGTGAATCATAATTTTGACCTATACCCGAATCTCCTCTTACATTAATAATATCTCCAAAAACATCTGCTGAAACATAAGCTCCTAGAGGTTCAAGCCTTTCTCTAGCATGTTTTAAAAAGGCAGTGATAGCATCTGCTTTAGTTCTACCTTCACTGTCGCTGTAATCTATAAGACCAATATTACCGTCAGTAGGGAATCGTACATAGTCAAATTGTATCTCTTTAAAGCCCATTAAAGCTGCTTCTTCAGCAAGCTGAATAGGATATTCCCATGCATCTTTATTAAATGGATTAAGCCACGTGTTACCGCTACGATCTCTCCATACATCTCCATTCTTAGTCTTTAATACTAAATCTGGTCTTGCAGCTCCTATCCTTTTATCTTTAAATGTTACCATTCTAGCAATAGGATATATTTTATTTGCTAATAAAACCTCCATCTTTTCTGGAAAATCCTCAATAATTATATTATCGTTAACACCTATTTCTTTAGCTAAATCCACATTAGATTTATATGTTAATCTTCCACTGTCATTTTTTACATCAACAACCATTGTATTAAGTACAGTATCATTAACTAACTGTATAAGTTTATTAAATCTTTTTTCATTATTTACTGTACTGGCTGTTAAAAAAATACCTTTAACTTCAACCTTTTCTCTATAAAATCCCCAATTTGTAGGCGGCTGAATTAAATAATCCTGTATATTTATATTCTGCTCTACTGTCATTGAATTTGTATCTAATTGAGCCTTAGCTATGCTGAAATTTTTATCTGCAAGGTTAAAACCTATAGTTAAACTTATTAATAATAAAGCTGTTGTTCCTACTAAAGTAATTCTTTTTAATATCATGACAATCTTCACCTCACAATTATATGTAATTAGTTCTAAATATTCTTATGTTTTTAATCTTAAAGCCTCTGCTTGTCCTATTCAAACGTAAATTATTGTAGGGAAATACTGATCCCCTACAATATTATTTGTAATATGTCATCCAAAGTTTCATTTGCATACTCGCCTTTTCTATACTTTCTCATAGCAACAATTCTATTTGGCTGATTACTGCTTGAAAGAATGTCTTTTACTACTTTAGGGTGCTCTACTAAACTCCCTATTTCCTTAAAGTCTTTATCAAAAACTACAAATGTGGGTATTTTAAGATTTTCATCTGGAGAATACTTCTTAAAAACTTTCTCATTGCCTTCTTTGCCTACAATTGATATGGTTATTTTTTCATTTAGCTGCCTCATTTTCTCAATAACCGGTACGTTAATCATACAATCAGGACACCACATCTCAGCAAATGTAAGTATATATATCTTATTATTAATCTGTTTTATTTTTTCTATTTGCTCCGATTTAAACTTAATATCATTTAAAATTTGTAAGGTTTTTTCTTTGTAGGCATCTGTATCTTGATTTACAAATTCCTCAAAGCAAACACCTTTTTTAAAAAATTCCCTAATATCCATAAATATACCCCCATTTTTTATTTCTTTTCACTTAAAACCCCTATGTTTTTATTACATGATATTTTTAGATTGTTATTATAAATTATATTATATAAATACTGTAATTACAACTTGTATTAAGTGGGAATATACAAATAAACAGCAATTTTATCTACTTTTACATCTATAACCTTAATGATTTCCTTAGGTTTTCTTTTTGTTTTAAATGATGTCTTATTCCTTTACCAGCAAGTGGCTCATCTTTGAATCTAGGAATAATATGCAAATGTGCATGAGGTACAGTTTGTCCTCCAACAACATAACAATTCCAACCTACATTATATCCATCAGGACTTAATTTCTCATCAATTAATTTCTTTACTTCATTAAGTAATCGGTATGTATCTAAAAACTCATCCTCTGACAAATCAAAAACAGTTTCCCTATGTTTTTTTGGCACTATCATTCCTGAACCTACAAGTACTTTTCCAAATGTCTTAATAAACACACAATGCTCATTTACTAATATTGCTTCTTTCTCGACCTCAGGCCAACAGAACGGGCATTTTTCCATGACTCTCACCTACCTTTCCATAAGATGTGGTTATAACTGCATTTATCATAAAAAATCTTTTACATAATCTTTCGTATTTGCGATGCCTTGGAACTGAAACCCAAAGGAAATAACACCTTGGCGGTGCTTACATACAGTTAAAAGATGTGGATAGAGTGCGGAAATTAGTATTACTAATACAAATATAAAATATCATACTATATCATTTGATAGACACTTCCCATATTACTATCAATATAATTTTGAATATTGTTTAGCTCTTGCAAAGCATCATTTTCGGTTTTATAAAGTCCTAAAGTGATAGAATTCGAATGAAAAAAACAGATGGATATTTATAAGTCCCAATTATTGCAGCCTTGTTATTGCCGCCATAGTTTCGTTCAATTGAAAATTTAGTAATATACTGTTGTGTCAGGCGTTATAGTTTACTTTTCCTGTCAAAATTGCTATTCTTTCAATAAATTAAAATATTAGATTATCTGTTTCACATCTATTCATTTTTAAATAGTTCTTCCTTGATCCAACTGGCAATGTCAAATCTCTTGATTAAAACGCTGTAATCTTTTTCTTCTGACTCTGATATTTGAAACATTGGACCTAAAATCCTATACACTGAGGCATTAAGCAATAATAGATGAAAATCATGATAATTGCATTTCCTCTTATTATTCTTATAGTATTGCTCCAAATATTTGTTAATTGAACTTCTTTTAGGCTGATCTGTTCTCCATAAGTAATTCCAATAAACAAACTGTGCCACAGAATATAGTTCATTATTGATGTCTGGAGTAAAATCTATTATTGCTTTAATCTCATTGTTTTCAACTATGAAATTGTCTGCACCTAAGTCTGAATGTATAATTTGCTTCTCAAGCCTCTGAATTTGGCTCATTTCTCTACTGAGAATATCAATACATTCAAGCAGAATATCTTTTTGTGACGCATCAATTTGCAGCTCAATAATTCGTTTAACTGATTCTTCGCAAATATAGTTTAAGTACTTGATCCTATCCCAATCGTTATCAATACTAAATTCAGAAATATTATACGAAACCATTTTTAGATGCTGATTATATTCATAAATAGCTTCTATTGCTTTATTTTCTAAAGATCCATTAAAGAACCGGTGTGTTTTACCATTGATGTACTCAAATAGAACTAATCCTTCAGGACTAATTAAATTTCCATATACTGTATGAATTATTTTGGGATGCTTTATACTTCCCATTTGTAAGCTGTTTTGAACACGATCATATAGAGCGATCTCATATACTTTATTCTGTAGCTTAGCTATGTATCTGCCTTCGTCAGTCACAACTACAAATGTATTTCCACTACCATAAACTGTTTTGTGAGTATCTTTAATCAGCCCAATCTGATAGTGTTTGTCAATTATCTTCTTAATGTCCATTTTTATCTACCTCACTTAATTTTTAGTAAATTATGATGCCTAACGTTTTCATGTTTGCAACGCCTTCAAACTGTACTATGGTTTAATCGATTTTTTTCATTTATTTCAACCGACCATTTCCTGAAAATTTCAATATATCACTCCAAAATAGATAATGAATTATTAGATTAATAAGTTGATTAAATGACCTTGCTATTTTTCCAGCTTGACCTTCTGAACTAATAAACACTATAAATATATCATGATTATCATCTGTTTCGACTGTAGCACAAACTCCTCTTCAAAAGAACGCAAACACCTTGTTATATGATGGATGTTATGAAGATAGATCATATGAAATCAAATTTTTCCCTTTACCATTGAATTACCTTTAGAACTTTCTATCAATTATCTTCATATGCTCTAACATAGTTAATCCAGTCATTTTTCAATTCTTCCAGACTTTTTTTATATAATTCTTCATATTTAGTATATAGGTCTTTAGCTTCATATACTTCCATGAACTTTTCTATTCCATATTCATCAATTAAATATTTACTAAATGAATAACTTAATAAATAAAACGCCTTTCTGGTTTCAATATCCGAAGTAGTTACATCTATATCTTTTGGAATACCTTCTGTCCCTATATTCATAATTACATCTATATTATTTTCAATATGTTCTTCTAATAAAAACTGCTTTGATAAAGGAATTATTGGTTCTCCTTTATTAAAGATTGATGGGTTTTTTCCTATAGTATCCTGTATATATGATGCTAAACCTTCTCTTAAACTTAAGGAACTGTAGTACGGAGTAATAAGGTGTGTTATTTCATGGGCTATAGGAGCACGATTATATTCAAGAGAATCTTTCCTTAATTTTAATTCTAATCGTAGATATTTATAATGATTATATCCCCCTTTAACATGTGAAACCCAATATGTAACACCAATCTTAATCTTAAATTCAAAATCATCTCCATGTTTTTCTTTATAATTTTCTTTCCAATTAGATCTACCCACATACTGACTAATAGCATCTACGTAATAATCGACATCTAGCAGAAAATCTTCAACATTTTCAAAACCACTACCTTCTAGATTAATACTTTCCCAATCTAATTTATCAATCTTACCGTATTCAGAAATATAATAACCATTTTCTTCATATACTGTGAAAGTTTCGCTTTTTTCAGTTGATAAATTATTATATATTACAATACAACCCACTATAATAAGTATAAATATT
>JANQLB010000122.1 GCA_028280805.1 Tissierellales bacterium
GAAAAGCTACGAATTCTGTAGTGCAAACCGGTGTAAAATCTGCCGGATGGCTGAATAATATAAACCATTTTCCTTTATAGTCTCCGGGTAGATTTTTAATCCCTTGAGTTGTTATTAATTCCATATTAGGAAATTCTTCGCCGATAAGCGGCATTCTTTCTTCCATGATTATAATCATTCCTTTCATTTATTTTTATTTATTTTTAAGGCAGTTTTTACAATTGCCCTTAAAATACAAGTGCTTCTCATCTACTTCAAATCCTCCCAAATCATCTATATCATCTCTGGAGAAGTTTATATCAAAGTCATAGATTTTGCCGCAGCTCTTACACTTAAAATGCCCATGCATCGAAGTGTCGGCATCATATCTTGTTTCATTTTCTTCAATAGTTATAACAGCTACTATACCCTTTTCGATAAAGGAGCTTAAAGTATTGTAGACCGTAGTTTTAGAAAGTGTAGGTATCACTTTGACTATTTCCTTGAAAATTACATCCACATTTGGGTGGCTTTTAGTTTTTCTTAGATATTCAAATATTTTTATTCTCTGATAAGAGGGTTTTATCCCATACTTTTTCAGATAGTCGGCAATATCTTGTTCCTTATACTCTTTTAAAGTCACTTTGCAACCCCTCCACAATTGAAATAAATTTAAATTTGTAATGATTACAATTTAATAATATCATATGATTTTCTTTTGTCAAGGATTTTAAAAAAGTTTTTTGAAAAATTTTTAAATCTTGCAAGAAATACAATGGTGTATTTCTAAAGCCATATTGCATAAAATCATGACCTTAAATATAGCATGCTAATTGCTTGAAACTGATTAATAAGCAAATGGTCTTGAGTAAGACTATGAACAATTAGTAGAAGATATTTGTTTTCAAAAAAAGAGCTTGGGTTTGATATATCGGTTGTCCAAAAACGGAAATAAAGATTAAAATCTATATGGTATACTTTGTAAGTAAAAGGATGAATAATTATAAACAATTATGTATTGATATTAATTAAAAGCACATCGGAATAATTGATAAAAAAACTTAAAATTAGTTAAAGGAATATATTATTGTGTACAGAATTATACAATTATAGACAATGTAAGATATTGTTAAACATATATATTTAGTAATATAAAGATATTGCGTTATAAATTTTAGAATAATGTTTCTTAAACTAAAAAAGGAAGGAGGTATAATTTGATAGAGTATATTAAGAACATTGGAGAAGTCATAAGAACTATTGAAGGAGAAAAAGAGCTTGTAGATTTATGGCAGAAAGACACCAAGGAATTTAATAATAGTAAATATATATGAAGATACAGAAAAAACTGCTATGGAGTTAAGAGAATTTACCAAAAGTGCATATAGAGATTCTTTATTGTATCACTAGCTTACTAAAAATGAAAAAACACCCTTAGAGCTGTATAAACACAAATACGAAAATATAATCAAAAAGACTTATTTAAATAAGCAGTCAAGTTTGAGTATATGTCATCTATGCGGCATTAAAGATAAAAATTATGAAAATGAAAGCTACTTTAGGACGGTTAGTAAGATTTTATCACATAACATATCACAAGAAATGCTGTCACTAATTAAAAAATTAGAATATGAGAGTTTTCGGGATAAGTTTGAACTTATAGAAGAAAATGAGTTTATGAGAGAAGATATAATAATTAATGCTGATGAGATATCCAGTAAATTAATTAATGACCTGCAAAATACTGTTGATTTTGATTCAATAGAGGTTAAGAACAAGTTTAGAAGATTAAATGAGTATAGAGTAGCTGTACCTAAAAAAGACCTAGATAATATCAATACAAAACCAATCCATAAATTTGGTATCGCTTATGTTGATATGGATGATTATGACGAAAACTTAGGAGTTATACGAAAGAATAATTTAATTTTTTAGGAGTGTTGCAAGTGAAAAAAATCAAAATTCTAAAGATATGGTATAAGGATTTACAGCTAATGAGTAGAGATGCTCCAAAAATTCGAGGATTTTTTGCTAATAAATATAATGAAATAGAGATGTTTCATAATCATAAAGGTAATAAATTTATCTATAAGTATCCATTCATTCAGTATAAGGTAATTAATAAAGAACCTTTAATAATTGGAATAGATGAAGGAGTGAATATTATTAAAAAATATTTACTTTGGGAAGATCACATTATTATAGGGGATGAAAAAATAACACTCCAACAGTTAGAAATAAAATCTACTGATGAAGAATTTGGATTGTTAGACAAAATTATTGATTATCAGTTTAAATCTCCGTGGATGGCATTAAGTCAAAAGAATTTTAAGACATATTATAGTGCAGATATTATTGAAAAAGAAGAGATACTTAAAAGAATTTTTATTGGAAATATATTATCTTGTTCTAAGGCATTGAATTATGAGGTTAAGGAATTGATAAGAGTAAAATTAGATGTTAGTGAAGTAAAAGTTATCTTTAAAGGTAAAGAAATGATTGGATTTAAGGGTGCTTTTGCTACTAATTTTGCAATCCCTGATTATATTGGAATTGGTAAAAGTGTTTCAAGGGGATTTGGTAGCATAAAAAGAAGGTGATAAATTGAAATTGATTGTAAACTCTAAAGGGATATATGTATCAAAATCAGGAGAGTGTTTTAGACTAAAAAAAGAAGATAAAGTTCAAGAAATTTCAGCTAAGAAAGTAGAACAACAATACTAGGAGAAAAGGTATAAGGTGAAGAAAGGCAGAGAGGTACATAAATCAAAAACATTACAAAGTAAAGAATATCTAAGAAAAAAACTAGGTGTTGTAGATAAAAAGATAGATGGATCTCTCGTTTCTGAGAAATATAAAATACGTGGTAAAGTAGATGAGATATTAACGCTTAAAGATGAATCAATGGCTCCGCTTGATTATAAATTTGCAGTATATAATGATATGATATTCTACTTATAAAAACCAGATCATTATGTATGGACCGATGATAGCAGAGATATATGATAATATTGTAAATAAAGGATTTGTTATATATTGCAGAAATGGAAATACCATAAAAGAAATAGAAATAACAGAAAAAGAGATTTCTACTTTTGAGAATAACTTAGATGAATACAAAGAAATTTTACAAGGAAATTATCCTAAAGGCACTAAATATAAGAGTAAATGTGTTGATTGTTGCTATAAAAATATTTGTATTAAGTAAACGTTGTCCCTGTATACCTTGGTAATACTGTGATAGAGGTGGTTGTTACTAAAAGAAAATACCACTTTTAGGAGCTGATTTTAATGAAATTTAATAAAACAAAGCATATTTTATTCATTCAAAAAAACTCTAAGGACATTGAAAAATGAATATTTATGACAAAAGAGTCTATAAGTGATACTTCCATTAGAACAAGGATTAAAACTTGCATCTCCACTTAGTTCAACCGCTCTTAGTTGCCTATAAGTGATACTTCCATTAAAACAAGGATTAAAACTAACCTGTCTCTGAAAAAATACCACGTCTACTCTGCCTATAAATCCTACTTCCATTAAGATAACACTCTTTTTACAGACAATATAAAAAAAGACATAAAACGACAAACATAGACAAAGGAGTTAGAAAGAGATTATAGAATATTGTAATTATATGAAATAGTTGATTTATTAAGTTTATAAAAATATATATTCTATAAATAAAAGAGGTTAGAAAGCAAAATATAAAGTAAGACTCAGTTCAGGTGGAGTTTTAACTCCATCTGAACGCATCACGCTGTGTAAGTGACTAGCACAAAATCATAGATTTTGGCTATCTACT
>JANQLB010000136.1 GCA_028280805.1 Tissierellales bacterium
AGGAGGATACTTACTGGGAACAATTGCAGGAATTCTACTTGGTATAGGAAAGGTAACTAACAAAAAACCACTAGAAATGTTACAGGTAAAAGAATAGAGTAGGGGCTTAACATGGCAAAACTATAACTGGAAAATATATATTATAGATATAAAGGTGCAGACAAAGATGTATTAAGGGATATTAATTGTGTTTTTGAAGATGGAGATAAACAGTCTCGTTACCCATCCAATTTATCAGTAGTAGAACAACAAAGAGTAGCCATAGGAAGAACTCTTGCTACTGGAGCAAAGATAATACTTGATGATGAACCTAAATGAATAAAATATATACATAAGATTATTAACTATAATATTAAATACAATTTGAAAATAATTAAATGTTAGAAATTGTTAGAAAATATTAAGTATAAACTGGAAACAATGCAAATAAAACTAATATTATTCATAAATATTTAAAAATATCAAAAATTCAACTAGAAAAAGTTGACAGCAATTTGACTGTTCTATATAATATATGTAAAATAGTGATTCAAATACAAATATTATGAAGACAAGTTTGTGGAGGTGATTAGTATGAATAAACCGATAATACAATTATTTAAAACTATTAACCAGCATTATATATTAGATGGGATAAAATGTGAAATTCTCCCTATAAGTGAAGAATCATTTTGGTATTTAAATGAGTTACTTAGTAAAAAAAATGAATTTACCACAGAGGATTTACCTAATGAAGAATTAAAGCAACTCTATAATAATGGATATTTAACTACAAGAAGCAACGTACAACAAATACAGCATGTCTATACAAATTACTTACCTTATTTTTTGCAGCGAAAAGTAAGTAAAATAACATTACAAGTCACTCAAGATTGCAATTTTAGATGTAAATATTGTATATACTCCGAAGAAACAAACAATAAGCAAAGAATTCACACTCAAGAAAGTATGTCGTTAGAAACAGCAAAAGAAGCAATAGATTTTTTACTAACTCATTCAATTGATAGTAATGATATAAACATAAGCTTTTATGGTGGAGAACCTTTATTAGCATTTGATTTGATTAAAGATATAGTTAGATATGCAGATAAGGTGTTTAAAGGGAAAAAAATCTCACACAATATGACAAGCAATGGTACACTTCTTGATGAGGAAAAGATTGATTTTTTAATAGAGCATGACTTTAGTTTAATGATAAGCTTAGATGGGCCTAAGGAAATCAATGACTTAAATAGAATCTATCCAGATGGTAGTGGAACTTACGACTCTGCTATGGAAAAAATACGACTTGTTCAAGAAAAATATCCAGATTATGCAGATAAATTAAGCATTAGTATGGTGATGGATCCAAGTAATGATTTTGATTGTATAAATTCAATAGAATTAAAAGGAGAAGATTTCAAACCGCTAAACTTAAATGCATCCATAATAGATACAGATTATGTTTATGATAATCCATTGGAATATTCAGAAGACTATATTTGGAAATTTGAATATAATATATTTTTAGCACTAATGTCATATTGGGGAAGATATCCTATGGAGAAAATATCTTCGATATCAAAGTCAGTGGTACAGCGGACATTAAATGATTCCTATAAATTTGAAGGAGTTCCAGATATAAAAAAAGTGGACATACCTTCAGGTCCCTGTATCCCCGGACAGATGAGGTTATTCTCAGATATAAATGGCAATTTATTCCCCTGTGAGAGGGTAAGTGAAACCTCAGAAGCTATGAAAATAGGTACTTTAAAAGAGGGATTTGATCTTGAGCAAATAGATTATTTACTTAATTTTAGTAGATTAACTGAGAAAGAGTGTAAGGATTGCTGGGCTTTTAGATATTGTAATCAATGTGCAAAAAAAGCTGATGATGGGACTAAAAAGATGTCTAGAGAGCTAAAATTGAGACATTGTAAAGAATCAAAATCTATTGCTTATTCAGAAATAATGAAATACCTAATAATGAAAGAAATTCCTGAATATTATGGGAAACAAATAAGGAATGTATAAAAAAGGAGAAGATATAAATGGGAGAAAAGGTTGCTATATATCCATTTAATCCTAGACTATTACCATATATAAAATATTACGATAAATTACAAGAGAAATATGAGATATCAGAGGTATATTCACCACGGGGACTAGGATTAACTAATAAACATTTGTCTTTGGCCTGTAATCATCATCCAATGGGAATAAAGGGGAGCTTGATAGAGAATATAAAGGAATCTGATGCAGACATACTTGCACTGATTGATGATTTAGGAGATGATTTCAATAATAAAGATTTTCCTGATCTTGCAAGTATTGCTTTACAAAATGGCATAAAAGTCAATTATTATGCAAAAGGAATAGATGATGTAAGTAGTGAAATGTGGAAATTGACGGAAGACTATAAAGATAATATTAAGATAATTATAGAAAAACATAAGGAAAACAAGCTAGGAGAGAAGAAAGATTCTGTACAAGCTCCTGTTATTTTAGTAGGGGGATTGATTGATGAACCGAATATATTGGAAGTCTTATTACAAGTCTATTTAAATTTAACAGAACTAGGATTAAAGGTCAGTGTATTTACAAAAACTCCATTTTCATTAGGAACAAATTTCCACAGCATTAATACTTTATTTAACAGTAAGTCTGATGAAAAAACGAAGATATCAAATTTGAAAAAAACTATAAAAGAGATTGAACATTTGGAACAACCAGATATTATACTGATAGAGGCACCTGATTCCATAATGGAATATAACGAATATACACCCAATGGATACGGGATTAGAACTTATATGTTATCTTTAGCCATAACTCTAGATTCTATGATATGTGTTATACCAACTGAATTATGTATAAACGAGTATGTTGAAATGATTAATAGTTTTGTTAAAGAAAAGTATAATACCGGTTTAGACGGTGTTCATGCTAGTAATGCTGTAATAGATTCCATAGATGTTATCCAATCACAAAAACTTTCATGGATACATATACCTCTTGAAGAAGTAGATAAAAATTTGGAATACAATCAGAAACAATTAAAGATTCCAATTACAAATGTGTTGAAAAATGGTACAAACACAATTACAAATAATATTATAAATAGATTATCTTATTAAGGGGGCTAAATCAGTGGATAAAAGAGAATTGACTAAAATATTAATAGAAATTTTAAAGAATAATTATCTGATTTCACCTGATAAATTAAAAGAAGAAAACTGGATTACTCCTTTAACTGGAAAGCATTTTGGATTAACAGGATTTGAGTTGGCAAATTTGATATTAGAATTTGAAAAGAGAACAGGAGTAAATATTGATATTAATCAGATACCAATGTATGCCTTAGCTAATATAGAAGGGATAATTAAATCAGCTTCTTAGTAGAAAAACTAAGAAGTAAGAAACCATTTTTATTTATTTTTGTATTTAATAAACAAAACAAATAATATGTAAAGAATATCTGATTAGATCGATATTCTTAGAAAGGAGGGGTGTTATGAAGTTTCGTAAAAGCAAAAAATTCCATACAGTAGAATCTTATTCATCATGTATTTGTGTTCATTCAACTTGTTCTTGTAGTTGTAGTGTTTGTGTTTGTGGGTGTAATGGTACTATACAACCAAGTGCTACTGATCGTGCCGATGGTAGAGATGATGCAAGGTCAAATATTTATTCAAGTGAGTATATGAGAAATATGTCTTCTCAAAATTTACAATTATAAAAGATAATTGCAACTAAGGCATATAGGTGTAGCAAATCTAGATAGGACAACTATCTAGATTTGCTTTTAAATATAATAAATAAAGTAACAATCTTTTTAAAAGTAAATATTAGATAAACAATAAGGAGATTAAATTAATGAAAAATCCAATTATTAAATCTATCTTAAGGAGACCTTTAAAAGGCATATTACTTGCTATC
>JANQLB010000072.1 GCA_028280805.1 Tissierellales bacterium
ACAAAGAACAACTTGAAAAAAGTTTAGATATTATTAAAGAATGGCAGAATACTGCTGAACAACTTGATTCAATTATCAGACAAAATTAGTAAAAACTTATTCGCGAAGTAATTTCCTTAGGGATTCGCAGAAGATCTATCATACAAATTCTTGTGCATTTATTTTATAATTTTAAATGAGAATTGTTTATTTTTTTTAACATGACATACAGTTGTCACGTATTTTTGATACGATAATAAAAAAATAAGGGGAGATATAAATATGTTTTCTAAATACGAAGCGGATATTATAGAAAAGGGAATAGAGTTATCATGGAAAACATGGGGTAAAATGCGTGGCGAATCTCTAACATTAGGAGATATAAACTATCTAAAAGCTACTACAGATAGAGGGTTTGAGAGGATATTTTCAGTTAAAATAAATGAAAAAGATATGGATTTTCGCATTCAGCAAATGATTTCTTATATTAAAGCAGGAATCATGCCTGATTCTATACTGATTACTCCTAATACACAACCTTCAAACTTAGATGAATTTTTATCACAAAGGGGTTTTTCTATAGACACTTCTGGTTCATGCATGATGATGAGAATTGATGATTATGTAAGCCAAACAACTTATTCCAATAATATTGAGGTTATAAATGTGAGTAACAAAGAGCAGTTAAGGACATGGCTTGATATTGTAAATGTTGCTCTTTTCGGCTGTGAACTTGTTACTATTGAACAGTTTAATGATATTCTCAACTTAGAGAATACATATTTTTACCTCGGTATATTAGAAGGTAAAGCTGTAACTTCTTGCATGACTATATCAGATGGTGATACATCTGTATTAGAATTAGTAGCGACACTTAAAGAATACCGTGGTAAAGGGATTGCAACTGTAACAATTGATAATGCATTAATCGACTTACGCAAAAGAAATATTAAAACCATTTCTCTACGTGCTGAAACCAGCGGTATCAATGTATATAGACGTATAGGCTTTAAAGAATGTTTTATAAGAACTGTTGCTACATGCGATTGGGATAAGATATATAAAGAAGCTTGTCCCTGTCTCATTGAGGATTACAAAGTTGAAAAAGCAAAGATGATTTTTGATCAAAGTTCAGACATACAAAGCTTTGTTAACGAAATGAACAATAAAAGTGTTATAGGAAAGCGGATTTGGTATGAGCAGGAGGAAAAAGCAATATATATCGAAAAAATGTATGCTTGTGATTGTGGAGGAGGTTGTTCTTCAAATAAAACGATTATTGGGCAAAGGTGTCATTGTGAGTATATAAAGCATTTAAATAAATCAATTTCTTTATCTTATTGTAAGTGTTCCGCAGCATTTTATGAACCAATGTTTACTCCTTTGCTTGGAGAAAACATCCTTATCGAACCTGTTAAAACTGTTTTATCCGGTGCAGATAAATGTATTTTTAAAATAAAGCTTGATGTATAAATTAAGAATAATAAGTTGACAGAAGTAGACGCCTTTTAATATAAAGCACAATATTTTAGAAGGTGATTGCAAATATTATCTGATCTGGAGGGACATCATGCTAACGGGCTTCAAATCTCTGAGCATTGTCTTTAGCCTAAAGAAAAATATTATGGACAAAATTAGTCTCATAACATACTTATATAGAAGTACTGGTGGCCAAGGATAGTTTTAAATGTTTTAATTATTCAAAGTTAAAGTTTATTTTTGTCGATTATATCATGAAAATGCTAAAAATATAGAGGAGGTAGAGACAATGAAGAAAGCATATTATCCAACAAAGTATTGGAAGAAAACAAGTCCGGAATCAAAAAATGTAAATCAAGAAATTATTGATAGTATAAACAAAATGGTTATAAAAGATTTTTCACACATCAAAAGTTTTATTATAATCAAAGAAGATACAATTATTTACGAAAAATATCTGAAAGATTATTCAGAAAACTCCTTACATGAAACTGCATGTATATTTAAAAGTTTTTTATCTGCTGTAATTGGTATAGCACTTCAAAATTGTCTTATTGAAAGTGTTGATAAGAAAATAATAGATATTTTTAAGGAAGAAATGTCTGAAAATTCAGACGAAAATTTTACGAAAATAAAACTTAAGCACCTCTTGACAAAGACGTCTGGAATCGAGTGGCCATCTCCTAATTATGAGTTTCCTGAAAACAAGAGATATAATGATATAAGACTTCCTTTTTCTTTAAAGATTAAAAATGAGCCTGGTGAAGTATTTGAATATAATCCTGATCCTCATATTTTATATTATATAATTGAAAAACTTTCTGGAATAGACTTTGTTTCATATGCAGATAAAAATTTATTTTCATATTTAGGCATTGAAAATTACGTATGGAATACTGATTTCTTTAAAAGAGAGTGCTTACTTATGAAAACTAGAGATATAGCTAAACTAGGCTATCTTTACTTGAAAAATGGTTTATGGGGCGAAAAACAAATCATTTGTCCAGAATATATAAAAGAATCAATAACTAAGCAGGTAGACGGAGGTGAACCTGAAAATACATCCTATGGTTACTTATGGTGGATAACAGAATATAATAATTATAAATGTTATTATGCATGTGGTTATGGTGGGCAGTATTTATTTATAGTACCTGAGTTAGAATTAATATTTGTTATTACATCTGAGTTGGATGAACCCCATCCTGAAAACAAGCTTTTGGTAAAGGAGTTTTTACGAATGATCAAATCGAGTAATAAAACTATAAAAGGGGACAAGGATACCAAAATGATGTTTAATTTGAAGGCGGAATAACGAAATAAATTAATAAGTTAAATCCAAGCTTTGTTTGAACACGAATAACCTTTTGGAATTGCAAACAGCAAGGAGCTTTTTATGTGACATTAATGAGGATATGTAATTTTATTACCAGATTGTTTAACAGCAAGAGAAATAATAAATGGTAATAATATCTTTGACTCCAAGTTATTTTATAATTTGAAAGGAGATAATTAAAATGAATGAGAGGCTGTTAATAGAATATTTAGATCAATTAGACGTTAGAAAGAATCTAATCAAAAGAATTATTAATTCCACAAAAAAATTTGAAAAATATTTGACCAAATTGAATAAAACACTTGATAATATAACCCCTGAAGTACTAGATAAATTTTTATATGAACATACAACAAAATACATATCAAAATACTACATACAAGATTTAAGGTATTATTATGGTAAGAAAGAAAATAAAGTTATGCTAAACGCAATTGAAAAATTAAAATATAAGTATACTCCTCCATTTAGTTTATCAAATTTTACTATTGATAAAGAATATTTAAAGGAGTTAAATAAAATAGGTATAAAAACAAATAATCAACTTCTTAATGTTTGTAAAACTTCAGATCAAAGGTATAAATTATCAAATAAAACCAATATACCTCTAGATGAAATAAATAGAATTACTAAACTATCTGATTTATCTAGAATATTTGCAGTAAAAGAAACAAGAGCTCAACTTTATTATGAATCTGGAATTGATACTGTAGAAAAAATATCTAAATTAGAGTCTACAGAATTAATAAATATAGTAACGAGGTATATAGAAAAAAAAGGCTTTTTAGGAATACCTACTTTGCCTAAGGAAGCAGATTTTACTGTTAATTTTGCAAAAAAACTATATAAAATAGTAGAATGGTAAATAAATCTGATATAATTCATGTAAACCAGCTAATAGTTGTCAATTTATTTTACAATTTATTAATGACTTTTTCAAACATGTCTGATGTTTTTATTACCGGAATGTTTTGGGCATATGGTTTTAGAAAAACAGGAACTTTAATTCCATGGATTATAATACACGCCTTCTCTAATATTCCTTATCTTTTCTAAGACACTTTGGATAAGAATATGTCTAATGCAAAGCATACTTAATTTAGTTTTTTGGGTCTAATCCTTCATACCACTAGGTTCCAGTTCAAGAATGTCGTAAACACAAAATTGTTATATATCATTTGAGCCATAAATAGGAGATAAAATGATATTGAGAAATAAATAAAATTAAAAAAAGAGGTGAAATAATGCTAATTAGTTGTATTTCTGCATCAAATATTAAACATGCAGGAGAATCTAGCACTTCATTAAAATTATGTAATTTAGTAAAAGAAATTATTGAAACAGATAAGAAAAATAAAGCAATGGTTAAGATTTTATCATTAGTAGATTATGAGCTAAACCCTTGTACTGGATGTGGGAAATGTTTTAAAAAGAATAAATGTGCTGAAGATAATGTTTTTAATGAAATATATGAACAGCTTGTTAAATCGGATGGATTATTTATTGTTTCAGCTCATTATGCACCTATTCCATCAAAATTAGCAATGTTGTTAGAGAAAATGGAGCAGCTTGCCTTTTTACCGAGGTTCAATAATGAGGAGGATAAGTCTCCTTTATATCAGCGACCAGCCGGAATTATAGCACATGGTGGAGGTACCGAAGAAATAATTAAAGGGTATAAAGGAGTAGTTATAAACACGATAGCAAATGCTCTATCATGGCCAATAGAAATGAGTATAAAAGGTGTTAATGAGGAGTGGTCAAAAGGAATTGCAATTCCAATTAAGCAAGTGAGAAAAGATCCAAAATCAATTTTTCCAATACATGAATATGATTGGTTAGATATAAAAGAACGAATAAAACCTTTAGTTCATAATGTTTTAATAGGACTGCAAAGCAAAAACAGAGAATATGACGTATAACAATACTTTTGACCAAATATGGACTATAAAGTAAAATTTAAAAATTTGCATACTATATCTTTTCACCGGGGGTGAAATTCTCAAAGACGTATTCTTTTAAATTTCAGCTCGAAGGCTTAACAAACACCAAATCTAGGAGACATGCACTTCATTATTATATCTAGATGAACTTATATTAGATAAGTTTGTTAATTGAGGTACTTATTAAGTAATTTTATGAGAGGAGATGTTTAATACTGAAAATATATAACTCAGTCCCTGATTATGAAAGTATGCTAAAATGGTTGAATGATATTTATGGTTTAAACTTAAACAATATATATTTATATCGTGATATGATAGGATCAGTTTATTTTCTTTGGGAAAAGGATAAAAGATATGTTTATAAATTATATAGAACATTTGATACAAAAGCAGCAATACAGTCAACTCAAATTATTACATACTTAAAAACAAACAATTTTCCAGTTGTTAATATTATTCCTACTAAGCAAAATAAATTATATTCAAAACTAGAAATGCCAGAAGGAAATCGTGTTGGAATTTTATTTGAATATATTAATGGTAAAGAACCTGAAATCAAAGAAGATATATTTATAATTGGCAAACTGACAGGTAGAATGCATAGATTGATGGAAAACTATAATGGAGAATTGCGTAAGCTTGGAAAAGAACACTATATTGACCGGTTTATAAAAATCATGCGAAAAATGTTTTCTGAAATAAGAAAAATTGATGAAATGGATAAGTATGGTGATGAACTTTGGGAAAACATACACACCTTACCTAAAGGATTTTGTCATGGTGATTTACATACAGGAAATCTATTGAAAACAAAAAAAGGAGAAATCATATTTTTAGACTTTGATATTGCTTCTAATTCTTATCCGGTTTTTGATGTAGCTACAATTTGCAATGATACTGATTTTAACTCTGTCAAGGATAAGGACATTAAAAAAACATTTAAGAATTTGGAGAGATTTTGTACTGGATATTCTAAGGAAAAAAAATTGAGTTATCTAGAAAAATCAGCAGTTCTTGATTGTATAGCTGTTCATCATTATGAATTACTTGGAACTATTCCTTTATATCGTGTACCATTAGAAGGTAATCATTGGTTAAATGATAAATTTTTCAATTCACACTATACATGGGCAATGCAGTGGAAAGATTTACAAAAATAAAAATTATCTCAATAAAGAAAATAGATAAAGGAGAAACATTTATGGAAAGAAAACAATGGATTATTGAAAAAAGGAAAAAAGCTGAAGAAAGATACGATATGATTTTTTCAAGTAATTATGATAAAAAGTGGGGATATATCGAAGAAAAACATGAAAAATTAGTCAAAGAGTTTATAAAACTGATTCCTCATAAAGGACATGTTCTTGATGCTGCATGTGGTACAGGAAAGTATTGGGATATACTAAAGGAATATAATTTAAAAGTTAAAGGAATAGATCAATCATATGAGATGCTAATTAAAGCAAAAACTAAGTGTAAAGAATATGAAACTGATAAGATTGGATTGCAAGATATAGAAGATGTTAATGTTTTCGATGGAATTATGTGCATAGATGCAATGGAAAATGTATTTCCAGAAAATTGGGTTGATGTAATAAAAAATTTTTATAACGCTTTGAAAAATGAAGGAATTCTGTATTTTACTGTTGAGACAATCAGTAAGAAAGAAAAAGATGAGGGATTTACAATTGGAAAGAAAAAAGGATTACCTATAGTATATGGCGAAGTAGCACATGAAGGTGGATATCATTACTATCCAGAGATTGAGTATGTGAAAAATATTCTAAAAAATGAATGTTTTAAAATACTAAAAGAAAGTATTTCTGAAGGGTATCATCATTTTTTAGTACAAAAAAACTAAGAATCTCATTTAATACTGTTCTTGCAATTATTAGGGCGAGTTTTTGAAAATTATACACCCACACCTTCTTACTGACCGATTCAGTATTCGCTGACTCACAGACATGAGTGAATTTCTTGTAAAGCCCCAAGGCGTTACAAACATGAAAATATTATATCTCATTAATAAGTAAAAGGAGGTTTGAAAATGAATATTAAGTATTTTTTTCAAGAGAAGATTTTAACTTTAACAAGTAAATGGTGGTTTTATGTAATTTTGTTGATTTTGTTTTTTATTCCTTCATATGCTTCAAACGATTATTCCCCAGAAGAGACTTCAAAATTGGTACAAGCTGTTTTGTCAAATCCAATACTTTATAGATATGACTCTCTTTTTATTATTTTCAAGATTTTACCTCTGACACTGATAGTATTATTTGTTTATAAGCCTAAAATTGGATCAAGAATTTTCAGTTTTTATGTGTCAATGTTAATGTTTATAGTTGGTTTATTTCAGCATATGTCCCATACTGAAGATTATGGTTTTACAGTTCTAATAGGAAATCTAGTGTTAGTTTGCATAGTAGGATTAGTGTGGTTATGGGAATTTATTGTTCAGAAAAACAATTTTGAATTACAAAATATAAAAAGATGGAAGTTGTTCTTAATACCTTTTAGTATTTTAGCTTATTGGTATCCGGTAAGCAGTGATATAAGACCTAATTTTGTAATACAAGCTCTTTTTACAAACGAAGCTGGGTTAACTTATTGTATGATAACTCCCACCATTCTAACCATTTTAATTTTATATTTTCCAAGAGTAAATCTGATTGTCCTTAGAATAACAAGCTTTACTGCATTTATATTTGCTATTATGAATATGATTACATGGTTTGGAATAAATTTAGATATGTGGTGGATGGGAGTAGTTCACATTCCATTATTAATTACATCAATTACTGGACTGTTTCTTTCAAAAATTAAAAAAAGTAAAAAGATTAAGTTAGCAAATCGCTAACCTAAGTCTAAAACTACTTGTAAAACTATGTCAGGGAAAGATGTTACCTGTAAAGTTCTAAGGCTTCAAAAACACGAAACGTTATAAACAATAGTATTATCTTGTGAGAAAATATACTATCAGGAGATTAGTTGAATGAATAAACAAACTTTTGTTTATAAAAAGAAGAAAAATTGTTCAATAAAGGCAGATATCTATTTAAATTTTAAAAACAATTCATCTATAATTATATTTATTCATGGCGGAGCATTAATTTGGGATTCTAGAGAAAGTATTATTCCAGAGCAGATAGAACTTTATAATGAAGCAGGATTTTCTGTTATATCAATAGACTATCGTTTAGCACCTGAAACTAAACTTGAAGAAATCATAAAAGACATCTATGATGCAATTAAATGGATAAAACAAAATATAGAGCCAGAAAAAATTGCTATTGTTGGCAGTTCTGCTGGTGGGTTTTTGAGTTTATTAACAGGTAGTTTTGATATTAAGCCTAAAGCAATTGTTTCATTTTATGGGTATGGGGACATTATTGCTGACTGGTATTGTAAACCAAGTTTTTTTTATTGTCAGAAACCTCTTGTTTCAAAAGAAGAAGCATATAGCTTCATAAATAAAGGAGTCATTTCAGAGGGAAGTACAGAAAGAATTCAATATTATTTATATTGTAGACAGAATGGTATATGGACAAGTGAAGTAAGCGGTTATGATATTTTAAGTTATAGAGAAAAACTTAAAGAATTTTGTCCCATTTATAATATAAATAAAGATTATCCACCAACATTACTATTGCATGGTGATGAAGATACTGATGTACCATATAAACAATCTGTAGTAATGGCAAATAAATTACAGACTATGGGTATTGAGAGTAAGCTTATAACCCTTAAAGGCAAAAACCATGCTTTTGATTATGACATGAAAGATAAACAAGTTATTCTAGCATTTGAAGAAGTGCTGTCATTTTTAAAAGAACATATAAAATAAACTAAAATATATTGCATTAATTTTAAAAACAGCTATACTTAATATAACAATGTATTGCTAGTTAACTCTTATACTTAAATACAGAATTTTAAGACAAGAGTTATCTAAAGTAGCTAGACTTCGTTAACACTTAAAATTTATAAGACATAGGGATATTAATAACGGAGTCGTTTTTTTGTATATAGAATTTGTATTAGACTAGGAGGGAATATATGAGAAGAAAGGTTATTTTTTTAGCGGTTTTGTTAATAGTGATATTAGGTGTAATTTATAATACAACTATGGATGAAGAAATATTAGATATAACTGTAGGAAACACAAAAATTGAATATGAAATATTAGAAAATGATTATAGCCTAAGTAGAGATTTATTCAAATATGCTTTCGAAGTAGAAAAATTAGACGACATAAAATATGTAGATATTGGTGAAAAAGTACATATAGATTTTGGAAACAATCCACCAGATAAATTCGTTATTAAAGATCATCTGCTAAACAATGAAGGTATGCTTATGTATAGTAGTAAAGAGATACTTGATATACCTGTTAGTGGCGATAATCATAAGGACTATTTTGTTGTAAACAAACACTTTGCGTCTGCATTAAGTTCTTATTATGAAAAGAATAAAAAGGATTATAGAGGTATTGCTATTATAGCAACTAAGGGAGAAACTGAAATAGTTTATAAGTTTGTTATAAAGACAGATGCATTTTAAAAGATGATGCAAGTGAGATTTTTATACCATAAAGTAAGCAGAATGATTTTAAGATAAAATTGAATATAGTTATATGTTATAACAAAATTTTCTAAGATCTAGCTAATATGCATCATATTCCTTAAGGATATTGTTTGGAAAAGTAATACATTATGTAGAATTAAAAATGTTTATTAAAAGGAATTTATATAATAAAAAGTTGATTTAAAAAAAATATCATATTGTTCAGGAGTAATGACCATTAGAAGATGAGTATTTTTGCTAGCAAATAATATAAATAATAATATGAGGTGATGAAATGTCAATTGATTTTTATTATTGGTCTATTCAATGTCCGTATAATAAACTAAATATGGATATTTTAAAACGTATGGAAGAGAAACTACAAATAAAAGTAAACTATCATGATATTAGTGGAAATTCAAAGCTTGCTAAAAAAATGAATTTGTTTTCTCCTACTTTAACTGTTTTTGATAATAAAATCAGATGGGCCGGACCAATTAGTGATAAATTAATAGAAGATTATATTGCAGGAAAAATTCCCAACAGAAAACCTTATAGAGTTGATATCGGAAAAGAAGTTGTAAGAGGAGAAATAAAATACCTTCTAGCAGAAAATTGCAAAGATGTCAAATATACATGTTCACCAGCCGGCTGTGAGTTATATTGTATAGAAAAAGGAAATTGGGTTAAGGATGTTATGAATAAATATAAATTACCTCATTTAGGAGTAATACATTATTTAAATGACAAATGTGTAGGTGGAGCTGAGTTTACACCATCTTTAGAAGTTCCTTATGACATTCCTAAAAATCATGATAGTGCATTTCTTACATGTCTGTATTTATCAGATTCAATTTATGATTATAAAACCTATCCCCTAGAAGTATTAGAAAAAGAATTAATTAAAATGGGGTACAAATATTTATTGGTTGTCGCTTCACAAGATGTTGTTTTCCCAAATGGACCATTAAATTGGTTTATTGATAGAGGATATTGTGATTTAGGAGAATTATATTATGAAGAGAGAGATGGAGCACTACAACATTTATTAAGAAAAAAATTAGAAAAATAAAGAGAGCATATATGCTTTTACCTAACAATATTTTTTGCAAGGGTTACTAAGTCAGGATTTGTAGTAAGAAGTCACACCTTCGTGCAATAGAGACAAGTTTTGGATTATTGTGCATAAAATTTTCTCGCTAATTAAATTAGTCGTCACATTAGGTGTTCACAAACTAGCAAATCCTTGTAGATCTCGAAAGTGTTGCAAATATTAAAACATTAGTTGAAATTGGATACTAAACTGATTTGACAACAACACTGTTTATATTTTATGAGGTGGTAAAGTGAAGTTACTGGCAAATTATATATCTATTTTGAGAATATTACTTGTTTTTACATTGTTTCTGACAAAACCATTAAGTACAGAGTTTTTTGTAATCTATGTGGTTTGTGGATTGAGTGATATATTTGACGGTTACATTGCGAGAAAAACGCAAACAAGTAAATTAGGTGAAAAGCTTGACTCTGCTGCAGATTTGATAATGTTAGCGGTGCTATTTATCATACTATATGGCTTTTTAAATCTAACAGTTCAAATTTTTGCTTGGATTATTATCATTGTAATGATAAGAGTAGCATCAATCATAACAGTTTTTATAAAGTATAAAACTTTTGCGGTACTTCACACCTTTGGGAATAAAGTTACAGGGTTTATGCTATTCTTATTTCCACTAATGCTTAAAATTTTTAATCCAAATATATTTATGTATGTACTTTGTATAATTGCAAGCATTTCTGCAGTTGAAGAATTTATTATTAATCTATTGTCAAATGTACTACAGGTAAATAGAAAGAGTATATTCTCAAAAACAACATAACTTTTTTTAAAATGTATATTTACTTTAGCGTACAGTTTGAAGTCATCAAAAAATACACAAAAGGAGATGAGTTTTTGTCTGTAACCTTTAATGAAATCCCTAATTCTGATAAATGGAAGATTATAAAATTGATTAATAAAGGATGGTCAAATGATAAAAAATATTATATAAAAACTCTAGATGATAAAGAATTGTTGCTTAGATTATCAGATATATCTGAGTACGAAAAAAAAAGAATAGAATTTGAGAATTTAAAACTCATTGTTAGCAAAGATATTTTAATGTCTAATCCTATTGATTTTGGAATTTGTAACAAAGGTCAATCAGTTTATTCTTTACTTACTTGGATAAATGGTGAAGATGCTGAAATCATTCTGCCCAAACTAGATAAAAGAGAGCAATATAAGCTTGGATATAAAGCCGGAAAAGTACTTAAACAAATACATAGAATTCCTGCTCCCAAAAACCAAACGAGTTGGTCAGAGCGGTTTAATCGTAAAATTGACAAAAAAATATCTAATTATAAAGCTTGTAAAATTCATTTTCATGGGGATGATAAATTGATAGAATATATTGAAAAAAATCGTTCTCTTTTATTAAATAGACCACAATCCTTTCAACACGGAGATTATCATGTTGGGAATATGATAATCACTAATGAAGGAGACTTAGGTATAATAGATTTCAATAGATTTGATTATGGTGATCCATGGGAAGAGTTTAACCGTATTACATGGTGTGCTTCTATAAGTCAAATTTTTTCATCTGGATACATAAACGGCTATTTTGAAAATAAAGTACCTGATCTGTTTTTCAGATTAATGGCGTTATATATTGCAAACAATCAACTTTCGGCTATTCCCTGGGCAATTCCATTTGGGCAGGAAGAAGTAAATTCAATGCTTGAACAAGTGAAAAATGTATTAAATTGGTATAACAGATTTGAGACATATATTCCAAGTTGGTATGTTGCTAACTATAAGTAATATATAGCTTTTTTTAAAAATCACATTTAGATTTCGAAAATTTTATACAGAAAAAGACTTTGTTATTGATAGGGGCATATTCATTATGATTGAGTAATTATATAACTTTAGAGAAAAGAGGTTGACAAAATGAGAGATATAAAAATAGTTATTGAAAGACCTACTAGAGAAGTGTTAAAAGAATACAGCAATATATCAATTAAATTCAAAGTTGATTCTGAATATAAATTAGAATGGAAAAATAATGGATTGGATGGAATTATGCTTGTAGAAAAATCTGTTAATCCTTATTGGAAGGATTATGATTCTAAAGATGATAATCCTAGTTTAATTGCTGATGAATTTAATTTAAAAAACTGGTGTGTAATATCGGCTTTTGATGGATATACACGAGTTGGTGGTGCAATAATTGCTTATAATACTGAAGATGTCAATATGCTGGAAAGTAGAGATGACTTAGCTGTTGTGTGGGATATTAGAATTAATGAGGATTATAGGGGAATAGGAGTAGGAAGCAGGATTTTTGAAAGTTGTATTGAATGGTCAAAAGATAAGAATTGTAATAGAGTTAAGATAGAGACACAAAATAATAATGTTAAAGCTTGTAAATTCTATGTTAAACAAGGTGCTAAGCTCAGTAACATTAACAAATATTACTATAAAGATTATCCAGATGAAGTACAGCTTATTTGGAGTATTGATTTACAATAACTGGGTTATGTACCGTGTATTTTATAGACTTTTATTTTAAATGGAGGGTTGTAATGATTAATAATTTAGAATTACATACAGCAAAAAACGAATATGACATAGTGATATTTTGGAAGTTATTTAATAGATATATTGATGAACTGTCTCTTAATGTATCTTGTGGAGATGAATTTGATTTAGATTATTTTTATTCAGATAAATATAGAGATGTAATTGAGAATTTAAGAACAAGGATTAAAAATCCTCTAAGAATATTTTTGATAAGCAAAGACAAAAGCATCATCGGATTTTTAATGTACATTACTTATTTTGATGAAGATGGTAAATGTCTTTTAATGGAATATTACATTGAGCCAGAGTACCGAAATTTAGGCTATGGTAAATTAATTTATTTTAAAGCTGAGAAGTATATTAATCATGAAGGTGCTTTATACATTGAACTCACTCCAACAAACGAATCAAATGAAAAATTTTGGAAAAATGTTGGATTTGAGAAGTCAATGGATATAGACGATGATAACAAATACTACTATCGAAAACATCTTTAATTTTAGAAAATAAAATGGAAATAATTTAAGCTTTACTTATCAAGATCATATCCTTTAGCCGCTTTTAAAGAGATTTCAATTCAGTGACGTTAAAAAAACGATACTATAGCATTTAGCATATCGTAGTGTTGTTTACAGTCACTCATACATATAAGAAAGTTTAGGAATTAAGATTTCAAATTTATAGTTGAAAGGAATTAATAGATTATGTTCTGCTGTGCTAACGAGTTATAGACGGGAGTGAAATTATGGTCACTTTAAGAAACGATAAATATACTAAAGAACGAAGTAACATTAACGGATACAAGTTGTTTAGTAAACATTATACAAATGGAAATCCCACGGTTTTATTTGAAGCTGGAATGGGTGATAGTAGTGAAACCTGGAGTCCAATTCAAGATAAAATATCATTACTAACTTCAACCTTTTCTTATGACAGGGCAGGAATAGGTCAAAGTGATAAGGCTGTAATTCCTCGTACATGTTCAGATATTGTAGAGGATTTGTTTAAGCTTTTGAACAAAGCATCAATCAAACCGCCTTTCATTTTAGTAGGTCATTCTTTTGGAGGATTAGTATTAAGGTTGTTTGCAAGTTTGTATCCAAATTTAGTTACAGGAATGATACTAGTTGATGCTGCTCCTGAATATAAAGAAATTGCTTTTGAAAATGTTTTACCTAGTCATTTACTAAATTCCAATAGGGAATATTACAGCAATCCAATGCTTAACTCTGAGAAAATAGACAAAATTAAGAGCTATAAGCAAATACAAAACCATAAATGCGTTTTTGAATTTCCGTTAACAGTTATAACTCGTGGATTACCTGATAATTATGATAAAGATTTGCCTAATAAAGAGATTTTGGAAGTAGAGCAAAAGCTTCAATTTGAATTTATGAAATTATCCAACGATAGCAAGAGTATAATAGCACAACAAAGTAGACACTATATTCAAAATGATGAACCGGATTTAATTGTAGATGCAATTACAGAAATAATTTATAAATATAAAAAATTAAAAATTGGGTAGGTAACAAACATTACCTAATAATTTTTTTTGTACAAATGTAAGCTAGGGCAATGGAGTCTGGAACTGAGTATTTGAGAGGTGTAAAAAATGGATATTATAGAGTTTATAAAACATGAAGTAGAAAATAAGTGTTTGGGAGAGAACAATGTATTCGGATATGGAATATGGACTCATCATATTGTAAGCGTTGTTAAGAACGCAAAAACTCTTGCCGAGAAAATTGGAGCAGACATTGAAATAGTAGAAATAGCATCGCTATTACATGATTATGCAAGTATTAAGGATTACTCTAAACATGATGAACACCATATCTATGGAGCTAAAGAAGCTGAAGTAATATTGAAGAAATTAAATTACCCAAAAGATAAGATTGAAAAAGTAAAAGATTGTATTATTTCACATAGAGGAAGTATTCAAGTACATAAAAAATCAAAAGAAGCTGTTTGTGTTGCAAATGCGGACGCAATAGCACATATAGAGAATGTGACTTCATTGTTATATTTTGCATATTGTAAAAAAGGTTTAGGAATTGATGAAGGAGCAGAATGGGTAAGTAATAAGATTAAAAAAAGTTGGGATAAACTAAGTAATGAAGGGAAAATTTTAATACGTGATAAATATAATAGTGCACAAGAAATGCTGAATTTTGCCTCAAAAATTTAGCTGCTTTAACACTACTTAACACTATTTTTCACCAAGGGATTACTAAGGAGTATTTTCGGGTATTATATACCCACATCTGGTGTTCGCATGCTCATAGATAATCAAGGAGGAGAGTAAATGATAAGATTAGATCATTTTGTAGTTAATATTGATAATAATGAATCAAAATTAGAAGAATTAAAGAAAGTAATTGAGCCATTAGGATATCCTTTTGAGCCAAAATGGGGTAAAGGAACAAAAGGATTTAAGGTGGCAAATATTTGGATTGGGTTACAGTATTTCGAGATGGTTTGGCTGAAAAAAATTGATGGTGGTGGATGGAAGAAAGATTGGGTTGAAAAATATAATAATGGACATAGAGGAATAATAGCATTATATCTTATGACTGATGAACTAGATAAGATTAGAGAAGGGTTACTTAACAGAGGTGTAAAAGTTAGTGAACCGGAAAGAATTAGTTTTAGATGGTTTTTTGGACTTTTAAAGAAAAGTATGCCGTGGAGAAGTATTTATACAGACCCGATTCCAGGAACTGATTTACAAATATGTTATGGAGAGATGGACAATCCCAAAATGATAGAAAAGATGAAACAATATATGGTTCCAAATGCAGATACAAACGAAATAGTTGGAATTAAAGAAGCAGTTGTAAAAATAAATTCAAATTCGGAAGCAATAAATTATATTAAAAAACTATTTCCTGAAATAAAAGAAAATAACAATATTCTAGAATATGAAATGGACACTACTAAATTGACATTTCAATTACTAGAAGAACAAAAAGTTGAAGTTCAGTTAAAAGCAACTACTAACAACAGTGACCTTGAAGAAAAAAAATTCAAGATAGAAAATATTGAAGTAATTAATGTAAAAGCATAGCATTTTAGCTAATACTTATTTTATATTTTGGAAATGATGCTTTAGATATTTTTTGGAGGAAAAAAATGAAAGAATCTCTAACTGATGAATGTATTGAAATAGCTATTAATTACTTTAATTATGCAATTGATACAATTGAAAACCACAGAAAAACAAACAAGTTATTTCACAAGTGGCATAAACTTTTTTTAAAATTAAAGTCAAGTGAAGGTGGTATAGATAAACTATATGAATTGCTTAATCACGAACATATTTATGTAAAATATTCGGCAAGTATATATTTGCTTAATGTTGACGAGAGTGCAGCAATAAATAGTATTGAAAGTTTAAAGGGTACAAACAGGCAATTAGATTTTAATATCAAGTTTTTGTTAAAGGAATGGAAAGCTGGAAACATAACAATATACTAAGTTTGAGATTAATTATGCAAAAAAATATTTACATAAGGGTCTTTGGGATTATTAAAATTTTGTGATTGAAATAGTTTTATTTTTATTTGAGAAATATTAATGTATTTTGTTAAAATGAAAAAATTCTAAGATATAGAATTAAATATGTTATAATATGCAAATTTGATTTTTTGTGAAAAATCACGAAATTTTGAAAAAAGGGGCGAATAATTAATGAAATATTCAAAAGCAGAATTACAAAAAAAACTAACATTATCACAATTTCCATTATCGGCAAAATATGATATTGAGTGGGTAAGTGAAAATGAAATGGGACCAAATTCAATGTGGTTAACGGAATTTCTTTTAAATAAAATGAAACTAACAAAAGGAATGAAGGTGTTAGATTTAGGTTGTGGAAAAGCACTAAGCTCTATTTTTCTTGCTAGAGAATTTGGTGTTAAAGTTTGGGCAACAGATTTGTGGATAGGAGCAACTGAGAATTATCAACGAATTCAGGAGCAAGGTGTTGATGATTTGGTTTATCCAATTCATGCAGATGCTCATAACTTACCATTTGCCAATGGCTTTTTTGATGCTATTGTGAGTCTTGATGCATATCATTATTTTGGAACAAATGAGATGTATTTAGGAAGTCTAATTCCATACTTAAAGAAAAATGGTCAAATTGGAATAGTTGTTCCATCAGTCTATAAAGAATTTAATAATAAAGTTCCAGAAAATCTTAGGCCATATTGGGAGCCATATTTATTTACTCATCATTCTCCAAATTGGTGGAAAGAACTTTGGGAACGTTCAGAAACTGTTACAGTTCAAGTTGCAGACACAATGACAAATGGTTATGAAAATTGGCTAAAATGGGACAAAACTTTAAAAGAAGCAGATGTTCTTAAACGTAATGGTGATGTTGAAATGTTAAAAGCTGATGGTGGTAATTTTACTTTAGCAAGGATAGTTGCCTGTAAAAACTAGATGGCATACATAACTTAGAAAAAAATTCAGGAAAATTGCTTCAAAGCTTAATTAAACATCTTAGATTAATATGTTTATGCAATCAATATAGTTAAATGATGTAATGAAAATCAATGATGCTTCTGAATTCAAATGTATACTGAGTGTATTTAAGTAAGCTTAATCTAAATACTTTAATAGTAAAATTGTATCAAAGTTAGAAAATGAATATTTGCAATAGTTTAAACAAGTTGTTTAAAACTATTAGAAGATTTAATTTAGATAGTTATAATTTTTTTTTGCAAAAATTAAGTTTTTTGGAAATAAATCAAAACTCAGCTCGGGTGGAATTTTAACTCTACCTCAACTGAGTTTTAATTTATAGTTGAACTGAATAAATGTTCTTGTTTATATATTGAAATAGATATTTCATAAATAAAATTCCTAAAAGTTAACAAATTAATGATTTAAATGGATTATCACTAAACAAATACCAAAACAGGATAACAACATATACAAATGGTATTTTATAAATAAAAAAGAAAAAAACAGTTGAAAAATCATGGATTTATTAGTATAATAAAGAAAAAGAAGTTTTAAACTGAATTATAATAGTTTATTAATTGGAATATAAGTATTTATTGGTTATTAATAACTGGTATATAAAATTAATAATTTTGTTTACATATTAATATTAATATAAATATTTTATAAATATCATTACTGTTGGTTTAATAGATTAATAATTAAAATATTTTTTCGATACAATAAATAGTAAAACAAGATAACAACAAGCATAAATGGTATTTTATAAATAAAAAAGAAAAAAATAGTTGCAAAATGATGAATTTATTAGTATAATAAAAGAGAGAAAACTTAAATTGAATTAAATTATTATTTATAAATTACTCATCGTTTTTTGCTTGAAATATAAGTGTTTATTGTGTTTTAATCACTTGTAGGTCGAGCTTATTGCTGATTTTAAAATAGTACAAGCTATGCTAATTATAAAGAAAATTTGTCAAATCTTTATTTTTTTTAGGGCTTTAAGTTTGATGATTTATTGATATGTATTGTTAACAACATTAAACAATGCAAGAGTATGATTGCAATATAAAACTATTATTTAAATTATAAAAATTATTTAATGTTTTTAATTATATATAAATAATTTTTATTAAAAAGCTGTTAATCACTTTCGGATTGAGCTTATTGCTGATTGTAAAATAAGACAAACTATGTTAATCATCAAGAAAATTTGTGAAGTCTTTATTTCTTCATGTCTTTAAGTTTGATGATTTATTGATTTGTATTGCTTATAACATTAAACAATACAATTGTGTGATTAGATTATAAAACTAATATTTAAATCATATAAGTAATTTAATATTTTTGATTATTTATAAATAATTTTTATTAAAAAAATGTTAATCGTTGGTGAATGGAATTAATTATTTTGTTTACATATTAAAATAAACATTTCATAAATAAAATTTCTAAGGATTAATAGGTTAATAATTAAAACAATTTTTCTCGCAATAAATAGTAAAAAAAGATAACAACAAGCATAAATGGTATTTTATAAATAAAAAAGAAAAAAATAGTTGCAAAAATTAAATTTGTTTAGTATAATTAAAAAAAAGGAAAATTTAAACTGTACAAAACCAATATCTGTAAATTGTTTAACGTTTTTTGCTTGAAATATAAGTGTTTATTGTGTTTTAATCACTTGTAGGTCGAGTTTATTGTTGATTGAAAAATAGTACAAGCTATGTTAATCATAAAGAAAATTTGTCAAATCTTTATTTTTTTAGGTCTTTAAGTTTGATGATTTATTGATATGTATTGCTTATAACATCAAACAATGCAAAAATGTGATTAGAATATAAAACTATTATTTAAATTGTATAAGTTGTTTAATGTTTTAAACTATATATAAATAATTTTTATTAAAAAAGGAGTGGGAAAATTATGAGTGATTTAAAAAGAGAAGTTTGTGAAATGATTTTGAACAGATTGGGTTTCGATGATTTAACTACCGAGGAGGTTGATTTTAATGCTCCGTTGTTTGCAGCACAAGACAAAGAAGAAAAGGGTTTAGGGTTAGATTCAGTAGATACATTAGAAATAGTTGCTGGAATTAGACAAAACTACAATATCCGAATTACAGAAAACGACATGCATATTTTTCAAAACATAAATACTATAGTAGAATTTGTTAGCAATAAAATTTAACTGCAATAAAAAATTATATTTAAGGGATATAGTAAAACTTTTTTGCATGAAGTCTTTAAAAATAATTAATAGAGATATATAAATATGAAAATTTTAAAATTACTACATAGAATTAAAATAGTTAAATAATGGGAGGAGTAAAATTGCATTTTTCCTTTAAGTATAGTTTTAAACCAAGATTTTCTGATATTGATAAGTATGGTATAGCACATCATAGTAAATATTTTTGTTGGTTTGAGGATGCTAGATATTATTTACTTGAATCAATTTTGCAAATATCAAAAGAGAATCTTCTTCAGTTATATGCACCAATTATTAGTCTTAAAGCTGACTATAAAAAGTCAATAGTATTTGAGAATACATATGTTATTTTAGTTAAAGTTATAATTGATAAGTTTAAAGCAGCTTCAAAATTTGAGTATCAGATTATGGATCTTAATGAAGAAATTCTTTTTGCAACTGGTTATACAGAACACGTTTTTACTAAAAGTACTGGTGAACTGCTTTTAGAAACTCCTGATTTTCTTTATGATAAGATTAAATTAATATGAAAGTAGGTTAAAAATGAATACAATTTATATTAATGGGATAGGTGTGATACTTCCTGAAATTGAAGATCCAAGTGAATTGTGGAATGTTTTTTCTGAAAGTTCAATTGGTAATAAATGTAAGATTGAAAAAAATCCATCTTTTATTTCTAAAAGGAAGACAAGAAGAATGGATAGGTTTTCTATATTAGCATTATACACTGCGTATAAAGCATTTGAAGAATTTAAAGATAGTGACTTTAATTGTTATGAGTTTGGAACCGTTTATAACAGTGACTATGGAACGTTAAATACTATATTAGAATTTGCTCAATGCTTAACAGATGACTGTAGTATAGAAGCAAGTCCGGTTACTTTTGCTAACACTGTTACAAATGCTTGTGTAGGACATATATGTAATGAACTTGGTATAAAAGGTTCTAGTACAATGCTCTTAGGTAGTAATTATGTTGGATATTCGATGCAGTTAATTAGAAATGATAAAGTAAAATCAGTATTAGCAGGAGGAATAGAAGAGTATAATGAAGAATTGTTTGATGCTTTAGCAGAAAAAGGAGTTCATGCAAGTGAAGGTTTTTCTACTTTATTATTGTCAAAAGAAAAAACAAACAATTCTTTTTGTGAAATACTTTCATATTCTGAGACCAATTTAGGAGGACATTATTGTTTTTCAGAACAATTTAAACCGAAAGCAAGCAGTATAAAAAGCAATATTAGTAATGCTTTAATTAGAGCAAATCTAAATGTAAGTGATATTGATGTAATATTAACAGCTACTAATCATAAAGGGTGTGCGGAGGAAGAATTATCAATAATTTATGATTTATTTAAAAACAATGAATTTATATTAAATCCAAAAGGTATTTTAGGTGATTTACTAGGGGCATCAGTAGGAATAAGTCTTACTATAGGAGCATTATTGCTGAAAGAACAAGTTATACCTAAAAATTTCAACTTAAATAAAAGTAAAGATGGAAAAATTAAATATATACTTGTAAATGATTTTAATATAAGTGGTAATTATGTGTCTTTTATACTAAAAAAATAAAGGGTAGGTATTAAAAATGTTTGATAGCTTAAAAGGGAAAACAGTTTTAGTTACAGGTGGGAGTAGAGGCATTGGTAAAAGTATTGTGAAATTGCTAGCTGATAACCACTTAAATGTTGCTTTTACTTATAATAATAATGAGTTGGATTTATCCAATTTAAAAGACAGTATAAGTAATAAAAGTTCAAAAATCCATCAATACAAGTTAAATCTTGAAAATGAAGAAGAAATTAATACGGTTGTAAGAGATGTTGAGAGGGATTTTGGCAGAATAGATTTTTTAGTTAATAATGCTGGAATCATAAAAGATAATTATATGATGCTTATGAGTTCTGAAAATTGGAACAAAGTATTATCAACTAATTTAACAGGTGCTTTTTTAATTACAAAAGAAGTTCTTCCTATTATGATGGCAACGGGAGGAGCTGTAGTGAACATATCTTCTGTTGCAGGCATTGTTGGGGTAGCAGGGCAAACTAACTATTGTGCAGCTAAGGCAGGTCTAATTGGTTTTACAAAGGCTTTATCAAAAGAAGTAGCCGGTAAAAATATAAGAGTTAATGCAATAGCAGGAGGTTATGTGCAAACTGACATGATTAGTGGGCTTGACACAAAAAGAATAGATAATTATAAAGAAAAAATTTCTTTAAAAAGAATAGCTTCAACAGATGAAATTGCTTCTGTGGTTTTATTCTTATTATCGGATGGGGCGAGTTATATAACAGGTACAACAATAGAGGTTGATGGAGGTCTTATAAATTAAAAATTTAAAGTTTATAATTATGGTATTTTTCTAATAGGTGAGTTAATGATAGTTATATTTAATAAATTAGATTCTATAATAAAAAATGTAGTTTATAAAGATTTTAGTTATTTAAATAAGAATTATGATTTAAATCATTTCAAAAGAGTTAGAAGAAATTATAGAAACCTTCTTATTGAGGAGTTGTTGAATAATAATAGATTTAGAATTAACCGTGAAGATATGAAATTATATACTGAAAAAGGTGAGATTAATTTTTCAAGCTCTTATTCAGGTTATAATATAGCGGTTGCAATATCAGATGATCGTATAGGAATTGATATTGAAAAGTATGAAAATATATTTTATGAAAATATAGACATATTTACTTCTGTAAGTGAAATGAGTACTTTAAGAGATTTATTAAATACGTATACATTATTAGAAAAAGCAACATTTATTTGGTGCTTAAAAGAGAGTGTAGGGAAGCTTTATAATGTTGGGTTATCAAAAGGTTTTAAGGCTTTTAATCTCAAGAAAAATAATGAATTTTATTTAAGTACGAAATTGAACATTCCCAATAAAACCCATATTTATGTTTATTATAAGCTTTTTAAAGATTATTGTCTAGTTTTAAGTACATTTAAAAATTTTAATATACATTAAGGTTCAAGCACTAACTTTTTGAAACATAGTATAATAACATGCCGACACAAAATATTAAGGAAAAATATTGATATTTTTACCTTTCCATTGAGACATAAGTTTTCCTTAAGTTTTGTAAATTTCTCAATTCATACGTAGCATTTCTTTAAATAATGATTATAGAAATATAATTAGTCATACGTACCCCGGAACCTTCAAATTTAAATTTACAAATGAATTAAGCCGTACTTATAATATGATTTTATAATTATAACGATTGATTATTCATAGGCTATAATTTTAATATTTTCAACTTTATGCTTATTGCCGTTGCATTGGATATAGGATAATCGTAATAATTTGGTATGTATTTCACTCAAGTTTTTGTACGTAAGGTCAAAAATATACTGATCATAGAGTATGGTGTGCTGCTGATATTTTTTAATAAAAGAAAAACCTTAATTAAAAAGATATTCAGAATTACAGTCACATACATACCTCTTTTTTTCACGCATTATCACAGCATTTATTTTCTATATATGTAAATGCTTATATGATTGATGGCTTTTAAATTGTTAATGTAATTTATCAAAGTATTATATTTTCAAAAAATTTCTGGTTGAACCTAAGTTAATTATTAGAAAAAGATTTTAAAATTTGACGATGGGGGGATGAAATGAATCCTAAGGATATTTTTCTGCATAAAGAACCTTTTTTATTTGTTGATGAAATAATAGAGATGCGTTATCTTGAATACTCAAAAGGTAAAAAAAATGTGAGAAACAATGAGTTCTGGGTGGAAGCACATTTTCCTGGAGATCCAGTTTTTCCGGGTGTATTATTGCTTGAGACTATGGCTCAGATAGGAGGTCTATTATTAAAAGGTAGTGATCATAACAAGCTTACTGCTTATTTGACAAAGGTAGATAATTTTAAACTAATAAAAAAAGTAGTTCCGGGAGATGAAATAATAGTTGAAGGGTTTTTTTTAGATGCTATAGCAGAGTTCGTTAAAGTTAAAACAAAAGCCTTTGTTAAGGATAATAAGGTTGCAGAAGCTGAGATAACATATGTATTTCGAGCGAATTTGGAGGGATGATACGATGAAAAATGAAAGAAGAGTGGTAGTAACCGGTATCGGAATGATGTGTAATATAGGAAATAATAAAGAAGAAATACTTTCTAATTTAATAGACGAAAAAATTAATTTTAAAGAATGTGAAGAAATTGCAGGATTTAAGGTAGGTAGAAGTAATATGCCTAAGATTGAATTAACACAAGTTGATTCTGTCGATAAAATAGAATGGATGTCTGACAAGACTATTAATCAAGCTTTGCAAGATAGTTCTTTATCAATAAATGAAATAGAAGAAAAGGATAATAGATTTGCTCTTTCATTTGCAACATCCTTATATGGCGTAGAACAGTCTTTGAAAGGTTTAACCGATAAAAAACAAAGAGGTTTATGGTATTTGCATACAAGACAATTGATAAGCAGAATAGCAAAAAAATATGCAATTAAAGGGAGTGTCTACACAACCAGTTCAGCTTGTGCTTCCGGGACTGCAGGAGCAATAATAGGTTATGATCTTATAAAAAATGATGAAGCAGATATTGTATTGGTTGGAGGTACAGATTATATTTCAAGTCTATCTCTATATGGTTTTAATTCACTTCAATCATTAAGCAAGAATATATGTAAACCTTTTGATATTGATAGAGATGGTATAAACATAGGTGAAGGAAGTGCTTTCTTTATTTTTGAAGAGTTAGAGCATGCAAAGTCAAGAGATAAAAAATGGTATGCAGAAGTAATTGGTTGTGGTTTGGCAAATGAGGCATATCATATAACAAGTCCTGATCCCGAAGGTGAAGGTGTACTTTACGTTATGAAACAAGCAATTAAACAAGCCTCAATCAGTCCTGACAAAATTGATTATATAAATGCTCATGGAACAGGAACAAAAGCTAATGATGTGATGGAACTGAAAGCTATAGAAAAGTTGTTAGATAAAAAAGAACATGTTGACACGTTTGTTTCATCTACTAAATCTAGAACTGGTCATTGTTTAGGTTCAGCAGGCAGTATAGAATTAGGATTTTGTTTACTGGCATTATCAAACAATTTATATTTAAACACCGTAGGTTCTAACGAAATGATAGAAGACAAACTCAATTTATTAAAAAACAGAGAAGAAAATAAAGAATTAGAGTATATTTTATCAAATTCTTTTGCTTTTGGTGGGAATTTAGCCAGTATCCTTATAAAGAAGCAAATAGAAAATTAATAATTTATAAACTGTTTAAAGGAAAAAAAGATGAAAATACTTTCAATTAATGGTAGCCCGAGAGGGCATAGTAGCAATACTAATAAAATGATTATAGAGATTTTAAAAGGTGCTGAAGAAAAAGGGGCAGAAACAGAAAAAATACTATTGTCAGAATTAGATATTAAGCATTGTAGTGGTTGCTTTTGCTGCTGGATGAATAAAAACAATAAATGTATTATTAATGATGATATGGAAGAGTTAATAGAAAAATATACTCAATCAGACGTAGTTATTTATGGAACTCCTTTATTTATGGATAATGTATCTTCAATTCTTAAAGCTTTTATTGATAGGTGTATAGCAATAGTGTGTCCTTATATGGAAAAAGATCCTAAAGGAGAATATCGTCATGTTAAATCCAGTTCTTTCAGAATACCTAAATTTGTGGTGGTCAGCAATGCAGCTTTTCCAGAAAACAGTCAATTTCAGGTGGTATCTCACTACTTTAAGAGATTGGCCAGAAGTATGCACACAGAAGTTATTGCTGAAATCTACAGAGGGCAAGGCTTGCTGTTAGCTTTACCAAAGCATGCAGATGACAGATATATTATAGATAACTATAAAAAGCTTCTTTATAGAGTTGGTAAAGAGATTGTTGAGAACTTTGTTATAAATGAAAAAACACAAATAGAAATAGATAAGTCTTTAATATCTTATGAAAAATATATTAACAGCATAGAGGATTATTGGCAAAAGGTTTTGGGAAATTAAAGAATTATGATTGTTTTTAATAAAATAAATTTTTAAGAGAGGTGCCTTGCTGGTGAGTAAAAAAATAAAAGATAATATCGATATGGTCTGGCATCCTTATGTACAGATGGAAGAATATAAGTTAAAACCTACATTAATTGTTGAAGGAAATGGTATTTACGTTAAAGATGTTTATGGCAAAAAATATATTGACGGAATTTCTTCTCTTTGGAATGTATGTCTTGGACATAATAATAAAGAAATTATTAACGAAATAATGGGTCAGATAAATGAATTAGAATATTTCTCGTTATATGGATATTCAAATAAACCATCTATGGAGTTAGCTTTAATGATCAGTGAAATAACTCAACATAGATACAAAAGATTTTTCTTTACAAACAGTGGGTCAGAAGGAGTAGATTCAGCAATTAAAATAATACGTCAATACTTTAAAAATAAGGGACAAGCTAAAAGAATAAAAATTATTTCATTGGAAAGCAGTTTTCATGGAGTAACTTACGGGGCTATGAGTGCAGGGGGAATTCCAATTGATTCGGAACAATACAAACCAATTTTGGAAGGATTCATAAAAATAGTTCCTCCGTATTGTTATAGGTGTCATTTTAAAAAAGAATATCCGCAATGCAATCTAATGTGTGCAAACAAATTGGAGGAAGTTATATTAAATGAAGATCCGGAAACCGTTGCTGCGTTTATTGCAGAACCTGTTTTAGGAGCTGGTGGTATTATTATTCCTCCCGATAATTACTTTATAAGAATTAAAGAGATTTGTGATAAGTATGGTGTTAAGTTAATAATAGATGAAATTTCAACGGGCTTTGGAAGACTTGGCTCGGTTTTGGGGATTGATAATTGGAATGTTAAACCTGATATTTTTATTGCAGCAAAAGGAATTTCAAGTGGATATTTACCTTTAGGAGTAGTTGGAGTTGAAGATGAGATATATGAAATGTTCTTGGATGAGAAAGATAGTAATAAAAAATTGAACCACGGATTCACAACTACCGGTCATCCGGTCTGCTGTAAAGCTGGAGTAGCAACATTGAGATTCCTTCAAAGGGAAAAGATGATTGAAAAGGTTAAAGAAAAAGAAGCTTTCTTTCGTAATCAACTGGAACAATTAAAAAGTATATCAATTGTTGAAGATATTAGAGGAAAAGGGTTGATGTGGGCAGTTGAACTTACGGATGAATTTGATTTTACTTCGCTGACATACGAAATTGCAAAAAGAAAAGGGTTAATAACATTTATAACCGATGCCAGTAATGTTTTAGCTTTATTTCCACCCTTTATTTCAACAGAAGAAGAATTAATAAAAATAAGAGAAATACTTCAAGAATCACTAATAGTTGCAGAAGAAAAATTGAGTTTATTATAGACTGGTGGATTGGAGGAATTATAATGAATGAACTAAACACTTTCAAAAACGTTTTAAACTACTCTACTTGTAACGAAGATTCATTAACAGAAATAAAGGCTTTAGGTATCAATGCAACTGACAATATCCTTTGTATTACTGGTTCAGGAGGTAGAGTTCTTAACTTATTAACACAAAATCCTAAAAAAATAGTTGCAATTGATTTTAATCCAATACAAAATTGGTTACTTGAGCTGAAAATAGCTGCCATAAAGAACTTAAACTATGATGAATATACTAAATTTTTAGGATTGAGTGAATGTAGTGAAAGAACAAAAAAGTTTGATAGGATTAAACATGATTTATCAACAGATAGTTATCAATATTGGAAAAGAAACATAAGATTAATTTCCAGAGGAATTATATATCAAGGTCAATTTGAAAGAAAGTGCAAATATATTGCTAACATGGTAAAAGAAACTTTGGGAGAAAAAGTTAATAAAATATTTGATTTTGACAACTTAGAAAAACAGAGGGAATTCTACAAAAAAGAGTGGAATAATTCTGAATGGAAAGATAATGTTGATTTTGAAATTCATAGAGAGGTTGATCCAGCTTTTTATTTGTATGTTAATAATGACTATAATATTAGAAATTATATTTCAAACATGCTGGATAAAGGTTTTAATACAAGTTTAATAAGAGATAATCATATTTTATGCTTACTTATAGATGGTAATTATAAAAGATTGTCAAAATTACCTCCCTGTTTACAAAAAGAAAACTTTGACACATTAAAAAATAATTTACATAAAATCGAAATCGTAACAGGGAATGTTATTAATTTTCTTGAGAAGCATGAGGCAAACTTTTTTAATAAATTCTCTATGTCTGATGTTACAGGTTATTTAAGTGAAAAAGACTCTAAGAAACTCTATAAGTATATATTAAATTCAGCAGCTGATAATAGCAGAATTTGTTCACGCAGTCTTTTGGCAGATAGAGAGATTCCTATTGAATTTACTAATATAATAAACAGAGATATTGAATTGGAAAAAAAGTTAGAAAATGAAGATTTGGCACTTGCATACAAAATATTAGCAGCGACAATAAAATTTTAAAATTAATTAATATAAGAATCAAACAGAATTGAAAATTTGGGCAATTTCAGTGAACTGAGTTTTACTTTATTTTTAAGGTAATGAAAGGGGTGATTCTAATAGTTAAAAAGGAAATAATCAATTATTTGTTGTTTTTGTCTCTAATTATTAGCGTAGTATTAATATTTGTTGTTTTTTTACCATTAAAGAAGATGGATGAAATTTTCAAGAAAAACTATGGTAATAAAATAATTGATAAAATACTATGGGTATCAGGCAAATCACCAATATAATGGGAGGAATGGTATGGAATTTATCAGGCTTTTTGTGTATTTCTTTATTTATGTCAACTTAGCAATAATAATTATATATATTTTTTGGAGAGTGTTTTATTTTTTCCGTAACCCGCCAAGAAATATACCTAAAGATGACAACATAGTTATTTCACCTGCTGATGGCAGAATAGTCTATATAAAAAATGTAAAAAAAGGAATGTGTCCTGTTTCTGTAAAAAAAGAACAAGAAATACCACTGTCAAAGTATACAAAATTCAACTGTTTAGAAGATAAAGATTATTATCTTATAGGAATTTATATGTCTGTTCTTGATGTTCATTATAATCGGTCACCGATCAAAGGAAAAGTTAAGTATCAAGACTATCTTCCTGGTTTTAACGTATCTATGTTTAGTACTATGGCGAATATGATGTTAAAAAGAAAGCCTTATGAACGAATGGGCAAGTATTTGCTACAAAATGCAAGAAATTTGTTATGGATTGAAGGTGAAGATATTTCAGTCGGGGTAGTTCAAATTGCCGATGCGTGGATCAGTAAAATAAAAAGTTTTGTAGATCAAGGGAGTCCTTTGAAAAAAGGTGAATTAATTGGTTTGATTAAAATGGGTTCTCAGGTTGATGTTCTTCTTCCTGCTGATGCAGTTAATACAAGTTGCAAAGTTGGTCAAAAGGTAAAAGCAGGAGAATCAATTCTAGCATATAAGAAAAATTTTGTTAAGTAAAAATATTACTAAACAATCAAGAATATAACTATAGCTGTATGTAAGTCTGGAACAGTAGGAAAATAGTAACAAAATTCAATTTGATATTTTAGTCTAAAGAGTTTAATTTTTTAGTTGTTAGTAATATTGGTTAACTAATGTTACTGACTGGAAGGGAGAATATTATTGAGATTAAAAGATAAGGTTGCCATAATTACTGGAGGTACAGGAGGAATAGGTGCAGCTACAGCTCGAGATATGGTAAATGAAGGTGCAAAAGTTATTATTGCTGACTTGAATGATGAGCTGGGTGAGAGTTTAGCAAAAGAATTAAATAATACAATTTACGTGCATACAAATGTAAAACGTGAAGCTGATGTAAAAAAAATGATTGATAAAGCAGAATGTGAATTTGGAAAGATAGATATATTGTTTAACAATGCAGGTATTAATATCATGGGAGCTATGGAAAATATAACTATACAAGATTGGAATAGTGTTTTTAGTGTTAATTTACTTGGAGTCTTTCTATGTTCAAAATATGTTGTAAAGGCTTTTAAAAAGCATGGAGGAGGAAGTATCATAAATTGTGCTTCAGTTTTAGGACATGTTGGACAAACTAAAAATGCCGCATATACAGCTTGTAAGGCTGCAATAATTAATTATACTAAGACAATAGCATTAGAGTATGCAAAGAATAATATACGTGTAAATTCAATATCTCCAGGGTATATTGATACCCCGTTTCTAGATGGAAATAGAGAGATAATTAAAGTTCATCTAGTATCAATACTACCGCTTGCTAGACTTGGTAGAGCGGAAGAAGTAGCTAAAGCAGTGGTTTTTTTAGCATCTGATGATGCCAGCTATATTACTGGTGCAGATTTGTTGATTGATGGAGGTTATGCAGCAAAATAATACATGTTGTTATAATACTTAATTTACAAGTAATAAAACCTGATATAGATAGTAAAGTAATGAATATTTAAAAGGAGAAATTTTTTGGAAGTAACATTAATACAGTAAAATACAATTAATAGATGAAAGGATGTTAATAATGAGTGAATTATACGATAAGTACAAAGGTAAAAGAGTTGTTTTAACTTCATGTCACAATGTAAGTTATTCAGGAGAACTGGTAGACAAAGTTTTAGTTAAAGAAAGGGAAGGTTTGATTTTTGAACTGGATTCTAAAACAGGTTTTGCTGTTTTTTGTCCCATTTCTGCAATAAAGGATGTTATGGAAGTACCTCTGCCGGAAAATCAAGCTACTTAAAATAGAATGTTAAGCTTTATACAAATCTTAAGTGCAAGAGAAATGTAGAATCTACAAAATATGTAACAATATATTAATTTAAAGAGGGTGATTTAATTGGATGGTTTTAAAAACACTTTAAATTATTCTACATGTAATGAAGATTCTTTATCAGAAATAAATGCTTTAAAAATAATTGAAACTGATGAGATTCTATGCATAACAGGTTCTGGTGGAAGAGTACTAAATCTACTAACAGAAAATCCAAAAAAAATCATTGCAGTAGATTTTAATCCTACACAGAATTGGCTGCTTGAATTGAAAATAGCTGCGATGAGGAATTTGAATTACATACAATTCAGTAAATTTATTGGACTGAGAAAATGTAAAGATAGATTAGAATTATTTAAAGCAATTGAACACAACTTAACGAAAGCTTGTTTAAGATATTGGAAAAGAAATAAAAGAAGTATTATAAAAGGTGTTTTATATCAAGGTAAATTAGAGAGGTTTTTAAAATATTTCAGTAATGTCATAAAAGAATCTATGTGTGAAAAAGTTGATGAAATATTATCTTTTACTGATTTAGAAGAACAAAAAAAATATTATGAAGAAGAGTGGAAGAATGATCCCAATTGGACACAAATAGCGAATTTCTTTTCTTCTAAGATAAGAGAAGCAGATCCAACATATGACTTATATGTAGATAAAGATCATAACTTTGAAGATTTTATTTTTAAAATATTAGAAAAAGGTTTCAACTCACATTTGATAAGAAATAATCATTTTTTATGCTTAATTATTGATGGTAATTATGAAAGAGTATTGAAGTTACCAATTTGTTTACAAGAAGAAAAATATAATATTATAAAAAATAATTTACATAAAATTAAAATTGTTACATGTGATATTGTCACTTATTTAAAAAATTCTGAAGTGAATACAATTGATAAGTTTTCTATCTCAGATGTTGGTGGTTACTTAAGCGATAAACAATACGATAAATTATATGAATATATGATAAATTCATCAAAGATAAATAGTATATTTTGTGCCAGAAATATAGTAGCAAAAAGGTCTATTCCAAGTAAATACTCAAAATTTATAAAAAGAGAAACAGCACTTGAAAAAAAGCTAAATAAGGAAGATTTAGCTCTTGAATATGAAATAATAATAGGGAAAATTTCTAAATAATGACTAGTTTTGTAACGAAGGATAAATTATAGGTGGTAAAATCATTAAATTACATTTAAGTTTATAGATAATAAGATAAGAAAGGAAAAGTATAATGAATCGTTTTAGCGATTATAAAAAAAATTTGAATTATTCAACGTGTAATGAAGATTCTTTAACAGAAAAGAAGGCTTTAGATGTAACTAAAAGTGATATAATTCTTTGTTTAACAGGTTCAGGTGGACCGGCACTTAACTTATTAATAGAAAATCCAAAGAAAATTATTGCAATAGATTTTAATTCGATACAAAATTGGCTGCTTGAATTAAAAATAGCTGCTATAAAAAATTTGGAATATGATGAATTCTGTAAGTTTTTAGGATTTAAAGAATGTAAAAATCGTTTAGAATTATACGATAAAATCACAGATGATTTATCGGATTATAGCTTTAAATATTGGGAGAAACACAAGAGAGATATAAAAAAAGGAATTTTGTATCAAGGTCAATTAGAAAAAGTTTATAAATTTTCTTCTAATATATTGAAATTTAATATGGGAGAGAAATTGGACAAAATGTTCTCTTTCAATAATTTAGAAGATCAAATAAAGTTTTATGAGACAGAATGGAAAACTGATCCTAATTGGAAAGAATATCTAAAACATTCATACTCAATCTATTTCAGTAATAAAGATATTGAACCAGCTTATTATGATTTAGGGGAAGATTATGATTTTGAGAATTTTTGCTCAAAATTAATTGATAAGGGTTTTAAAACACGTTTGGTAAGAGAAAATCATCTATTATCTCTTGGTATTGATGGAAGTTATGATCGAGTATCAATATTACCTCTTTGGTTACAGAGAAATAATTACCATATACTTAAAGAAAATATACATAAAATTAATATCATTACAGAAAATGTAATTTCTTATCTCAAAAATTCACCAATGAATAGTATTGATAAATTTGCTGTTTCAAATTTGACGGATTACTTAAATGAAGAAGATTACAAGAATTTTTACAGATATATTATAAACTGCTCGAGACCGAATGGGAAGATTTGTATACGAAGCATTGTACAAAGGCCTATTCTAAGTGATTTTACTAAAAATATTATAAGAAATGAAGAATTAGAAAAAGAATTAGAAAATAATGACTTAGCTCTTGAATACAAGATTATAGTAGGTAAAATTATAAAATAAATTTCATTTTCTGAAGGTTATTAGAAAGAGAAAATATTGTAGTATGAGTAATATTCTTAAAGAAATTAAAAAACTAAATAGTCGAGATACAAAGCAAATTTCTATCTCATAAAAAGACAAGCCTATAAATTAATAAATATTAAAATAATAATTCTGACGTAATAGGGTACTGAAAATGCAATCTATTAAAATTATAATAGATTAATACTACGGAATGTAGAAAGGGGGGGAAAGCATGAACGGAATATATATATCTCCAAAGCCTGTATCAAGTCACAGTATTAACATTGATAACACAAATTTTTCAGGTGACTATCAAGCAGGTCAAACTGTAGCATCAGCAGTAGCTACAGGTGCATCTACAGGTGTAGCAACAGCAATAGTAGGTTAATAAACCTGCATCTGTTTGCAAAAACCAGAAGGGCTTATTAGGTGTTCTATTTACATATCTATTACTATCATAGAGCACCTAATGGTGCCTTCCCGTACTTATAAGAAGATATATAAAAAGTAATGAAAAACAATCATTATGCCATATTATTTATTCTTACTTTCAGATAACAAATTTAACAAGGAAATTCAAAGACTAAATGGTTAAAAGTAAATTTTTATAGATAAAGCAGAAATAATATTTTTGACATAATAAGATACTTAAGACGCAATCTATTAAAATTATAATAGATTAATACTACGAAATGTAGAAAGGAGGGAAAAACTATGAATGGTATATACATATCTCCAAAGCCTGTGTCAAGTCACAGTATTAACATTGATGACACAAATTTTGCAGGTGACTATCAAGCAGGTCAGACTGTAGCAACAGCCGTATCAACAGGTGCAGCTACAGGTGTAGCAACAGCATTAGTGTAATAAACCTGCCCCCGATTGTAACAAACAGAAGGCTTATTAGGTGTTCTAAATTATGTATTAATTTTATAGAGCACCTAATGGTGCCTTCCCGTAATTATTAAGAAGATAAATAAAAAGTAATGAAAAATAATCATGATACGACTTATTCTTACTTGTTAGACTGTAAACTGAACAAGAGAATTTAAAAAACTAAATAGTTGTAATTAAATTCCTATAAAATAAAAAAGAAACAATAGTTTTGACACAATAGGATACTGAAAATACAATCTATTAAAATTACGATAGACTACAAAATGTAGAAAGGAGTGAAAAGTATGAATGGTATATACATATCTCCAAAGCCTTTATCTTGTCACAGTATTAACATTGGTGAAATAAATTTTGCAGGCGACTATCAATTAAGTAAGACACTATCTATAGCAGTAACTTCAAATGTAGTTGCAGTGGTAACTATGGCTGGTTAACATACCTTATCAATAGCAAAAAGTGTAATCATAGTTTTAAAAATTAACTAAGGTTATTTAACTTCAACCATATTTACGCAGTATTGGTTTTGAATTACAATTCATAATACAATGACATATAAAATTATCATTTTGAATAAAAAGTATTAAATTAACAGAATTAGCAATGTACGAAACAATAAAAAATAACCATAATTCCACATAACTTCTTCTTATTGCAAGATTGTAAGCTGAATAAGGAGAATAAATGTATAACTTAAAAGAAAACTGAAGCTTTTTTATAAGATTTTTAAAATAGGAAAAGACTAAAAACTTACATTAAGTAAATTTAATTAATAGTTTTGATATACGTTATTTTGGATGGAGGGTTAAAATGAACGAGATTATTTTAATAGGAGGAAGTACTTCAAAAAAGGACAGAATACAGCAAAGAGAAAGATATAAAATGCCGCCGATAGGATTACTTGCTTTATCATCATTATTAAAAATGCATGGATATAAAGTTAATATTTGCGACCTTTATCTTGAGGATTTTAGCAGAAAAGAATTTGTTGAATATTTACAATCATTGTCAAAAAGCCCTTTAATGATAGGCGTTAGTGTATATACTGAAAGTGAACAAGAATGCTTGGAAATTTGTTCTATTGTTAAAAAGGCATTTAATAAAACTAAGGTTGTTATGGGTGGACCTCAGGCAACTTTTGCATATAACAAATTAATGGATAACGAATATGTAGATTTTATTATTAGAGGAGAAGGAGAATCTAAAATTATTCCTCTCTTAGAGCATATTAAAAATCCTAACAGTTTTCCTGTTCAGAATGTCCCTGGAATTGCATGGAAAAAAGAGGAGAATGGTCATAGAATAATAAATTTGACGGAAAATGCTCCAATGATAACAAATTTAGATGTATTACCTTTTCCTGATTATGAAGAATGGAAACTTAGCATGAAAAACTGTTCCCATATTTTAACCATGGTAACTTCAAGAGGTTGTCCTTCAAGTTGCATTTTTTGTTCTTCTAAATCTCTTTCTGGTTCAAAATATAGATTTAATTCATCGGAATGGGTTTTTTCAATGATAATACATTTTTATAAAATATACAAATTTGATAGTATTGCTTTTTTTGATGATACGCTTTTGGCAAATAAATTAAGAGCAAAACGTATCTGTAAATATTTGATATCATATGCAGATAAAAAATCATTTAACTGGGTTTGTAAAAGTCGTGTGGATATGATTGATGAAGAAATTATTTCAATAATGAAAAATTCTGGTTGTGGTTCAATTCATTTTGGTATAGAAAGTATATCTCAAAAAATTCTTGATAGGATGGGAAAGAGGGTTAAAATTGAAACTATTTTTAAAGCCTTAAGATTAACTAAAAAGTATGAGATACGACCAGACTGCTCATTTATTATCGGTCTTCCTGACGAAAATCTAGAAACAATTGAGGATACTTTATTATTTGCTGATGTTATTGAAAAAGAGGGTTTTGGGGCTTCAGTTGTTGGTATAACTACTCCTTTCCCGGGAACCGAGATATGTGAAAATCCTGAAAAATTTGGACTTAATATTAAGGTAAAAGATATATCAAAATATAATTTAAATACCCCAATCTGTGAACTTGAAGATGTAACACTTAATGACTTGCGAAAAGCTTACTTTTTCTTTACTCATCAACGTCATGAAACAAATAATCCCAATCTGGCAGGACGGACTTCTGAAGAAATTAAAAAAATCAGACAAGATTTTACTAATCGTTTGAAAGGAGAGGTATCAATTGGAGTTTGATCAAAATAAAAAAATGAAAGTTGGATCTTTGCAAACAAAAATTACTGAGTACGATAATGGTATGGTAATTTTTCTTGAACCTGAAAAACAGTTATGGGTTCGAACTTCTGCTACAGGATTATGGATTTATAAATATCTTGAAAAAAATCCCTGCTCCTTTTTAGAATTGTTGAAAACAGTTGCAGAATATAATAATTTACCTTTAAATATAATTGAAGAAGATATTAAACAATTCATTAATGATATGCTTATATGTGGTTTTATTATATTGGAGGATGAACTTGTTTATAAAAAAGATTTTAATAAAATTAAAAAATTGACTGATTTTAGTTTAAATGAGCTGTGGATAGATATAACTTCTGATTATGATGAATTTTATAGTTTTAATCCTAATGTAAAAAAAGAGAAAGAGTTTTTTCCGTTAGATAAGATAGAAGATTTGCTACACCAGGCAAAGTTAATGGAAGTAAAGTTCTTAACTATTTCTGGTGGTGAACCATTGATGCATCCACAATTTTCTCAAATACTAAGTAAAGCACGTTCTATTTCTGACTGGGAAATAAAAGTAAGAACTTCTGCAAATTTTGAAAGTTGGGATCATGTGGATATGATGATTAAATATGCTGATATTATTGAATTAGTAATGGTAGGAATAAAAGAAGATACTCATGACAAAATTAGAGGAGAAGGTAATTTTAGGAAAATAATTGAACTCCTTAGACATTTAAAGCAGCATAAGGATAGAGCTAAAAAGAGAATAGGCATTTTGTTTATTCCATTAAAAGATAATATAGATGAAATGAAATTACTACTTGAAATGGGTTACAGTAACAGGTTGGATTTTGTACATATAAATCATATTAAGTTGTCGGAATATTATTTGAAAATGGATGAGAATGAAAGAAATGAATTTTTCCAAGCAGCTTATGATGCTTTTAAATATTTATTAGCAAAAAATACCTTTGAATTAATTAAAATGAAGCCTAACGACGCTAAAAAGTTAAAAATTAATGAAAACTTTGCACCTTATTATGATTTCTTAGAATCAGTAAAAAAATGCAATTGTGAAGCCGGTATTACTAAGCTGTGTGTTATTGAGAATGGTGATGTTTTTCCTTGTTTAAATATGAAGGTGTTTACAGATGCCCGTATTGGCAATTGCTTTAAAGGAGAAAATCTGTCAGCTTTATATCAAAAAGCACGTAACTGGAATCAGCATATTTTTTCTGTGGATTATTGTAAAAAATGCAAAGATTGTGATTATCGTTATTACTGTGGTGGAGGCTGTCGTGTAAGAGTTCAATCTTTAAATGAGCCGGATTTAATGTGTGATATGATTATTCAAATATATAATGACTTCTTTAAACGTATGGAATTCGTTAGTTACAATGAAGAAAAAGAGGAGGTTATGGAAAATGACATTAAAAAACAAAGATTTTATTTTAAACACTGTAATTGAACCTATTGTAAATTTGTGGTTTGACGAAATCAATTATATAAAAATTCTTCAGACTGAGCCCAAAAGAGAAGTATATCTTACCAGATGCGAAATGGACATCTGGCGTCTTCTTGCTGAAGAAGACTATACGGTAAATAGTATTATAGAAAAACTACAAGACAAGCATGAAAAGGATGTTGTTTTAGAATCTCTAGGTAAACTTGACGAATATATGCTTATAAGCAAAAAGAAAAACTATTTATGGAAGAATGATGATTGAGGTATTTAATAACATAAGATAAACAAATGTTTATTAATGATTCTCATAATGTAATAACTGTAAAAATAAACTTACAGTGGAGCATTTTTGTAAAGAAATAAAATGAAATTTGATAAATAAATTAACAAGATTTAAAACTTAATTTAACTTAATAATACAAAAAAGATTAAAGATTGTTGAGGAGGTTTAGCTATGAATTACGATATTAGAATGGCAGTGGCAGAAGATGCAGAAAAAATGTCAGCATTAATTTATGATTATTATGAATCAATGGAAAATGAAACTAATTTTTTAAAGCATTATAGTGTTGATAATCTAAAAGCAAGACTTGAAAAAGGATATGAAAAAGGTTATATTGCTATTAGAGAAGATAAAATAATAGGGTTGATCTGTTATAGAGATATAGGTTTTCATGTTGAAATAACAGAAATTTTACTAAAGAAAGGCAAGAGTTATGGAGCAATAGTGGCGAGTCTTACAAATTCTATCTTTGATTCAATAAAACCAAAAGAAGGGTTTAAAAAAATTTTATGTTCTACACATCACGATAATGAACAGTCAATGGTGATGTTAATTAAAATGGGATTTTTACCAGAGGCTTTTATTCGTCACGGCTATAGAAAAGATGTTCATCAGGTTGTATGGAATTTATATATTGGACAAAACGGATTGGAAGACGATACAATCTGGCCATAAGCCCAAATAAGCCTAATTTAATTAGTATTAAAAATAAACTATTAAGAAAGGAGATTATATAAAATAGTTTAAAAAATACTTTATATACAGGGGTGGATATATGACAATTAAAGTTGAAAATCTTGTTAAAAAATATGGGGATTTAGTTGCTGTCAATGATTTGAATCTTGAAATTAAAGAAGGTGAAATATTTGGACTGCTTGGTCCTAATGGTTCAGGTAAAACAACAACAATAAATTGTATTCTTTCTCTTTTAAACTATAGCAGTGGGAATATAACCATTTATGGGAAAAGCATGCATCCTCAAGCTTATAATTTAAAAAAAGATATTGGAGTAATAATGCAAGATGTTGCTACTTTTGATGAATTAACAGTTATTGAAAATATAGATTACTTTTGCGGCTTATATATAAAAAATAGAAAAGAAAGAAAGAAATTAGTTCAGGAAGCAATTGAATTTGTAGAGTTACAAGATTTTAAAAAATTTCTCCCTAAAGAACTTTCCGGAGGGTTATTAAGAAGATTGAATATTGCATGTGGTATTGCCCACAAACCTAAAATAGTATTTTTTGATGAGCCAACAGTTGGAGTTGATCCTCAGAGTAGAAATAATATTCTCGAAGGAATTCAAAAACTAAATAATCAGGGTGCAACAGTAATTTACACATCTCACTACATGGAAGAAGTAGAACAGATATGTACGCGTATCTGCATACTTGATAAAGGTAATGTTATTGCCTTAGGAAGTAAAGAAGAATTGAAAGATAAGATTAAGTTTTGTGAAAAGGTAAATATTGAAGTTTTTGATTTTGAAGAAAACATGTTTTCAGAAATTAAAAAGTTGCCTAATATAGTATCGGTTTCATTTGAGGAAAAAAGAATTGTTGCAGAATTCAGCAAAGGCACAAATAATATTATTCAACTTCTTGAGTTCTTAAAAGAAAAAAATATTAAATTTGGAAGGGTTTATTCTCAATTCCCTACTTTAAATGATGTTTTTTTAGAGCTTACAGGAAAAGAATTAAGAGATTAGAGGAGAGATTATTCATATGTTTTTTCATATATTAAAATATAAATTAAAGTGCCTAATGAGAGACAAAGTTGCTGTTTTTTGGGTTCTCATGTTACCGATAATACTTATTACACTGTTTAATTTTACGCTTACTAATATTCTAGCACCAGATGAGTTCACTCAAGTAAAAATTGCAGTTGTTGACAATAATGATTTTCACCAAAATGAAACTTTTAAAACATTTGTAAATTCACTTATAGATTCATATGAAAAAAATGAACAATCAATGTTTAATTTTATTATGTCTTCTTCACAAAAAGCAGAAAAGTCACTAGATGATAATGAAATAGACGGGTATATAAAAACTTCTGAAGAAATCACGCTGTTTGTAAAACAAGAAGGTGTAAAACAAAGTATTGTTAAAGCTCTTTTGGACGAATCTATTCAAATGAATTCTACGGTTGAAACAATAACGTCAAGCAATCCTCATGTATTTGATGATAAATTCATAGAAGATATTTCAAATACTCAGAATTATCTTAAAGATGTGCCATTGAACATAGGAGATTTTAACCCTATTGTTATAATGTTCTATTCTCTCATAGCAATATCATGCATGTATGGAGCATTTTGGGGTTTGAGAGTAATAATTGAGAATCAAGCTGATTTGTCAGCACAAGGAACAAGGCTTAACCTTAGTCCTGTACACAAGTTAAAAGTTCTTGCAGGTGATTTTTCTGCTGCATGTATAATACAGTTTACTATTGTTCTTGTTCAAATTTTATTTATTGAACTGATTCTAAAGAAAGATTTGGGTGTACAAATGGGTTATATTATACTTACCACTTTTATTGCAAGTATAATGGGAATATCTTTTGGAGCGTTTATAGGAGCAATTGTAAAGAAAGATGAGGATTCTAAAATTGGTATTGTAAATTTAGTAATAGGTGCAGGTTATGTTCTTATAGCATCAGGGCAAGTAAAGTATAATGTTAATTCAAGATTTCCTTTTTTGGCATACATTAACCCTCTAAACTTAATAAATGATTCACTATATTCTTTGAATTATTTTAACAGCTATTCAAGATATTTAACAAATATTCTATTAATGCTGTTATTTACGTTTTTGTTTAGCTTGGTAACATATTTGATTGTAAGGAGGGAGAAATATGAAAGTATTTAAAGTATATTTTTTAATAATGAGAAAAAAAATACCGACACTCTTAATATTCTTGATTACGTATATTGGACTTTTAGTGGTTTACAACATTGATTTTCCAGCAAATGAAGGTGGATCTTTTGAAGATGCTAAAATAAGGCTATCCTTTTTAAGTTATGATATTACTGACGAGGGAAAAAATACAGAATTTGTAGAAGGATTAAAGAACTACCTTTCTGAATACTCACAAATCATCATAATTGATGATGATAAAGAGAAACTTGAAGATGCTCTTTTTTCTGAAAAAATACATTATGTAGTTAGAATTCCATCAGATTTTACAAAAAACTTTTTTGAAGGTAATGAAGCAAAAATAGAAAGAATGTCAATATCAAATTTAACTCAAGCAACATACGCAGATATGCATATAAACAAATATCTCAATAGAGCGAGACTTTATAAAAGGCATATGGAAGGAATTTCAGAACCTTTAATGGTAGAGAAATTGAAAAGTGATCTTTCAAAAAATGTTGAGGTTGAAGTTTCAGGCAAGGGATTTTTATTAGAGGAAATTACCAGTATGACCAACCATTATAATTTATTGGCATTCTACCTTCTTTTTATTCTAATATATGGTGCCGGAATAAATATGATGGCTTTTAACAGGTCTAAGATAATTAAAAGAAATAATTGTTCGCCAATTTCTATAACTAATCGTAATTTTCAGTTATTACTTGCTAACTTGACTTTTGCAGTTTTTTGTTGGATAATTGGGGTTTTAACAAGCTTTATATTTTATACGGAACAAGTTGTTTCAATTAATTCGTTACTTCTTGTAATTAATTCATTTGTACTGATGCTTACTACTATTTCTATAAGCTTTTTTATTGGAAGTAACATAAAAAACAAAGAAGCATTTTACGCAATAACTAATGTACTGGCGTTGGGAATGTGTTTTTTAAGTGGAATTTTTATACCTCAAGATGTTTTGGGACCAAAAGTAATTGAAATCGCCAGATTCTTGCCTACATACTGGTTTGTAAAAAATAATATCGAAATTCAGGCTTTGTCTGTTATTTCAACAGAAAATTTATTGCCGATTATTAGTCAGATGTTAATTATTTTGTGTTTTGGTATTGGTGTGCTGATTATTTCTCTTTTAATATCAAAACTAAAGTTAACTAAATTAAGAAAATCCTAATATATTTATTATGTTGAGTTTTTAAAGTACACTTATCACGAATTCAGTAGCTAATATACATAAGTATAGTTTAATTATAATAAAAGGGTGGTTAAAATGATAAGTTCAGCTTTGCCAGAAAGCAGGATCTCAAAAATTTCGGATTCTAACGGTATTAGAGTTTTTAAAATAAAAAGTGATAAGTTTAATACTAATACAATAAATATTTGTATACATGACCAATTAATTAAAGAAAGAGCTTCTTTTAATGCTATTTTACCTTCAGTATTAATGAGAGGCTGCGTTACTTTTCCTACATCGCAAGATATATTTATGGAACTGGAGAATCTTTATGGAGCGTTTTTTGAATATGGAACAATAAAAAAAGGAGAACGTCAAATCATACAATTTCATATTGAATATATTTCAGATAAATACGTAAATGATAAGATAAATCTTACTGAAAAATCTTTTGATTTTCTTTATGAAATTATATTAAAACCGCTTTTAGAACATAAAGTATTTAGGAATGAATATGTTGAACAGGAAAAAAATCATCTTGCTAAAAAGATTAGAAGTAGAATAAATAATAAAAATCAGTATGCAATTTCAAAGTGTTTTGAAGAAATGTGTAATGGTGAGCCTTTTTACATATACGAAAAAGGAAGTATTGAAGATTTACACAATATTGATTCCGATAATTTATATAAATATTATTGCTCTCTTATTGAACATGCTCCTATAGATGTTTATCTTTGCGGTGAATTCAAGGATGATAAAATTAAGTATATATTAAGTAAACTCTCAAGAATAAAACGTGGTAGTAAATTAAACAGGATAGAACCTCCTATAATTAAAAAAGAAATTAAAAAAGTTAAAGAGATTAACGAGTTTATAAATATTGAACAAGCTAAACTTTCTCTTGGCTTTAGAACAAATATCCCTCCTAATGATGATAGTTATTATGAACTTTTATTATATAACAGTATTTTAACTGGAGGTACACATTCTAAACTTTTCAAGAATGTTAGGGAAAAAACGGGTCTTGCTTATTATGTTATGTCAAGGTTAGAAAAATTCAAAGGTCTTATGGTTATTAGCTGTGGAATTGACAGTAGTAATAAAGAAAAAACTTTTGATATAATAATCAAACAAATGGAAGATATGAAGAAGGGAAATATTTCAGATTATGAATACGAATCTGCATTAAAATGGATAGAGACAGGAACTAATTCATTAAAGGATAGTCAGTTAAACATTGTTGATTTTTATATAAGCCAATCCATAGCTGGTACAGAGGACAGCTTTGATTCAGTTATTGAAAAAATTAGAAAAGTTAAAAAAGAAGACCTAGTTACATTATCAAAATCTATCAAACTAGATACTGTGTTTTTTCTTACATCAAAAGCAAATCAGTTGTAAATTATATACAGTGAACAGGAGATTATTTTATGATTATAAATACTATTGAGTATAAAAATATAAACGAGACTCTTTATGTTTATCAGCATAAAAGTGGATTTAAAGCATTTTTTATACCTAAAAAAGGATATTCAAAGAAATACGTAGCAATTACCACAAATTACGGTTCTATTGACAATGCATTTATTGCTCCTGGAGAAAAAGATATTACAAAAGTACCTCATGGAATAGCTCATTTTCTTGAGCATAAGCTTTTTGAAAAAGAAGACGGTAATGCCATGGAAAAATTCTCATTACTTGGTTCTAATTCTAACGCTTATACAACCTTTAACCAAACTGCTTACTTGTTTTCCTGTACTGAAAAGTTCAACGAAAATTTACAGCTCTTACTGAAAACTGTACAGAGTCCATTTTTTACTGAACAGGGCGTGGAAACAGAAAAGCAAATAATTACTCAGGAAATAAAAATGTATCAAGATAATGCCAATTGGAGAGTTTTGTTTAATTTCTTGGATGCATTATACAAAAACAATCCGGTAAAATTTGATATAGTAGGTACAATTGAAAGTATAAGTGAAATAAATAAAGAAATACTTTATAAATGCTACAATACTTTTTATCATCCATCCAATATGGCTATGATAGTTGTTGGGGATATAAATTATAAAGAGCTTTTTAAACAGATTGATGAAAATATTAAGACTTTTTCTGCTTCACCTGAAATAAAGAGGATATTTCCGATAGAGCCACACGAGTTAAATAAAAAATATATTGAACAAAAACTTGAGATTTCAACTCCTTTGTTTCAACTTGGTTTTAAGGATAGTATTGTTATTGGAAAAGGTATTGATTCAGTTAAACGAGAAGTTGCAGTCAAACTGTTGCTGTCAATGATTTTTGGAAAGAGTTCAAAACTATATAATAATCTTTATGGAGAAGGATTAATTAATAATCACTTTAAATTTGATTATTTATTAGACCCTAATTATGCTTTTTCAATTTTAGGGGTAGAATCCTCAGATCCTGAAGTTGTCAGAAATAGAATAATTGAAGAGCTGGATAGAATAAAATATAAGGGTCTTAACAGAAAAGATTTTGAGAGAATAAAAAGATCTGTTTATGGAAAATTCCTTCAAATGCTTAACTCTGTTGACAAAATTACTTATAATTTCATATCTGTTTGCTTCAAGGAAGTGAATATGTTTGACTATTTGGAGGTATATAATGGAATGTCCTACGAAAACATAATGGAAGTTTTCAACAATCATTTTATTTTGAATAATATGGCTTTTTCGGTAGTAAACCCAGTATAAAAAGAAAAATGATATTTAGTTTAGATTTCTAAAGTACTGTTAATTGAAATGTATCCTTCTGATTTAAATAATATAATGGTTCAGTAATTATCAAATGTGGGCGATTACTGAACCATTATATTTCATATTAAATAACATATAGGGTTGTTTTTCTGTTATCTTTAATTTTCAAGGTGAATTTAATTTATCATAAAAAAATTAAATAATTTAAGTTTTTATTGATGTAAAAATAAGTTTAAATAAAGAAACCTTAAATAAAGAAAATTTCAATAAAGAAAATTTAAATAAAAATTTGTACATTTTCAAAGGAAATATTACAAATATGTAGAAGTATATTAAGAAATATAAAACAAATTTTGAGAATATATTGTTTTAAGATTTAAAGGATGGTGTGATTTTATCCAATAGCTTACAATTTTAATACTTCCGCTTCTAAAGCTATGAGTACAAAAATTATATAGTATACGGATAAGACGAGTCAAGCAGGTGACCAAAATTTTAAATTTTGTGTTAATAGCTTATAAACTGTGCAAGTAGTATGCGATGAAGCTCAGAGATATAAAGCTTCTGAGTACTACACTTACATCAAATCAAAGCTAATTGAAATAAATAAAACCATAAAAGGAGAAAGACGTATGATAAAAAAAGAATTGAAAGAAGTTAGTATATTTTTTGTTGCAACACTTTTTTTAAGTTATTTTGTTTTTTGGGGACCAATAGCAATATCTAAAGTACCTACTGTAAATCTTGTTGATGGCGAACGAGGTCCGGTATGGGCAATAGTATTATTTATAATTGGAGGTTTTATCCCCTCAATTTGTGGTGTTATTCTAACTCGTGTTTTTGAGGGAAAAAAAGGCATCAAAGAACTATTTAAAAGTTCAATCCAATTTAAAATTGGGTTTAAATGGTTTGTTTTTATTCTTTTAATATCACTCTATTATAGTTTTTCTTTAATTTTCATTTATACTATTATAGGTGGAAAGTTTGATTATTCGCAATTTTGGATACAATTACCTACTATAATTCCTTTAATACTACTTGGTCCAGTAAGTGAGGAACTTGGATGGAGAGGATTTGCAATAAAACGCTTATTAAAACATCTAAGTCCAAATGTTACTAGTTTAATAATTGGCGTCATATGGTCATTATGGCATTTACCATTATTTCACATGGTAGGCACTATGCAGTATGAGTTTAATTTATCTTTTGCTGGTTTTCTAATTTATGTTACATTTCAGTCATTTGTTTATACATTTGTTTATATAAAAACAAAAGGAAGTATATTTTCAGCAATTTTGTTGCATTGGTTTTTCACATATTTAGGTCAAGTAGTAAGCAGCAGTATTGTAAGAACTGATATATACAACTGGTTAGAGTTTTTACCGTCATTATTGATTGGTATAGTATTTGTTATTATTTTAAGGAATGAAAAATTTAGACTTAAAGGTAGCTTGTAAGATGTTAAGAAAATAGCACCTGCATAAATAATATGATTAACAAAAATAAGGCAATTCACATGAGTTTGGTGGCAATTTCCGTATTTAGCATTATATAACAGAGTGTTTTCGAAATTCACTCTCTTAGGTAAAGGGCTGAGTGTCAGATGAGCATTGGAAACCCCCAGAACGTAGGTGAAATTGCCTTCTTCATTTCAAGGGCTTCAAAAACATGCGGGATATGTGAAATAATAAAATTAGGTTTATAGAAAAACTAAAGGAGAGAAAAAGATGTCGGTTTATATTATTTTAGTTGTGTGTTTTACATTTATAGTTCATTTTATAAATACATTAACATACTCAATTAGAATAGTAGGCATTAGAACAGGTAAAATAGCTGTTTCTTTTGCCTTATTTAATATTGTTGTACTGGTATCTAGAACTGCAAATACGCTTCAAGCACCTTTATTAGCAAAAACTATTGAAAATAATATTAAGTTTGGGTCACCAGCCGGTTTAATTGATGATTTTAGGTTAATATTATTATCGACAACTGTTGGCTCAATTCTAGGAGCACTATTCATACCTACATTTCAAAGAATATATAGTAAAGCAGTTAAGTCATTTGATGTTTATAGGTCTGTTCCCAAATTATTGCTACATAGTTTTTCTAAGGCAGGAATAAAGCAATTTAAAAATAATATAAAAATTCCATCAAAAAATACTATAAAACAAATTAAGAATATAAAAGATATTCCTATAAAAATTATTATTTTTAATACCATGGCTGTTTCATTATTAACAGCAGGTGTTTTGTCATCAATATATGCAGGAATATTAGAACCAGAATTTAGAACTACAGCAAGTACTCTTAGTTCAATGATAACAGGTATAGCAACAGTTTTACTATTTGTGTTTATAGATCCTTATCTTTCTATTATGACTGATGATGTAATTGAAGGTAAACAGAGTGAAGGATACTTTAGAAGATGTGTTTCTTTTATGGTAGTTTCCAGGATATTAGGAACTATTTTAGCTCAATTCATCTTTTTACCGGCTGCAAAGCTAATTGCTTTTGTTTCGTCAAATATATTATAAAAAGTTAGAGTTAAAGAATATTTAATTACATTACTTTTTATGTGAATATGATAAGGGGAGGTGAATTATTATGAGAAAGTATGAATATAAGTGTATTCTTATTTTAGGACTTAGCGAAAAAACCTCAAGAATCTTAACTGAATATGGAAAACAAGGATGGGAATTAACTTGTGTTTGGTGGGCTTGGTACTATCTTAGAAGAGAAATTACTGAATAGATCAATTTATTAATTTATAAAAGTGTAGTCATGTTTTATTTTTAAATATATAACAAATAAGCAGAATGAAAGGACAGAATTTTAATGATAGCAAATGTAAAAGTATATGACTTAGATGAAAGTATTAAAGCTAGCAAATATCCTATGAGTATTGATATTGATTCATTGAACAATGAAATGACTAATACGGTAAAAAAATTGGGAAGCAGTAGAAAAGGTGAAGGACACGATAACTTTTTAAAAGGAATATTAGTCTCTTTTGATTTAACATTTACTAATAAAGCTTGGGTTGAAATGGAAAGATATAATTTTATAACATTTGTATCCAGTCAATCTACTATGCATAGATTAAAGTCATTTGAATTAGATAAACAATATGTTGATTATGTTGACGTGAGAATTATAAACATAATGAAAGAATTACAAGATAGATATAATGAAACAAAAGATAAAGAAGACTACTTAAAATTATTATACTCAAATCCTTGCGGATTTAAGTTAACAGCAAGGTTAACAACTAACTATTGTCAATTAAAGACTATTTATGCACAAAGAAAAAATCATAAATTACCAGAATGGAGAAAATTTTGTGGTTGGATTGAAGAATTACCTCATTTTAAAGAATTAGTCGGAATTTAGTCTTATTTTGCAGGTAATAACTTTTTATAACGCTACATCTGCACAGTGGATATGTTCTACTGAAGGGGATTAATTATTAATATTTTATTAGGATGCAATTATTTAAGTCAGTTAATTGAACTTATAAAACAAGAAAAAGTAAATGTTAATTATATAAAATAATATTCTTTCAAATTACAATTAAAGGAGATGTAGAAATGGAATATAGAATTGAAAGGCTTGATTTTAAGTTTACAGTTGTAGGAGTTAAGAATACCGTTGTTACTAAAGAGGGTTTTAAGATGGTACCCCAAATTTGGGAAGAAGCTAGTAAGAGTGGTTTGGTACAGAGATTAATTGATATGTCATGGGAAAATCCAAAATGCAAACTAGAAAGTTTATTAGGAATTTGTGGAGAACAAGCTTCTATAACTGATGAAAAGTTTGATTATTTTATTGGAATTCGTTATGATAATAAGGTACCTGAAGATATGGAGAAGATAGTTATACCAAAAAGTACATGGGCAGTTTTCCCAGATACAATCAATGCTTGGAAAAGGTTATATACTGAATGGTTACCAGCATCAGGATATCAATTAGCCGATTTACCATGTATTGAATGTTTTTATGCTCCGGGCCATGAGCCGAAAGACGAATTATGGGTTCCAATTATAGAGTAACTATTTTTTTAACTGAGTCGTTCGTCGCCTTAGGCTTTCACAGGTTTACAGCCATGAGTAGCTCCTTGTAAAGTTCGAAGAAGTCGAAAATACGAGACGTTATATAAAATAAGTAAATAAATTTCAGATTATTTATCTTGGGTCTTAAATGAAGTGCCTAAGGTTTTGAATTTATTCTTTATTTTGAATTACAATGTAAAAGATGAAGTATAATTTTAATTATTAAAGGAGAATAAAACAATGAACTTATATGAAACATCAGCATTATTTAGTCAAAATATGTCTAAGAAACAGCAGGAGAAATTTCTAAATTTCTATAAGCAAGTCTTTAGCGAATACGATATAACTACTATTCATGATTGTTCCATAGGAGCAGGTGGTACGACTATACCTTTAGCTAAACTTGGATATCGAATTTCAGGGTCTGACCTAAGTGAAACTCTATTAAAGAAAGCAAAAGTGAACTTTGAAGAAGAAGGACATAGTATTGAACTTTTTACATCCGATTTCAGAAAACTAAGTGAAGTATTGCCTAATACATATGATTGTATAATTTCAACAGGAAATTCTTTACCCCATGTCAATAATGGTGATGTACGTAATTTTATTAAGAGTATTTCTACGAAAATAAATAAAGACGGACTTTTATTCATTGATATTAGAAATTGGGATAAAATTCTTAACGAAAAACCAGTTTTCAAAGCACGAGATCCTCTTGTTATGACGGAAGACGAGCATGTTAGTCTCTATCAAATATGGAACTGGCATGATGATCAATCAGTAGATTTTATTTTTGTAACTTCTATTGATAAGAAAGGTAAACATGAAAAAACATCACTTACTCATGCCCCTACTTACTATCCTTTGAAATACAATGATTATGAAAAAATGTTAAATGATTGTGGATTTGAAATAAGACGTTGCTATGATGTTGATGATTTGTGGTTAAATTCTCATAAAGAAGAGATTAAAACTGGAAATTTTAAAGAAGATTTTTCTAAAGTTAATTGGTATGCTGTACTTGCACAAAAGGTAAGATGATAACTAAATATATAATATAGTATTTGAGTTTTACTAATTTTCTCAAAAAAACCTAATGGTAAAACCGTTATCGACAATTTTATTATGGTATTGAATTAGAAAAACTATGGGTACCTTGGTTTATAAGCCCTTTTAAAACAATAAAAGAAATATTAGGGTTTTGGGGTCAATCTGGGGTTTTTGCGTTTTTTAATACTGAAAACGACTTATATTTTACTGGGACAGTTAATCAAGCAAGTGAATTTGGACATGGTACTGCTTTAAAAGCAATGATAAAAATAATTAAATCTTTATAACGTAAAAATTATAAAGATATAATTGGAGTGAATTTTATGGAACAAAAAATTATAAAGGTAATTGAAAATTTTGAATTAGATTTATCAGGGATTTTAGAGGATAATATCACTGATGTCATAATTCATGGTTCAACGGTAACTGGTGGATTTATTAAAGGAAAGGGAGACATAGATTTTTTAGTATTTATTAATGGGAAAATCAGTGATGCACAAAAGGAACAAATATTTCAATATCATAGAAATATTAGAATGAAAAAAACACTTGCAAGTCAATTGGAAGGTTGTTATTACAACTTAGATAAAGAAACAAAAAAAGTTATTGGAGGAATATATTTAGGTACAAGTGAGCGTGGTTGGAAAGAAGTAAATCAAATAGTTCATAATAAAGTAAATATGGCTGAAGTAGTGAGTAATTATTACTCTACACGGAAAAGTGGAATATTAGATGAGATTTTTAAATTTACTTGGGAAGAAGTGGAAGATGAACTGAAAATGCAGTCAAAGAGTAATTTATCTATGATAGACGAATATGATGATTATGGATTTAAAGTTTATGCAATATATGTATCAGCGAGAAGTCTATATACAATTGAGAAAAAAGATTTTATATCAAAAGGAGAGTCATTAAAGTGGATACTAGAAAAAGGGAAGTATCATAAATATCAAGAACTAATAGAAGAATGTTCTAAATTAAGAAATCCATTGACACAAGATGAGATAAACAAAATAAATAAAGATAAATTTAGAAATATTAAAGAATTTCTAATTGAGATTGATAGGGATATAAATAGTCAGACGATCAGATGACAAAATGTTTTTACAAGGGTGCCTAAAGGAAAGTTTTTGAGATTGAGCCTGCTGGCACTCAATTAATTCATTAATATATAGAAGTAAATTAAAGGAATAAAATATTATGAATATTTTTTGATCAGATTGTTTATAAAAGCAACATGAGTTGGACATTTGAATAGTTGGTAGTGCTAAATAAAGAAACTAAGGAATAGAGAAACAAATTATTATATAGAAAATATAGTGTAAATAGTTATTACTATTAGTGACTTATTGGAGGAATGAAAGATTATCTAGCTGAACATGGAATTGAATGATCAAAATAGTTTTTGAGACTCTGGCACAGTTTATAACACTGTTTTTACATAAATAAACTCTTAGGGCAAAAGAAATATTAATAATTATAAAAAGAAATTTATTCTGTCTTCGTTAATAACGATAACATGTGGTTATTTATTTTAAAAAGCAGATTCTACAATAAAAGAACATTTTTTATAATTAATAAAGAAAGGTGAGTAGATGGATTCTAAATATGAATTAAACTATAAAAAATTAAATAATAGAGCAAAAAAAGTTATATTTATAATTGCATCAGCTTTTAGTGTGTTCTTAATTGCTATTTTATTTATAGGTTTATTAAAAAATAACAATGATTTAATAAGTTTTTTATATCTATTTTCATTTAGTGGAATTATGTGGTTATTAGGGGTAATGCTAATGTTCTATGGAACTTACAATTTTTATGATGAATTCATAGTTTACAAGTTTTATTTTAGAAATAAATGTTTGTTTAAATATACTATATATTACAAAGAAATTAGTAGAACATATATTTACACAAGTAGTCATTACACTGGATCAAGAAAAACATATACAATTATATTGCTAAAAAAATTTCCATATAGAAAGAAATTATTAACTAAATCAGAAAATCGTAGAGAAGTATTTTTAGATTATACATCAGTTGGAAATGTTTTTAAAGATATAAAAATACCTAATGGCAAAACTAGAAGAATTTTAATTTTTGAGAAAATTGAAAGCATAATTCTTGTTAGTATATTTCTTGGAATAATAGCAATTATTGTATTAGAGAAATTGGTTAATCTACCTTGGATTTGTTTTTAAAGTTAAGTGTTGATTAGAATTTTAATAGGAAACATAATCTTATGTAACTATAAACGGAGTTGAATTATTATGAAAAAAAAGGATTCTAAGCGTTTGGTTCAGAAAAAGACAATGTAGTTATCACAATGAATATTGTCTATTTTTTTCAGACAAAGGTTTCATGCGAATTTAAAATACCTAAATGAATATGCTTAAGTTAACATACATAAGATAGTATAAAGGTTAATGATTTTCATAAATTACAATTAAGTTTAGTTCAAAGGTATGATACAAAACCAAATAAATTTAATTAAAAAGCAAGAGGGAATTAATCGGTGACAACGTCAGAATATCAGGATTTCTTTGCTGAGCTGTATGATATTTTACATTCTGATTTAAATGATGTAAAAGCGTATCTACAACTATCAAGTCAATATGGTCAAATATATTAGAAATAAGCAAAGATGTCGTAAACCCTACACCTTTATAAAAAGCTTTTTAGATTTAAGTATGATTAAATTTTGAATTAGCTTTTTTTATATATAATAACAATATTAGAGATTAGTATTATTATAGTTAGTAACAGAATATTATACTTTTCTTCAAAGCTTGTGTTTAATAAGCTAAGAGCATAAAAATCGCCGGTGTATTTTCCTCTGGTTATAAACTCAAATATTAAATAGCAAATACTAATCAAATATCCAGCAGGAACTGAATTAGTAATTTTGGCTATAGTAAGACCAATTAAACCTAGATATAATGTTGTTATTATGCTGCCAAGAAATATCTCTAAATAAGGAAAAGTGCTTTCCTGTAATTTTGCATAATAAAATATACCGCCAATAAAAACACAAATTATAGTCAAAAGCAATGCCAACCTTAATATAAAAATAAAAATGTGTGGAGTTGGTTTAGTATAAGATATTTCATAGACATTATGGTCAGTTTCAATATTTCCTATATACGTTAAAAAGATTATACCTGATATAGGAAGATACAACTCTGCTATAAAAGATATTTCTTTATAGGAAAGTAGAGTAAGACTAAAAACCAATGGAGTAGATAGAATTAAAACTATACCCACAATAGTATTAATGTTAAAAAGTATTTGAGTATTATATTTTACTAAAGTAAAATTTGTTTTTAGGACTTGCATCTATATTACCTCTCTTCCATGACCATATTAAAGAAGCTAATAAAACTAAAATAATTGAAACTACCAAGTACGCCACTCTATTGAAAATAATATCTCCTTGCCACATTATAAAATTATCATATTGACCAACTGTATTAAAACGGATAACATATTTAGATAATCCGTACTCTCCTTTTAAAGGCATTAAAGAAATAAACCATAAAATAGTGAAAACAGGTAAAGTCACTATACCATTGTTAAATACAATTGAAAGTAAAAAGCTAAGTGATGTAACAAATAGTACAGTAGGAAAAACCCAAGTTAAAGTATAATAATAAAATGAAAAATAGTTTATAGAATAGTTACTGACAGATGCTAATTGTGAAAATATGAACGTAGCATGAGTAGCAAAAGCTAAATAACAAAGCAGAATAATTATATTAACTGCAATATATTTTGACAAAATATATTTAAAGCTTGAAATATTACGATTATATATTATCTCATGTGCTTTAAATCTTTTATCTCTTGTAAGAATAAAAGCACTTAAAAATATTGGAAAGATACCTGCTGTTATTCCCATGTAGTCAGCAAAGATTCTTCCGAATGCACCTGTGATTTTATCTTTGTTTACTATATCCTCAAAACTTTTTATTGCTTCTTCATATGTTTTAGGTCTGTTAATATAGCTGCTTATATATTTTTCGTTAAACTGTGTGTTACCACCAAGCTCTTCGTCTACTTTTTTAATTATCTCTTTATACTCCTTGTAAGTTACATTTGGCACTAATTTTCCTTCAACAATTCCTTTACTTGAGATTTTGTTTGCTGAATATTTTAAAAAGTCTTTTTGTTCATCTGTTAAATTCAATTGTTTATTAATAATGAACCCATGCTTAAGAACTTGACCAATTCTAGCGGTTAAAATCAACCTGCTGTATACTATTTGCATTTCTAACATAGGATCATCTACTGATGTTACACCATAGGATGGTAATCCATACATATTATCAGATATTTCTTCTGGAGGAGTAGGTTCTAAATCATCAATGTTAGATGGTAAGTGAAAAAACTGAGTAAAGTAAAAAAGAGCTACTACACCAATAAATATATATAAAATAATACTTTTAAGCTGATATTTAATTTCTTTATAGATTAAAAAAAACATTTATATTTCACCATCCTTTACAACTTTAATATAGGCATCTTCAATAGAAGGATTGATTTTAACAGCATTTTCACACGGCTTTTTATGGGACAAAAGTCTGGTTTTTAATAAATCACCTTCACTGACAGTTGAGATTACAGGATATTTATTTTTAATCTCATTTAGTGAATCAATTGATAGGGTAGCTATCCAAACCGAATCTTTTGCTTTTTCTGTTAAATCTCCAACTTTACCACTGAATAATAAATTTCCCTCTTTTATAATTGCAAGATTTTCACATGTTGACTCAATATCTTCTACAATGTGAGTTGAAAGTATTACAATTCTTTTATTTGAAAAATCAGTTAGTAAATTGCGTAATCTTAATCTTTCTTCAGGGTCAAGACCTGCGGTTGGTTCGTCAACAATTAAAATTTGAGGATTATTAAGTAAAGCTTGAGCAATACCTAATCGTCTTTTCATCCCTCCTGATAAAGCTTTAACTTTTACTTTTTTATGCTGATATAAATTTACTTTGTTAAGCAATTCAATCACTAATGATTTTCTTTTAGGAGCAGGAGTAATATTACATAGAACTCCTAAGTAATCTAAAGTTTCATAGACATTCATAGAAGGATAAAAAGAAAAATCTTGAGGTAAATAACCTATTATTTTTCTAATATCTTTTTTTCTTTCAATATTAATTCCATTAATAGTAATAATTCCATCAGTTTTCTTAATCAAAGTAGTTAAAATTCTCATTAAAGTAGTTTTACCCGCACCATTAGGTCCTAGCAATCCAAACATTCCTTCATTTATATTAAGATTAATATTATTTAAAGCAGTTTTTTTTCCATATTTCTTCGTTAAATTTAAAATGCTTATACTCATAAAAACTACACCTCCATAATTTTTGAATATATTAAGTGTTCGTAAAGGATACCACAAAGCAGCAAAACAATACCAACATATGGTAAAGCATTAACAATAGAACTTCTACTAATAAGTAAAGGAGATAAGAGAATTGTAGTTGTAGTTAAAGAAATGAAACCTGACATAATTTTTTTCTTTCTATAATTTTTTTTATTTCTCTTTACGATTTCTTCTTCACTTCGCATTTGTTCAATATATCTTACTTTATCCCACACTTCATCTATAAAGTCTTGTTCTTTAGGTGAATAGTTACTCATAGTTTATACCTCCCCTTTCAATAGTTTTTGTAATTTTTTACGGGCTCTGTAGATCAATATTTTTACTTGCCCTAAGTTTTTACTCATTATGTTAGCTATCTCTGAATAGCTAAGGTTTTCGTATTCAAATAAATATAGAGCAACTTTATAATCTTCTTTCATTTGATTAATTTTGTTAAAAATAATGCTATTTTGTTCTTTGGATAAAATTTCCTCCTCTACTGTATAGTTTGCTGACTTGTGAATTTCTTCAAAGATAAGACCTTTATTTTTTCTTATATAATCAATACACTTGTTTCTGATAATTGTAAAAAGATAGGTTTTAAAAGAGTAATTTGTATTAAATCTGTCTCTATATACATAAAGGTCAGCAAAGCTTTCTTGAACCATGTCCTCGCCAAGATGAGGGTCTTTTATAATTTTTTTTGCGAAAGTTAAAGCACTAGCTCTATGTTTTACTATAAGTTTTTCAAAACTTTCTTTATTGCCTTGTTGAAATTCTTCCATGAGCTTACTGTCAATATCCACCCCTTCACCTCCGTTTATGTTTCGTATATCTTGATTATAATTTTTTGAGTTCTCACTATTTATTCGTATTTATTATGAAAAGGTTACACTTAAGAAAGGAAATTATCTAATTAAATTTTTGGTTGTAAACTAGAGACATCCGAAGTCTAACTTTGCTTTATTCAAGAAAAAATATATATAAATACATTATATCACGCTTGGAACAAATTACCTGATGGCGAATTTTTATATTATTTGATAGTATTGTAAAAATCATTTATTATATTAAGATTAGTGTTGAACTTGAAAAAAATCTTAAAAAATTATTGACAAACAATATCTAATTTGTTATAGTAGAAAAAGTCGATTGGAAAGCGGTATCTAAAACAGAATTAAATTTCTTGGGAGATGATAGTACTTTGCGAGAGATTGTCCGGAAGAGTAGGACCTTACTAGATTAAAATATTCTTTAGTTAACTCAATCGTATAACAATTTTTTATTAAATGTTAGCTGTGGCTTCGAGTTACTTCCAGATTGTCATTTTTATATAAGTATGGGCTTGTAGCTCAGGTGGTTAGAGCGCACGCCTGATAAGCGTGAGGTCGGAGGTTCAAGTCCTCCCAAGCCCACCAGAATAAAAAAATCTTGTTATTCTAAATTTAGAATAACAAGATTTTTTTATTCTGGCTCTATTTCATGTTCTAGAATTTCTTCAATACGTGATTTGATTTTTTCCAGATTAAGACCTGCTTCCTCTTTTATACTTTTTTTAAGCATAGAGCCTATTTGCTCTATATCATCTAATATGTCCTTTAAAAGCTCTAAGGCTGCAGTTGCCTCCATGACTTCCTTAGGAGTTTTAACAATATTAGATAAAATAGACGTTTCAGTACGAGATACAATTAATGGATTATTGATTCCCTCAACAAATACTAATGTACGTCTTCCCGGACCGCGATTTTCTTCTATAGGGTCAAGAACAATAATTTTATCTGAACGTACATATTTGCCATACCCTAAAGGTATAATAGTATTTTCTCTTATTTCCATTACATATCACCCTTTTAAATTTATTATAATTATATTTTATTCAATACATTGTTCATTATACATGTCTATTTAAAAGATAAATTAATAACTTGTGATAATTTAAAAAAATCAGTTGACAAACAATTTGAAGTTTGTTATAGTTTTAAGAGTCGTCATTACATGACAAAGTTTAACAATATATAAAAGATAATTTTAAGAACCACTCTAAAAATTTCAAAAAAGTTATTGACAAACAATGTCGAATTTGTTATAGTAGTAAGAGTCGACTGGAAAGCAGTATGACATTAAAAGATAGTAATTGGTCTTTGAAAATTAAACAGTGCAAAGCCATATGAATACATCCTTAAGAAATAACTTTGA
>JANQLB010000080.1 GCA_028280805.1 Tissierellales bacterium
ATTCTTTTAGATTTTTCCATACTATCCCCCCTATAGTTTTTTATATATGTATATCACAGTAAGTGTAATATAGTTCAATTATACTACAATTAACTAACTAAATCAATAATTAGTATAAAAAAGATTATAAGGAAAATTTAATATATATTGCTAACTATATTTTTGTCAAACATGTTACTTTTGTTAATAATAATAGCACAAAAGCTTAAACTGTTATTTATAATTGATGATAGGACAAATATATGATAAGATTTTAGTTAATAATTTCCTGTATATTATAACAATAGTAATGATAAAAAAGAAAATGGATTGACTTAAAATAACTAAGTATAAAAGAATGTGTTTTTGTTACTATAAAAATATCTGCATTAAGCAGGTATGATGCTGGTATGCTTTGGTAATACAGTGATAGATGTGGTTGTTACTAAAAGAAAATACTACTTTTAGGAGCTGGTTTTAATGAAATTTTATAAAATAAAGCATATTTTATTAATTCAAAAAAGCTCTAAGGACATTGAAAAGTACATATTTATGATAAAATAGGACCTATAAGTGATAGTTCCATTAGAACAAGGATTAAAACGTTTCTCTTTGTATCTCTCTTATGCTAGGAGAATATCTATAAGTGATAGTTCCATTAAAATAAGGATTAGAAAATATTAAAAATGAGAGATAACCCTAAATGTATTTAAAAGTAATATAGTATAGCTGTTATAAATTAATATAGTTTTTGTTTATGATATAATTACAGATATAAGATGTTAAATAGAAATTTGACTTTCATAATCTTTAAGAGGTGAACTATATGAACAACTATGAGTTTATAGTACAAGAATTAAAGAACATGGAAAAATTAGCTAAAGTTTTAGAAGTAAAGACTTTTCCAATTTATTTTTTAGGTGGGTCTGCATGTATTTTAGGGAAATATACTCAAAGAGCAACTAGAGATTTTGATTTTATTGACCTTAACTATCCTGCAAATTTAGGTAAAGTATTTCGATACCTAGGAGACTTTGATTTGCTTGAATATGAAAGTACCATTCTTGCACCTACATATATTAATAGAGCTAAAAGATTAACACAGTTTAATTATTTAGAGATATACATTTTATCGAGAGAAGATATTATTGTTAGTAAAATAATTAGAATGGAAACTAAGGATATTGAAGATATAGATATATTAATTAAACAGAGTAATAAGATTATAATTTCACAAATTATAGATGAGGTATTAGAACGTAACGACCTTTATCAGTCAAAAAAGGATGCTTTCCTAGAAAAACTGCCAATCTTTAAGGAGAAATACAATGTATAGAATTTTTTGTAAAAGCTATAACAATTATCTTTTCCAATACACCAAAGACAAATTTCATGATGAATACCGGTTTAAAATTGCAAAATCTTTAAAGCTTTTAACTAACCCAAAAGAATATAAAGTAAATAAGGAAAATAATTCATTAGATTATCAAAAGGTAAATGATTTACTTTTTTATATGAATCAGCATATAAACGAATTTCCAAAATTCAAAGCTTTTTTATGGACATTAGAATCCAGAGGAATGAAAGGTAAATATTTTGGAGTTACGCAAGAAGAAGATTTAAGAGAACAAATAAAGCTTATAAACATGTTTTTAAATTTATTATATTGGGAAGATTAGGGTAATAATTTCAGAAGAATTATGATTTTATATTTTGCTTATAAAACTTAGATTAATTCTTATATATCAATTGATGATAGTAGAAATATATGATAAGATTTTAGTTAATAATTTGTTATATATTATAAAAATAGTAATAACAAAAAAATTCTTTACAAACGGATTGACCTAAAATACATAAATATAAGATTAGATAAAGTTTTGTTCCTATAAAAATATCTGAGTTAAACAGGTATGATGGTTGCATACGTTGATAATACAGTGATAGATGTGGTTGTTGCTAAAAGAAAATACCACTTTTAGGAGCTGATTTTAATGAAATTCTATAAAATAAAGCATATTTTATTAATTCAAAAAACCTCTAAGTGCATTGAAAAATAAATATTTATGACAAAATAGGACTATAAGTGATAGTTCCACTAAAACAAGGATTAAAACAGAGACCCATTAAACCACCGCCTTTTCTGGGTGAATTCTATAAGTGATAGTTCCACTAAAACAAGGATTAAAATACGGCAAAGGCAGACAGCTAAAATCTGCTGTCTGCCTTCCTTAAAATCCAGTGCTTTTATATTAAGTACAGCTTTATATTATAATTTTTTGTGGCAGAACCACCAGTCAAAGCACTCGTATTCTTTGGTTCTTTTTTCTGCTGTTTCTATGTCTGATGCCGGAGGTATAATCACATGATCTTTTACTAGTTCATTTTCAGGCCATCCTGCTGGTATTGCAACCTTCTCTTTGTCGGAAATCTGCAGACCCTTAACCATCCTTACAATTTCATCTATATTTCTTCCCAGTTCCTGCGGATAGTAAATTATTGCCCTGATAGCTCCTTCCGGGTCTACAATAAATACTGCTCTTACAGTGTTTGTACCTTTTCCGGGATGGACCAAACCTAATTTTTTAGATATATTTCCGGTGTCGTCGGCAATTACCGGAAATTGTATTTCTACGTTCAACTCCTCCTTGATCCATTGAACCCACTTAATGTGTGAGAACACTTGGTCAATGCTTAAACCGATAAGTTCAGTATTTAATTTCTTAAATTCTCCCGCAAGATTTTGAAAAGCTACGAATTCTGTAGTGCAAACCGGTGTAAAATCTGCCGGATGGCTGAATAATATAAACCATTTTCCTTTATAGTCTCCGGGTAGA
>JANQLB010000084.1 GCA_028280805.1 Tissierellales bacterium
TAATCGGGGCAGGTACTGTCCTTAGAGCTTGGGTAAACTTGTGGCGTTAGCCACATTGACCAAGAAGCCCCCACTTCTAAAGTGGTGGGTAGTTCACAATAATACACAAATAAATTAATTAAATATAGATAGAGCAGACTATTTAGGAAATTATTTGAAATAGCTTAGACAAAAGGAAATATAGAATTAGGAGGTTATATAAGAATGAAAATGAATATAGTAAAAAGAATTCTTAGAAAGTTACCATTATTAATATTGATTCTTGCAATAACCATAGGAGTTATACCGCCTACCGCCATGGAAGCCTTTGCATCAGGTGTTATTAAAGTAACAGAAATTGATGTAACTAAGCAGTTTTATTCATTAGAAAGCCCTAATATTTATTACCTTACCATAAGAGGTGAAAATTTATTATCAGCAAATGTAACTTACATAGATAAAGAGGGTAAGCTTCAATCTTTAGGAGACCCTGTACCTGCTAGTAACGATAGTATTATTCAGTATGAGATTAATCCGGAGTTCATAGGTCAGACTATTATTATCGAAAGCAATAACTACTATATAGGTGAAGATGATATGCCTATGATTGATAATATCTCTCCTACATCAGTTAAGAAAGATACTGTAGATGGAATAACAATTTATGGTACAAGATTTGAAAATTTTGATGTAGGCACACCAAATCAACACATCAGAGCTTTTTACTACCAGGGAGAAAATGATGTGGATATAACTACAGAAATGCATTATAGCGGAGTAGCTCCTATTACGGCAGATAATTCTTTAGGACTTCAAAATATTAGGTTCGTTAGACATGATGAAACACAAACTATCCCTATAACTATAACATATAGGTACATAGATGTTTTTCGTATATATGATGAATTAGAAATATCACCTGCATCACAAATAACCATGTATCCTAATAGAGGTGAAAAAGGATCAAGGGTTTATTTTAAAGCATTAGACTTAAGAGAAGATATGAGTGTATTCTTTTTAAGAAAGTACGACGGAACAGAAAAATTTACTGAAGGTAGTAAAGGTCTTAATCCCACCTATAAAAAGGATATAGAAGAATATGAAGATAATCCTGATTCAGGTAATGAGTATGACCAGTTCTCTGTTACGATTCCCGATACCCTTGAAATTGGAGAGGAATATTTTGTGGTATTTACTAACAGGGTTGAAGATGGAAAAGACCCGGAGAGGACAATAACTAAGGAGAAACTTTTAGGAACGGATAAAAGCGATAAATTTACAGTTATAAGTCAAGATGACAGTGTTCAGATATATAGCGTTGAACCAAATCAAGGACCTGATACAGGACAGAGTGTAGAGATTAACGGTAAATATTTTGGAACTATAAATATAAAGGATTTAACAGGTTATACTTCATCTCCAAGTATAATTCAAATGGATGATGAATTAGTTATTGATTATGGTGATGATGGTGAGTATCTTGGTACTCCCGTTGATAATATACAAAAAACAGTAAAAGTGTTTATTGCATCTGATGCAACCTTTGAGTCAGGAAAAAATGATATAAGCAATTTTGCTCCTCATTCAGATACAATATTCATAAGAACTCCATCATTAACGCTTTATGATGAGCAAGTGACAGAAAATGTTATAATTTCTACTGTTACAACCTTTGAAGAAGATGTAGGAGGTGTTCAATACCGCTTTGAGGAGAGAAAAGAGTTTGATGGCTTTACATTTATCCCCAGCAGAATTAGACCAAATATTCAAGAAATAAATCCAAGTAAGATAATGGTTAAAGAGAATCATAGTCAAGCTAATACTTATATAACAGTAGACGACATATATCTAGCCATCCATGGAGAAGATTTCCTAATTCATACTTTTAAGGACGACAGTGATGTTGAACATACGAGATACCCTGTAATTAAAATGGGTGATAACCTTATAATAGATAAAAACAATGGAATAATAACAGATTTAAATGGAGATTCGGTTGAAGAAGTTGACTTAATAGTATTAAATGATGAAGATAGGATATTAGACGGTTCTGTTTATAATGAGATTGGAACGAAAATCATAGTTAAAATACCGGAGGGTAAGGTAATTCCTGAAAGTATTGTTTCCAGAAATCATGTTATAAAAGATATAAAGCTAAGGGTAACTAATCCAATTAGAAATACTCTTGATATGGAGCCTTGGGATGAAGATTTTGTTAATTTCATGGAGGTTACAGAGGACAATGCTCCAAAAATTACAGCAGTTGAGCCGTACATTGTAACATTAGACGGTGGAGAACACATTAAGATTACAGGTACTAATTTTTATAACGGAGTAAAAGTATATATAGATGGTGAAGAAGTTAGATCTATAAACCGTAGTGGAAATGGTAAGGAGATTACGTTTATTTCTCCACCGGGGAGAGAAGGTACAACTCAGCTTTTAGTCTTAAATGAAGACGGAGGTACAGCAGTCCACGAATTTTTATACGTAAAGACTTACACTAATCCCTATGTTACAAGAATATCTCCTGATAAAGGTATGGTAAACACCTTAGTTGTAATAGATGGAGATAATTTCTTAACACCGGACCCTACTTCAACAGCTCAGACAGAGATGGGGATTTATAGACTTATTGGTACCAGAGTGTTATTTGATGGTATAGATTTAAACAGATACCATATGGAAAGCGGAAAGATTGCACTACAGACATATACAGCTCCTAATGATAATTATAAGCTGATTCAGGTAGATAGTTCAAACGGAGATATAACATTGGCTGACCATTATTATAGTGTAGTACTTCAACAAGAAGACCCTAGTAATCCGAGGTCAGGCGATTTGATAGATAACTTCTATACGCTTACGGTACAAGAAGGTCAAGATCCTGTACTATCAGATGGAGTTAGTGATACATGGACAGTGGTATCCAGGGATTCAGGGTCAGGCTTTGAGCTTAGGGTTAAAGAAGAAGGGCAAGACCCTATAAATCTTACGGTTAATAATTCAACTATAGAGTTTGATGGCAAAATTCTTTATATAAGAACCTTTTATGAAACTCTTGATAATGAAAGCGGAGAGAAGGTTATTACAGGGAACAGAGTAAGAGTCAAAGATAAAACTCAAATCTTTGTAAAAGTACCTATACTAAGCAGTGAGGGTTGGTATGATGTAATTGTTAGAAACCCTGATATTAAAGAAGTTGTTATAGATAATGGATTTTATTTTTACGATAAACCAATGAAAAAACCTGTTATCTCAAGCATTACACCTTCAGAAGGTTCGGTGTTTGGAGGATATGACATAGACATTATAGGTGAAAATTTTGAACGTTTAGAAAAGAGTGAAACAGAAATTATACAAAGTAGAGTAATAATAGACGGTATAGAAGTTGCGGAAGAAAATATTTCAGTATGGCCCGGAGGTAAAAAAATAACTGTAACTATTCCTCCATATCCTATAGATATAAAAGATGAACTGGGATTAGACAGATTAACAGTTCCTGTTGTAGTTCTTAATTCTGATGGAGGTAGCGACAGTGTTATAGATGGATTTACGTATGTTAATCCGACCAGTCACCCGGAGATATGGGAAATAAATGAGATAGATATGGGGAGTGTGTATGAAAGATATTTACAAATTATAGGTAAAGACTTTAGATACTTTGAGCCTTTTGATGATGAAAATGGAAATGCTGAGTATGATTCGGACGTAGATTCAGGTATTGGTGAGAAATTTACAGACGTTAATAATAATGGACAGTATGATGATTTCAGGGACGAATATACACCATATGACGCTGCTGTTGCACTTATAACATCTCGCGGTGGAGACCTTACAGATGATGTGTTAATCAATCAAACTATAATTAATGAAATTATACCGGTTATTCCTGAGGTTAAAATCGGAGAACATGTAGCAGAGATCGTAGAATATCAAGAAGGATATATATTAATAAAAATACCGGCTGATTTAAATGAAGACAGTGATGTTTACCTAGTTAATAATGATCATGGTGTTTCAAATAAAGAGACATATAAGTATGTACCAATTATACCTAGTATCAATCAAATAGATCCGACTATAGGTAATAAAAAAGGAAGGACTTACATGGAAATTCATGGAAGGAACTTCCTGGCAACCAGATTTGATGTATATGAATTGGATGATACTGATACTATGGTAATGACTAATAAAGAGTTTACAATGGTAAGATTCGATGAAATTTCTGAAACAGAAGATATAATGGTTTCCAGAACTACTGATTTAAATTTAGATGGAGGGTTATTAGTCAGATATAACGGTCAAAATCAAGAAATCACTGTCAATATTAAAGAAAAGGTAGCAGGGGTAGATAGAGAATACGAGAGATCATTTGATTTTACGAATGTTGAAGATGAATTTATCAGGTATATTGACGTTGGTGTATTACAGGATAAAAGTAATCCATCCCTGTTTTATGAAGGATATGAATTAATTAAAATAAAAATAGATAATAAAGAAAGAGTTATTGAGGTTGAAAGGGGATACTCGCCTTCAGTCAGTCTTATAAGGTCCGGACAACTGCAGGTTTGGACACCGTCATACTTTACAATATCACCAAGCGGTGTAACTGTAACGGTAATAAATCCAAATGGATATAGTTCAACAGCTAGGCAGAAATTTGAATATACAAATCCTGTAGTTGAGCTTAGAATGACGGATATAGTAGACGTTACTGAAAAGAAAAGAGTTATTGAAGGTACGCTGGAGTATGATATTATAGAGTCTACAGCCGATGTAGGAATTACCTTTACAATAAGGGGTACAGGTTTTACGGAGCCTTTACGTGTTAAGATAGGAGGTCAGGATGCAGAAGTCCTGCCTAACGGTGTAAGCGATAATGAAATAAGAGTAAGGGCTAAACCTTTAAATGACCATAGTAAGTTAAATATACCATTACTGATAACAGTTGAGATTGACGGTGTAGGTTCAGTCACATCAGCCGACCCAACCCTTGCAGTGCCAATCTATTATGTATATAGAGTAAAGGGAGGAACTTCTCCGGAAATTCATGAGATTACTCCTAATGAAGGAAGTGTAATGGGTGGAAGTATTATAACAATAAAGGGTAGGAACTTTGCTGTAGGTAGCGGTTTAGATAATGTAATAGTTAAAATAGGTGACAATGTAGCTGAGGTTAGAAACGGTTCAACTCTAAACCAGCTTTTAGTTACATTACCTGAAAGTGATGTTCTGGGAGAAGTTGATGTGTATATTAAAAACATTGAACCTTTGGGAGAAGTAACCCTTAGGAATGGATTTACCTATTACTCTAATCCCACTATAACATATTTAACTCCCTCTAGAGTACACACAACAGGTGGAGAAAAAGTGATAATAGAAGGTAATATGTTTATGGAGGGCGTTGAAGTAACTATAAACGATCAACCTGCTCAAAAAGTAACCAGAATAGACAGCAGAACTATAGAGATAATTACACCTGCTATTGAGGACGACGGAAGATATACCTTAAAGGTAATTAACACTGATGGTGGTTATGCTACAGCCACAATAACCTATGTTCTGCCCTATCCCGATACACCAACGGGACTTAGGATTTATCCAGGCAATGAACGTTCATTCATAATAAAATGGGATGAATCTGATAGTGCAGATAGATACAAGATATACGCTCGAAGGGACGTAAGTGGAGCTGAGTACTTATTTTTAGGTGAAACAAAGGATAATGAGTATCATATCAAGGATTTAGAGCCGGACACAAAGTATTATTTTAGAGTCTGGGCTGTAAACAAATACGGAAGCTCACTGGGATATGCATACGGTTATGGTGAAACACTTACTAGTGTTGAAGATAAAGGCGACGACAAATATAAAGAAAAAATTGAAACAGATCAGATAGTAAGTTATGCCAAACAAAAAGTAAGTGCTGTATTTCCTGACTTCTACACTAAAGATAAGTTTAGTCTTGATTTAAGAGACTCTAAATATAAAGATGCAGAGCAGATTGAAATAGTAATCCCTTTATCAGTAGCAAGAAGGATATCCGGAACTATAACAGTTAGAACATCACTTGTAGAAGCAGAAATATCACTATTTAATTTAAGTGACAGTGTTTGGTATAAAGGAAATGATTTAGTTGATAATAACGTAATTATCAATATATCAAAGATTAGTGATGCTGAGAAAAACAGGATAACAAAATATCTTTCAAGAAATGAAACAGAAGTCTCAGATGCTTTTAATCTAGAGTTCATATATCAGCGTAAAAAAGATAAGGAAAATATAGACCTTAAAAATCATATGGAATTTAAGTTACTAACCGAGAAAAATGATTATATTGAAAGCAACTTAAAAATTTACAAGTACAACCCTGAAGAAAACAAGCTGGCAGAAAGAACTTCTACAGCAAAAACTTATTATGATTACAGACTGCTTAAATATCTTCACAGTGTTACAACTTATGTGAGGGATTCAGGTAAATATATTATGGTTTATAAAAAATAGATTAGACAACCTATAAACGAGGTGAAATCATGAAGAAAAACCTAAGTGTCTTAATACTGGTAATGCTAATATTTACATCTGTATTTTCGATATCAACGTTAACTTTGTCAGCCAGTACAGCAGGAGAAACGTATTATGGGCTTGAAACATACAAAAATTTACACAACAATATAAACTTTATAGATATAAACGACCATTGGGCTAAGCCATCTATCATAAGATCAAGTTCTTTATCTATTATGAAAGGAATGGGAAATAACAGATTTTATCCTAATGATACGCTCACTAAAGAGCAGGCAGTAATTTTGCTGACAAGACTTATGGGTCTTGAGGAATCTGCTCAAAGAGCAGGAGAGGCATTAGAAAATGACGATGATACAGGAGATTATATTATTCTGGATCACAGCAATTACTGGGCAATGGGATATATACAGACAGCGTTAAATGAAAATATACTGACTCAAGAAGAGATAGATAAGATAACATCTTTCACATATAACGAGGAACAGCAGATTGAGATTGAAGTCGAGAACCTTTATGATAATTATTATTATGATTACAATCTTAATAATGACCAGTTAGAAAATATTTACGATCAATTAGTACAAAAGATAGAGTATAAATATTCTTGGAAGACACCTGTTAATAGGGAGCAGGCAGCAGTATGGGTATATAGAACTTTGGGACTTAATCCTATATATGGTAGTGACCAGAACAAAGTCTACTCCTTAAAGGATTATGAAAAAATTGATACTAAAAATATACCGATAATTGAGGCGGTATTACAAAGAGGGATAATGTCTGGGGACACTCAAGGATTTTTTAACCCCAACAGTTCTATAACCAGAGGAGAAATGGCAAGGCTGTTAGACAATATTTCTGATGATTTGTTATTAGATACAGGTTTTAAAATAGGAATCGGAGTTGTAGAGAAGATAACTAATCAGGACATCTCTGATGAAGGGATAGTATTTTCTCAAACACAGTTTATCATTAAAAATGATGATAACAGCTTAACAAATATTATTACACAAAAATCAACAAACCCTCTATATGAGAAGGGCTTTGTTGCAATTAAAGAAGAAAAGAGTGTACTGCCTGAGGACATAAAAAATGGAGATTATATAAGATATTATATTTCTCCGGATAATAAGGCTGTATTTGTGGAAGTTTTATACAAACCTCAGTATGTAAAAGAAGGTTTTGTTGAAGAAATAGACGAAGTTAACAACACAATTTTAATAAGTGATTATGATGATAATAAAATTACTTACAAAATATCTGATGGAGTTGACATAAAAGTAAATAGTAGAGTAGCAGGTTTAAGTGATTTACTTTATGGAATGGAAGTATCGCTTGGAATTGATAATGGAAGCGTAGTATATATCAAAGGATACCTAGACGAAGGAGAAGATGGATATATACCTCCGGGAGGAAGAATTCAATTTGGCAAAGTATTAGAAATAGATACTAACAACAATATTATAAAGATATTAGAAAATGGTGAAAAACTGAAATTCCCAATATCTGTTGATACATTATTGATGAAAAATAACGACACTGTTAAATTAAACAGTATAATGGAAGGAGATATGATAAGACTGGAATTTGATACATATAACGTCAATACTCCTTCAAAAGTTTATATTTCTTCACCAAGTAAACAAATAGAGAGGTTATTAAAGGCTAAATTAAATAGATTTAATCCCATGAAAAATGAAATGTTATTAACAGATGTTTCACATTATGAGTATTCTGACTGGAAAGAAGAACTGGGAGATATGAAAATTAACTTATCTTCGGATGCTGAAATTTATATAGATGGTATAAAGATTTCTATGGAAGATTTAAATAACCATACAGGAAAAGAACTATATATAGCTACAAATAACAGATATAGCCGCGAAGAAGTTGTAAGAGCATTATTTAAGACTGATTTTGAACGGAATTATTACAATAGACTTCAAAAGATAACTTATGGTGATAATAAATTACGAGTTGACTACATTAATATGTTATATAATGACAGTACCATAATAGTAAAAGACGATAGATTAATTCACCCTTACAATTTAAGGCTGCATGAAGAATTATTTGTAATTACTCAAGGAAATAATAACGTTGCATCATTTATATCTGTAGAAGCACCAAATCCTATGAATGTAGTAATATATAGAGGTTTAGTTGAGGAGATTTATCAATATAGTTTTGATTTGGAAGATGTTAATAGACTTACAGACAACAAGTGGACCAGTTTAAAACGTGTAAAAGACTTACAATTAAGTGAAGAAACTACTATCATTGACACTAGAGATGATGATATTAAAATATTTGGAGTAGATAAGTTTACTAATAGCAGATTTTTCCAAGACAATATTTATATACATCCAGACCATAGAGATGATAATTATAAAGGAGAATTCGTTTATGCTGTAGAATATGATAATATGATATTAACAATAAATATTGTTGAAGATTCATATGAAGAAGAAGTAATATCTTCTGCTAAGGTTGAGAGTATAGATTTAGAAATGAATACTATTAAAATGAAAGAGTTAAAGGATTGGAGTGACTTTAGAAGAAAGTGGAATATTAACACTGCAGAGATAGATTTAGAGGTAGAAAATTCATTGATAATCAAAAACGGAAAAAGAGCAAAGATTGACGATTTATTACCGGATGACAATCTATATGTCATAAGGAACGACAGCATGGGATATATTGTTATAGCTGAGTAAATATCTGAAGAAGGGAGGCTTAAGATGAAGAAAGTACTTGTTTTAATATTAATACTAATTATACTATTACAGCCCGTCACTACAGCAGCAGATAATAATAATGCCGGATATGAAGGAGGTATACACAAAAACGAAAAAGACATTAAAGACACAAAACAATACAAGGAAGTAATATTTATAAGCGGGCAACCTATAGTCCTTGAAGGAACAGTTGAAATAAAAATAAAAGACAAAAAGCTGGAATATGAATATAGGTTATCAAATTTAGACGAGACAGTTACGCTGGAAAGAGATATTGAACTATCAAGAACGATAGATGATTCATCACACCAGACTCAAATAAGAGAAATCAACAGTATAACAGATTATGATGAAGAAATTATCATAAATGGAGATGTTTATACGTTAACAGATTACGTTTTTCATGCATCATCAATCAGTGATACACAGCCGGTTGTAGATTTTTATTACGGTGTATGGCCCGGGACTACCAAGACATATATTATTAATGAAGGTCCTGCAAAAATTACAGAAGAAATAACCGGAGAAATCTATGGATATGACCACTACTGGGGAGCTACAGAAACGCAGAGAATCCATAGAAATATAACGTATAAAGAAGAAACACCCTCTATAAATACTGAATGGTTTGGATTTGCAAATATATATGTTTCGTTTAATAGAACCAAAAAAATGGAGTATTTCAACAATCTTCCTTTTCAGACAAGTTTTAGCAATGGTTATATATTAACAGAGCAGGAGGAATCTATAATGTCTTATGAGTATGACCTTCCTGTTTTAGGTGCAAGGAATACTCCTACAGGCAGGAGAAACAAAGGTGATGGAGAAGCAAGATATAACACATCTCCAACTACCGAGACTTTATTTATTCCAAAATTTCATGATATAAGGGGACACTGGGCAGAAAATGATATTATGCGTATTTCAAGTCTCAAGGTAACTAACCAAAGCCAGCAGTTTTTTGCACCGGACCTATTTGTTGACAGGATAGAGTTTGCCAGATGGATTGTAGTGGCAATGAATTTAATCGAAGAAAAGGAAACAATCAACAGAAGCTATACTAAGCAGGATGAAGCACCGCCGGAATTTAGTGATGTAACTAAGGACAATCCCGATTATGAATATGTAAAAGTAATAAAAGAGAAGGGAATAATGAATGGTGTAGGAGCAGATAAATTCTTACCTTATGATGAATTGACAAGAGCACAAGCTATAACGACTTTAGTTAGAGCTGTAGGGCTTGAGCATTTAGCACCAATATTACCGTTTGAAACAAGATTTACTGACGATGAAGATATACCTGCATGGGCTAAGAGGTCTATTTATGTAGCGGATAAAATTGGTTTAACTACAGGTTTTCCGGGAGGATATATGTATCCTAATGATTATATGACCAAGGCTGAAGCAGCAGCGTTTATGAATAGATTTATAAATTATCTTCAAGAGGATTTAAAAAATGATTATAGGGAAAATATCATCAACTACTATTAGAAAGGAGCAATTATATGAAAGAAAATAAAGGTAGCTTAAATAAGGTATTATTAATTTTTATAATAACGATTCTTGTTGTGTCAATGATTATTAGCCCTGTTTTTGGAGATCAAACCATAAAAATCAAAGCCGAAAACTTAGATGAAGACCTATTATATTTAGAATCAATTCTAGAGATGATTCAAGATAGATATGCAGGAGACATAACCAGAGAACAGCTCATAGAAGGGGCTATAAAGGGTATGTTTAATAACTTGGATGAACATAGTAGTTATTATAATCCTGAAGAATTTAAAACGCTTTTTGAAAATGTTTCCGGTGATTTTAACGGTATAGGAGTTTATATTAGAGAAGAAGACGGATATGTAACAGTTGTTTCTCCTATAAATGGAACTCCTGCCGATAAAGCGGGATTAAAGCCGGGAGATAAAATTGAATCAGTAGATGGAGTAAATATAAAGGGATTTACTAACGATCAAGCTGCAAAACTTATTAAAGGTGAATCAGGAACAGAAGTTAGGATAGGAATTATAAGACCCGGAGAAACAAACATCCTTTATTTTGATATAATTAGAGCTAACATAAAGATTAATCCTATAAATTATGATATATTAGAGGACGATATAGGCTATATTCAAATAACTCAATTTAATTTGCACACCTTAGACAATATCACAAAAGCATTGATAGAAATGGATAATAAAAATATTAAAAAACTTATTATTGATGTTAGAAATAATGCAGGCGGATACCTAGATGAAGTAATAAATATTTCAAAACTTTTTGTATCTAAAGGACCTATTGTTCATATTAAGTATGCAAAAGACGATATAGAGACATTTAGTTCTGAGCTTAAATCTCTAAAATATGATTTAGTCGTACTGGTAAATGGAGGAAGTGCCAGTGCATCTGAAATACTTGCAGGAGCTGTTCAGGATTCTGGATCAGGGACAGTTGTGGGTACTCAAACCTATGGTAAGGGAACAGTTCAAACCATATATCCTGTTTACAGCATTAATGAAATAAGCGGCGTAAAAATTACTGTAGCAGAATATCTTACTCCTAATAAAAGGTCCATAGACGGGAAAGGCATTACTCCGGATATAGTTGTAGAAAATCAAATAGCTGACCTTGAAATAGATATATCTGATATACCAAATTTCAGAAAAGGCGATAAACCTAGTCTTAATGATGTCAGTTTAAACACTTTAGCAACAGAGCAGATACTAAGCCTAATAGGTTATGAAATTAATGACATTGACGGAGTATTAGATAATATAACCTTTAAAGCTATAAAACAGTTTCAAATAGATAAAGGTCTGTTTAGCTATGGAATAGTAGATTATACTACTCAAGATGCTCTTGATAAAGCGTTGGAAGAATATCTTAACAGTAAGATAGAAGATACTCAATTACAAAAAGCTATAGAAATATTAAAAAATAAGTAATAAAAAAGCTAAAATAAAAATCCTTAATGACCTAAAATTACATATTTTAGGTCATTTTTGTTGAAGATATAGGATAGAATATCCCGCTAAAAATCTTACATGTATTATAGTAAAGAATTATTGACATGGATTTTCTATTGATATAAAATATTTAAGTTATTGATAAACAGGAAGGAGTGATTATATTGTCTACTAAGTATATATTTATTACCGGGGGTGTTGTTTCGTCTTTGGGAAAAGGTATAACGGCAGCTTCCCTTGGACAGCTATTAAAGAGCAGGGGGCTAAAGGTTACAATTCAAAAATTTGACCCGTATATAAATGTAGACCCCGGAACGATGAGTCCCTATCAGCACGGAGAAGTATTTGTTACAGATGATGGAGCTGAAACAGATTTGGACTTAGGTCATTATGAAAGATTTATAGATATTAATTTAAGTAAAAACAGCAATGTTACAACGGGAAAGATTTATTGGTCGGTTATCAATAAAGAGAGAAAAGGCGTGTATTTGGGAGGAACAGTTCAGGTAATACCTCATATAACTAATGAAATAAAAGAAAGAGTATTCAGAGTAGCAAAAGAGAAAGAAGTAGATGTGGTTATAACAGAAATAGGCGGAACTGTAGGAGACATAGAAGGCCTTCCGTTTTTGGAGGCTATAAGACAGATAAAATACGACGCCGGCAAAGAAAATGTTATGTATATACATGTTACTCTTGTACCTTATCTTACAATGGCAGGAGAGCTAAAAACAAAGCCCACACAGCATAGTGTAAAGGAGCTTAGGAGTATAGGAATACAGCCTGATTTATTAGTATGTAGAACGGAAAAACCTTTAACAAGAGAGCTAAAAGATAAGATAGCATTGTTTTGCGATTTAGACAGCGGAGATGTTATACAAAATCCTGATGCAGAAACCCTTTATGAAGTTCCTCTTATACTGGAAAAAGAAGGTTTAGCAGAGATGGTCATTAGCCATCTTAAGATTAAGTGTGAAAAAAAGGATTTATCAGAATGGGAAGACATAGTCAACAAGGTAAAGAATCTAAAGGGCAAAGTAAAAATAGCTTTAGTCGGAAAGTATGTTGAGTTGAAAGACGCTTATATTTCAGTAGTAGAGTCGCTAAGGCATGCAGGTATATCTAATGAAGTAGATATAGAAATAAAATGGATACATTCAGAAAAAATAGATGAGTATAACTGTGATGATAATTTAAAGGATGTAGATGGTATATTAGTGCCGGGAGGTTTTGGCGACAGAGGTATAGACGGCAAGATATGTACTGTCAGGTATGCTCGTGAAAATAATATTCCTTTCCTCGGTATATGCTTAGGTATGCAGATGGCAGTAGTGGAGTTTGCGAGAAATGTAATAGGACTAAAAGATGCAGACAGCTCTGAGCTTAATCCTTATACTCCATATCCGGTAATAGACCTTATGCCCGAGCAAAGAGATATAGAAGATTTGGGAGGTACGATGAGACTTGGTGTTTATCCATGTAAAATAGCAGAAGGTACAAAGTCAAAAGAGGCATATGGTGAAGAATTAGTATATGAAAGACATAGACATAGATATGAGTTTAATAATGAATTTAGAGATAAGGCATTAGAAAATGGTATGATTATAAGCGGAATATCTCCAGACGAGAGATTAGTTGAGATAATAGAGTTAAATAATCATCCGTGGTTTGTAGCATCTCAATTTCATCCGGAGTTCAAATCAAGACCGACAAGAAGTCATCCATTATTTAGAGAGTTTATTAATGCAGCTAAACATAATAAAAATAAATAGGACTTTAGGCTTATTTATTAAGGGGCTACTCCAATGTAATATGAAAGAAAAGAAAATGTAATAATAATGTAATGGTATTTTTCCAATGCTTAGGGTATAATTATACCGTAGTGAAAGTGAGAATTAAGTTATGTTACATTTTCATTACAAAAGAGCTTGTAACGTTGACTGCTTGTACAGTCAGTGCTATAATACAATGTAGGATGCAGTTTTTGGCTTTAAAATCTGCTCCCTAGACTCCTAGACTGATAGGAAGGAGTCAGTCTAGAAGGAATAATTTTACTCCTTCATACTAAAAAACTTTTTATAATCAAAGGAGGTCTTTGAAAAATGAAGAAGGTATTGTCACTAGTACTTGCACTAGCTTTAGTGCTAGGTAGTTTTGCACCTGTTTTCGCTGCTGAAAATCCATATACAGAAGAAGGAGAAATCCTTAAGGATCTTGGAGTTTTCAAAGGTGATCAAGCTGGTTTAAGATTAGACGATCAGCTTAAGAGATCTGAATTATTTACATTAATCAGTCGTCTAATGGGAGAAGAAGAGGAAGCTGCAAGTTTTCCAATTAAAGGTAGTGCAATTTTCTCAGATTCTGAAGGACACTGGTCAGATCCAATCATTGGTTGGGCTTATGCTAAAGGATTAACTAAAGGTTATCCTGATGGAACAGTTAAACCAGAAAACATTGCAACTGTTCAAGAAACACAATTATTCTTATTAAGAGCTTTAGGTTACGAAAACGTAGAGTGGGCAGATGTTCCTGACGTAGCTGTTGTAGCTGGTGTTATGGGAGACATCGAAGCAGAAGGAAATGCTACAAGAGGTTTATTAGCTGGATTAACAGTTAATACTCTTTTAGCTGAAACAACTGATGGAACTATCCTAGCTTTAGATTTAGGATACGAAGAATTAATCGTTCCTGTAGCAGTAGAAGTTGTTGAATTTGGTGAAGTATCTAACGGTTCTGCATTAGAATTACCAGAAAAAGTTACTGTTGTTTACGAAGATGGATCTACTCAAGAATTAGCAGTAGTTTGGGATGAGTATGATACAACTGTAGGCGGAGAATTAGTAGTAGAAGGTACAATTGAAGGCACTGACTTAGTAGCTATTGCTACAGCTATGGTTGGAGCTTCTGATTTAGAAGTTGAATCAATAACTGCTGATAATCTTAAGCAAGTTATAGTTAAATTTAACAAAGATGTTAGTCCTGCTACTTTAGTTAAAGAAAACTTTGTATTCAGCCCTTCAGTTAATATTAATGATCCTGTATTAGCAGATGACAATCAAACAGTTACATTAACAGTTGCTTCAGATGGTAGTTTGATTAACCAAACTCAAGAATACAAAATAACTATCAAGAATGTTAAAGATTTAGATGGAAATGTAATAGAAAAAACTGTATCTGAAATTACACCTTTTGATAGAGAACTTCCAAAAATTGAGGAGTTAGTTGTTACTGGACCAAAATCATTTAACATTATATTTAGTGAACCTATCAAAACAAATGACCCTAGAAGCGTTGTTGTTAAGTCAGAAAATATGCATTTATCAATTAGAGATGCTAACGCTGATAACACAAGTGTAGTTAAGGTTAACTTATTTACACCATTAGTAGATGGTAAAACGTATACTGTAACTATTCAAGGTTATGAAGATTTTGCAGGTTACGGTAATATTGTAGAAATAGTTTCATTAGATTACGCTGAAAATCAAACAAAACCAGTTGCTACCTTAGAAAAAGCAACTCAACAATATGTAGTTATTGAATTTGATAGACCTGTTAAAGGTTTAGAAAAAAGCAACTTCTACCATTCATTTAGTGCTTGGCAGCCAGTTGGAATTTATGGAAATGCAGATGATATGGATAGCGACACTAATGAAATAGATCGTAACGATACTGTTTCTAAAGTATATGTAAGATTTGCAACAGACGGTGATGGAGAATATCCATTACAGCCTGGTGATGTAAACGTTACTGTTCTTGGATCAGTAGGAACAAGAACAGTTAAAGATGCATGGGGTAATGCTTTTGATGGAGCTACTTTTGTAGCAGAAGTAGATGCTGACAAGCAACCTCCTACTATTACAGAAGCTAAAGTACTAGATAAAGACTCAATCAAATTAACATTTGACAAAGCTATTGGTAATGCAAATATTGCAAAGAACTATGAAGTTCTAAATAGTGATGGATCTAGTATTTCTGGATTAACAATAACTCCAAATGTTGCATCAAACAAAAAATCAGTAATATTAAAGTTAAATAAAGATTTAACTGGTGAAACAGTTGTTGTAAATGTTAAAGACTTAAAAGATACTACTATCAACACTAACGAAATGGAGTCTTATACAGTTACTTTAAATGTTGAAGATGCTGAATTTGCTGGATTAGCTAGAATAGAGTATGATGCAAGTGAAAAAGTATTATACGTTGTATACAATGAAAGTATGAATGAAACAGCTATTAACATTGAAAACTACAGATTAAATGATAATGGAGTTATAAGAGAATTAACTGGATTTACTACTTTCTTTACAGGAACTGAAGTTGTTAAAATTGAACTTTCTGATGAAGAAAATGGTTATGTTTCAGTTAATACAGACAGCCTTTTAATAGCTAATGTTCAAGATGCTTTTGGAAATTCTCCAAGCGAATTCCAATTAAGTAAACAAATAATAGCTTTAGGAAGTGACGCTGCTAAACCTGATTTAGTAGAAGCAAAATATAATCCAATAAAAGCTGTTGATGCTAATACTGTAGAAATTCAGTTTGACCAAAGATTAGAAACTATTGGTACTGACGAATTTGGATTAAAAGTAGGTTCTGAATGGAGAGTTCCAGTTTCTGTAGAAACTGAATTAAATTCTCATGGAACACTAGTAAGATTAACTTACGACTTTACAGGTGGAATTCCATCAGATTTAGCTGGAGTTGAATTTAGAAGTGTTGACTCAGCTAATGTAGGTGTAGCAAAAGCATTTGAGGATACAAAGAACTCATTTGGAGTAACACCTAAAACAATTACTACAGTTGGTACAGCTATTATGGTTGAAGACTTTATAGCACCATCAGTAGCATCTTTAGGAGATCCAGCTGTTGATCAAATTGATGTTATTGCTGGCACAAATGGAATTGTTGAATATATAGTTGTTGAGTATGATGAAGTTATTGATTATACTAAATTATCATCATTAACTTACTCAGTAACTGGTAGATCTATTGAAAGAGTATATACTGCTGTTAGTGAAGCTGCATATGGCACAGCAGCTGATGCTGATGCTAAATTTGTTGTAATTGATTTAACGACACCTGGCACTTTAGATCCATTTACTGGTTCTATGGAAATAGTTCAAGAACTTGACATATTTGATGCTGATGGAAATGTATTATCTCCAACTGATGAAGATGATGAAAACATCATTTATACAGCAATAGATTCATTAGAACCTGTAACAGAATTTGATACTAATGAATCAGCTACTAATAGTAATCAAATATTAGTTGTTACATTTAGTGAAGCTTTATATACAGGTACAAATCAAGGGCAAAGTACAAGCTTAAGAGCTATCCAACATGGTGAAGATGTTAAATCATTATTCACTTATTCTGGAACAGCTGCAAACTATGGTACCGCAGTATATAATGCTACTGACAAAACTGTAACGTTCACATTCGACACAGCTGAAAATCTAGCAACAATTATCTATGCAGGAAACTCAATCAATGATGCTGGTGACAATGGATATTTTACAAGAACAATAGCAACTTATGATGGAATAACTGATAATGAGTGGAAATAATAATTAAAACAAAGAGAGTCCAGCCTTTTGGTTGGCTCTTTTTTTATAATCCAAGGGGACGGTTCTCTTGACACCTTTCTTTTTTCCTGATATCTTTAAAAGAGGAGGTGCTTTTTATGCCAAGAAAAGCAAGACAAAAAAGCAGTACGGGAATATATCATATTATGCTAAGAGGTCTAAATAAGCAGGATATTTTTCATGAGGATGAAGACAGAATAAAGTACATAGAAACATTAAAAAAATATAAGGATATATCTGATTATAAGATATATGCATATTGTCTTATGGATAACCACATACATCTGTTAATAAAAGAAGTAAAAGAATCAATATCTCAGTCAATGAAAAGAATTGGAGTAGGTTATGTTCATTGGTATAATAAAAAATATGAAAGATGCGGTCATTTATTTCAAGATAGGTATAAAAGTGAAGTAGTAGAAGATGATAAATATCTTATGGTAGTATTAAGATATATTCACCAAAATCCTTTAAAGTTACCTGATGTAAAAAGTTTTAATGAATACCAATGGAGCAGTTATAAAGATTTTATTTATCAAAACAGCAAGCTGACAGATATAGATTTTATTCTTAATATTTTAGATGATGATCATAATGAAGCTGTTGAAAGGTTTAAAAGATTTATGAATGAGAAGAATGATGATGACTGTTTAAGTTATTATACAAAGAAAAACACTCTAACGGACGAAGATGCTAAAGAATTGATAAAACAATGTGCTGATTTAGATAATCCTGAAATACTTAAAGAAATGGATAAAAAGGATAGAGACTATATAATAAAAAAACTTAGAAATAATAATATTTCAATAAGACAGCTTTCAAGAATAACAGGATTAGGCAGAGGTGTAATAGAAAAAGCAAATAAAGTTAAAAAAATAAAGAAAGGTAAGAGAGGTAGGAAAAAAAAGAAAAAATAAATTAATATATAATTAATTTATATCTATAAAATAAGATAATTCTCTCAATAACTATAAGCATACAATTTATAAGATTTGATAATATAGTTATATTTAGAATAACAACTTATAATCTTAAATATAATAGTTATAATTAGGAATAAGGAGGATGTGGATAATGTTAAAAAAACTAGTTATTGCTATTATTATATGTTCCATTTTGTTAATTCCAAATATAAATTTAGCTTATCAAAAATTAATTACAATAGAATATGAAGATAAACCAATATCTTATAAATATAATCAAAGTTCGGTAGTAAGCGGAAAGCCCTTGATTTCTATGGATTTGATGTTTGAAAAGTACAATGTGACTTCATTTGAAGAAATACAAGGTAATCAAATAAAATTTACTAATGAAGAAGATAATATTAGATTTAGGATTGGAAGTAAATATATTCATGTTAATAATAAAATAGTTAAATTAGAAAACCGTATAATCAAAATAAATGGACAAATTATGCTTCCAATAGATTTTATTACAGAAGTTTTTAAAGCTAAAGCAAGCTGGGACAAAGAAAATAGAGTAATTAGACTATATAAAGATAATAAACTAAAAATACATTTTATTGATATATCTAAAGGATGGGCAGCTTTTATCGATTATAAGGATTATGACATCCTTATAAACTGTGGAGGAAAAGATGATGGTGAAATTATAGCTAATTATTTAAAAATGATAAATACTGACAACATAGAAGTTATGATTTCAACACAAGGTAAAAGTGAGTATATAGATGGAATGAAAGCTGTTATGAAAAACTTTGATATAGATAAATATATTTCTACAGGGACAGTTATAGAAAGTAAAGCTTTAAAAGATAGTATAACTCTTATGCCTTCTAATAATGTGTTAAAAACTTTTGAGAATAAAGATAGTTTAATTGATTTAGGAAACGGAGTTTTACTTAATATTTATGTTATTAATAATCACTATGATAGTATTAAAAGCATTGGAGTAATGCTTGAAAACAATGATTTTAAGATATTATTTTTAGAAGATACAAATCTAAAAGTAGTCATGAAAAATATAGATACATTAACTGATTTAGATGTAATAAGTACAAAAAATCAGTTAGATAATACAATACAAAACAATAAATTTTTAGATATAACAAAGCCTGAAATAATAATTAATTTGAGTTCAAAAAATGAACTTGATAATCCTGTAGAAGAAAATAGTAAAATATCATCACCTAAAGATTTGACAAATGAATTAAATGACAGTGATATAAAGGTATATGATACTCAGGATATTGGAAGTATAGTTATCACTACTGACGGATATAAATATGAAATCAACACAATATTAATAAGCGGAATATTTATTAAACAGATTGATTTTATTAATAAACATATAACTTTATATAACCATTCTTATAAAGACCACGATTTATCAAATTGTATTGTTACTGATAAAAAAGGAGAAAAAGTTTATTACATAAAAGAAGGATCTATAATAGAATCTGGATACCAAAGGATATTTAAGCTTATCGAAGCTAATGGAGATGAAAAACTCCAAGAGAACGAAGAAAGAGTTTTTAGAAAAGACTTTATAAGTGACAAAGGTATTTTATACGATTCTAACTGGAATATACTTTCTAAATATCCTAGCAGGTTACAATAAATAGTATTAATAATAGATAGTTTTTAGTAAATTGTCATCTAATACTATGATAAATCATATTAGAAAAGAGATAGATTCTAATGGTTAAAAAGAAGTGCTTAAGAAGAGATTAGAAAAAGTTAATACATCAATAAATAAAATTAAAAAATATAAGAACGTTTCACTGGGAGAATTTTTAGAAGATGATATTATTCAAAACGTTGTAGAGTATAATTTTTTACTTTAAGTTGATTCAGTATATGTAAAGATATACTTAATATATAAAATATATTTATAGAATGAAATTTAAACTTGTGGATAGTATTAAGTAATGATTTTTTAACATGTAAATGATATAATCTATATTAATAAGATAGTCGGGAGGTAAAAGTTAGATGGATGATAAGTTATTTGAATTAATAGAAAAAATGTATAGTGAAATGCAAAATGGATTTACAGAAGTAAGAGGAGAAATTAAAAATTTAAATCATAGTGTTATAAAACTTGAAAATAAAGTAGATAATAACTTAAAAGCTTTATATGATGGATATAATCAGAATACAGAGAAACTTTGTATGTTAGAATATAAAATTAATGATTTAAGTAATAAAGTCGAAAGACAAGAGCTGGAAATCAGAGTTATTAACGGTGGGAAAGGAATATTAAAAACAAAAGAATGATTTTACATATGTTAAAATTAAAGCAAGATTTATTATATAGTTAACATGATTACCCTATAGGCAGTTAAGCTTGTGGGGTTTATTAATTTAACGTAAAAAATAGTAAATTTAGTTGACCGATTTAAAAATACAGGTTATAATTAAAGCGTTGACTGACCAGTCAGTTTTGGATTTAAATTCTTAAAATAAATATAAATAATGAAAGGATGAGAACAGTGTATAAAAGAAAAATTATGTTATTAATTATGATAAGTATTGTTATTATTGCATCTACAATTACATATGCAAATAACAATGACTCGTATAACCTTGAAAAAATGACGGAAAAATTAATATCTGAAAATTTGACTATACTCAAGATGGACAATGATGTTGAATTAATGAAATTACAATACGAAGATACATTGGAAAGTTATGAAGATTTACAAGATACAGTAGAGAGAGCTAAAAAAAGTTTAGAGTTAGAAACAATACAAAAAGAACAAGCATGGGAAAGATATAAAGATGCAAGTTCTTCAGAAGAGCCTTTTCGAAAAGCTAATTATGAGATGAGATCACAGATATACGAAGCTACTTTAGATGCTTATAACAGTATAGTTAAACAAGAGTTAAGCATGATTGAATCTATGGAGCAGCTTAAGCTTCAGATGGAGCAATCAGATAGACAAAAAGAGGTATTAAGATTAAAAGAATCATATAACCTTCAAAAAAGTTATTACAGCTTATATATCTTAAAGAAAGACATAGAGATGTTAAAAGGCGATATTGAGAATCTTAATAAACAGAAGAAAATTGAGAGTACAAAATTTGACCTTGATATGTCAACAACTGAAAGTATCCAAAATATTTCTGAAAATATAATTGATATGCAGCTAATGATAGACATGTTAGAAAATCAAAAAGAGCTTAGTCTAGAGAGTATTAAAACAGAGCTTAACATACCAGTAGAAGAACAATTAATTATAGAGTGGGAGATTGAAGAAGTTGAAACTGATGAGGAATATTCATTAATTGAGCTTATTAGTAAATTTAAAGAAAGCAGCCTGGAGTTAAAATCTTTGGATAAAAACATTAAAATTAAACAAATTATATTGGATAAGAGCTACGAAGCTTATGAGGATGTTAACGATAACGAAATAAAAGTTGCACAGATAGAGCTGGAAAATGCAAAAATAAATAAAAAGGTCTTTGAAAGAAATATGGAAATGGGTGTAAAGCATGCTTACTATGACTTTAAAGCTAAAGAGTTAAACTTGACTGTAAAGAACGTAACAGAAAAAGATTATACGGAAAATGAAAAGAATCTTCATTTAAGATATGAACAAGGAGTTATCAGCAAGATACAATATGATATGGAACTACACCAGTTAAAGAGAGATAAGGCTGAGTATGATAAATCTAAAGTAGAATATCTAAATGCTAGGAGAAAGTTAGATTTAATAAAGGAAGGAATAATGAACTAGTATACAGTATACTTATCTCGAGGAGGTTATTGATGTGATAAAAAGATCAGTAAAATATCTATTACTAACAAGTGTAATACTAATGCTTTTAACGGCATGTACTCAAAATACAAATGATAGTGATGTGTCAAATGATATTAAAGAAGAAAATTATGTTCCAGTAGAGATTGAAAGTATTAAAACTGATACTTTATTGGAAAAAGCTACTGTAAATGGTCAAATTTATCCCAGCAAAGATGTTATGATACTGCCCAAAACACCCGGTAAGGTATCACGTATCAATGTTGAGATAGGAGATAAAGTCTCAAAAGATCAGATTCTATTCGTCTTAGATGATGAAGACATTCAAAAACAGGTTAAACAAGCTAATGCAGCACTAAATGCAGCTAATAAGAGCTATGAAATTACTTCGGAGCAAATTAAAAATGCTCAGATTAACTTTGAAAGAACAAAGGAGTTATATGAAAAAGGAGCTATACCTAAAAGTCAGTATGAACAAGCAGAACTGGCAGCTTCTGAAAAAGCTCTTGAAGCAGCACAGGCTCAGGTCAATCAAGCACAAATTTCATATGACCAATTAAAAGAAGCATTAGATAACACTATTATAAAAGCTCCCATAGATGGTATAGTGTCTTCCATGAATATAGACGAGGGAGAATTTGCCTCAAATGCTCAGCCTGCAATGAATCTAATAGATGTAGACCAATTGTATGTACAGATAAATGTAACTGAGAATATTGTAAGTAAGATAAAAGAAGGTCAAGAGGTTAGTATAAGTATTGACTCTTTATCTAAGCAGATTAAAGGAAAGATTGATAAGATACATCCTGCTTCTGACCCCAGAACTAAGTTGTATCCTGTTAAAATTAATATAAATAATGAAGAACAAGAAATAATGGCAGGTATGTTTGTTAAGGTTGTTTTACAGACAAATATAAGAGAAAATGTTCTGGTTGTAAAAGGAGATTCAGTAGTTGAAAAGAACGGTAAGTCATACGTATATATTGTAGAAGATGATAATGCAGTACAAAAAGATGTTATTACAGGTTTAGATGTCGGCTCATATATAGAGATTAAAGAAGGGTTAAGAGAAAATGAAAAGGTAATAATAAAGGGACAGAATTATGTTGAGGATGGAACTAAAGTAAAGGTAGTAAGAGGTGATAAATAATGCATTTATCTAATTTAGCCGTAAAACGACCCGTAACTATTGCCATGGTAACTTTAATAGTAATACTTTTAGGTGTAATTTCTCTTACTAGAATACCAATAGATTTATTACCTAAAATCGAAGTACCTATAGCGATTGTATCTACGTCTTATGACGGAGCTGGTCCTATTGAAATAGAAAATCTTATAACCCGTACCGTTGAGCAGAGTATAGCAACAGTAAGTAACATTGATTCGGTTAGCTCTGTATCTTCTGAAGGTAGTTCTATTGTAATTGCAAATTTTAATTTTGGTACAGATATGGATTTTGCAACACTTGAAATGAGAGAAAAGGTTGATTTGATAGATGGATTTCTGCCTGAAGGTTCAAGTGACCCTATGGTTATGACAATAGACCCAAATTCAATACCTATAATGCAAATATCATTATCAAATGGAGATAGCCTGGAATATCTTCAAAGGATTGCAGAAGATACAATTAAGCCAAGGCTGGAAAGATTAGAAGGTGTAGCATCAGTAGGAATTTTAGGAGGACATGAAAAGCAGATAGAAGTAAAGCTAAATGAATCTAAACTTATGGGATACGGATTAACTCTTGATTATGTAGCACAGATTATAGGTGCTGAAAACTTAAACCTACCTGTTGGAGAAGTGAAAAAAGGTAATAAGGAGCTTACCGTTAGAACTGTAGGAGAATTTAAAAGCTTAGAAGAAATTAATAATCTTCCTATTACGCTGCAAACCGGTGGAACTATAAGATTATCAGATATAGCAGATGTAACATTTGGTTATAAAGATGTAAACAGTATATCTAAAACTAATGGTCAAGAAAGTATTGGTTTAACAATTCAAAAAGAGTCCGGAACTAATACAGTTAATGTGGCTAATAGTGTAAATGATGAACTAGAAGTATTAAGAAAAGAGATTAATGGTATAGAGATAAATACAGTTCTAGACCAGTCAATTTATATTAACCAATCTATTCAAAGCGTTTTACAAAATGGATTGATAGGTGGTATATTAGCTGTCTTAATACTTTTCATATTCTTAAGGAATTTTAGAACTACTGTAATTATCGGTACGGCAATACCAGTATCAGTTATAGCTACTTTCATATTAATTTACTTTAATAATATTACTTTAAATCTTATGACTTTAGGTGGATTAGCTTTAGGAATAGGTATGCTTGTAGATAATGCAATAGTTGTTCTTGAAAATATATATAGATTTAGACAGAATGGATATTGTAGAAAAGAAGCTTCAATAAAAGGAGCTAAAGAGGTTGCAATGGCAGTTACTGCTTCAACTCTGACAACAGTAGCAGTATTCTTACCAATAGTATTTGTTGGAGGAATTGCTTCTACAATATTTAGAGAGTTAGCATTAACTGTAACAATGTCATTATTAGCATCTTTAGTAGTTTCCCTTACTCTTATACCTATGCTTTCTTCTAAATACTTAAAGGTAGATATGCAGCAAGGGAAGAAACATCAATCTAAAATTAAAGTATTTTCTTTCATATATGATACATTTGACAAGATATTTTATGCAGTAGAAAGTCTATATAAGAAATTGTTAGGTTTTAGTTTAAGACATAGGTTTATAGTAATTTTTTCTGCTATAGTTATATTTGTAGCAAGCATGACATCTATATTAAGTGTTGGTGCAGAATATTTTCCTGCTACCGACGAAGGACAATTTAGTATTGGTGTCAACTTGCCTATAGGAGCTGAATTAGAAGAAACTCATGCTGTTATTACAGAAATAGAGAATAAGCTTGAAAATATAGAAGAAGTTAATATGATAGTTTCTAATGTCGGATCCAGCGGGACTTTTAACTTTGGAAGCGGTAGTACGAATAGAGGAACGATAGATGGGATATTAAAACCACTTAATGAAAGAGATAAAAGCGTGTTTGAAATTGCAGATGAGGTAAGAAAATTAGTAAGGGATATACCTGGAGCAGAGATAAACGTTAATGTTTCTTCTACTGTAATGATGGGAGGATTAAGTGGAGACCCGCTCCAAATAATCATTAAAGGTGATGATATTGATGTACTTGAGAGTATATCAGAAGATTTTGTAAAGATGGTTGAATCTGTAGATGGAACTGAAGAAGTTGAATCTAGTGTATCTCAGGGAATTCCGGAGATTAAAATTGTTGTTAATAGACTAAAAGCATCTGAGTATGGATTAACAGCGGCACAAATAGCTTCAGCCGTTAAGAGTAATATTAATGGAAAGGTAGCTACAAGATATAAATATGAAGGTTCAGAGATTGATATTGTAGTAAAAGGTGAAGATACTTTTAGGGAAAGTATATCGAATCTGGAGCAGGTCCCGATTAATACCCCTGTTGGAGCTGTTATTCCACTTGGTCAGGTTGCAGAAACGAAAATAGAAAGGCAGCCAAATTCTATAAACAGAGAGGACCAAGTAAGAACGGTAACAGTAACAAGTCAAATAGTTGATAGGGACTTAAAAACCATTAGTGATGAAGTACAAATAAAGCTTGATAATTATGATATGCCGAGAGGTTACACATATGAATTTGGTGGAGAAAATGAAGAATTAACAGAGGCTTTTAGTGATTTATTTTTAGCTTTAATATTAGCTGTTGTATTAGTATTTATGATACTTGCATCTCAGTTTGAATCTTTGCTTCACCCATTTACCATTATGCTATCTGTTCCTATAGCTTTTGCAGGAGGAGCATTGGGTCTGTTTTTAACAGGAGAAACATTAAGTGTTCCGGGGTTGATAGGATTTATTATATTGGCAGGTATAGTTGTAAACAATGCAATAGTATTGGTTGACTATATAAATACCAGAAGACAAGATGGTGAAGAACGAAATGAAGCTATTAAAAATGCCGGACCAATAAGACTAAGACCAATATTGATGACTACTCTTACTACAGTTCTAGGGCTATTTCCGCTGGCTTTAGGAATAGGTGAAGGGGCAGAAATACAAGCACCTTTAGCAATATCAGTAATTGGAGGATTATTACTTTCAACATTGTTAACTTTAGTATTTGTTCCGGTTATCTATACTATAATGGATGATTTATCAAAATTTTTCAACAAGAATATTCTAAGAAAAGATGTAGAGCTGGAAATGGAATAATGATTTTGCAGAGGAAGGAAGATAGCAGATGGTAGAAAGAGAAAAACGAAGAATTGCTATACTAAGGTCTGCAATTGAAGTTTTCTCTCAAAATGGATTCTATAAATCTAAAATAGAAGAAATAGCTAAAAATGCCGGTGTAGGTAAAGGTACTATTTATCACTATTTTGAAAGCAAAAACCAACTTTTTGAAGAGATGATTAAATATTCTATTGAGATATACAGTGAAGATATAATAAAAGTAATTAAAAAAAATCTGGATACCAGAGAAAAGATACTATCTTTTTTTAAGTACCATGTGAAAATTTCTCACAACTATGAAAATGTATTGCAGTCAATATTAAATCAATCTCGATCAGATGATATGATGAGGCATTGTTTACTCAAATTTAAGGCAGGACTTTATAAACTGATTGAGCAGATAATAAAAGAAGGAATTGCAAATGCAGAATTAAGAGAGGATTTAGATGTAGGAATTGCTGTTTGTAGTATAATTGGAACCATAAATCAATATAGCATGAAGAAAGTATATTACAAAAAAATGAATCATGATGATTTAAAATTAGAGATATTGGTTAATGAACTGTTAAAAGGATTAAAATAATAATTAATTAGGAATTTAGACTGTCGGTGTATATTGACAGCTAAATTCCTTTGTTTTTAAAATTGAATTTTATAAGATATAGTATAATTTTTTATTTAGTTTTAACAAGGAAAAAAGATAATAAATGTAGAAGTACAAATATAAATATAGTAATGTAGAAAATGATTATTAAGCTTAAGTATATTGTAGGATGTTTATGTGATAAGGGAGGCGAATTTATGGTTAGAAAAGTTATAACCTTTGTTTTAATTACTCTGCTCACAATGGGATTAGTAATAACTCCTTATTCAAGTCAAATGGTGTGGGCATCAGAGAGTTATAACATTACTGTAGAAAGTTATGAAAATTTCTTTGACTATATAAAGCAGTCAATGTTAAACTTTAAAGAGAATATTAGTATAAGGATAAATAACTATGATGAAAATGTTTACGACTTTAATAAAGTAATGGGTGAAGTTATAGACAAAAATCCTGAGATATATTATCATTATGGTCGTGTATCAGGTTCTATAAGAAGTTATTATAGTAATCAGACTTATAGAATTATTGATATTCATTTTAGGTATAGCGGTACTCGTGATGAGCTTGAAAACCTTGTTAAGGTTAGAAATTATGACGAGTATAAAGATGCAATTACAAACACTCTAAAACATTTTGATAATAGAATGTTAATAAAAATACATAACTATGATGAGAAACAATATAATTTAGATGATACAATATATAAAGTATTAAGTGAAACAGCAGATTTAGATTATGGAATTAACGGATGGTCATATATTGTATATGGAAGTGGAAAAGATAAAATAATTGAGTCATATATTAATTATAATTTCACAAAAGAAAAAATGTTAGAAATGAAGGAAGCTGTCGGTAAAAAAGCAAAGCAGATTATAGCTAAACTTATAACTTCTGATATGAAGGATTATGAAAAACAGTTAGTTCTTCATGACTATATTGTCAATAATTCACAGTATAATGCTAATTATTACGAAGTTAATTCTATTCCTGATGATGAACATACTGCATATGGAGTATTAATTAAAGGAACGGGAATATGTTCTAGTTATGCAAAAGCCATGCACAAGCTTCTTGATATGGTTGGAATTGAATCATATTTTGTCAGTGGTATCGCAGGAGAAGAGCCTCATGCTTGGAACATAGTTAAAATTCAAGGAGAATATTATCATTTAGATTCTACTTGGAATGATCCTATTATGAGTGACGGCAGTGATTTTTTAAGTCACGATTATTTTAATTTATCTGACAATCTAATTGCTGTAACCCATAGCTGGGACAGAGAAAAATATCCAAAATGTAATAGTTTAATGTATTCTTATGATAATATATCTAAGATATTATCAGGAGAAATAAAGCCTCCGGATTATGATAATATAAACTTTAAAACTATCAACCAACTGCCAAACAATACAGTAGTTATGGGATATAATGCTTTTGATATTGATTTTGCAAATAACCCAGAAAACAGAGAAATTATTAAAAGTTCTTTGAATAAAGAAGCAAAAACTTATATTTACGTAAAGTTTAATGATAAGTGGTTTAATACTGATGGTTCTGATGCTAAGATAGAAAATATTCCAACAGTTAATTATACAAAAGATGGACAATCTTATGAGAGCTATTTATCATTAGATACCAATTCAACTCAAAAAGATAATATAATAGTTAAAGTAGAAAAGCTTACTGTAGGAGCAAATATTAGTGTAAGTATTGATATAAGAGGAGAAGAAGATTATTCACAGGCAGTTGAATATAGAATAACCGAATCTGACAAAATTGGAAAACTAGGAGAAAAAATATTTATTTTTCCACACAAGAAATCCGGAGATGTTATAACAGTTGAATTACTAGATAAAAATCAAGATTTAATAGCAGCAAAAAATGTTAATGTAATAAACTATATATCTAAACCTAATAATCTAAAAGCCACAGCAATTTCTCATGATAAAATTCAATTATATTGGGATGAAGTGGACTATGCTGACTATTATTATTTGTATGAAGCATTATCTTTTGAAGGACCTTATCAACCTTATCATGATGATAATGGTAAACTCACTAAATACTACTGGGATTCTGATTTTTGTTTAGAGATATATGACCTAGACCCTGATACAACACTATATTTTAAAGTAACTTCTGTAAAGGATGGAGTAGAATCAGAATTTAGTAATATCGCTTCTATTACAACTTTTGATAATATTGAGAGTCAATCTTTATACTTAGTTAAAAACAGCAATCTCTATAACTATAATCAAGCTACAATAAGTGAAGCTTTTGATACTTATTTTACTAATACAAAATGGGAGTATTTTGAATCTCTAGAAGGTGATGATGTAATAGAATTTACTGGACAATGCTACTATGGTGGTGAATTATCAAATATTTTAATTCAATTTACTGTAAATTTAGATGATGAAAGCTTTTATGTAAACTATAAGGAAAAAGATGAGGAATTTATGTTAGATAGTTATTGGATAAATTTACTTAATAGTATATTTAAAAGGTAACAGAGTTTGATAGTACAAGGATACTATTTTTAGTATATAAAGAAGGATTATAACGCTTTATAACGAATAGGTAATATTATGAAACAATATAAATAGGAGGAAAGATTATGCCGCGTGAAAACAAAATAAATAGAATGATTTTTTCTATAACTTTAGTACTAGTTATTATATTATCATCAACAGTAGTGTTTGCTCAAGAGTTTACAGATGTACCGGATGACCATTGGGCATCAGGATATATTTCAAAAATAAATGCTTTAAAGGTTATAACAGGCTATAGTGATGAAACTTTTAGACCAGATAAAAATATTACTAACTTAGAAGCAATAGTTTCTATTACTAGGCTGTTTGAAATAGATGGTGAAGACACTAACAAAATTATTGAAAAGTATAAGGGTTTTATTGACGAGATAAATTTACCTGATTGGGCTAAAGAAGGTATAGCTATAGCATTAGAAATAAATCTTGATTCAGAGGATAATTTAAGAGAAAAACTTAGTAATGAAAGTTCTGAAAATGTAAAGAAAGTAGATGTATGTAAATATATTGTTAAAGCTATGAAACTTGAGGAAGAAGTGGATAATAAAATTCTTGTATCACTACCATTTAAAGATAATAATGAGATAGAGCCTAAAGATGCCGCATATATTGAGGTTTTGATTGAAAAAGGTATTATTAATAAAAGTGGTGATGCGGAGGGTAATTTTAATCCTGATAGCCCTGTAAGTAGAGCAGTTATGTCTAAGATGCTTTCAATGGCGTATGACCATATGTTTATATATCAAAAGCTTAATATCTCATTTGATGAAGATGAGAATAATTTAGAAGAAAATAACAATAATACTGACGAAGATAAAGAGAACTTTACAATCACGGGAACAATAACAGGAGTTCTTAAAGCCGGGGATATGATGAATTTAAGGATACTTAAGGATAACGGAGAAGAACAGCTATATCAAGTGCTTTCCAACACTAAAACAATTTTAGACGGAAAAGAAATAAGTACTTTTAATATAGTAGCAGGAGTAATTTTAGAAGCTGTAGTTACCGATGATTATGACATTTTATCTATTAATGCAACCAGTGTAGAAGAAGAAGTTTCAGGAGAGCTCGTTTCTGTTATAACCGGTACTAAAAACTTAGTGGTTATAAAAAACGATAATAATGAGGAGATTCCTCGCATGACAATAGATGAAGTAGATGTTTATATAAATGGACAAGCAGGCAGTCTAGGTGACCTGAAGCAAGGTGATACTTTAAGTTTAAAGATAAAAAATGATAATGTAATTAAGATAATAGCAGAAAGTAAAATAAGAGAATATACAGGTATATTAACAACTGTTGACTTTGATAATATGCCAATAATTGAATTTAAAGATTCATATGAAAATATAAAGAGATTTGATTTAGATGATAATGTAACAATAATTAGAAATGGTGAAAAAGTAGATTTTATAGACTTAAGAATAGGAGATGAAATACATTTAACTACAGAATATGACGATGTAACTATGATTGAAGCTAATGTAGTTAGGACTGAAACTAATGGCATAATAAACTCTATTATTATTGCAAATACTTCAAAAATTGTAGTAGCAAATGATAATGGAGAAGAGACAACATATCTGTTATGTAGTAACGCAAATATAAAGATAGAAGACAAACATAAAAATATATATGATTTAAGGTTAGGACATCAGGTCAATTTAGAACTTGAAAGTAATGTTATTGTAAAATTAGAAGCTAAACAAGTTGAACAAGAGTTTAAATACATGGGTGAAATGATATATAAAAATGAAGCATCAAATGTAATTATGATAAAAACTGTTGATGGTGAGAATATTTTAATTAACTTAACTAAAGGTACATCAATTATAGATGTATCAGGGTTAAAAAAATCAATTAGCAGCCTTAAAGTAGGAGATGAATTATTAGTAGTTAGTACAAGCGACGGCGTTACTCTTATTGGTAAAAATATAATTATAATGCAAAAAGGTGAATTAGATTAATTAAGTTCAAGTTTTTTATTACAACAAGAGGAGGGGTAGTAATGGTGGAAGTTATAGCAAATTTAACTTGGTTGGCAATAGTAATAATTGTAGCTATTTTAGGTGTTATGTCAGCAGCGTTTATGGCTACATTATTTACTAGAAATAAGTATAAAAGAATGGAAAAGGATTTAGAAAGAAATTCAAAAGCAGATAAGGAAGATTTTCGTTTCGGGGTATTAAGTATTATAGTTGAGGAATATAAAAAAGCAGCGAAGCTAAACCCTAACGAAGTTAACACACAAGCCGTAATTGAGAAAAATTTCCATAGATATTATCGAGGATTAAGCCTAGCAGAGAGGTTTATAAAAAGTTCTGTATCAATAATGATAATCTTAGGTTTATTAGGTACTTTTTATGGTCTAACTCTTTCAATAGGTGAATTAGTTAATTTTTTGAGTCAAAGTGCTGCTACAGATGTACTTAATAGCGTAGGTGCTTTGGTAGAAGAGCTTATAAGTTCAGTACAAGGTATGTCAGTAGCTTTTGTAACTTCTCTTTTTGGTATAGCAGCTTCTATTATTATTACAATTATAACTGTTTTATTTAATGTAGAAGACTCTAGAGAATCCTTATTAGTAAGAATTGAAGAATATTTAGATAATAAAGTTGCTTTAAAGTTTACTACAAGACACGCAGTCATGGATGCATCAAATCCGGTAGATTTGGATTTAGTTTTTGGACAAGAGCTTAATAAGTTTGCTGACAACATTGAACAAAGATTAAAGAATGTTTTTGATAACCTTGGAGAAAAGCTAACAGCAGCAGCTGTTCAAAATCATGATTCTGTTGTAGGGTTACAAAAAAGCATTGAAACCTTTGAAAAATCATTACAAACTTTTAGTGAAAATACACGAGACTTTGCAGAGTTTAATCATAACCTGAGAACAAATATTGAAAGAATGGACGTAAGTTTTGCAGACTTAGTTCAAGATCTTAAAACCAGTAGTAAGGTTTATTCAAAAACTACTGAGTCAATAGATGCACTTACGAATTCTATAGAAAAACTTTCTACCAATGTTTAAATTGTTTAGCACCCAAAGGATAATAAAGGGGAGATACAAATGAAAGCAAGAAAGAGAAGATTTAAAAACAATAGTGAATCTCAAAATTTCTGGCCTTCCTTTACAGATATGATATCAACTATAGCATTGATATTGTTTTTCCTTATGATACTTGCATATGTGCAGAATATTGTAACTGGAAGTAATTTAGAGTATACTAAAAGTGAGTTAGCAATGACTAAGGATATTTTAGAAGAAAGAACTAAAAGGCTGGAAGAAGCAAATGCAGAAATTAGTGAAGCAGAAAATCAACTTTATCTATTAGAAACTGAGATTGAGCAGATTAATGCAGAGGTAGAAAGAGGAAAATTAGCTCTTAAGCTGTATTCAGAACAAATAATTGAACAGATGAGAATTATTGGTGAAAGTAATAAGGAGTTAGAAGAGTTAAGAAATAAACTTGAAGGCATAGCTGTTCTAAGACTAAATGTATTAACCAAAGTTAAGCAATCGATTGAAGAAGAATTGAAAAAGACTAGAGATGATAATAAAGATATAGTTTACATAGCAGATAATGGTAACATTATAATTGATGAAGGATTAGTTTTTGACTTGAATTCCAGTGTTATTAAAAGTGAAGGAAAAGATGTTCTTGATGAGCTTGCTGTAGCATTTGAGAATGTTTTAGATGAATCAGATGTAAGGGCTAGTATTGATGCTATAAGTATTCAAGGTCATGCGGATAGTACAGGTTCTGCGGAACATAATAGGCAACTTTCCTCCATGAGGGCAGTTGCTGTAGTAGATTATCTTCTTAATACAAATACTAATTTAGAAGGAAAATATGGAAGCTACTTCGTTGCCAGCGGGTACTCAGAGTTTAGACCTATTGCAACAAATGATACAATTGAAGGAAGAGCTAAAAATAGAAGAATTGAAATATCTGTTATTCTTAAAGATTCAAATATTAGAAATGTCATTGAAAAATACTTAGATGAATCCATGGATGTTTTTAAACAGGATGAGAACTAAGGAAAAGTTAAAATAAAAAAACAACTGATAAACAACTTATGTCAGTTGTTTTTTTTACGCAAAAATATAGCCATACAAATATAAGTACTAATTAGAAGGATTAAAAACCATTTAGTATCAATATTAATCACCCTCATTTTAAACTAGCAAAAGGAATAGGAAATAAAATTGTAAACACAATAATAGAAATTGTTGTTATAATTAACGCCAAAATAGGTTTGACGAAATGAATTCTGAAAATAGTAAACATAAGTACATCAAACCATGCTGAATGCCATATAGTCCATCCGTTATCATATACAAACATGCCTTTGAGATAGAAAAGCAGTTCTATAAACCAGAAAAATAAAGACCAAGCTAATATGTAGAATATTTGTTGTTTTCTTTTTTGTGGAAATTTATCTAAAAATATTATCACTGCAACAGGTATGACTATAAAGAAAAAAGCTATTGATATAATTGTATGATTTATTTTATCTGTAGTAATTGCTCTAAATTCCCATAATGTATGATTATAGTATAAAAAATCATATAAAAGGTTTATAGTACAGTAAAATAAAATTGTAGGATAATAATCTCTCCATCTGCTCCATTTTACAAAGATTAAACCAAATGTTATCCAAACACATAATACAAGAACAAGATACATTTAACCACCCTATCAAAAATTACTTTTTTCTCTGTCTAAAATAAATTTTAGTTTAATTTATTAAATGTTTTAAAAATAGTATAATCATTTGATAAAGCTAAATACTATTATTAAATCATTTTAATTACGTTAAAATTAAAGATTTTAATAATAAATTAAATAAATATAAAAGAATACGACCGACCAGTCAGTCAATATTTACAAACTAATATTTTAACATAATTATAATTTCACTTTTCAAGGAGGTATATACATGTATAAGCAAAAATTAATACTTTGTGTAATGTTAATTGGAGTATCAATAAGCAACATATCTTGCTTAGAGCAAAATTTAAAACAAGAAGATAATATTAACGAAAAAGAAATAGTTCCTGTAGAAACTCAGTTATCAACAACTAAAACTATTTATAATGAAAGGGTCTTTAATGGAAAGGTATTTCCAAAGGAACAATCTGTGGTTATACCAAAAATTCAAGGGGAAGTGAACAGTATAAAAGTAGAGATAGGAGATGAGGTCAATAAAGGAGATGTATTATTTACTGTAAACGGTATAAATCCCAATATGAATCAGACAGCTTCTTTAGGTGCTAATCTTATTATACAAGGAGTAAAAGCACCTATTGATGGAATTGTATCAAATATAAACATAACTAAAGGTCAAATCCTATTACCTTCGGAGCCTCCTATGTTAATAGTTAATTTAAATGATATATACGTTCAAATTGGTGTTACTGGAGATATAATTAATAAGCTTGAAAAAAATCAAGAAGCAAGAGTAATAATTGACTCAGTATCTGAGGATGCTGTTGAAGGAAAAATTGTTAAAATATCTCCTGTTTCAGACTTAAGAACTCAGCTTTACTCAGTTACAGCGGAAATAAAAAATAAAGATAAACTAATTAAACCGGGTATGTTTGCACAAGTAATAATAAAAACTGATGTAATGGAAAATGTTATTGTGGTACCTAGTGATACAGTTTTTTATAGAGATAATGTAGCTTATGTCTATGTAGTGAATGATGGAACAGCTTTAGAAAGAGAAGTTGAGACAGGTTTAGATACCGGAGAAATGATAAATGTGACAAAAGGCTTAAATAAAGGAGAGCCAGTAGTAACGAAAGGACATAATTTCATAGATGATGGAACTAAAGTAGAAGTTGTTGGAGGTGATGAATAGTGGGTTTATCACGTATTGCTGTAAAAAAACCCGTTACTACTATCATGGTAACACTTATTATTATACTATTAGGAATAGTATCCTTAACACGAATTCCAATAGACCTGCTTCCTAAGATTGATATTCCTGTAGCAATTGTTTCAACATCCTATAGAGGAGCTGGACCTTTAGAAATTGAAAAAATAATAACACAGCCTATAGAACAAGCTCTGGCAACAGTTAATAACATTGAAAACATTAGTTCAACATCATCAGAAGGTAATTCAGTAGTAGTAGTAGAATTTGCTTATGGAACTGATATGAATTTTGCTACTTTAGAGATGAGAGAAAAAATAGATATGATAAAAGGATTTCTTCCTCAAGAGGCAACAAATCCTATGGTATTAAGAATTGATCCTAATGCCATGCCTATAATGCAAATATCATTATCCGGGAATAAAGATTTAACGGTATTACAGGATATAGCACAGGACACTGTAAAGCCTCAGATAGAAAGATTAGAAGGTGTAGCTTCAGTCAATATCATTGGGGGAAAAGAGAGCTATATAGAGGTTAAATTAATTGATGCAAAATCAAAGGGATATAACTTAGATCTAAATTATATTGCTCAAATAATTGGGGCTGAAAACCTTAATCTACCCGGAGGAGAGATTAACAAAGGAGACAAAAAGCTAACTGTTAGAACTGTAGGAGAATTTAAATCAATAGATGAGATTAAGAATCTATCTATTGCATTAAGGACAGGAGGAGTTATAAGTTTAAATGATATTGCGGATGTCTCATTAAAATATAAGGAGGCTGCATCAATATCAAAAACAAATGGAGAAAGCAGTATCAATGTATCAATTCAGAAAGAATCTGGAACAAACACAGTAAATGTTGCAAATACTGTAATTAAAAAAATAAAAAGTCTTGATGAAGAACTATTAAATACTGATATAAATATTGTTGTGAATCAGGCGGAATTTATTGAAGAATCTATACAAAATGTATTAAGAAATGCAGTTATAGGTGGGGTATTAGCTATATTAGTACTATACATATTTTTAAGGAATATTAGAACTACCGTAATTATTGGTACAGCGATACCAGTTTCCATAATAGCGACATTTATTCTTTTATTCTTTAATAATATAACGTTAAATCTTATGACTTTAGGTGGATTAGCACTTGGCATAGGTATGCTTGTCGACAATGCCATAGTAGTATTAGAAAATATATATAGATTTAGACAGAATGGAGAATCTAAAAAAGATGCTGCAATAAAGGGAGCTAAGGAGGTTGCAATGGCAGTAACAGCTTCTACGCTTACTACTATAGCAGTATTTATTCCTATTGTTTTTGTTGGAGGAATGACAGCAAGTATATTTAGAGAACTAGCTCTAACAATTACACTATCCTTATTAACTTCACTCCTTGTTTCGCTTACACTAATTCCAATGCTATCTTCTAAATTTTTAAAGGTAGATAAGATACAGGATAAGGAGAATACAAGTAAACTTAGACTGTTTGAGCGTGTTTATAGTCTATTTGATAAATTGTTTTACAAGGTTGAATTAAGGTATAAGAAGGTTTTAGGATGGAGTTTAAGACATAGAAAAACAACTGTATTGACTGCTGTATTAGTATTTACTGCAAGTATAGCTTCTATACTTAGTGTAGGAGCAGAATATTTTCCTACTATAGACAGAGGAGAGTTCTCAATAAATGTTAATCTGCCTCAAGGGTCAAAATTATCTGAAACAGATAATATAATAACTATAATAGAAAAAAGACTACAAGAAATAGAAGAAGTTGATACGGTTGTTTCTAATATAGGAACTGGCGGAGCTATGTTCTTTGGGAGTGGAGCTAAGAATAGAGGGTCTTTACAAGTGTCTTTAGTAAAACATTCAGACAGAAGTATTGATACAACTTATATTGTAGAAGAAGTACGTGACTTTGTCAGTAAAATACCTGGTGCAGATATAGAAGTAGAAGAACAGTCATCTGCAATGGGGATGGGAGGATTTTCTCAAGATCCATTAGTTATAGATGTAAAAGGTGACGATATAGATATTCTAAGAGAAATTAGTGAAGATTTTATAAAAATACTAAATCAAGTTGAAGGTACAAGGGAAGTGAAGTCTGATTTATCAGAAGGAGTACCAGAGGTTCAAATTACAACTAATAGACTAAAAACTTCCGTATACGGTCTTACAACTGCTCAAATAGCTTCTTCTGTTAAGAATACATTATTAGGAAGAACTGCAACAAGATATAAGTATAGAGGTTCAGAAATAGATGTGATAGTTAAAGGAGATGAAAGATTTAGTCAAGGACTTACAAATCTTAAACAACTTTCTATACAAACTCCAATAGGTACTTATGTTCCTTTAAATGAAATAGCAGATGTGAAAGTTGAAATAGGACCCACATCTATTAGTAGAGATAATCAAGTCAGAGTTATTAGAATAACGAGTCAGATTGTAGGAAGAGATTTGGGAAGCGTAACAAAAGATGTAGAAGAAAAAATTAGAAGCTATGAGTTATTGGCTGGATATAGTTATGAATTTGGCGGGGAAAATGAAGAAATCGAATCAGCATTTTATGATTTAAGATTAGCATTAATATTAGCTGTGGTGCTGGTATATATGATACTTGCATCCCAATTTGAATCTATAATTCATCCATTTACAATAATGCTGTCAGTTCCTTTAGCTTTTGGTGGAGGAGCTTTAGGATTATTTTTAACAGGAAAAAGCTTAAGCGTTCCGGCCCTAATTGGTTTTATTCTTTTAGCTGGAATAGTTGTAAACAACGCCATTGTTCTTGTGGATTATATAAATACAAGAAGGGAGTATGGTGAAGATAGAACTAGTGCAATATTAAATTCCGGGTCTATAAGACTTAGACCTATACTCATGACTACATTAACCACAGTTTTAGGTCTTGTTCCCTTATCACTAGGTATTGGAGAAGGTGCAGAGTTACAAGCTCCATTAGCAGTATCAGTAATAGGAGGACTTCTACTATCTACATTACTAACTTTAGTTTTTGTTCCGGTAGTTTATACGATTATTGATGATGCTGCTCACTATTTAAAGAAAAAATTGTTGAAGGGTATATAACCTATGTAAATTTAAAAAACAGATATAAGCAAAATTTTATTATTTTATGATATAATATGAGCAGAGAAAATTAATAGTTTTGTTAGGAGGAAGAGTTTTGACTTCTAAAGAACAAAAAAAAATAAGTATATTAAATGCCAGTATAAAGGTATTTTCCAAATACGGATTTCATAAAGCCAAAATACAACAAATTGCTGATGAAGCAGGTATGGGCAAAGGAACAATTTATGAGTATTTTGACAGTAAGAAAAATCTTTTTGAAGATATGATTAAACATATGATGGAATATTATATAAAAGGTATAAAGAAAGTAAGTAAGATTGATGGAAGTTTTAAAGTAAAAATATTAAGTTATCTTGAATATAATGTAAAAACTTTAACTGGGCGTATGAACATGTTTAATATTATAATGAATGAGTCAAATGAAATATCAAAAGAAATGCAGCATTGGATGTTTCTAATGAAGATGGAAATATATAATCAAATTGAAAGTATTGTAGAAGAAGCCATAGTTAAAGGTGAATTGAGGAATGATTTAGATAAAGAAGCTGCCGCATTTATGATAATTGGAACTTCAAATCAATACTGCTTGAAAAAAATATTTGATAAAAATTTGTCTGCAAAAAATCTGCCTACAGATGAAAGGAATCTTAACTTAGTTATTGAAACTTTAATTAAAGGTTTACAATAAAATTTATATAACTAAGATATTATTATAAGGGATTTAACAAATTTTATATTTAAAATATATTTGATAAGGGGAGGATATATGTGGAAAAATTAATAATTACGGCTGCACTTACAGGTGCAGAGGTTACAAGAGAATTACAACCAAATTTAGCTATAACTCCAGATGAAATAGCACAAGATGCTTATGAGGTTTATAAAGCAGGGGCATCAATAGTACATATACATGCTAGAGATAAAGATGGAAATGCAACTCAGTCTTATGAGGTATATAAAGAAATTAAAGAAAAAATTGAATCAAAGTGTCCTATAATATTTCAACCTTCTACCGGAGGAGCAGTATGGCATACCCCTGAAGAGAGACTTCAGCCTGTGGAGTTAAAGCCTGAAATGGCTACATTAAGCTGTGGAACATGTAATTTTGGAAATGATGTATTTATGAATTCTCAAGAATATATGGAAAAATTTGCAACAAGAATGAAGGAGTTAGGAGTCAAGCCTGAAATAGAAGTTTTTGAAAGAGGAATGATAAATAACGCCTTAAAACTTGTTAAAAAAGGTCTTTTAGATAGTCCTTTACATTTTGATTTTGTTATGGGTGTTCCGGGTGCTATAACAGGAGAAATCAGAGATCTACTGTATCTAGCTGAAAGCATACCAAAAGAATCAACGTGGACAGTTGCTGGGATAGGTAGATATGAATTACCTCTAGCTACTATGGCAATCATGATGGGAGGACATGTGAGAGTTGGATTTGAAGATAATATTTATTATAAAAAAGGAGAATTAGCCAAATCAAATGCACAATTAGTAGAGAGAATAGTTAGGTTAGCTAAAGAACTGGGAAGAGAAATAGCAACTCCAGATGAAGCAAGGAAAATATTAAATATTAAATAGTTTATAACAGTTGAATGTATTTCCCTATTATTATTAAAGAAGGATTTTGTTTTTTTATGGAGAATTGATATAAATAATAGGGAGGTGCTATAGTGTTAATAAATACAAATATAGCAGTTGCAGTAAGATGCGATATGTGTGGCAGGTTAAAAATACATAATATTTCTCTATTTAATTTTATAAAAAATAGAAAAATAAAATTAACATGTGAATGTCATCATATCAATGCTACTATCAATACACAAGACCATAAAACCTATTGGACTGAAATATCATGCTTTGCATGTCAGGACACTCATGTATTTACATATAATTTAAAACAATTTTTTCAGAGTAATATTATATCCAGATGTATAGAAACCAGAATGGAAATAGGTTATATAGGAAAACATAAAGATATTCAACAGTTATTGTGTGAGCATGAAAGAAACTCGTACAAAACAATAGATGAACTTGGTTTTTATGATTATTTCGACAACTCAGACATTGTTATGCAGAGTATTAGTAAAATCAGAGAACTAGAATTAAGTGACAGCGTATTTTGTGATTGTGGTTTTGGAAATATTGAAATAAGCTTGTTTCCAGATAGAATCGAACTTAACTGCTTAAATTGCAATAGTGTACAAATGGTTTATACAGAAAATGAGGAAGATTTAAAAAATCTCTTAGACAAAGATAGTATAATTTTACATCAGCATTCATTTAGATGTATAGATGCTATTAATCAAAACAACGATAATTTAAAGAAATAAAATAACCAGCCTTATAAGGGTTGGTTTATTTAAAGTGATATGGTTATTATAGTATAAGAGAAAGAATATTATAAAATAAGATACGTTCTGTGTAAAATCCAATAATAAATTATAAATCAAGGAGGAATGATTTGTGTTAATAACAGGAAAACAAATATTAGAACATGCTGAGAAAAACAGATATGCTGTAGGAGCATTTAATGTAAATAATATGGAAATAGTTCAAGCAATAATTGAGGCTGCAGAGGAAACTGGTTCCCCGGTTATTCTTCAAGCAAGCCAAGGTGCGTTAAAGTATGCAGGTATTGAGTATATATCTGCAATGGCAAAAGTAGCAGCAGAAAACGCATCAGTTCCGGTGGCACTACATTTAGACCATGGTACTGATTTCAAACAGATAATGATGTGCTTAAGATATGGTTTTACTTCTGTAATGATTGATGCTTCTAAGTATTCATTAGAAGAAAATATCAAGATAACTAAGAAAATAGTTGACATCTCCCATACAGTTGGTGTATCTGTTGAAGCAGAGTTAGGTAAAATTGGAGGAACAGAGGATGACATATCAGTAGATGAAAGAGATGCAACTATGACTGATCCTGAAGAAGCTGTAAGATTTGTAAAAGAAACAGGTCTAGATTCATTGGCTATAGCGGTAGGAACTGCACATGGTCCATACAAAGGAGAACCAAAGATAGACTTTGATAGAATTAAATCTATTAAAGAAAAAGTAGGTATTCCTTTAGTTTTACACGGCTCATCAGGAGTTCCGGAATCAAGTATTAAGAAAGCAATAGAAAATGGCATCAATAAAATTAATATTGATACAGATATTAGAATGTCATTTAATAATGCAGTTAGAGAGTTTGCTAAGAATAATCCTAATGCATATGACCCAAGGAAGCTCTTAGGACCCGGAAGAGAAGCTGCTAAAAAAGTAATCGCTGAAAAGATGATAATGTTTGGGTCATCTAATAAAGCGTGGAAATAAAAAAGGTAACATAGAGGAGGTTACTATGAAGCTATTTATTGATACTGCCAATGTTGACGAAATAAAAGAAGCAAGTACATGGGGAATAATCAGCGGAGTTACTACAAACCCTTCATTAATAGCAAAGGAAAGAAGAGATTTTAAACAGGTAGTAACGGAGATTACACAAATAGTAGATGGACCTATAAGTGCTGAGGTAATAGAGTTAAATTCAGAGGGAATGATAAGAGAAGCAGAAGAATTAGCTAAGATACATGAAAATATAGTTATAAAAATTCCTATGACTAAAGAAGGTCTTAAGGCAGTAAAGGTTTTAAATCAAAAAGGTATAGATACTAATGTAACTTTAGTATTTTCAGCTAATCAAGCGTTATTAGCTGCAAGAGCCGGGGCTACATATGTAAGCCCGTTTATAGGGCGAATGGATGACATTGGAAATGATGGAATGGATGTAGTTAATGACATCATTGAAATATTTTCTATTCATAATATTAAAACAGAAATAATCTCTGCAAGTATAAGACATCCCAAGCATGTTCTAGAAGCTGCAAGATCAGGCTCACATATAGCGACCATTCCTTTTGATGTTTTAGAAAAAATGTTACTTCATCCCATGAGTGATAGCGGAATAAAAAAATTTCTAAAAGATTGGGAGAAAGCAGTCAAATAATTTTAAAATATTAGTTGAGACTATAAGTCTCGACCTTTCTTTATATAAATAATATTTTGGAGGTCAGTTTTATGGATAGGAATTTAGCATTATCTTTAGTAAGAGTTACAGAAATAGCTGCCTTAGGTGCAGCAAAGTATATGGGAAGAGGAGATAAAAATGCGGCTGATCAAGCGGCTGTAGATGGTATGAGAAAAGCATTTAATTTAGTTGAAGTAAGAGGTAAAGTTGTAATAGGGGAAGGAGAAATGGATGAAGCTCCTATGCTGTTTATCGGAGAAGAAATCGGAGCAGGTCGTGAGAATGATATGGAGGTTGATATAGCAGTTGATCCACTTGATGGAACTGTTTTAGTTGCTAAGGGTCTTCCAAATGCTATAGCTGTTATTGCAATGGCACCTAAAGGATGCTTACTTCATGCACCTGATACCTATATGAAGAAAATAGCAGTAGGACCTAGAGCTGTTGGAAAAATTGATATTGAAGCATCTGTTGAGAATAACCTTCTAGCTGTTTCTAAAGCTTTAAATAAAGATATATCAGATTTGACAGTTATTGTCCAGGATAGACCAAGACATTATGAGATGATACAAGAAATTAGAAGAGTTGGAGCTAGATTAAAACTTTTTGGTGAAGGAGATGTCGCAGCTGCCATTGCTACAGGATATGAGGATACAGGTATAGATATTCTTATGGGTATAGGAGGAGCTCCAGAGGGAGTAATAGCGGCGGCGGCTTTAAAATGTATGGGAGGAGATTTTCAAGGTAAGCTTAATCCAATGTCGGATGAGGAAATGGAAAGATGTGACCAATTAGGATGGAATAAAGATAGTATTAATAGAATTTTAACTCTTGAAGATCTAGCAAAAGGTAATGAAATATTTTTTGCTGCTACTGGTATATCAGATGGTGATCTTTTAAAAGGAGTAATATATTACGGAAATAATTGGGCTAAGACTCATTCGGTTGTAATGAGAGCTAAAACAGGTACTATAAGATTTATTGAGGCCAAACATAGACTAAATAAAAACAAAATATTAGTTGATCTTATGAAAAAGCATGGATAAAAAACATTAAACAACTTATTTGGTATTTAATTCTAAGTTGATTAAATATTTGACAATACAAATAGATATAAAATATACTGGATATATAATACTGAATGTAAGGGGGGGCTATAATGAATAGAAATCTTGCACTAAATTTAGTGAGGGTTACTGAAGCTGCAGCGTTATTGAGTGCTAGATACTTAGGTCGAGGTGACAAGGTCGCAGCTGATCAGGCTGCTGTTGATGGCATGAGAAGTATGTTTGATACATTAGATATAGATGGAGAAGTGGTAATAGGAGAAGGAGAAATGGATGAAGCTCCTATGCTATACATAGGGGAACAGATAGGTAAGGCAAAACAAGACAGTATAAAAGTTGACATAGCTGTAGACCCGTTAGATGGCACTACAGCTGTAGCTAAAGGTTTACCTAATGCTATATCTGTTGTTGCAATAGCACCTAAGGGATGTCTATTACATGCACCGGATATGTATATGGACAAGATTGCTGTAGGACCTAAAGCAGCGGGAACAATAGATATTCAAGCTTCTGTATCAGATAATATCAGAGCTGTTGCAAAGGCATTAAATAAAGATGTATCAGATATAACTATAACAATGCTTGATAGAACACGACATGATGAACTTATTGACAAGATTAGAAAAACCGGTGCTAGAATAAAGCTTTTTAAAGATGGTGATGTAGCGGCAGCTATTGCTACATGCTTTGATGATTCAGGAGTAGATATTCTTATGGGTATAGGAGGAGCTCCTGAAGGAGTAATAGCAGCAGCAGCCCTAAAATGTATGGGAGGAGAATTTCAAGGTAAGTTAGTACCGGGGCTATATAATTCTAAAGAGGAAGAAATACAAAGATGTGATAAAATGGGTATAAACGATGTTAACAAGATTCTTTTTATGGAGGATTTAGCAAAGGGAAATGAAATATTTTTTGCGGCTACAGGCATTTCAGACGGTGACTTCTTAAAGGGTGTTGTATATTATGAAAACAACACAGCAAAAACTCATTCTATGGTTACTAGAGCTGAAACTGGAACTATAAGATTTGTAGAAGCAATCCATAAGCTGGATAAAAAGCCGGGATATGCAAAATAAGCTTTTGAACTGGCTGCATATTTTAGTCAGCCTGTTATTTTCTTTCTTTAGTACTATCATATTGACATAACTTTAACATAATGATAACATAATCCTTGTCTGTGATCTATCATTAAGACCTACCTAACTAATTTTCCTTGACCGTATTAGAAACTGGATATATTGGTAAAAATATCATATAATTATGTTGTATTTTACAACATGGAGGTGAAGTTTTGAAACGAACTGATTTAAATAACAAAAAACTAGAACAAATAAGAGTAATTGCTAAAGAACTTAAAATTAAGAGTATTACTAAGTATAAGAAAAGTGAACTGATTGACTTAATAATTGAAAAACTAGACCAAGCTTCTAATTCCTCAGATGATAATAATAAATTTGTTACTGAGGGTATGCCTAACAAGATAAGTGAAGAAATTCAGCAGGGAGATGATATAAACTTTGCTGAAGGTATATTAGAACTGCATACGGATGGTTATGGATTTATGAGATGTGATAATTACCTATCAGGAAGTGAGGATATTTATGTATCTCCTTCACAAATTAGAAGATTTAACTTAAAAACTGGTGATAAAATTACTGGAATTACAAGACCACCTAAATTTGGAGAAAAATACAAGGCGCTTCTTTATGTTAAAAAAATTAACTGTGAAGAGCCTGATACTGCATCTAAAAGACCTAATTTTGATACATTGACTCCAATTTACCCGGAAGAGAAAATCATTCTTGAAACTCAGACAAATGAATTATCGACAAGAATAATTGACCTTATCGCACCTATTGGAAAGGGACAAAGGGGAATGATAGTTGCTCCTCCGAAAGCAGGAAAAACTATTTTACTAAAGAAAATTGCTAATAGTATTGCTCAAAATCATCCAGAAATAGAAATAATCATACTACTGATAGATGAAAGACCTGAAGAGGTTACTGATATGCAGAGATCAGTTAAAGCAGATGTTGTTTATTCTACCTTTGATGAGCTTCCTAAGCATCATATAAAAGTTGCAGAAATGGTACTTGAAAGAGGTAAAAGACTCGTTGAACATGGTAAAAACGTAGTAATTTTATTAGATAGTATAACAAGGTTAGCAAGGGCTTATAACCTTACGATTCCGGCAACAGGGAGAACGTTATCCGGAGGTTTAGACCCGGGAGCTCTTCACAGACCTAAAAGATTTTTCGGAGCAGCAAGGAATATAGAGGGTGGAGGAAGTCTTACAATTCTAGCTACTGCACTTATTGAAACAGGCAGTAGGATGGATGACGTAATATTTGAAGAGTTTAAGGGTACTGGTAATATGGAAGTTCACTTAGATAGAAAGCTTTCAGAAAAGAGAATATTCCCAGCTATAGATATAAATAAGTCAGGAACAAGAAGAGAAGAATTGTTACTAAACCAAAGGGAGTTTGAATCAATTTGGGGAATAAGAAAGGCACTCAGTAATGCTTCTACAATGGAAGTAACTGAAAAAGTTCTTGATACCTTAGTGACAACAAGAAATAATGATGACTTTATAGATATGGTTAAAAAACAGATGAATTATTAAATAGACAATAAATTTGATTATATTAGCAGATTATAAAATTTCTTTTTCTATTAATTGAACTGGACACACAAGTGTGATATAATGTATAAGTTGAAAACTAGGATACAATATATATAAAGATTATTGTAGAAAGAGGTGAAAATAATGAAACAAGGAATACATCCGGAGTACAAAAAAACTGTAGTAAGTTGTGCATGTGGTAACACTTTTGAGAGTGAATCTACTAAAGACCAAATAAAGATTGAAATTTGTTCAGAATGTCATCCATTTTATACTGGTCGTCAAAAGCGTGTTGATAAAGGTGGACGTGTAGATAAGTTTAAAAAGAAATACGGAATGTAGTAATCCAAATATGACTAATAGGTTAGAACCACGGGTTTCTAGCCTTTATTTTTTATATAAAAATTTAAAAGGGGTGTAGTAATGTACGGACCTAATCATCACGGATGGATTGAAGCAGTAGTTGGACCGATGTATAGTGGTAAAAGTGAGGAATTAATCAGAAGATTAAGAAGGGCTCAGATAGCCAACCAGAAAATACAAGTATTTAAACCCTCAATTGATGGCAGATACAGTATAAACGAAGTGAGTTCTCATAATGGAGAAAAAATAAAAGCCACAGTTATTCAAAATTCATGTGAGATTTATAAGCTTATTGATAATGATACACAAGTAATAGCAATAGATGAAGTTCAGTTTCTTGATGAAGAAATAATTCATATATGTAAAGATTTAGCTGATAAAGGATTAAGAGTAATAGCAGCCGGACTAGATATGGATTTTAGAGGAGAGCCGTTTGGCTCTACACCTTTTATAATGTCAATAGCAGAATTTGTAGATAAACTTACAGCCGTTTGTGTTAAATGTGGAAGTCCTGCTAACAGAACTCAAAGGCTAATTGAAGGAATACCCGCAAGTTATAATGATCCTATAATAATGGTTGGAGCAAAAGAAAGTTATGAGGCTAGGTGTAGAAAGCATCATGAAGTGCCTGGAAAAGAAAACAAACTGTGTTATTAGAAAATAAAGATATTAAAATAGAAAAGCAATAAAAGATATGAAGGATTAATTATTATATATATGTATCCAAAAATGTACTAACTTATTATTTTAAATCATGATATTGATTATCTATAGACACTCAAATTCTAAATAAAAATATACATACAAGGAAGTGGCAATTATGGACAATATTGAAAGTTCATATAATAAGTATGAGCTTATAATAGAGAATATAGAGGGAGAGCATCAAATATCACTTTCAGATATAATTAAGAACTCAGTAAATGTATTTATTGATAATAATTATAGCAGAATACTTGACTTAGGATGTGGAAAAGGCAGAAATTCTTTATTTTTTGCACAACATGGATTTGAAGTTTTTGCTTCAGATATTTGTGAAAATTCTATCAACATACTTAAAGATAGAATATGTAAAAAAGGTATAACTAATATTAAAGTTCATAATTGTAATTTTACTGATATTTTATTTGAGGATAGCTATTTTGATGCTGTTGTTTGCACATCAGTACTTCATCATGCCAATGTAAAAGACATCAGTATAGGATTAAAAGAAATTCATAGAGTTTTAAGACCAAATGGATGTTTAATTTTTGATATATTATCAATAGATGATGATTCTTACGGTTTAGGTGAAGCTATTGAAGAAAATACTTTTGTAGGGTCTAGAGAAGGAGAAGAAGGAATTCCTCATCACTATACAGATATTAAGGAATTAGAAGGATTGTTAAAGGATTTTCGCAAAGTAAATATTTACAAAAGCGAATACTTTATAAATAATTTAAACGGTAAGCAATACAACACTAAAGTATTTGATGTAATTGTATATAAATAGAGGTTATAGACTTTGTCTTTTAAATTGTCTATATAGAAATGATTTTATAAAATGTACTCATTTTTATTTTTCACATAATTGACAATTAATGTTGAATGCTTGAATATGATGCGACTTAACTATTGAAAAAATTTCTTTATTGCTATATAATTTAGATATTAATTTAATCTTAATATTTTTAATCAATAATATTTTATTCTTTATAACATGGGAGGTGAATACATGAAAGGTCTAAAAAACATGAAGCTTAGGACAAAGATGGGAAGTGGATTTGGTTTACTAATACTAATCAGTTTAATAATGGTATTTATGATTTATTCTAATTTTCAAACTATTATGCAAAAAGTAGATACAGCCAATGATACTACATATCTAGTAAAGCTGGTAAAAGAATTAAGGATTGCAGAAAAGGACTATATATTAACCTCTGAAATGAGATATATTGATAAAATAGCAAAAATACAAGAAGACATTAATTCTCAAATTGATGAAGTAAAGCTAAAGGTAGAGAATGAGGAAGATATTGTAGTTTTAGATGAGCTTAAGCTATTATCCGAAGAATATGGTAATGCTTTAGACGAATATGTTAACATAAATCGGACCCAAGAATACCTCACAGAGCAATTTGTAGATAAAGAAGATACAATATTATCAATAATAAAGAGTATAGTAAGAGACCGAGAAGATAAATTGAATGAATTAATGTCAAATGATGCTGGTTCGGACGCGATAAATGCTGAGCTTCTTACGATAACACAGGCTAGTAATATGATTGAAAAGCTTTTAGAAGTGGGAGAAAGTCAAAGGAACTTTGTAATAAAATCTGAGGATGATGAAAATCAAAAAGAGTTTATTGAAATAACAATGAATTCAATAAATACATTGAAAGAAAGCATTGATAATTACAAAGGCTTACTTACCGCTGTTACTAATACAAGTAAGATGGATACCCTATTAAGTCAAGTCGACGTATTAGAGGATTTATTTAATAGAGCTGTTGATAGGGAACTACAAAAGGATAGTCAAAAGCCTATTATATTGAATGCTGCAAACCAATTCATTGAAAAGGCAGAGATGATAAACTCAGATCAGATAAAGGATATGAATAACGTTATTACAAATGCTATATATTTATCTATTGTAGCTGCTCTGATAGCTCTTTTTATAGGAATACTATTATCTGTATTAATTTCTAGGGCTATTGTTAAGCCAATAAATGAAACTATAGTCGTTTTAAAGGATATTGCAGAAGGGGAAGGAGACGTAACAAAGAGACTGAATGTTGCTACTAAAGACGAAATAGGTGAGTTTGCTAAGTGGTTTAATGTCTTTATAGAAAAAATTCAGAAGCTGATTATACATATAAAGCAAGACGTGCAAACATTAACGGCATCTTCTAAGGAACTTTCTACTGCTACTCAAGAAGCGAATAATGGAATGGAGCAAATATCTATCCAAATAACAGGAATATCTGATGCTTCACAAAGTAATGCAGGTATTGTTGAAGAAACAACAGCTAGTATAGAAGAAATGGCAGGTAGTGCTGAGTCTATTTCTAATGAAGCAAACAATTCCTATGAGAGTAGTAAAGACATCTTATCTGCAACAAATTTAGGTGTAAAGAATATTAATGAAGTTACTGAAATTAACTATAAGGTACAAAAGGCTACTCAAGAGTTATATGAAACCATACAGGATTTAAAGCAATCATCAGACCATATTGGAGAAATAGTACAGCTAATTGACAGCATATCAGAGCAAATTAATCTTTTAGCACTTAACGCTGCCATTGAGGCTGCAAGAGCAGGAGATCATGGAAGAGGCTTCGCAGTAGTTGCTGATGAAGTTAGAAAATTAGCTGAAGAGAGTAGACAATCTACTGAAAAAATAACAAGTCTGATTCAAGACATACAAATTAAGTCGGACAAGGCTAATGACACAACTACAGAGAGTAAGGTCTTAGTGGAGACAAGTGTTCAGAAGGTTCAAAATGCTAGTGATCAGTTTACAAGTATTTTATCTTTGGTACAGAATATCACCAATCAGCTTAAGACAATATCTTATTCTTCGACTCAACAGACATATATTGCAAGAGAAATGACAAACGCTATAGATGAAATAGCTTCATCTAGTCAAAATAGTGCTAGTTCTGTACAAGGGATAAATTCAGTAATAGAAGAGCAGGTGAGTACATTTGAACAAGTTGGTGCTAGCCTAGAAGAGCTTAACAATATGGCTTCAGAGCTCAAAAACCAAACCGATAAATTTAAAGTTTAAATAAAAGATTAGGAATCCGTAAAATACAGGTTCCTAATCTTTTTCACTGTAACAGGCACTTATTTCTGTTTTAATTAGATCTTATGTTGTTAAGCTAAAATACTTGAGTTATAATAGATATGTTGCTAATGAAAAGGAGGAAATCCTGTGAAAAGTAAATTTACAATCCAAAAACTGTTAGAGCATGGAATAAATATACTAGAAAGCAAAGGAAAAACTAATAGTCTGTTGGATGTGCAGTTATTACTATGTCATATACTTAATGTAGATAAAATATATATTTTTACACATAAAGATGAAAAAGTTAGCCATATCAACGTTGATAAGTTCTTATCCTTATTATACAGAAGAAAAGATGGATTTCCTCTTCAATATATTTTAGGAAATCAAGAATTCATGGGACTTAATTTTGAAGTTAACCAAGAGGTATTGATTCCAAGACCTGATACTGAAACACTGGTAGAGTGGATAATAGAAGTTGTTAACACAAGTGATTTATCAAAGAAAAATCAAATTAATATCCTTGATATCGGTACTGGAAGCGGAGCTATAGCTTTAAGTTTAGCTTATTATATCAAAAATTCTTTTGTATATTCTATAGATATAAGTGACAAGGCTTTAGATATAGCTGATAAAAATGCTAAAAATTTAAAATTAGAATCAAAGATCAGGTTTTTAAAAGGAAATTTATTTGAGCCTTTGAAAGATTTAAAATGTGATATTAAATTTGATATTATTGTATCTAATCCTCCATATATACCATCAGAAGAAATTAATAATCTTCAAATAGAAGTTTCTGGTTATGAACCTAGACTTGCTTTAGACGGAGGAGAAGATGGATTAGATTTTTATAGAAAGATTATTAATAAAAGCGTAGAATATTTAAAAAAAGGCAGCATTTTAGCTTTTGAAATAGGACATAATCAAGCAGCCCAAGTAAAAGAGTTTTTAAATCATCAAGGAGGATTCAAAGATATAGAAATAAAGAGTGATTTAGCAGGGTTTGAAAGAGCTATATTATCACATTGGCAAAATACCAGTCATATAAGTTTAAATAAATGAGGAGGTAATTATATGACTTTACTTAAGATGTTTATGACATTTTTAAAGATTGGAGCATTTACCTTTGGAGGAGGATATGCAATGATTCCTCTCATTCAAGTTGAAGTAGTTGATAAAAACAAATGGTTAGAAAAAGAAGAATTTGTTGATATTATAGCTATTGCTCAGTCAGCACCCGGACCTATTGCTGTTAACGCATCTATTTTCGTTGGATTTAAAATAAAGAGAATTATAGGATCGTTATTATGTATGACAGGAGTTATAATACCATCCTTTGTAGTTATTCTTTTAATTGCAGCTTTTTTTTATCAATTTAGAGAAAATGAATTGGTCAAACAAGTTTTTTTAGGTATAAAACCAGCAGTTGTGGCTTTAATAGCTATAGCTGCATATAGATTTAGCAATGCAATTAAGCTAAAAATAAAGTCTGTGTTAATAGCTATAGTTTCTTTAGTCTTAGTAGTATTCTTTGATGTTACGCCGGTATTGATAATACTAGCATCAGCTTTGGGGTCTATATGTTTATTTAAACTAAGAGAAAAAAGGCATATTAATGAAAAATCAATTAAAAAATGATTGATAATGTTTATAAGGAGGCAAGTAAATGAGTACTTTTAAAATCTTTTTAGCATTTATGAAAATAGGTGCATTTAGTTTTGGCGGCGGATATGCTATGTTTCCACTATTGAAAAAGGAAATCATTGAAAATCATCAATGGCTTACTGCAAGTGAATTTACTGATATAGTCGCCATAGCTCAAATGACACCCGGACCTATAGCGTTAAATAGTGCTACATTTATAGGATATAAGATGAACGGATTTTTAGGTGCATTTACTGCTACGTTAGCAATAATTACTCCTTCTTTGATTATAGTTCTTTTGATATGCTTTTTTTTAAGAAAATTTAAAGATTCAAAGTACATAGAGTGGGCATTTAAAGGAATTAGACCGGTCGTTTTAGGGCTTATTGCATCAGCTACCATCTTTGTAGCAAAAGATTCGTTTATAGATATAAAAAGTATTATAATAGCTTTAGGAATATTATACTTAATAGGATACAAAAGACTTCATCCCATACTAGGTATAGTAATGGCTGGAATTACAGGCATTATATTGTATTAATATTGAATGTATGGTATAATTAATAGTTAGGTTGTTATATAATGATATTGAGGTGAAATAAAATGTTAGATAAGTTGGATTTTATAGTAGATAAATATCAGGATTTAAATAAAAAACTTAGTGATCCTAAAATTATTAATGACACAAAGCAGTTTCAGAAGCATGTCAAAGAGCATGCAGAGATTGAACCTATAGTAACTAAATATAGGGAGTACAAAGAAGTTATTGAGCAGTTAAAAGAAGCTAAACAAATGCTCCAGGAGAATCTAGAAGATGAATTTAAAGAAATGGTTAAAATTGAGATTACTGATTTAACTAAAAGAGAAGAACAATTAATTGAGGAATTGAAAATACTTTTAGTTCCTAAAGATCCTAATGATGACAAGAATGTTATAGTAGAAATTAGAGCAGGCGCCGGAGGAGATGAAGCTGGTATTTTTGCAGGAGACCTGTTTAGAATGTACTCCAGATACGCAGAAAGACAAAGATGGAAAATCGACTTAATGAGTTGTAATAATCAAGGAGTTGGAGGATTCAAAGAAGTTATATTTATGGTTAAGGGTAATGGTGCATATAGTAAGCTTAAATATGAAAGTGGTGTTCACAGGGTTCAAAGAGTACCAGCCACTGAATCTGGCGGTAGAATTCATACTTCTACAGCTACAGTTGCAGTTTTACCGGAGGCTGATGATATAGATATTGAAATTAATCAAAATGATGTTCGGGTGGACGTGTATCGTTCATCAGGAAATGGCGGTCAGAGTGTTAACACAACTGATTCGGCCGTTAGACTAACTCATGAGCCTACCGGAATAGTAGTAGCTTGCCAAGATGAGAAATCTCAATTAAAAAACAAAGAAAAAGCTTTTAAGATTTTAAAGGCAAGAATATATGACAAGATGCTTCAGGAACAAAATGCAGAAATTGCTCAGGCTAGAAAAAGTCAAGTTGGATCAGGAGATAGAAGTGCTAAAATAAGAACATATAATTTTCCACAGGGAAGAATTACCGATCATAGAATTAATAAGACGGTATATAAGCTAGAAGGATTTTTAGATGGGGAAATAAATGAAATGCTTGACGCTTTAATTACTACTGACCAAGCAGAAAAGCTTAAAAATATTAAATAACAAAAGCTTAATCAACTAAAACATAAATTTGGGAGATGATTAAAATGAAAGGGGATGTAACGTTCCTCTTACACATAGCTGTTATTCTTTTATTTGCAAATCTAGGGGGCTTTGTAAGCAGAAAGTTAAAACAGCCGGCTGTTTTAGGGCAGATAGTTGCAGGATTGTTGTTAGGACCTTCAGTTTTAGCTTTAATAGAAACTACAGAAGCTCTAAAGCATATGGCAGAAATCGGCGTTATACTTTTGATGTTCATAGCAGGGCTTGAAACTGATATTGATGATTTAAAAGCATCTAGTAAATCATCAGCTTTTATAGCCCTTGGAGGAGTAGTTGTTCCATTAGCTTTAGGAATTTTAGCTATAATGCTTGTAAAACCACAATCTAATATAAACGAAGGTCTGTTCTTGGGAGTAATATTAACTGCTACCAGTATTAGTATTACTGTTCAGGCTTTGAGAGAATTAAGACAGCTTAAGACCAGGCAAGGTGTAGGGATTTTAGGAGCAGCTATTATTGATGATGTTGTGGGAATAATTATATTAACTTTAATAATAAGCATGGTTAGTCCTTTTCAAGGGGAAAATATATTATGGGTTTTAGGAAAAATAATTATCTTCTTTGTGCTTTCGGTAGGGCTTGGTATAATTTTTTCAAAACTTTTAACAAAATATTCTGAGATAGTTATCAGAGATAATAGAGTTTTAACAGCAGCACTTATATTCTGTTTTTTATTAGCGTTTGCAGCAGAGGAACTTGGGGTTGCTGCAATTATAGGAGCATACTTTACAGGAGTAGTTTTCTCTACAACTCCACATAGAAATAGAGTATCTCACGAAATACAAAGAATAGCGTATTCTCTCTTTACTCCAATATTCTTTATTAATATTGGTCTAAGTGTAAAAATAGGTAACGTTATGGAAGTATTAGGCTTAAGTGTTGTAGTAATTATAGTGGCAATATTAGGTAAAGTAATTGGTTGTGGAATTGGGGCAAAAATCTCTAAATTTTCAAATAGAGAGGCACTGCAAATAAGTATAGGTATGATTCCTAGAGCAGAGGTTGCACTCATTATTACAAATTTAGGACTAAAGCTTGGAATAATAGGTAAAGATGTCTTTACTGCAATAATATTAATGGTATTAGTCAGTACCATAATAACTCCTCCGCTTCTAAAATTATCATTTAGAAGTAGTGAAAATAAACTGCAATAAAAAATATAATATTGTGTAATAAAATAACATAGTTACTTAAGAACGATTATCATACCTAAAATGAATCCAATAACTATACCCATAGTTGATGCCCTTCCATTATGAAGGGCTTTTGCATTTGGTATAAGTTCACTGCACGTTATGTAAAGCATAGTACCTCCAGCTAAAGCAAGACATAGAGCGATAAAAAAATCAGATATACTTCCAATTATAGCTCCTATGAAAGCTCCTATTCCTGTTGGTACTCCAGAAAGCAGAGTCATAAGAAAAACCTTAATTTTAGAATACCCTCCAATACGTAAAGGTGTTGCCATTGCCATTCCCTCGGGGATATTATGTAATGTTATAACTATAACCATTCTAATACCCATATCAGAAGCAAAAGCAAAACTAGATCCAATTGCCAATCCCTCTGGCAGATTATGAATTGCAATTCCAATACCCACCAATATTCCTGCTTTTAGAAATTTACTACGTTGATTTGTATAATTATTATTATGTAAATCAGGTAATAGATTTTCTATTAAAATTACAGCTATTACTCCTATACATAATCCTGCAATTTGAACGTATAATCCTCCAATCTCTGTAGCCTCAGGAAGTAAATCGAAGGTTACAATAGCAATCATAAGTCCGCTGGTAATACCTAGTAACACACTTAAAAATCTCCTGTCTGGTCTTACTAATGCTAAAGTTATGATTCCCCCAAATCCTGTTCCAATAACTCCTACTATAGAACCAATAATAGTAATAGCTAAAACATCCTCCAAATTATCACCTTCTTTCTAAATAATCTTAATTAAGTCTATTCTTCATAATAGATACTTATGATATTAAAGGCATATAACAAAGAATGTATAAAAATCTGATAGTAAATTATTTCATTTGATCACACATACAATAAGCTTTATATCTTATGATTATACCTCTGGCACAATAGAGTCATTTAATATATAATATATATTTGAAAGCTCCTATTAAAAGGAATAAAAATAGTAAATAATAAACCATAATCATATTAAAAGCTAAGAGAGGAATAGCGATGTTTAGAGTAACTACAGAGATTATAAACATTAATAAGGATAATCCTGAAAATGATAAAATTCATAAAGCAGCAATGATTCTAAAAAATGGAGGAACTGTTGCTTTTCCAACAGAAACTGTATATGGATTAGGAGCAAATGCTTTGGATAGTGCTGCCATAGAAGGAATATTTAAAGCAAAGGGAAGACCACAAGATAATCCTTTGATTATACATATTGCAGACATCAATCAGATAGATAATTTGGTTGAAAATGTACCTGTAAAAGCTCGTAAATTAATGGAAAGATTTTGGCCGGGTCCGTTAACTATGATATTTAATAAAAATAAAAACGTACCCCATATAGTAACTGGAGGATTATCAACAGTTGCTATTAGAATACCAAATCATAAAATTGCTACTGAACTTATTAAGGCAGCAGACCTTCCTATAGCTGCACCTAGTGCCAATATTTCTGGAAAACCAAGTCCCACTCATGTTAATCATGTGATAGAAGACTTATATGGTAAAATAAATATGATAATAGATGGAGGAATGACTGGCATTGGAGTAGAATCAACAGTATTAGATGTTTCCTGTAATATACCGACTATTTTAAGACCCGGCGGAGTTACAAGAGAAGATATACTTGAGATTTTTCCTAAGGTAGAGTATGATTTAGCTCTTAAATCTAATGAAAAAATCGTAATCCCAAAATCTCCGGGACAAAAGTATACACATTATTCTCCAAAAGCTAAACTTATAATCTTTGAAGGTAATATTGACAATGTGAGTAATCAGATTAACGTGAGGGCTGAGAAATATTTGGATGAGGGTATGAAAGTTGGTATAATGGCTACTGAGCAAACAAAAGACAAATATCAAGGATGTGTATTAGTTTTAGGAGATAGACAAAAACCTAAAACCATTGCAGCTAACTTATTTAGGACTCTAAGAGAATTTGACAAAATGTCTGTAGATATAATCCTAGCAGAGAGTATAAGCAAGGAAGGTATAGGGGAAGCAATTATGAATCGTATGAAAAAAGCTGCTGATGAAAATATTGTTGTAAATGGAGGTGGATAGTAATGAATATCCTATTTGTATGTACTGGCAATACTTGTAGAAGCAGTATGGCTGAAGCTTTATTTAATGATATGTTAAAGCAAATAGAGAATAAGTACGATAAAATCAAAGTTTCTTCAGCAGGTATATTTGCTGTTGATGATATGCCGGCATCTTCACAAGCTATAATTGCTATGAAAAGCAGAGGAATAGACCTAAAAAAACATAAATCTAAGGTGCTTACAAAACAAATGATAGAGGATGCAGACCTAATACTTACTATGACTGCAAGACATAAAAACTCTATTCTTGGATTAGACTCAAATGCTAAAGGCAAGGTATTTACTCTTAAAGAGTATTCAAATTCGGATGAACAAGACCTAAAAGATATATGTGATCCCTTTGGACAGCCTGTAGAAAAATACATGGAAACTGCCAAAGAGATCAAAGATGCCTTAGAAAAAGTATTAAGAAAAATTAAATCAGGTACTAATGATAATTTTACAGAAAAGTAGATATACATTTAGCTTTTAAAAAATAAGAAAGGAGAAAAGTTATGAGAATTGCTTTAGGAAGTGATCACGGAGGCTATGAATTAAAAGAATATGTAAAGAAATATTTAGATAATAAAGGAATAGAATATACAGATTACGGAACAAATTCATCTGAATCAGTTGATTATCCGGAGTTCGGACAGAAAGTAGCAGAAGTTGTTAAAGAAGGTAAGTGTGACAGAGGAATAGTGTGCTGCGGTACGGGAATAGGCATTTCTATTTCAGCTAATAAAGTACCGGGTATTAGATGTGCTCTTTGTAGTGACTGTTATTCAGCAAGAATGTCCAGAGAGCATAATAATGCCAATGTATTAGCTTTAGGGGCTAGAGTTATTGGAAGAGATGTCGCACTGGAAATAGTTGATATATGGCTTAAAACAGAGTTTCAAGGTGGGAGACATGAAAAAAGGTTAAATAAAATATTAGAGATTGAAAACAAGTATGTGATATAATATGTAACAATTATGTTTTGCATTTAAGTTTACTTAATTCTGAAAGGAGCTTGATAATGGGAATAGTTTATGAAATGAATCATCCACTTATAAAGCACAAGTTAACATTTATAAGAGATAAAAATACAGGTTCTAAAGAATTTAGGGAATTAGTTAAGGAAGTTTCAATGCTTATGGCATATGAAGTTACCAGAGACTTGCCATTAGAGGAAATAAAAATTGAAACACCAGTATCCAGCACTAATTCTGATATTATCTCAGGAAAGAAACTGGGAATAGTTCCAATATTAAGAGCTGGACTTGGAATGGTGGAAGGAATGTTAAATTTGCTGCCTGCTGCTAAGGTTGGACATGTCGGCTTATATAGAGATCCTAAGACATTAGAGCCGGTTGAGTATTATTGTAAGCTTCCTAAAGATATTGAAGAAAGAGATTTGATAGTATTAGACCCTATGTTAGCAACAGGAGGTTCTGCAAAGGCTGCAATAAGATTTTTAAAAGAAAAAGGAGCTACTGCTGTAAAACTGGTGTGCTTAATAGCTGCTCCGGAAGGAATTAAAGTAGTTCAGGATGCTCACCCTGATGTAGATATTTATGTAGCAGCCGTTGACAAAAAATTAAATGAGCATGCTTATATAGTTCCCGGACTAGGAGATGCAGGAGATCGATTATTTGGAACTAAATAACTTAAAATAAATACAATATACTTATGATTAATAAGAAGAAAGGATAATTAAGATTAAATTAGCATTATATTTATTTTATAAAGGGTGATTGTATGAGACCATCATGGGATGAATATTTTATGGAAATTGTACAAGTTGTCAAAAAAAGATCTACTTGCTTAAGAAGGCAGGTTGGTGCAATTATTGTTAAAGATAAAAGAATACTTTCAACAGGTTATAACGGCTCTCCTACAGGATTAAAACATTGTGAAGAAATTAAATGTTTAAGAGAGAAGTTAAATATTCCATCAGGGCAAAGGCATGAGCTGTGTCGTGGACTTCATGCCGAACAAAATGCAATAGTACATGCAGCTAATTTTGGAGTTAGTATTAAAGATTCCACGATTTATGTAACAGATCATCCTTGTGTTTTGTGTGCTAAAATGATAATAAACGGTGGTATTAAAAGAGTTGTGTATACATCTGGTTATCCGGATGAATTATCAGTTAAATTACTTAATGAAGCTAAAATAAAAATGATTAAAATTGATAAAAGTTGCTAAAAATACAATATAATGGACCGGGCTTTGTAATATACATTTAATATTAAGATAAAAACATTTAAATTTCAACGTTTACCATAGATATGTCGTTATTCCACAATGTTATAGTATATTGACTTGCGTTTTAATATAAATTAAAATTAAGGTGAACTATTTTAAGATTGTAAATACAAATGATTGCAATTAAAAAAACAAATGTAGGAGTGTTAATATGAATGAATTTTATTTGCCCTTCTTTTTTGCTATGATTATATCCTATATAGCAACTCCTTTTGTAAAATGGTTTGCCAATAAAGTAGGTGCAATTGATGTTCCTAAAGATGAAAGAAGAGTTCACAAAGTGCCTATTCCAAGATTAGGCGGATTAGCTATATATATCAGTATGATAATATCTATGTTTATCTTCATTAAGGATATAGATATAGAAATGATTGGTATAATGATAGGAGCGACAATAATTGTAATAACAGGTGTAATTGATGACATTAGACCTTTGTCAGCTAAAACAAAATTCTTAGTTCAAATTGCGGCAGCTATTGTATTAATATTAGTAGGTGTAGAAATCGAATTTCTATCTAATCCTTTTAGTGAAGTTAATGATATAATTAGTTTAGGAATATTTTCAGTACCTGTGACTATCTTCTGGGTAATTGGGATTACTAACACATTAAACTTTATAGACGGTTTAGATGGATTGGCAGCCGGAGTGGCTTCCATATCTGCAATGTCTTTACTGTTTGTTGCTTCAATTAATGGTTTTATTGGAGTTGCAATAATGTCTGCAATATTAGCAGGAGCTACATTTGGTTTTTTACCATATAACTTTAACCCTGCTAAAATATTCATGGGAGATACCGGATCTCTTTTATTGGGATATATGCTGTCAGTTATTGCAATTAAGGGAGTTATGAAGAGTGTTGCAGCTATAGGAATAGCTGTTCCTATACTTGTATTAGGTATTCCGATATTTGATACAACATTTGCCATATTTAGAAGGTTAATAAATAAAAAGGCACCATGGAAAGCAGATAAAGGACACCTTCATCATAGATTATTAGATAGAGGTCTGACTCAAAAGCAAGCAGTGCTTACACTATACTTTGTCAGTATATGTTTAGGAGCTTCAGCAGTATTAATAACTGACTCCGATGCACAAAGCGGAGCTATAATCTTAGTGATAGTTACAACATTGTCGTTTATAGCAGCTATTAGAGTAGGACTGGTTAATATAAAGACAAAAGATAGAGTAGAACAAGGGAAAAAATAGCTTGTTTTTTTAGAGAAGGTGGAGATTTAAGCTCCATCTTTTTAAATTTAAGTTATAATTAATTTTAATTATTATATTGGGAGGATGATAATATTGAAAAGTATTAAAGTTTTATCAGTATTTGGAACAAGACCGGAAGCTGTAAAGATGGCTCCTGTTGTAAAAAAGTTAAGAGAAAATCAGTACATAGAGGATAAAATTTGCGTAACAGCTCAACATAGAGAAATGCTAGATCAAGTTTTAGACTTATTTGATATAAAACCTGATTATGACTTAAATATTTTTGAACATGGTCAAAGTCTAAGCCAAATAACAGCAAGAGCTTTACAAGGTATAGAGAAAGTTATAAAGGATTTTAGACCTCACATACTTTTAGTTCATGGAGATACATCTACCACATTTGCAGGTGCTTTGGCAGCATTTTATAATAATGTGAGAGTAGGTCATGTAGAAGCAGGATTAAGAAGTGGTAATATTTATTCTCCATATCCAGAAGAAGCAAACCGTAAACTTGTAGGTGCAATATCAGACTTTCACTTTGCACCGACAGAAAAAAACAGACAAAACCTGTTAAACGAAGGATATAGTGATAAGAAGATTTTCATTACCGGAAATACCGGAATAGATTCTTTATTTTACATGGTTTCAGATGACTGCAAGTTTGATTATCCTCTTTTAGATAATCTTGATTTTAAAAATAATAAAGTTATTGCAATGACTGCTCATAGGAGAGAAAACATTGGAAAGCCCATGGAGAATATTTTTAGTGCCATTAAAGATGTTGTAATAAAGAATAAAGATGTTGTTGTAATTTATCCAATTCATCTAAATCCAAAAGTCAGGGAGATTGCTAATAAAATAATAGGTAAAATTGAAAGAATACATTTAATTGAGCCTTTAGACCTATTTAGATTTGTTAATCTTCAAGCTAAAAGTTACATGATAGTTACAGATTCAGGAGGTATTCAAGAGGAAGCTCCTTCTTTAGGAAAGCCGGTTTTAGTTGCAAGAACTGAAACAGAAAGACCTGAGGGTATAAAGGCAGGTACAGCCAAACTTCTTGGAGTAAAAAGAGAGGATATTTTTAATAATATTGATTTACTTTTGAATAATGAAGAAGAATATAATAAAATGGCTAATGCTGTTAATCCATATGGAGACGGTAAGGCATCAAAAAGAATAGTAGATATATTACTTGAAAATCTCAAGTAAGACACTGTACTTTAAGAGGATAGTTTTTTTGTAAAATAGTTGAAAAAATGAATAGTTTAAAATATAATATAAATACATTATATTCGTTAATATTTTATCAATTGATTTACTATTATTTGTTGACATTTATTAAACAATCTTATTAATAAAGCTTCTCTACCATAATTAACTTACAGTTTACTAAATTATTTGGTATAATTAATTTTAAGACTTGTCTTAATGCTTATTAGTATTATATACTTACTTTAGTTAGTCAAAAATTAAAGAAATACAAGATGATATTGTAAATTTATATACAAAACATCATTTTTTTACTATTTAATACCATTGCATATTTTGGGTGGAGTGGATAAAATGGATAATAAGAAAAAATTAAGCGTTTTTAAATATATTGCTTTAGTTTCTCAAATTGGTATTTCAATGTTAGTACCTATTCTTGGAGGAATATACATAGGAAATAGAATAGATAGATGGCTGGGAACAAAAGTAATATTTCTCATAATATTTTCAGTTTTTGGCATTGTTTCATCATTTGTAACACTTTTTAAGATTACAAACAAGGATTTTAAGAGGAAGTGATTTGTTGAGCTTAGTTGGAAATACTCAATATAAGGTAACTAAGAGAGTAGTAATTTTTGCGTTGTTAATTATAGGAATACTTTTTTTATTTTTTCCCAATCCTAAAACATATGTAAATGGATTGATATTTGGTACAATTATTAATTTACTTAATTTTAGACTAATGTCTCTAACAATAAAAAAGAGTGTAAAAATGCCACAGTCTAAAATCATGCCTTATATAATAGCTAATTATTTTGCAAGATATATAATATATGGTATAGTATTAGGAATTGCAGCGGTAGCAGACTATATAAGTCTTACTACTACAATATTAGGTGTTTTTATGGTTAAAATAATAATTCTTTCAGATACATTTTATGATATTATCTTAAGAAGCAGCAAAAATAGAAAAAAGTCTAAAGAAGGGAGGTAGAGCTTTGCAGTTTATAAACAGTTTAACTGAAGAAGTGGTTATACCACCAACTATAATAAATTCATTTATTGTGGTAATATTATTAAGTATATTTGCAATTTATGTAAGCTCAAGAATTAAAAAAGCTGATCCAAATGAAAAACCATCAGGTTTTTTGAATATTATTGAGATATTGGTAGAAGGAATAAATTCATTTGTTGAAAGTACTATGGGTAAGAAGTTTAACAATTTTGCTCCTTATATAGGGACTTTAGCATTATATCTTGGAGTAGCAAATTTATTAGGTCTAGTAGGTCTCACGCCACCAACTTCTGACTACAGTATTCCGTTCACATTAGCTATAATGACATTTGTACTAACTCAATTTTATGCCATAAAATACAAAGGTGGAGGAGGTTACATAAAAAGCTTCTTTGAACCAATATGGTTCTTATTCCCTATTAATATAGTAGGGGAGCTGGCAAATCCGGTATCATTATCCTTCCGTCTCTTTGGAAATATTTTAAGTGGAGTTATCATAATGGGACTTGTATATAATGCGTTAGGTTTTGCGGCTCCAATAATTACACCCTTTTTCCACGGGTATTTTGATGTGTTTGCAGGATTAATTCAAACATTTATTTTCATAATGTTAACTATGGTATTTGTTTCAATGGCAACAGAGTAAACAGAACTTAGAATCACTAGAAAGTGTTTCAAAGGTTCAAATTAATAAATAAAAAATAAAATACTAAAAGATTAAAGGAGGAAATTATAATGGAAGGAATTACTAGTGAAGCTTTTATACTTGGATGTTCAGCAATAGGTGCAGGATTAGCGGCAATAGCTGGTATAGGTCCTGGAATTGGACAGGGATATGCTGCGGGTAAAGCTGCTGAAGGAGTAGGAAGACAACCGGAGGCTCAAGGAGATATCATTAGAACTATGATTCTTGGTCAAGCCGTTGCAGAGACAACTGGGATCTATGGTCTAGTTATAGCAATAATCTTATTATTTGTTAGACCGCTTATGGGAGCACTTTAAGGTAATCTATAAAGAGGTGGGTAAACCTACCCATCTCTTATTTCTGCAATTAGAGAGTCAATATGAGAGATCATTTTAAATATAAATTAATATATTGTTTGAATACATTTTGAAAAATGGAAGGAGGCACATTAAATGGAATTTAATATTAATGCGTTACCCCAGCTGGAATCTGTTGTTTCTCAATTTGCTGCTACCATAATTTTATTTCTTATATTAAAACATTTTCTGTTTAAGCCGGTAACAGAATTTTTAAATAAAAGAAAAGAAGGAATAGCAAAAGATTTAGATGATGCAAAGAAAGATAAAGAGCAATCACAAAAGCTAAGAGAAGAATATGAGATTAAGATACAAGATGCTAAAAAAGAAGGTCAGGGAATAATAGAAGCAGCTAAGAAAAGAGGAGAAGAGCTTAGAGAGAATATAATTTTGGAAGCTAACAATGAAGCTAAGGATATTATTAATAAGGCACAAAAACAAATAGAGACAGAAAGAGAAAAGGCAATACATCATCTTAAAACAGAGGTTGTTGCAATAGCTATGATGGCGGCATCCAAGGTAATTGATAAAAACCTTGATGAAAATGCTCATAAAACACTAATAAATCAATTTATTAATGAGGTAGGGGAAGGCACATGGCAGAATTAGTAGGTAGAAGATATGCCAAGGCGTTATTTGAAGTGGCTGATGAATTAAACAAATTACAACAATTCAAAGATGAGATAAACTCTGTATCTCAAATTTTTATTAGTGAAACAAAGCTAAAGACAATTTTTGAACATCCTAAGCTTTCAAAGCATGAGAAAAAAGATATAGTAAACTCATTACTGCAAGGAAAAATATCACAAGAAATATTAAACTTGATGTATTTAATTATTGACAAAGGTAGAGAGAAACATATTGAACATATAAGTAAAGAATATACGACTCTTTGTAATGAGAAGCAAGGAATCATTGAAGCTAAAGCTATTACAGCAGTTTCAATGGATGAAATTGAAAAATCAGAATTGCAAAGAAAGCTTTCAATTAGATTTGGTAAGAAAGTCATCCTTCATAATACTGTAGATAAATCGGTTATAGGTGGTGTACTTATAAGGGTTGAGGATAAAGTTATTGACTCTAGCATTAAAGGTAAATTGGAGATGATTGAAAAGAGTCTTAAAGATATAAAGATAGGGGTGGAGAGCTAATGAGTCTAAGACCAGAAGAAATCAGTTCAATCATTAAAGAACAGATTAAAAAATATGAACAGAAATTAGATGTAGTTGATGTAGGTACTGTTCTTCAAGTAGGGGACGGTATTGCGAGAATTCATGGTTTAGAAAAATGTATGGCAGGAGAGCTTTTAGAGTTTCCGGGAGATGTTTACGGTATGGCGTTAAATCTTGAAGAAGACAATGTTGGTTGTGTTCTTCTTGGTTCTGATGAAAAAATTAAAGAAGGCGACGTTGTAAAGAGAACAGGTAGGATTGTAGAAGTTCCCGTTGGAGAGGCTATGATAGGCAGAGTAGTGAATTCCTTAGGGCAGCCTATAGACGGCAAAGGACCTATAAACACTGAGAAATACAGACCGGTTGAAAGGGTAGCACCTGGTGTAATAACAAGAAAGTCTGTATCTGAGCCGCTACAAACAGGAATAAAAGCAATTGATTCTGTAATTCCAATCGGTAGAGGACAAAGGGAGCTAATCATAGGTGATAAACAAACAGGAAAAACTGCAATTGCCATAGATACAATTATTAATCAAAAAGAAGAGAATGTAATATGTATTTATGTAGCCATAGGTCAAAAAAGATCTACTGTGGCTCAGATAGTAGATACACTACAATCTAAGGGAGCCATGGATTATACTATTGTAGTTTCTGCTACAGCTAGTGAATTGGCACCACTACAATTCCTTGCTCCATATGCAGGTGTTACCATGGGAGAAGAATTCATGGAAAATGGTAAAGATGTTCTTATTATTTATGATGATTTATCAAAACATGCTGTTGCATATCGAGCAATGTCATTATTACTTCGTCGTCCACCCGGGCGTGAAGCTTATCCTGGAGATGTATTCTATCTTCATTCAAGATTATTAGAAAGAGCAGCTAGATTAGATGAAAAATATGGCGGCGGATCAATAACTGCCTTACCTATTATAGAAACTAAGGCCGGAGATATTTCTGCATATATTCCGACAAACGTTATATCTATAACAGATGGACAGATATTTCTTGAATCAGAACTATTCTTCTCTGGACAAAGACCTGCTGTTAATGCGGGAGCATCGGTATCTCGTGTTGGTGGTGCAGCTCAAATAAAAGCAATGAAAAAGGTAGCAGGTACAATAAAGATTGAACTTGCACAATATAGAGAATTAGCAGCCTTTGCTCAGTTTGGTTCTGAGCTGGATAAGGAAACACAGGAGACTTTATCTCAAGGTGAGAGAATTATGGAAATACTTAAACAACCACAATATAAGCCGGTTTCAGTTGAAAAACAGGTTATGATAATTTACGCTGTTACAAATAAATTTCTATCAGATATTCCTGTTGATAATATTCAAAAATTTGAAGATGAATTCTATAGCTTTATGGATACAAATTATCCTGAGGTAGGACAAAAAATTAAAGAAGAAAAGGTTTTTTCTGATGATATTAAAGAGAAATTAAATAGTGCAATTGAAGAATTTAAGAAAACATTTGCATAATATAAAAAATAATATTGTAGGCAGCTAAAAGGAGGTGCGAAAAGATGCCTCAAGCAATGAGAGATATAAAACGGAGAATAAGAAGTGTTACTAACACAAAGAAAATAACAAAGGCTATGGAGCTTGTATCCTCAGCAAAGCTGAGAAAAGCTAGAGAAAAGCTTGAGAATACAAGACCGTATTTTAATACTATAGTAAGAAGTATTCATGATATATTAGCTTCCACTGATGGAATAAGACATCCCTTTATTGAGAAAAGAGAAATAAAAAAATCAGCTTATATAGTTTTGACTTCTGACAGAGGTTTAGCTGGTGGATACAACAATAATGTAATTAAACTAGCGGAAAATTTGATAAATGATAAAAAAGATACATCAACCATAATTGCAGTAGGACAGAAGGCAAGAGATTATTACAGTAGAAGAGGCTATGAAATAAGCGGAGAATTTCTACATATATCAGAAACTCCTGAGTATTACGATGCAGCAAGTATTGGAAATCTGGTTGTAGAAATGTACAGGGAAAAAAGAGTAGATGAAGTTATACTTGTATATACTCATTTTAAGAGTTCTATATCCTTTAATCCAAAAACCTTAAAACTTCTACCTGCTGAAAATATAAAGGATGATAATGAGATTAAAAGAACTACACTTATAGATTACGAGCCGTCACCGGAAGAAGTTCTTGGATACCTCATTCCTAAATATGTGCAAAGTGCAATCTATGGTGCTATGATTGAGTCCTCTGCCAGTGAGCAGGGAGCCAGAAGAAATGCGATGAAGAATGCAACAGAGAATGCTGAAGAAATGATTGGAGACTTGAAGTTGAGTTATAACAGAGCCAGACAAGCGTCTATTACTCAGGAGATTGCAGAGATTGTTGCTGGATCAGAAGCGTTAAAGTAATTGGAATGATTATTAAAATTAAATTATTATAATAATTTCTTTAATCTTTAATAATCTATTAGAATGTAGAAAGTGTAGAGAGTTTAAACTACTAAAATCACTATAAATAAGATAGATTTTGATGATAACGAAAGAAGGGAGTTGAAGGAAATGGCTGAAAATAACATAGGTAAAATAGTTCAAATTATCGGACCTGTGTTGGATATAAGGTTTAGTGAAGAAAATCTTCCAGAGCTTTTAAATGCTATAGAAATTAAAAGCGGCGATAACAAAATAGTTGCAGAAGTTGCACAGCATATCGGAGATGATACTGTAAGGTGTGTATCAATGGCTTCAACAGACGGATTAATAAGAGGTATGGATGCAATTAATACAGGATCTGCTATTACTGTACCTGTAGGACGTAAGACTTTAGGAAGATTATTTAATGTATTAGGTAAAACCATAGACGAAGCAGGAGAAGTAAATGCAGATGGTGAAACTTCACCTATCCACAAGGCAGCACCATCATTTGAGGAACAAGCTACTACAACGGAAATGTTTGAAACAGGAATAAAGGTAATTGACCTTATTGCACCCTATGCAAAAGGTGGTAAGATAGGACTGTTTGGTGGAGCTGGAGTTGGTAAGACAGTACTTATTCAGGAACTGATTAACAATATAGCAACCGAGCATGGTGGATTGTCAGTATTTGCAGGGGTTGGAGAGAGAACAAGAGAAGGTAATGACCTTTATTATGAAATGAAGGATTCAGGAGTTATAGATAAAACTGCTTTAGTGTTTGGTCAGATGAATGAACCTCCTGGAGCAAGAATGCGTGTTGCCCTGACAGGACTTACGATGGCAGAGCATTTTAGAGATGTTGAAGGTCAAGACGTTCTTCTATTTATTGATAATATATTTAGATTTACCCAAGCAGGCTCAGAGGTTTCTGCATTACTTGGGCGTATGCCTAGTGCCGTTGGTTACCAGCCAACTTTGGCAACTGAGATGGGACAGCTTCAAGAGAGAATTACATCAACAAAGAGAGGTTCAGTAACATCAGTTCAAGCTGTTTATGTACCTGCTGACGACTTAACTGACCCTGCACCGGCAACAACATTTGCCCACTTGGATGCAACAACAGTTCTTTCAAGACCATTATCACAGCTAGGTATATATCCAGCAGTTGATCCACTGGATTCATCATCAAGGATTTTGGACCCTGCTATAATAGGTGAAGAACATTATATAGTATCTCGTCAGGTTCAGGAAATACTTCAAAGATACAATGAACTTCAGGATATTATAGCGATATTAGGTATGGATGAGCTTTCTGAAGATGATAAGACAATAGTTGCTAGAGCAAGAAGGATACAACGCTTCCTATCTCAGCCGATGAACGTTGCTGAGCAATTTACAGGATTACCCGGAAAGTATGTTCCTATAAAAGAGACAGTAAGAGGATTTAAAGAAATATTAGAAGGAAAGCATGACTCTTTACCTGAATCAGCCTTCCATTTGGTAGGAACTATAGATGAAGCTGTGGAAAAAGCTAAGAAGTTAAAAGATTAGGGGGTATAGTTAATGTCTAAATTTATGCTTGAAATCGTTACCCCGGACAGAAAGTTTTTCGAAGATGAAATAGAAATGGTTATAGTTAGAGGACGAGAGGGAGACTTAGGAATTCTAAGAGATCATACACCTTTAGTTACTCCATTAGATATTGGTCGTATAAAGATTAAACAAAATGGGGAGTTTAAAGAAGCTGCTATTGCAGGAGGATATGTTGAAATAGCCAAAGAGAAAACTACTATTATAACAGACTCTGCTGAATGGCCTGGTGAAATTGATATTAATAGAGCTCAAGAAGCTAAAAAACGAGCAGAGGAAAGAATTCATAAAAAGACCCATAGTGAAATTGACATTTTTAGAGCAGAAATGGCTTTAAGAAAAGCATTAAACAGGATAAATGTAGCTGGTAGAGATTAAAAATTAATCATTTAAAATTAAAGAACCGCCTTTTGGCGGTTCTTTAATTTTTTGTCTTCGATTGCGTCAAAAATACGTTTGAAAAAATTTTGAAAAATTAATTTTTACGTATAGAACAAGCATATTCTTGTCAATACTTTATACAGAGGAAAGGTCAATCACTGTAAAAATGTTTTGTCCCCCTTTACATTTTTACTCCCCTACCCTTTCCTCATTTTTAACTTAAAAAACAATATTTACTAAAACAAAAATTTAATGGAGGTATAGTAATGAAAGCTATAAAAAGTTTACTTAAAAGTATTATATTAATAGTACTTATATTTACTTTATCAATAGCTAATTATGCTTGGGCTTACGATAATATATCTAAAAATGAAGATGCTTTAATTAAGTCATTTAGTTCAACAAAGGCACAATATTTACAAACTAATATGAATAGTAACGGGAAAATAGTAGACAAGTTCTTAAATATGGAAAGTTTGCTTCAGATTGGAGATTTTATTATAAATAATTTAGAAATTGTAGGTAAAAGACAAGAAAAAGAAGATTTTACAGATAATTTTAGCAAAAACAATGATTCAAGAACTTCTGAATATTACATAGTAAAAAAAGACTCATCACAAAATAGACATATTACTATTTGGGGTAAGGATAAAGAGGGAAGATTATATACAATCATAATAACATCAGAAGATGATCCTTTTTCTGATTTTGAGCAAACTTGTGTTTTCGTAGATGTTATAGAAAATCAAAATATAAATTCAATAAAAGCTGTAAAACATAAGATAACAGAGTTGTTTAAAAAATTTAGTATCAAAACAGAAATTTCCACTTGCATAATAGGTACTTTTGAGGGACAATTAAATAGGAAAGAAAGAATTGATAAAATGACTACAGCAATAGGAACAGTTAAAGGAAACAAAGTAGAAGGACTATTTGAATCATCTATTATGAGCGTTTCAGTATATACGCCTAATATAGAAAATTTTATATTTACTGGCAACAATAAGATGAATCTTAATATTTCTATGAGATATAATGAATATGAGAAAAAAACTTATATTTGGATGGGAACACCTATAATAACTATAGGCTATTAAAAGAACGAAAGATGTTAAAGGGAGGAAATATTTTGGCAAAAATTATAGTAGAGAAAAGCTCGCCTTTAAAGGGAGCTGTACGTATAAACGGAGCTAAAAATTCAGCCTTACCTATATTGGCTGCATCACTTTTAGCTACTGAAAATTGTCAGTTAGAAGATGTACCATATTTAAAGGATGTAGATGTTATTTGTGAGGTATTAACAGCATTAGGTTCAGATGTAAAGAGAATAAGTAAAAGTGAAATTCATGTTAATTCTTCTAATATCAACAACTGTGAAGCTCCTTATAATTTGATAAGAAAAATGAGAGCATCCTTTTTAGTAATGGGTCCTCTTTTAGCAAGACTAGGAAAAGCTAGAATATCTCAGCCGGGAGGATGTGCTATAGGAACTAGACCTATTGATTTACACTTAAAGGGATTTAAAGCTCTTGGAGCTGATATAAAGGTTGGTCATGGGTATATAGATGCTCAAGTTAAAGAATTAAAAGGAAGTAAAATATATCTTGATTTTCCAAGTGTTGGCGCAACGGAAAATATAATGATGGCAGCAACTATGGCAAAGGGAGAAACAACAATTGAAAATGCTGCAATGGAACCTGAAATAGTTGATTTAGCTAATTATCTAAATAAAATGGGTGCTAACATCAAGGGTGCTGGAACAAGTTCTATCAAGATAAAGGGAGTTAAAGAATTAAAAGGAACAGATCATCAAATAATTCCTGATAGGATAGAAGCAGGAACTTATATGGTTGCGGCTGCTATAACCGGAGGAGATGTAACTATAGAAAATGTTATTACCAGTCATGTAAAGCCAATAATAGCTAAATTAAAAGAAGCTGGCACAACAGTGATAGAAGAAGGTGATAGTGTTAGGGTTATAGGAAGTAATACAGTAAAGGCCGTTGACATCAAAACTTTACCATACCCTGGGTTTCCTACTGACATGCAGTCCCAATTCATGGCATTAATGAGTGTTGCTAATGGTACAAGTGTAATAATAGAAACAGTATTTGAAAACAGATTCATGCATGTAGATGAACTTAAAAGAATGGGTGCTAATATAAAAATAGATGGTAGAAGTGCAATTATAGAAGGTACTAAAGGTCTTATGGGAGCTCCTGTTAAAGCTAGTGATTTAAGAGCAGGTGCAGCACTAATACTTACTGGATTAGTGTCAGACGGAGCAACAGAGATAAGTGATATTTATCATATTGACAGAGGGTATACAGATATTGAAAGCAAATTCACAAAATTAGGAGCAAAAATATATAGAGTTGATTAAAAAAGAAGAGTTTTTACCTCTTTCTTTTTTTTCGACAAATTTAATGTCACCTTTGAAAATATTTCCTTGGAAATAGTCGAAAAAGTAAAATTAAAAACCTTTCATAAAATCCTTTCCTATAGCATAAAAATTTATCATATGGCTTAGGACAAAGCTAGTGAAGCTAGGAGGGACACAATGAAAGGATTTATTTTTTTCTTAATCTTTATTTTGTTTATAACTATAATATTTCCAATAGTTCTTATGAAAGGATATGACATTTTACCCACTCCAAATAATGAAAATGATCTCTCAGATAAATACGATTTAGAACAGATAAATGAGACAATGGAAATTGAAGTTTTTGATTTAAAGACAAATCAAACAATGTCAATTGAGCTGGATGAATATGTAAAAGGAGTTGTAGCAGCTGAAATGCCGGGGCAATTTAACATTGAAGCTCTAAAAGCACAAGCTGTAGCTGCAAGAACATTTGCAATTTATCGAATACAGCAATATAGTAATGGTCATCCTCATCATCCACAAGCTCCATTATGTACTGGTATTCATTGTCAGGCATATTTAACAACTGATGAGCTTAGACAAACTCATAATAATAATTGGATGTATGAGTATTGGCCTAAGATTGAAGGGGCAGTTGAGTCTACTAAGGGTGAGATAATAACTTATGATGGTAAAATCATAGAAGCATTATATCATTCTACCAGCGGTGGCATGACAGAAAACTCGGAGGATTATTTTGTTAGTGCTTTACCTTATATGAGGTCTGTCAGCAGTCCCTATGAGAGTGATTCACCAAAGTTACATGAAGTAAAAAAAATTAAAGTCACGGATTTTATTAATAAGATTAAAGAAAAGTATCCCAGTGCTAACTTAACTCAAAGTAATTTACCTAATAAAGTTAGATTGATGGAAAAAAGTGAAAGTGGGAGAGTAATGAAACTTATGGTAGATAATGTCGTAGTAAGCGGTAGAGAGATTAGAAGTTTATTTGGATTAAATTCAACTAATTTTGAGATAACTTTAAAGGGCGATACTATTGAAATTAAAACTATAGGTAATGGTCACGGAGTAGGTATGAGTCAATGGGGTGCTAACGGCATGGCTGAAAATGGCAGTACATATAGAGAAATATTGAAACATTACTATACAGGAATAGAAATTAAAGAGTTAAATTAAAGTCAGGCAGAGATGCCTGTTTTTTTTATACAAAAAAATGAAAAAAAGAGTATCAAAACACAAAAAATGGTGATACTACTAATAAATCAAAGAAATTTTTTTGGAGGTGGGGATATGGACGAGTTTAATAATAACGATGAAAAAAACAAAAATAAATATATGAAAAAAGTTAAAAAAGGTCTTTTAAAATTAGTTGATAAAGACGGATTTTATATTATCTTATTTATTTGTATATGTATATTAGGTACAACTGGAGTATGGGTTGCCACACGAGATAGAGATGATAAAGAAGAGAATAATGAAGATGGAATGAATATTATAGAAAACTACTATTCAAATCCATCACAACTAAAAGATATTAACGTCTTACCTGATTTTAATGATTTAGGAGTAAATGCAGATAATGATGAAGATAAAGACAATTTACATACTGACAATCATTCTCAGGTTAAGGCTGCTAATATACAAAAACCAACACAAACAAAAGAAGATAATCAAAAAACGCAAGATGATCAAGTCAAGAAGACTTCTTCAACAAAAGCTGAGATAACACAAAGTCAACAGCAAAATAGAGTTATATCTATGGTTTTACCAACTAATGGATCTATAACTAAAGAATTTGCCGTAGATAAACTTGTATACTCCAAAACTTTAGAGCAGTGGACTACACATAATGGTATAGATATTACCGCTAGGGAAGGAAGTGTAGTGAGAGCTGCATTGGATGGTGTAGTAGCTTCAATAAATAGTGACGATGAGTTGGGTATATCAATAACCTTAGATCATGGAGGCGGATTAACTACATTATATGCTGGTCTTTCAACTGATGAAATGGTTAAGGTGGGTCAAAGTGTTACAAAAGGTCAAACCATAAGTGGAGTAGGAAAGGCAGTAGGTTTTGAGTTAGCACAAGGACCGCATTTACATTTTGAGGTTTTAATAGATGGAAAACATGTTGACCCAACGCAATATATACCTAATACTCAATAAAAGAATGGTTTTTTAAAGAATAGTTCTATTGCTTTGAAAAACTGCATAGATATGTAAAAAGACTGTGATATGTTCGCAAAACATTCACAAAGGGGGTTGGATATTTGAAAGATTACATAGAAGAAAGAGCATTAGAGATTGCAAAACATATAATCAATCAAAAAGCTACGGTTAGACAAACTGCCAATGTTTTTGGAGTAAGTAAGAGTACAGTACATAAAGATGTTACAGAACGCCTTCCCAGGATAAACCCTCTTATTGCAAGCAGAGTCAAACTAGTACTTGAGAAAAATAAAGCTGAAAGACACATCAGAGGTGGTAAAGCTACTAAGATGAAATACAAAGCAATCAACGACTAGTTAGCATTTAAATGGAATTAGATTCCATTTAAATTAAGTCTTTCCTAATATAGAGGGATTTAAAGGAAATAGGATGGGTAAACCGTCCTATTTCCTTTTGTTTTATAAAAAATTTTTAGAAACGTGAAGGAATAAGTTTTATTTTATAGAATTATATAAATTGTCTAGGAATTCGTATAATTAGTATATACTAATGTCATTATTTATAATTATTCATAATTGGCAAATTAAACAAGAAAGCGGGGTAAATTGATGTTTTCATTTAGATCGGATATGGGAATAGACTTAGGAACTGCTAATGTATTAGTTTATACAAAGGGTAAAGGTATAGTTTTAAAAGAACCTTCAGTTGTTGCTATTGACAAGAACACTGATAAGTTATTAGCTGTTGGGGAAGAGGCTAGAAGAATGCTTGGCAGGACACCTGGTAACATTATAGCTATAAGACCCTTAAAGGACGGAGTTATATCTGATTACGACATAACAGAAAGAATGCTAAAGTATTTTATACATAAAGCTGCAGGAAAAATGTTATTTAAGCCCAGAATAGTGGTTTGTGTTCCTAGCGGAGTAACAGAGGTAGAAAAAAGAGCTGTATTGGAAGCTAGTAATCAAGCTGGAGCTAGAAAAACACATTTGATTGAAGAACCTATTGCTGCGGCTATTGGAGCGGGTCTTGATATAACTAAGCCAAATGGTAATATGATTATAGATATTGGTGGAGGAACATCAGATGTTGCGGTTATCTCCTTAGGTGGAATAGTTGTTAGCAGATCAATAAAGGTAGCCGGTAATAAGTTTGATGAAGCAATAGTAAGATATATAAGAAAAAAACACAATGTCATGATAGGTGAAAGAACTGCTGAAGATTTAAAAATTAAAATAGGAACAGCATTTCCAAGAGAAAAAGAAGTATATATGGAAGTAAAAGGTAGGAATTTAGTTACAGGGTTACCGAAGAAACTAAATATAGGGTCAAGTGAAATGATGGAAGCCTTAGATGAAACAGTTACTGCTATAGCTGATGCTGTACATGCTGTATTTGAAAGAACGCCACCAGAGCTTGCATCAGATATTGGAGAAAAGGGTATATATATGACTGGAGGAGGAGCACTTTTACACAATTTAGACAAGCTTATTAATCATAAAACAGGCATAAAGGTAATTATAGCTGATGATGCACCTTCTTGTGTTGCTATTGGAACAGGTAAGTCACTAGATTGGATAGATGTCTTAGCAAATGGTACAACTGGCGAAATGGAAAGAGAAAGAGGATTTTAATAAGTTACTGATAATTAAGACAATAACTTTAAAGGAGTGCCTAATATGAATAATGGTTTATATACTTCTACTACTGCTTTATTACTAAATCAACAAAAAATAGATGTGGTTTCTAACAATATAGCTAATTTAAACACAAACAGCTATAAAAAAGATGTGGTTGTTTCGGAATCTTTTCCAGAAATACTTTTGTCTAAGATTAATGATAGAACAAATGTTAATAGTCAACCTCTCTTTACAGGAGTGGATATGGTAAAAAATGGAGACATTTATACGATATCGACAAATTCTGGATATTTTAGAGTGAGAACTCCAGAAGGAATCAGCAACAATAGACAATTACATTTTTTAGTTGATGATAATGGTTATTTACGAACTTTATTTAAAGATTCAGATGGTAATCTAAAGTCAAGTGGAGAAAATTATGTTTTAGGGAGTAAAGGTTTGATTCAAGTTGCCGATAATAATATAGAAGTTGATGCAAGTGGTAATTTATTACACAATGGACAAACTATTGATACCTTAATTTCATTTCCTCCATCCCAAGTCGTTGGAACTACAAGTGCAGGAGTAAGGCTTGATAGGATAGTTACCAATTTTATTCAAGGTAATTTAATAGAAACAGGTAATCCATTAGATTTAGCACTTAAAGGAGAAGGGTTTTTTAAGATTTATAATGGACAAGAAGAAATATATACTAGAGATGGTTCATTTACAATAAATCACAATAGAGAATTGATTACTACTGAAGGACATTTAGTCATTGGGCAATACGGCTCTATAGTCTTAGGAGAAGAAGATTTTGAAATAAACGAAGTTGGACATATTATTCAAGGTGGAGAAATAATAGATTCTTTAGAAATTGTAAATCTTGAAAACATCCAAGATTTACGAAAACATGGTAATAATTCATATAAAATTTTAGAGGGTGCTACTGCACAGGAAAAGCAATTTGAAGGACAGTTGTTAACTGGCTACATAGAAGGTTCAAACGTAGATCCGGTTAAAGAGATGGTAAAGATGATAAATTTGATGAGAAGTTTTGAATCAAGTCAAAGAATGGTTAGATATCAAGATGAAATGTTAGGTAAAGCAATAAACGAAATAGCAAAATTATAGAATGAAGAAAGGGGTGTAGTAATATGCTTCGGTCATTATGGACAGCTGCTACTGGTATGAAAGGACAACAACTAAATATTGATACGATATCCAATAATCTTGCAAATGTTAATACAACTTCTTATAAAACTCAAAGGTTAGAGTTTAAAGATTTACTTTATGAGACTATTAAAAAATCTAATTTTACTGATGGGTATGGAAAACCTGTAAATTTAGAGGTTGGTCATGGAGTGATGGCATCAGCTACAACCAGAGATTTTAAAAATGGAAATGTAATGGAAACTCAAAATCCATTAGATGTAGCTATAGATGGTGTTGGTTTCTTTGCAATTGAGATGCCTAATGGTGAATTAAAATACACCAGAGACGGCAGCTTTAAGTTAAGTGTTGATGATGATGAGCGTACAATTACTACTGCTAACGGATATTTTGTTACAGATGAAGATGGTAATAGGATAGTTATTGAAGAAGAAATGACAGACTTAACCATAGATGAAATGGGTAATATTACTGTTAAGGACGAAGACCATGAGATAGTTGAGGTAGGAAGATTAAGGATAGTTAGATTTCTTAACCCAGAAGGATTATTAAGTGATGGTAGAAATTTATATAATGTGACTGATGCATCTGGAGAAGCTATTGATATTGATAGTGATGAAATGGAAGGAAGGATATTACAAAGATATTTAGAAATGTCCAATGTTCAAATAGTTGAAGAGATGATTAAGTTAATAACTGCTCAAAGAGCATATGAAACAAATTCAAAAACAATACAGGCTTCTGATGAAATGCTTCAGCAGACTAATAATCTAAGAAGATAATTAATTTAACTTTAATGAGGTGTAAACATGATTGATTTAGGTAATACGAATACTAATGTTATGATAAATACAACTCAGATAAATGCAAATAAAAACACTCAAAATATTGAAGCTAAGCTTAATAATGCCAAAGATGATGAAGAGTTGAAAAAAGCTTGTCAAGAATTTGAGTCTATATTCGTACATATGCTTTTAAAAGAAATGCGATCAACTGTTCCAGAAGGCGGATTCATAGAGAAAAGTACGGGTAGAGAAATGTTTGAGGATATGTATGATCAAGAAATAGCAAAAAATATATCCAAAACCAATGGTGGACTAGGTTTAGCAAAAGTTTTATATGAGCAAATGAAACACAGAGGTATGTACTAGAGAAGGATAGACCTTCTCTTTTTTATTTGAAAAATTACTTTTTACTGAATAAATAATATTATATATATTATACTTTACATTATAGAAAAGGAGGCACGAGAATGGATTTCACCGTAGTATTAAATCAAATAGCAGTTTTGTTTATTTTAATAGTTATAGGCTTTATGCTAAAAAAACTAAAAATATTAGATGATAGATTTGAAAAAGGGTTAGCTAGTTTAATTATTAGTGTGACTTTACCAGCTTTAATAATAACATCTATGAATTATGAATTTTCTAAGGAACTGTTAAGTAATAGTCTGATGATATTGGGGTATGGAGCAAGTACATTTGCATTAATGATATTAGTATCTTATATCTTTTCTAAAATATTTCATTTAGAAAATCCTCAAAAAGGTGTTTATCAGTTTTTAATAGTATTTCCTAATACCGGATTTATAGGATTTCCTATATTAAATGCAGTTTTTGGTAGAGAAGCTATTTTTTACGCTTCTATATTTAATGTGATTTTTAATATATTACTTTGGACTTTAGGAGTTTACTTTGTTAGTAAGGAGAAGAAAAAAATAAACTTTAATATGCTTATAAATCCGGGTACTGTATCGGTGTTAATTGGATTTATGCTGTTTGTTTTATCTATAAAGCTTCCATATATTATACATTCTTCTTTACAGACAATAGGAGATACAACAACGCCCCTAGCTATGATTATGGTTGGCTTGTTACTTGGAGATGCTAGATTCAGAGTGTTATTTACAAATATAAAATTATTTATTATATCAGCCATAAGGTTAATTATCATTCCTTTAATAGTCTACATTATATTATCACTATTTAATTTACCTCAAATTGTTTTAGCTACTGTTGTAATATTAAGTGGTATGCCGTCAGGAGCTAATGCAGCTATATTTTCTAGAAAATTTGACTCGGATTATAAATTAGCTTCACAAGGTATATTTTTAACAACATTATTAAGCATAGTATCTATACCTCTAATAATATATTTAGTAATAAATTTTTAGAATATAGATTAAAATAAGATACATAATTATGATATAATATTTTTATCCCATAGGTTACAATATTAATAATAGTAAGATAATATAATTAAACAAGAAACTTAAAAATGCTAAATAAAATTTACATAAAATAGGAGTTGAATGTATGTTAAATAATGTTGAAATTCAAAAAATTATTCCACACAGATATCCGTTTTTATTGGTAGATAAAATTGTTGAACTGGAGGAAGGAAAAAGAGCAGTAGGTATAAAAAATGTGACTATAAATGAACCGTTTTTTCAAGGTCATTTTTCTGGAAACCCATTAATGCCGGGTGTACTTATTGTTGAAGCTATGGCTCAGGTAGGAGGTATAACTGCTATGACTCTTTCAGAAAACAAAGGCAAGCTGGGAGTTTTTAGCGGTATTGATAAAGTAAGATTTAAAAAGCAGGTAAGACCGGGAGATACACTTAGGATTGAAACAGAGATAATTACAATGAAAAGAAATATAGTTAAAACTGAAGCTGCTGCTTATGTTGATGATGAGATAGCCTGCAAAGGAGTATTAATGTTTAGTTTGGTAGACACTGAATAAAATAAATAGGTAATTAAAACTGGAGGATAAAATGCACCAGTTTTTTCCGTGTTAAATTTGTGTAATATTAATTAAACGTATGACTATTTTAGTGTAAAATGTTAATTAAGTTCTATACTTAATTCTAATTGACTAAAATTATCATACAAAGGTTCAATTTAAAAGTGATTTTTTTGAAGGATTATAAAAATAAATGTAGAAATACAAGTGATGTGTTAATTATTTGAGAGATAGATTATATGGTATGCTTAAAATTGAAAGTGAGGGAAAGTAATGGACCAGGTAAACAACACAGGATATGATGAGATAAGCTTAAGAGAGCTTATTGGCGCTTTATTAGATGGATGGAAGATTATCACAATTATAACTATAATAAGTTTATTAGCATCAGGAATATTTAGTTTCATTATAACTGATCCTACATATGAAGCAGAAACAACATTGATGGCTTCGTTAGCGACGGACAGGCTTACAAATATGAACATAGAGTCTGAAGATATAGAGGGTATACTTAATTCCATATCTGCATATCCAACTATGACCCTTCAAACCTATAAGCAACAGATAAAAAATCCTCAAATACTAATAGAAACTATAGAAGAGCTAGAATTATCTAAGGAGGATATAACTATAGACAGTTTAACAAACATGATAAGTCTAGAAACTATGAAAGATACAAATCTGATAGTGGTAAAAGTTAGTAATAGCGATAAAGAATTAGCAACAAAGATTGCTAATACAATAGCACAAAAGTTCACATCCTTCATTACAGATATGGCTAGAGAACATGCTTCTAAGACTTCAGGATTTATTAATTCTCAGCTTGAGGTTGAGAAGGAAAAGGTGGACCAAGCGTTACTAGACCTTAAAGTATTTTTAGCTCAGCCTAGAGGTGTTGAGGAACTAAACAAAGAAATACAATCAAAGCAGCAAGAGCTTAATGATTATAAAGATAGATTATCAAGAGAAGAAGTTAATTATAAAGATGCATTACTACAAAAAGAAATGGAAGAAAAGCTAATATCAGCACAGCTAAAGAGTGCTAAAGAACAGTTAAATAATACTTCAAAAAAGTTAGTTACAAAAAAATCAATATTAGAGGATTCGCTGCTTTCCGATATGATTAAAGAAAGTTCCAATAGTACTACAAAGGATATTGCAGATATAGAAATGGAAAACGAAGAAATAAATCCAGCTTATATTACTTTAATTGAAAGCATTAATGAATATGAAATAGATTTAAATAAAGTTAAGCAAGAGAAGGAAAATATAACATATAGCTACAAAAAAATAAAGGAAATTCTTTCAGATAAAATAGATATAGTGAAACAAGACGTTGAAAGCTTACAAGTGGAGCTTGCGGAAAAAGAACATCAAGAAAAGCTTATTTTAAGAAATGTAAATCTAGCTCAGAGTATTTATGATTCATTCTTAGAAAAATATGAAGCTACAAGAGTAGCTGAATCAACAGAGATTGGTGAGTCTAGTATTAATATAGTTTCAAAGGCGATCACTCCAGAAAAACCTGTAGCTCCAAATAAGAAGCTAAACTTAGCAATAGCTGGAGTTCTTGGAGTAATGATAGGAGTATTTGTGGTGTTCTTTAGACAGTATTGGATAGGATCTAAAGAAAAACCAGCTATTAATTAGAACATATGACTAAGTTATTACATATAAATAGGAGGCTAAATTATGCCTGTAAAATCAAATAATGATAGAAAGAATTCAATATGGACTTTAAACAATATAACATTCGTATTGTTTTGCATACTATTAGCTTATGGTCCATTCTTTAGGGGACTATATTTTGAAACAGAATTATTACCAACACACATCTTTTCATTTGCATTAGCTTTGGTGTGGTTAATTTCTAAATATAATAAAAAAGAGTACAAGCTTATAAAGTCACCTATAGACATAACTGCTATAGGGATAGTGTTTATGTATTTTATATCAATTTTTTATGCAGTTAGCACAAGACTAGCTATATTAGAGTTATTAAAGTATGCAAATTATTTCTTTGTATTTTTATTAGCTAGAGACTTATCCGAAAATGAAAAGTATAAAAAATGGATACTAAACACATTAGTTATTAGTGCAGTAGGGGTATCTATAGTAGGCATTGGTTCCTTTATAGAAACTTGGAATTATAACGGGGCAGTTATGGGTGATAGAATAGCATCAACATTTCAGTATCCAAACACTTTAGCATCTTATCTCGCAGCAATATTTATAATTGCATTAGGGCTTTTTATAATAGAAGAGAAAAAAATAAATAGAGTTTTATATGGAGCTTGTTCAAATATACTTTTATTTACTTTTATCCTTACATATTCCAGAGGCATGTGGCTTATATTGCCATTTATGATATTGCTATACATTATTGCTATACCAAATAAAAAGAAACTAGAATTAATAACATTTTTATCTTTTAACGTCATAATAGCTATTGGTTTTAGTATGTTATTCACACAAGTAAAATTAAGTAGTAACTACATACAATGGTTGGTATTTGTTTTAGCACCAATAGTAATGGGTGGTATAACATATATAGTTTCATTAATTAAGAATAAGTTTGACAATATAACATTTAATCTGAAAAAATTATTATTAGTTGTTATAATATTATCAGTTATATTTGGAAGTGGTATATTCTACGCATTTACTAAAACTGTTCCGCTAAAAATTGAGAATAATTTGACTGAAGATAAATGGACAACAGTTTATAGAAGTGTTAATAATGTTAAAGAAAATAAAAACTATGCACTTTTAGTTTCTTATACTTCACTAAATAAAGAAGACAAACCTTATACAGGTCATATTAGAGTATATAGTGTTGATAACAAAGGCAATCTAGAAATTCTAAAAAAAGAACAGTTAACTCAGCTAAATGAAACATATAAACAGATAGAGTTTACTACTAGCGAAAAAACAGATACAATAAGAATATATTTTGATAACTATTATACTGGAACATCAATAACATATAATGATGCTAAAATAATCGATACAGATAATAATGAGGTTATTAAAAAACTGAAATTAAAATATAAATACATTCCTGAAACAATTATTAGAAGAATTGATAGTATTAGTGCAGATAACAACAGTGTTCAAGCTAGATTAACTTTTTATAATGATGGATTTAAGGTTATAAAAGACTATCCTATATTAGGAACAGGTGGAGGAGGCTGGAAAAAACTATATACTATGTATCAATCTTATGGGTACACCACCTCTCAGGCCCATAACTATTTTATAAAGATATGGATTGAGGTAGGATTTATAGGGTTTATATTGTTTATATTGTTCTTAGTCATGTTGACATATTATACATTTAAAAAATGGTTAACTATAGATATTGAAAAAAACAGATGTTTAATAGCAACCTTTTTTATTGCAGTAGTGTCATTATTAGCTCACGCATTTATAGATTTTGATTTGTCACTTGTAGCATTGTCCTTTGTTTTGTGGGTATTGGCGGGCATGTTAAGTAGCTATATAACATATAACAAGAAAAACAAAGCTAAAAGATATAAAAGTGATAAATCAAAGATTCAAAAGGTTGTAGCAATTATTTTATTCAGCTTACTATTTATAAATTCTGTATCGCTAACCTTAGGCAATATGGTTGCCAATAATGTGTCTACTGATATTAATAAGGGAGATACAGATAAGGCTATAAAAACCCTTAACAATGTAGCATTTTTCGATCCATATAAGGCAGAATATAAAGCAGATTTAGCTATTTTAAATAAGTTAAAGTATCACAAAACTAAAGAAGAAGAATATATAATAAAAGCTTTAGAGCAGATGAACAAGGCTCAAGATATTGGTAAATATAACATCAATGTAAAGGCAATAGGAGCATCTTTTTATATAAGCATAGGTCAGATAGATAAAGGTCTAGCATTAGTAAATGACATAGTTAAGCTACAGCCTATCATAATCAATAGCTACTTACAAAAGAGTAATGCTTATTTAAGTGTATTTAACTATTATTTGAAACAAAAGAAAGACTCGGAAAAGGCAAAACAAACAATAGATGAAGCATACAAGATTAAAGAACAAATAAAAGAAATAAATCTAAGAGCAGATAAGCCTTTAGAGTATAATGAAGAATTGTTATATAAACTTGGATATATACAATTTTATAAAGAAAATTTTCATAACAATCAATATAATATAGATAGTAATTATGCTCTAGCTTTTGCATATTATTTTGACTTAGATATTGATGGTAATGGAACTATAGATATGTTAAGGCAATGGAATAGTGAAGATGGACAAGTTAGTTATGAACTTTTAAAAGAAGAAAATAGTTATATAAGAATAACTAACAAAGGAGAGTCATATGGAATTGTTTATCCCTATGGATTAAAGCTTAAGCCAGATAGTAAATATAAGATTTTTATTAAAGCAAGAGGAAATGTTAATGACGATACTTTTAAATTATTCGTGTATGATAGTAAAGCTGAAAAAAAAGCTCAAGCAACTTTAGAAAACATTAATTTTACCAACGATTGGAGTATTTTACAATTGAAATTTGAGACAGATTCAGATATTAAACCAGGAACTCAATACTTAAGATTACAACACAATGGTAAAGATGAAGGATATGTCGATATTGAAGAAGTTATAATTTTTAAAGAGATTAAGTGATAGTGTAAGCTTTTTACTAAGGAAGCTTGTGATGGTGAAAGACTACCTTGAATCCCAACAGTTTAGTAGGTCTAATTGATGATGGACATCTGGATTGATGCTCTTTAAGACAGAAGCCTAACTGTTCATACCTATGATGAAAAATTTACGAAGAAAATGGTAGATAATATTGCAAAGGTATATTTTCTAGAGCTACAAAAGCTATATCATAAGTTAGCTAAGGAGCTATAGAATGTTAGATAGAGATTTGAAATTTATTTTAGAAACTGTCTAAGTACTCAGAAATTGAAGAAGTTATACTATTTGGTAGTAGAGCCATGGGGAATTATAAAAAGGGTTCTGATGTTGATCTAACCATAGTAGGAGAAAAGATAGACAGAAACATACTAAGAAATATAAGTGATGACTTAAATGAAGAATATCCATTGCCATACTTCTTCGATGTCATAAGTTATAAAGATATTTCAAATAAAGAACTAAACTAATCGGAATACAGTAGAAAGATTATATTGCTCTTTTCTATTGGGAAATGAGCATTAGGATACTAAGTTCAATCAATTTTTAACTGAGAATTTTGATGAGATATGCCCAGCTGGTGGTATTATCAGTTATGAAAATGAAAAGATCAAGTGTAGCTTGCATAAAGATATAAGTAATGATGATGAAGATGAGCCACCAAGCGATGAAGTGCCTTGGCTTTGACACCAGTATGATGTAAGGATGAGTGGAGAATGAAAAACACAAGATGTTGCAGAGGAAAAAAATGCTTGGACTAGATTCTGCATAAATGGCAATAACTGACATCGGAATTTTCGACGTGAGTATGGTGAAAGGATAAATACCATTGAAAGTCTGAAATAGCAAGGCTTTGAGGATTAAAGAGTGATTCTTAGTCTGCCATAGAGGCAATGGCTGATTTAGATAGCTCGTAAACTAGGAAAAAATGTGCTTTAGCAGCACTTCTAATACATTTACATTAGTAGGAGGAACTAACATGGTTTATTTAAAGACCAAAAGATTAATAGATATCATACTTTCTGGCATAGGACTTATCATTTTATTTCCTGTTTTTTTAGTACTTATTATAGCTATAAAAATAGATTCAAAAGGCCCAGTTCTGTTCAAACAAAAACGTGTCGGTATCCACAAGAGTCATTTTCATATATTGAAGTTTAGAACCATGAGAATTGATACGCCGAAGGATATGCCAACTCATCTCCTAGAGAATCCGGATCAGTGGATTACAAAGGTAGGTAAGTTCCTACGAAAGACTTCTTTAGACGAGCTACCACAAATCATCAACATCTTCAAGGGTGAGATGAGTGTCATCGGTCCAAGACCAGCGCTTTGGAATCAGTATGATCTTATTGAAGAAAGAGATAAGTACGATGCAAATGACGTACCGGTTGGTCTAACTGGATGGGCGCAGATTAATGGTAGGGATGAACTTGAGATTGATGTGAAGGCTAGACTTGATGGAGAGTATGCTGAGAAGATTGGACTTCTTATGGATATCAGATGCTTCTTTGGGACGATATTTTCAGTATTAAGATCAGATGGTGTTGTTGAAGGTGGTACAGGAAGTAAAGAGAAGGGCAAGAGTATTTAATCTTTTCCTTTCCAACTAACCAACTGACCAACTTTCCAACTAAACGAGGTGAAGTAATGAAGCGAGTTTTAATGACTGGTAAGAACAGTTATATAGGTACATCTCTAGAGAATTGGCTCATGAGAGAACCTGATAAATATAAAGTAGATACGGTTGATATGAAAGATGGCTCATGGAAAGAGAAGGATTTCTCTCAGTATGATGTTGTGTTTCATGTGGCTGGGATTGCTCATATCAAAGAAACTAGTGACAACCAGGACCTTTACTATAAAGTGAATAGGGATTTGGCTTATGAAACTGCTCAAAAGGCTAAACAAGATGGAGTAGAGCAGTTTATTTTTCTGAGTTCAATGAGTGTATATGGCATCGAGAATGGTGTCATTGATAAGAATACTCCTCTTAAGCCTAATAGTGCTTATGGGAGGTCGAAGATTGAAGCAGAAGAGCTAATTAATAAATTAGAAGATAATTCTTTCATTGTAGCAACTTTAAGACCGCCTATGGTTTATGGGAAGGGCTGCAGAGGCAACTATCCGAGGTTAGTAGGACTAGCTCTCAAGACACCGATCTTTCCAAAAGTAGAAAACAAGCGCAGTATGATCTACATAGATAACTTATCAGAGTTTGTAAAGCAGCTCATTGATAACAGAAGTGGTGGATTATTCTTTCCACAGAATGTTGAGTATGTAAACACAAGTGAGATGGTTAGATTAATTGCAGAGTCTCATGGTAAGCGGGTTGTGATGACTAAGTTATTTAATCCCTTATTAAGATTACTGAATGTAAGTACAGTAAATAAGGTATTTGGTGACTTAGTATATGACATGAGTATGTCGGAGTATGAGTTTGATTATAAAGTTTGTTGGTTTGGAGATTCAATAAAGACGACGGAGGAATAGATGTGAAAAAAGTATTATTTGTAGCTAGTGTAGTAAAAAAACACATAATGGTTTTTCATTTACCTTATTTAGAGTGGTTTAAAAAGATGGGTTATGAAGTGCATGTATGTGCAAACAATGATTATGAAAATAAAGAAGAATGCCAAGTACCTTTTTGTGATGAATTTCATGAGATTCCTTTTGAAAGATTTCCATTGAAAAGAAAAAATATATTAGCTTATAAAAAACTAAAAATCTTAATTGATGAGAACAAATACGATGTAATTCATTGCCACACTCCCATAGGAGGAATGCTGGGAAGATTAGCGGCTAAAAATTCCCGTAAAATTGGGACAAAAGTAATTTATACTGCACATGGATTTCATTTTTTTAAAGGTGCATCTTTGAAACACTGGTTATTATATTATCCTGTAGAAAAATGGCTATCGAAATATACGGATGTTTTAATTACTATTAATCAAGAGGATTATGATACAGCTACCGATAAAGGATTTAAATCACATAGTTTAGTTTTAGTAAATGGAGTAGGTATAAACTTAAATAAATTCCAACCACAAACTGAACCTAAAAAAATGGCATTAAGGAAACAATATGGTTATGATTCAGATGATTTCATTTTAATGTATGCTGGAGAATTAAGTTATAGAAAGCACCAAGATTTACTAATTGATGTGGCTGGAAAATTAAAGGATAAAATACCGAATATAAAAATACTTTTAGCTGGTAGCGGTGACTTAGAAGAACAATATCGGAAGCAGATTCAAAAGTTAGGTGTTCAAAATCATGTAAGACTTTTAGGGTTTAGAAAAGATATTGATAATCTTATGAATTTAGCAGATATTGCTGTATCAGCTTCTAGGCAAGAGGGGTTACCTGTTAATGTTATGGAAGCTATGGCGACGGGCTTACCTTTAGTGGTGACGGATTGTAGAGGTAATAGAGACTTAGTAATAAATAATGAAAATGGATTTGTTGTTGGAATTAATGATATTGAGAATTTTTCAATATCTATAAAAAAATTGTATGATTCAAAAGATTTGATGAAGCAATTTAGAAATCAGAGCTTAAAAAAGATTGAAATGTATAAAATTGATAAAATTATGATTGAGATGACCAATATATATATTGGGGATAAAGCCAAAAGGAACTTTCACAATGAAAATTAAAAAAAGAAGTATAAATAAAATAATATTATCACTGCTTATTATTCTAAGTTTTTTGTCATATGAGAAAAATGTTTATACATCTATGTATAGCGGAGTAATTTTTGTAGTATTTTTTCTTGGAGTAATACTATTCTTAATAAATGCTACTCAAAAATTTAGCTTCGCTAACTATTTAGTAGCTTTGAAGTATAATAAACGAGTTCATTTCTTGTCAATAATAATATTAATATCTACTTTTGTTTCAAGTATAAAGCATTCGATGATTACCTTAAATGGATTGATTAGTGTAGTATTAACAATAGCAAGTTTTTATATATTCTATCTATATATACCTCTGGTTGTAAGTAAAGATTTTAGGAAGTTTAAACGCTTAATATTATATATTATTACAATTAGTTCAATTGTTGCAATTTACATTGAAATCACTGGTAGTTTCATAAGTTATTCAACCTATATTGGAAGAGCGGTATCTATATATATAGACCCAAACTTTTTTGGAACTCTTGCGGCGGTAGGATTCATACTGTCATTTGTTAATTTGTCTTCTAGAAGTTTAATATTTTCAACAATTAATTTATTTGGGGTGTACCTCTCTGGTTCTCGAGGAGCCATGCTAAGCTTAGCAGTAACCATATTGGTTTTTTATTTTTATAAAAGAAAATTCTCTGTTAAAAGTACAGCAATCTTCATTACTTTGCTATTTGTGCTGTATTTTGGTTTCGATTACTTGTACAATAGTGGTTTTTTCAGAATGTCTCAAGGATTAAGCAGTAGGAATTCTTTATGGCGATTAGCACTTGGACTTTTTCGGAATGAAATGTTCTGGGGCTATGGCTATGGGTCACTAAGAGATATTTTTATAAATCAAGGAGCAACTAGTGGCAGTTCGCATAATTCATACATTGACTATATTTTAATGTATGGTATATTCACTTTCACATTATATATTTCCATTATCATAAGAGGTCTTAAAAGAGGTCTTAAGAACAGAGTTCCAGATGAAGTCAGCAAGGTTATTATAGTATTGTTAGTTAATGCGAACACAATTTCAATAAATCTCGGTGGTTTAGGTGCGATGTCGCTTATTCTTACATTATTTCTTGGAATTGCAAATGCATCCCCATATTCTAAGGTTGAAATTAATCATATGAAAGGAGTTAATAATGGTCATTAAAATACTTTTTAGAAGAAGTGATAAGGCTTATTTGCCAGAGATTGATGCATACATTAATTATTTTAATGAATCCGATCAAATGATTGCTTATGACTCCCTAAAAATGAAAAATTTAAACATAAATGATTTTGATGTAATATGGGAATTCATGGGTTTTGGGGGCAAGCAAGTAAATGATAGACAGCTATTAATTCATGAATACGCTTCGTCATCAATTGGACAGTTGGCGAAAATTAAGAACTTTATGAAAAGCAAGTTCAGCGTTAAGCCAGATATAAGGATTTTTTTAAATGAACAAGTAAAAAAACAATTTTATTTTAAAGATAATATTAAATATTGCTACAGAGACATGGGAGTTAAAAAAGTATTAAATAAAAAAACAAATAAAAAAGACTACGATTTTGTATATATTGGGCAGGTTTCTAAGGAAAGGGGTCTGCATAAATTTCTCAACGCATTTTCAAAGAAAAATAACGGAACATTGGTCTTAGTAGGAAATTATGAGACTGATTTATATGATAAATACTCTAAGTATGAAAATATAATATTCACGGGAAAGTTATCACACGATGAGGTGATTAAAGTTGCCTCACGATGTAAATACGGAATAAACCTTATACCAGATAAACACCCATATAACATTCAAACATCGACCAAACTACTGGAGTATCTATCTCTCGGCCTAAAAATAATAACAACTGATTATTTTTGGGTTAATTCTTTCGAGAAGGAGTATGGTCTTTCGTTTTTTAAATTAGACTATAATAATATGTGCTTTGACAAAATGAAAGTTGAAAAATATCCTTATAGAATTGATGTGGACATGAACTTATTTTTATGGCAAAAAATATTAGACGACTCAAATATTAAGAACATTATCATATCATTATATAAAAAGAAGAAACATACATGATTAAAGGTTATTAGGAAAATATATACGGGGTGAATTATGAAAAATATATTAATATTTTATGAACATATAAAAAGAGAATATGAAGCATGCTATGAATTAAAAAAAATTCTCGAAAAAAATAATGATTTCAAGGTAGATCTGTTCTCGATACAATTCGAATACTTTGACGCTCTGAAAAAATCGAAAAAATATCGCTTAGATATGATTATTATGCCTTGGGTCTACACAAGTAAAGATTATGAGTTAGTTTCCCCATTTCTAAAAGACAACCCAAATCTTTTTATAATTAATATTCATCACGAGCAAATTGCTTATAAAGCTAGTGAAAAGATTCTTCTTCCAGCTGATGATTTTGCAAAAAACTCTGTCATTCATTTTTGCTGGGGTGAGTATTTTAAGGAGAAATTAATCCAGTCTGGTGTTAATGAAGATTATATATATATTACTGGGAATATTCGAACTAAAAATAATAAGAATGGTGGGTATAAAAGAAAAGAGTGGGCAGAGAGATATTCTTTAGACAGCAGAAAGAAATGGATACTTTTTTCTGAAAATAGAGGGTGGATTTTAACTAACACGAGCAAAAAAGATGATTTTTTAGTTTATTTAGGATTTGACAGAGAAGAAGTAGAAGAGCGTAAAAGAATCACATTATATTCTATTGAAAAAACTATTCAAGAGTTAAATGAATTACACAACGATTTTTTTGAATTATACGAATTAATTTATAGGCCCCACCCAGGCACTGATGCACCTAAAGATATCAACCGAAGAGTAAAAATAATAAATGAACATTCAATTTTTGATTGGTTAAATGTAGTTGACGCAAATGTTGTTTGGTCAAGCACTGCTATTTTTGAAAGTGATGCTATGAAAATACCTTCATTTGTTTATGAACCTATTAAAAATCCTGAGAAATTTAAAACTTACGGCTTGGAGAATTATCAGACAATTAAAGAGTTTAGTGAGATAAATAGTAAATTGATAGAAGAATATATTGAACATATAGCACCTATAAATAACTATGAGAAATATATAGGAAAAACAGACGGAACAGCATTGAAAAATACAAGTGATACAATTTTATCAATAATTGAAACCGGAGTATCAAATTATCAAGCACAGAAATTACAATATAATACAAAGAAAATGATAAAAAAGTATATTTTCGAAAAAATCACTAGAATAATATCTAAAGCGGGAGTTCTAGGTGTAATTAAATTTCCAAGGACTTCATATCAATTGAAAGCAGACATACCGTATATTAATAATAACATCGAAAGGAGTAATACAAGTGAATAAAATACTTATAACTGGTGCTAATGGCTTTATTGGAAGTCATTTAACAGAGGAGTTAGTTAAGCAAGGACATAAAGTTAAAGCTTTTGCATATTATAATTCATTTAATTCTTGGGGGTGGCTAGATACACTTCCTAAAGACATAATAAAAGAAGTGGAAGTATTCACTGGAGATATTAGAGATCCAAATGGAGCAAGAGAATCAATGAAAGGTATGGATGAGGTATTTCATCTTGCTGCATTGATTGCGATTCCTTTTAGTTATCATTCACCAGATACGTATGTAGATACGAATATTAAAGGGACTTTAAATGTACTACAGGCAGCTAGACAACTAGAGACTTCAAGATTACTTATTACATCAACATCAGAAGTTTATGGTACTGCTCAATATGTACCTATTGATGAAAAGCATCCGTATCAAGGACAATCCCCTTATTCAGCAACAAAAATTGGTGCGGATCGATTAGCAGAATCCTTTTATAGAAGCTTTAATATGCCAATCACAATAGTTCGTCCATTTAATACATATGGACCTAGACAATCTGCAAGAGCGGTTATTCCGACAATTATTACTCAACTTCTTGCTGGAAAAGAAGAAATCAAACTTGGTTCATTAACACCAACCAGAGATTTTAACTATGTAAAAGATACAGCGAATGGATTTATTGAAATTGCAAAATCAAAAAATACTATTGGTGAAGAAATCAATATTGCGACTCAGCAGGAAATCTCTATCGGTCAACTTGCAGAAGAATTGATTAGACAGATTAATCCAAATGCGAAAATTGTTTGTGATGAACAGAGATTAAGACCTGAGAAGAGTGAAGTAAATAGACTTTTAGGATCTAATGAGAAAATCATGCGGCTATCTAATTGGAAGCCTAATTATACCTTTGAACAAGGTCTAGCAGAAACAATTGAGTTCTTTAAGCATAACTTAGATCAGTACAAGACAGATATTTACAATATTTAATTCGGAGGTGCTAAAATGAGTCAAAAATTCATACCTCTATCCGTTCCTAACTTAAAAGGAAAAGAGCTTGAGTATGTAACCCATGCTGTTGAAACAGAATGGGTATCAACAGGTGGTCCATATGTAAATGATTTTGAAATCAAAGTAGCAGAGTACGCTAAGTGTAAAGGTGCTGTTTCTTGTCAAAATGGTACATCAGGGCTTCATATCGCACTTGAAGTTTGTGGTGTTACAAAAAATGATGAAGTCATTGTTCCAACATTAACATTTATCGCAGCAGTAAATCCAGTAAAGTATATCGGTGCAGAACCTATTTTTATGGACTGTGATGGTTCGCTTAGCATGGATGTTCATAAGCTAAAAGATTTTTGTGAAACTGAATGTCGCTTTTCAGATGGTAAACTCATCAATAATTCAACTAAAAAGCATATCAAAGCATTGATTGTCGTTCATGTTTTTGGAAACATGGCTGACATGGAGGGTATCATTGAAGTTGCTAATAAGTACAATCTGAAAGTAATTGAAGATGCAACAGAAGCGATTGGCACTTATTATATTGAAGGGAAGTATAAAGGCAAACACGCTGGGACCATCGGAGATATTGGTGTTTATTCTTTTAATGGTAATAAAATCATGACTACCGGTGGTGGAGGAATGATTGTGTCAGACAATGAAAAACTCTTGAAGAGAGCGAAGCATCTAACCACTCAAGCCAAAAGTGATGAGCTTTACTATACACATGATGAAATTGGCTTTAACTATCGCATGACAAATCTTCAGGCAGCATTAGGACTTGCACAACTAGAACAATTAGAAGACTTTATCAAGGTCAAGAAAGATAATTATGATTTCTATAAGAATGAAATTAAAGAGATATCTGGCCTTAGTATTTTCGAATTCAAGCATAGTATTCGTCCAAATTATTGGTTTTATGCACTATACGTAGAACAAGGATACTTATTAAATAGAGATCAAATCATCAAATATTTAGCCTCTAAGAAGATTCAGGCTAGACCGATATGGGGACTAATTAGTGATCAAAAGCCATATGAAGGTAGTCAAACTTATAAGATTGATAAAGCTAAACAGTATTTGGACAAAGTAGTAAATATCCCATGCAGCTCCAATCTTTCTAGAGAAGATGCTGGCTATGTTATTGAATGTTTAAGACAACCAGAGGTGGTGTAATTCATCTATGGGAGAGAGGTGTTAAAATGGATATAAAGGATTTTTTAATTGATGAAGAAGCTTCAATGAGAGAAGCTATGGAACAGTTGGATAGAGTTTCTAAAAAAGTGTTGTTTGTAACAAGAGATGACAAGTTTATTGCTGCCATTACAAATGGTGACATTAGGCGTTGGATTTTAAAAAAAGGGAACATCGATGCTTTAGTTAAAGATATTGCTAATTATAATCCAAAGTATCTAATGGAATCTGAAAAAAGCAATGCAAAAGAATATATGAAAGAACACTTTATTGAAGGGCTTCCAATTTTGGATAGTAATATGGACATCGTTTCTGTTGTATTATGGAATGAAGAAGAATTTGGAGTAGAAAAGAAGCTTAAGGTCCCCGTGGTCATTATGGCTGGCGGATTAGGAACAAGACTATATCCATATACAAAAATCCTGCCAAAGCCACTAATACCAATAGGTGAAATGCCAATTGTGGAACATATCATAAACAGATTTCATAAATTGGGAGCGAAAGAGTTTCATCTAATAGTAAACCATAAAAAAAATATGATCAAAGCATATTTGAATGAAATAGAAAAAGAGTATTCAATCGATTACGCTGATGAGGAAGAACCACTAGGAACCGGTGGAGGACTTAGTTTATTAAAAGGTAAGATAAACTCAACTTTTATCTTATCAAACTGCGATATATTAATAGAAGAAGATTACGAGAAGATTTATAAATTTCATGTTGAAAATCAAAATCTTATAACTATGGTTTGCTCTCTAAAGAACATAAGAATTCCTTATGGAGTAATAGATATTAGTGAAAATGGCAAGGTTGAATCTATGAAAGAAAAACCGGAGTTTTCCTTCTTAACAAATACTGGAATGTATATTGTTGAACCTAAAATAATTCAGGATCTTGAAGAAAACAAGAAAGTTGGGTTTCCTGATATCATCGAAAAGTATAAAGCCGAAGGTGAAAAAATTGGCGTTTTTCCAATTGGAGAGAATAGTTGGCTAGATATGGGTCAATTAGATGAAATGGAAGAGATGAGAAGAAGGTTAGAACATGATGAATAAGAGAATTCTTCTAATAGGTGGTGGAGGTCACTGTAAATCGGTTTTAGATTCATTAATAACATCACCAAATTTTACGGATATTGCGATTATTGATACTAAAGAAAATCTAGGTAAAGAAATATTGAATAGAAAAATAATTGGTACGGATGATGATTTAGAGAAGTTGTTTAATGAAGGATATCAGAACGCATTTATTACTGTTGGCAGTATAGGAGATACTCAACTAAGAAGAAAATTATTCGATATGGTAAAAAGGATCGGATTTAACATTCCAAGCATTATTGATTCATCCGCAATAATCAGCGAGAATGTAAAAATTGATAGAGGAATTTTTATTGGGAAGAATGCAGTCATAAATGCAGGTGCTGAAATTAGTGAAGGTGCAATTATTAATACGGGCGCAATTATTGAACACGATTGTAGAGTTGATAAGTTTGCCCATATTGCACCAGGGGCAGTTCTTAGCGGAGATGTTGTTATTGAAGAGAATGTCCATATCGGAGCGAGAGCGGTTATTAAACAGCAGATTAGAATAAGAAGTAATTCAATCATAGGGATGGGAAGTGTTGTTCTTAATGATATTCCACCAAATTCAATAGCGTATGGGAATCCGTGTGCAATTTATTCTAATAAAGCTAAGAGGGAAGAAAAATGAGAGTAGCCTTTGGTACAGTAGTTTATAAAGCTGCATATAAATTTCACAGAGACTTTATTGATACAATTAATAAGCAAGATGCTGAAGCGTTTGATGTCTTTCTTCTTAACGATGATTTGGATGATAATGAATATGATAATCTAATTCAAGGAATAAATCGAAGTGTAATTAGAATAATGAGTGACGAAATGAATTCAATTCCCGAAAACAGAATTAGACTTATAGAGAGAGTAAAAAAAGAGAAATATGATTTACTTATTTTGGGAGATTTTGATGATACTATGTCAGAGAATAGAATTAGTAATATTCTATCAAATTTTAGCAATGATTACAGTTTTTTTTATAATGAACTATATTACTTGAATACAGATAAAAAATTTTTTCATTCTTTACCTCCAATAATTGAAGATATAGATTCGATTTATGAATGTAATTTCCTCGGCCTTAGTAATACAGCTCTCAACTTGAAAAAGATTGATCGAACTATGTTAGAAACACTATATAATAAACAGACGACAGCTTTTGACTGGATGATTTATTCGCTTTTATTATTGCAGGGACACAAGGGAAAAAGAGTAGATACATGTAAAACTTACTACCGTATATACGATCAAAACACTGCAGGTGAAGCTGATATTAGCTTAGGAGGGTTGAAGAAAGAAGTTGAAATAAAAATTGATCACTATTCTAAGCTTATTGATATTGATTCGGCTTATATTGATTTATTAAAGTTTTATAGCATGCTTCATGATTCGTTTGAAGAGTACTCCAACATATTATTTGAAAAATTGACAATTAACAATCATTACTGGTGGGGAAGACTTAGCACAGATTATTTTTTAAAGGAGAGAAAGCATATGAGAATTAAGAATAAGGAAATTAAAAATTATGGAAAGCCCTATATCATCGCTGAGATTGGAGCAAACCATAACGGAGACATGGAATTAGCAAAGAAAATGATTGACTCAGCCGTTGAATGTGGTGCAGATGCGGTTAAATTTCAATCTTGGACTAATAAATCATTGATTGCACAAGCAGAATATGATAACAATCAAAAATATGATGATTGTCCGAAGAAACATTTTGGGTCGCTAAAAGAAATGGTAGACAAGTATTATTTAAGAGAAGACCAGCACTACCTTTTAAAAGAATATTGCGACCAAAAGGGAGTAGACTTTTGTTCAACACCATTTTCTGAACAAGAAGTAGATTTGTTAAATGATTTAGATGTTCCTTTTTTCAAGGTAGCTTCTATGGATATTAATAATCTCAGATTACTAAAACATATAGCTAAGAAAGGAAAACCTGTTGTGTTATCGACGGGGATGGCCACATTATCTGAAATTGAAATGGCAGTAAAAACAATTGAAGAAATGGGAAACTATGAAATCATAATTCTTCATTGCATATCAATTTATCCACCAGATGCAAAAGATATTCACTTAAATAATATTGTCATGCTCCAAAAACTATTCCCTAATTATCCAATTGGATTTTCTGACCATACAATTGGAGTGTCTGTACCAGTAGCAGCTGTGGCACTAGGAGCTGCAGTAATAGAAAAACACTTCACAACTGATAAAGACTTACCTGGATGGGATCACGAGGTTTCTGCGGATACTGAAGAGATGAAATTTATTGTAGAACAAAGCCATGTTATAAATGAAGCGTTAGGGAATTTTGAAAGAACTGTTTCAGTTGCTGAACAGAACAAGAAAACTAAATTTAGAAGAAGCATCGTATTAACACGTAACATGAGTGAAGGCGAAGTAATAACAGAGAAAGATATTACATTTAAAAGACCTGGTACTCATATAAGACCTGATGAAGAACAATATGTTATTGGAAGAAAACTAAATCGTAATATGAGGGAAGATGAGATTTTGGACTGGGGTGATTTAGTTTGAATATAAAAGAAATCTTGATTGGAAGTTCCAAAGAGCCATTAGTTATCGCTGAAACAGCATTTAGCCATGAAGGCTCTGTAGACTATTTAAAAGAAATGATAACTAACTTGAAAAACCAGAAAAATATTGCAATAAAATTTCAGGTATTAATTAATAAAGATGATTTTTTGACTGATGCTAATGCTATATATACAGAAATTGACAAGTGGATACTGAGTGAAAATCAGTGGACTGAAACTATTGAATTTGCTTATGGTAACAACGTAAATGTAATTTTAGCCGTGTTAGATCGAGCAGCTATTGAAATTGCAAGTAAGAACAAAGAAAAGATTTCAGCAATTGAGATTCATCCAAGCTGTATTCCAGACAATCAGTTTTTATCTGAAGCAATACAGTTTTGTAATTTGGAAGACATTCCTTTAATTATTGGAGTGAGTGGCTTTGACCTCAAGGAAATGGATTATCTATTAGAAAATTATCTGAGCAATTTTGATAAAGATAGACTGATCTTAATGTATGGATTTCAAAACTATCCAACAAAATTAAGTGCAGTTAATCTAAAAAGAATGAGAATATATGAAAATAAATATGACGTAAAAGTAGGATATGCAGATCATACAGAATTTGACAACGAAATCAAAGATCATTTAGTTTCTATGGTTTATGGAATGGGTTTCAATATTTTAGAACTTCATTATGCGCTAGAATTTGGTAAAGATAGAATAGATTTCATAACTGCGTATGATGCAAGTAGAATTATTTCGCTTCGCGATAAACTAAAGTCGCTCTATACTGCTTTAGGAAAAGAAGAAGAAAGTATGAGTGATTCCGAGATAGAGTATTCTGTTAAATTCAGAAAGGTACCTGTATATAATGGCAATTATGAAAAAGGGCATACACTTGAAGTGAATGATATTAGCTTCAAAAGATCAACTGTAAAGAGCGATTATATGATCTATGAAAGTGATAAATTAATTGATAAGAAAATCAATAAATCAGTAAAAAAAGACCAGCCTATTTTGAAAGAGGAGTTAAATTGATATGAAAACAGTAGCATGCATAATTGCTAGAACCAATTCTACTCGTTTACCTCAAAAAGTGTTATTAGAGGTTAATGGTAGAAGAGTTATTGAACATATTATTGATAGAATAAAAAAAGTAAAAGATATTGATGAGATTTATATTGCAACTTCTACCCACCCGGATGATAAGATTTTAGGTGAAATAGCTTCTCAAAATAATATCAGAATTCATTACGGGAGTGAGACATCAGTAATTGATAGAATGCTTGAAATTAGTGAAAAAGAAAATGCTAAGAGTTTGATAAGAATTACTGGCGATAATATTTTTACAGATCCCGAGATACTAGAGATGACTCTAGCTGCGCATAACGAGTTAAAAGCTGAGTATTCTCGTGCAGAGAAGCTTCCGATTGGAACTACTGCTGAAGTCATTGATGTTGAAGCTCTTAGACGCTGTTATTACTCTATCGACCCAGAAAAAAGTGAATATCTATTTTATTACATTTTTGATCCAACAAAATACAAAACTCTTGTCATGTTGCCTAAAGATAATAATCTCATCAAGGAATACGGAAGCTTAACAGTAGATACTCCAAATGATATGGAAAGAACGGAGTATATTTTTAATAATATTGATTCAAAAATGATCTTATACAGAGATATTGTAGAATTAAGCCATAATAAAAAAATTCCATATTATGAAATTAATAAGGATACAAAAATTAAATTACCTGACAATGATAGCATTAAATATGGTGACTTTAGGAACTTGCTTGATAAGAGAATTGATAAGAGTCAACAATTCTTTTATTAGATTATAAAGGATGAATAGATATGATTGTAGATAATATTAAAAATATTAATAATTATTCTTTTCAAAGTCAAAATATTGCTGAGGCGATTCAATTTCTGAAAGATATTAATCTCGAAAATATTAATGATGGACGAACTATTATCAAAAGAAAGGAAATATTCGTAATTACTTCAGAGTATATTCCTAAAAAAGAAAAAGAAATCTATTGGGAAGCCCATGAGGATTACATTGATATTCAATATATTGTTCAAGGTGAAGAGTTAATTGGATATGCAAAAATAGATGAATTTGAAGTTGCTGTGCCATATGGTATAAATATTGATGTTGTCTTAGGTAATGCTAATGGGTGTTTTATTGAAATGAAAACTGGGGATTTTATGGTTCTCTTTCCAGGAGATGTTCATAAACCAGGCATTATATCTGAAGAGCAATGTAGAGTAAAGAAAATTGTCATTAAAATCAAAATTGTTGATAATTAGTATTATTTATCTGTGGAGATATAGGATTATGATAAGTGGATATTATTATGGATGTTTTATGATAGCGCTGCAACTATGGAAAAACGACCTGCTCTGTTTAAGAAAAAGCGAATGTTTATATTGCAGGCAAGGTTTCCAAGTGGGAATGGTTTAGTCTCAGTAAAATTAAAGATTAAACTTGCCACCAAGAACTTTAAGTTACTAAGTTTCATTCTAATAGATTGATTTTTATTAATGACAAGAAGGAGTGGTAAATATAAAAAAAACTGCACTAATCATAATGCTGATTACGCTATTGTCAAAATTCTTGGGTTTTGGAAGGGATATTACGCTATCATATTTTTATGGGGCATCGGATGTAACTGATGCCTATTTAATCTCCCAGACAGTTCCAAGTATGCTTTTTGGGTTTATTGGGATTGCTCTTACTACAGCTTATATTCCAATGCAAAGCAAAATTGAGAGTTCATTTGGTGTAGAAGCTGGAAATAGATATACGAGCAATTTGGCAAATATTGTTTTATTAATAATAAGTGCAATCTTTATTTTTGCGTTTTGCTTTGCTGAAGGAGTAGTAAAACTATTTGCTTCAGGCTTTTATGGTGAAACGTTAAATCTGGCTATAGCCTTTACAAGAATAAGCTTGATAGGCATGTATTTTACAGCCTTAATATCAATATTTAGTGGGTTTTTACAAATAAAAGGAGATTATATTACACCAGCGATAATGGGTTTTCCATTCAACACAATAGTTATAATTTCAGTAATCATTTCTTCTAAGGAAAATACAAGTATTTTAGTTATTGGAACGGTAATAGCAATTGCGGCCCAATTTTTCATCATGGTACCATCTATTGCACAGAATGGTTTTAAGTATTACAAAATTTTCGAATTAAAGGACTCTAGAATTAAAGAAACCCTTATTATTGCTCTCCCTGTAATAATTGGTGCTTCTGTTAACCAAATAAATATACTAATCGATAGAACGATTGCATCAACAATATCAATTGGTGGAATATCTTCTTTAAGTTATGCTAGTAGATTAAATCAATTTATTCAAGGTGTATTTATTACATCTATAGTAGTGGTCGTCTATCCATTGATATCAAAAATGATTGTGGACAATAATGTGAACGGTTTAAAGAGAACTATAAAAAGATCAGTGATCAGTGCAACAATTTTTCTTTTACCAATAACATTTGGTTCTATGATATTTTCTAGCGAAATTATTAACATTCTTTTTGGGAGAGGGGCTTTTGATTCACAGGCTTTAAAAATGACTACGTCATCGTTGTTCTTTTACTCAATAGGGATGCTAGGGTTTGGTATGAGAGAAATACTTTCTAGGGGATTTTATGCTATGCAAGATACTATTACCCCTGTGAAAAATGCTGCAATCGGAATGGTTTTAAATATTGTTCTAAATATTATTTTGTCACAGTATCTGGGAATAGGTGGCTTAGCATTAGCTACTTCAATTGCAGCAACATGTATAACAATACTTTTATTTATTAGTTTAAGAAAAAAAACAGGCCCATTCGGAATAAAGCAAATCAGTATTTCATTTCTGAAAATTCTTTTTGCTTCATTGATTATGAGTTTTATTTCTAAGACGAGTTTCAATTACTTAACAAATATAATACCACAGAGTATTTCGTTACTGATGGGTATAGGCATCGGTGCAATCTCATATTTTATAATAATGTATTTTATGAAAGTAGAAGAAGTTGATATGTTAGTAGTAACATTTAAGAAAAAATGCAAGCTGAGTTAATTGAAAGAGAGGTGACCACAACCAATGAACATATTAGTAACCGGAGGTCTAGGCTTTATCGGCAGTCATACAACAATAGAACTAATTAATAATAACCATACCGTAGTAATCGCTGATAACCTTATCAACTCAAAAATTGAAGTGCTGGACAAGCTATCTACCATAACAGGCATCAAGCCCACTTTCTATCAGATCGATGTAACTGATGAAGCAAAGGTAGAAGAAATTTTCTCTTCTCATAAAATTGATGGTGTGATTCACTTCGCTGGACTTAAAGCGGTAGGAGAATCTGTTTCCAAGCCAATTGAGTATTATTATAATAATTTGGTAAGTACTATTGTACTTAGCAAGATGTGTGTGAAGTATGGAGTTGGTAAGTTTGTCTTCAGCTCATCGGCAACTGTTTATGGTGATCAGCCATCACCACTTAAAGAAGATATGGAGCTTAAGAAGACAACCAATCCATATGGTGAAACCAAGGCGATGAGTGAACGGATATTAACTGATACATCAACTACAAATCCTAATTTTGCAGTTAGTTTATTAAGGTACTTCAATCCAGTAGGTGCTCATGAAAGTGGACTGATTGGCGAGGATCCTAATGGCATTCCAAATAATCTGATGCCTTTCGTGACTAAGGTAGCTAAAGGACAATTGGAGAAGTTAAGCGTGTTTGGAAATGACTATGATACAATAGATGGGACAGGCGTTCGAGATTATATCCATGTGGTTGATCTTGCCAAAGGCCATGTGAAGGCCATTGAGAATCTTAGTGAGGGTGTTAACATCTATAACTTAGGAACCGGCAGAGGTACTTCTGTTTTAGAACTTGTGAATGCTTTTATGAAGGTGAATAATATTGATGTTCCTTATGAGATTGTCGGAAGACGTCCGGGGGATATCGCAACATGTTTTGCGGATGCAAGTAAAGCTGAGAAAGAGCTAGGTTGGAAAGCTGAACTTGGGATTGAGGAAATGGTCAGGGACGCTTGGAAGTTTGAGCAGAATAATAAGTAGATCAGTATTCTCTACAATTTCTAGAGTAGATAGTTGGATACTTGGCTGAGGTTGAAGCTGGGATAGAATAGTCATCATATCACCTAATTCTCTTAGAGATAACCAATTCACCAATACCTAGCCACCTATTAACCTCCATAGCCTATCCAGCAGAGCCTAATATAAGTATAAAGGTGAGCATCGGGGATGTTAGTTGGGGGATAGAGAGATAATCCAGAGATGTTGGCATTGGAGCTGATGTGAGTGATTCATATGAGAGCAATTGTGATGAACCATATGAAAGCTGATGTAATGATCCAGAGGTACTGTGATAAACTATATATGTACCATCGACAAAACGAGTATTTAAGAAAACGGGCATTTTAAGATCTGAAGAGTTGCCTGTTTTATTTCTACATAGAGGTGCCAGAAAATTGTATTAATGGGAGGAGGTTGTGGGATGCGGGAGGTTGAAATGGAAAAGTTAGATGTTAAAATGCTTGAAACATTAAAGACGGATCTTTCTGGTGTGAGCGCAGATTATATGGAGATTGGGCTTGATGCCATCCTTGATGATGGACTGCTCAAAGATATTCCCATTGTAAACTCAATTATTTCATTGTATAAAACTGGGGTAAATGTTAGAGAACGCTTTTTGATTAAAAAGTTATTGGTATTTCTCACCTCATTATCAAATACGACGATTGAGAATAGGCTAGAATTCATTCGTAAACATGAAAAAGAATCTGCTAAGATCGGGGAAGAACTAATTGTTTTGCTCGATAGATTAGATCATGTTAATAAGCCTGAATATGTGGCAAAACTGTTCAAGCATTATCTCAACGAAGAAATAAGCTTAATTGTATATCAGAGGCTATGCCAAATTATCGACAGGTGCTTTATCGAGGATTTGAGATTTCTTAAAGAAAATGCAGGTAGCGAAATTGTTACCGGTATTGAGGCTTTAGGACTTGCCAATAATGGGCTGGCTGTACGTGCATCATTTGATGGAGGTTCTTTCGATGAGGTCAACTATAATCCTAACACTGACTATAAGATAAATGAGCTAGCGAAGTTGTTAATAAGATATGCATTATAATTATTGAGGGGGAAATGTAATTGTGGAAGAAAAATTTTATCAATCTATTATTCCCAGCTAATCCACATGAAATGGATATTAATAAAGCTATGGTTCTTAAAGACGCAAATATTCCCAAATCCCTATTTAAGTATAAAAATTTTGATGAAAAAGGCTATTCAATTAAAATATTAGAAGAAGATGAAATTTGGCTTTCAACACCTGAAAAATTTAATGACCCTTATGACTGTACATTTAATTATGCTGCTGATGAATTAGGGAATTATTTTTTTAAACAAGATATCTATAGTTTTTTAGAACGATTGTCATCAAAATATAGCTTTAGTGAAGATGAAATTGAATATCTAAAAAATAGTAAAAGATTCATGTATGATTTTACAAAGATTTTTGCTAATAAGCATGAAAAGGCCGATGAAATGACCGATGAAATGACTCCAGATGAATACGCAGCGATTATTTCAAAAGTTGTTGCGCAAGAGTTTGAGGATATGGCTACTAAGCTAAGTGCTGCTTTTAAAAGTGGTTTATTTATTACTTGCTTTAGTGAGACAAACAAATCGATATTGATGTGGAGCCATTATGCCTCTAATCATACAGGATTCTGTATTGAATATGATTTTTCTAAGCTATCAATAAAAGATCGACGAAAAAGATTTCCAGTTTTTCAAATGGAAATGGGCAATTCAAACTTCAATCTAAACATAACAAAGTTTCAGTAATTTGATAAGGGCTCAACAATTAATATTGCTACATTTAAAAGTAATCATGAATTGGGATTGCATGTGATGAATACTGCTCACAAATAACTTTTGTGCGTGGGAAACTACGACCTTTTTTAATAGGAACCAGATTCTGTGTGGCTTCTTCTATTAGATACTCATACAACATTTTTCTTTATCTTCAAAGGGGACACTTGAAAATAAATATTCTTCTTCTACTGTATCTAATATGATTTTTGTAATCCTGATATCTATTTCATCTATATACTCTACGTGCTGCAAAATTTCTTCTGATATCCTCCTTCTTCTGCTTTTATGTATCTTAAATTTTACAAATTCATCATTGCTTTGCATAGAAGCTTTTTCAGCTTCATATCGTTTGTTTTGAACTCTAAAAAGAAATGTTAAATCTAGTTTTGACAAAATTAACAATAGTTCAGTAGAGATGTAACCTCTATCAAATATTATCATTATCTTCTTATTCTTTAATATATTTACCATATTTAAAATATTTCTTAATTCCATTTCTTTTTATGACGTTGTATATTTGTCAATTTGTGCATCTATCATTATATCGTTCAAAAAATCATATACTCCTGAAGCTCTTGCAACCCTCATATCGTGCTTATTATCTCCACGCTCACAATCATATGCTTCTCTTAATTCCTTAGTATGAGGAATCTCTAAAACTGTTCTGTCGACAGCTGTTACTATATAATCCTTTAAAGTTTTATAATTGTTATCTTCATATATAGATTCAACATATTCATTGAATAACTCAATAAACACTTCAGGGTTTAGCTTCATTCTTTGATTTGAATAAGCCTGCTTTGTAATTCTATTTTCTCTTTTATTAATATCCTTAAAGTAATTATTAATTTCCATACTTAGAGTATTTCCTTTCTGTGTCAATGTAAACGTTAATAAACTTTCGAGGGGCATTCTCCTGTTGCCGGTAAATGCTTCCTTTGTAAGTCTTGCAATTTGATGTATACGTTCATGACATAACTTAGAGAAAATTTGATCTATTCTGTCCTGTGAGTTCATATTTGTAAAGTCCTTTCTTATTACTAGTTTAAATACTATTTTAAAATTATTATTTACAAATATGTTATTATTATTATTTTTCTTAAATTGACAGCATTGCTCTGCAGTCAAACCAACAACAGGACAGCTTGTAGCAACTCGTTATCAAATCGCTTGCGCTATAACAGACACAGCTTACATATCTCACCACAGTGCTTTTGAATATTATGGGCTGGCCAATCAAGTGTTTTATGAAGTGTATGTTTCATCTGAAACAAAGTTCAATCATTTCGAGTATGATCATGTAACTTATAAATATATTGCATCCAGGATGAAGAAAGGTATAGTAGAAGCAAAGAACACCACCGGGGGTAGAATCACTGATTTGGAACGGACAGTTGTTGACATTGTAAGGGATTTCAGTAAAAGAATATGCTAATAAAACAACCTACTGAGTAGCCTAATTGGAGTAACTAAGGTACTTAGTGGGTTCTTTTTACTATTAATGATTTCAGTGGTCAATATATCACGTTGAATTTTAAGTAAAATAAGAGTATAATATTTACAAAGAAGTTGATATTATGCCTAACATAAAGTCGGTTTCAGATTTAACTGTATCTTTGACTAAAAATAGTAACTGATAATGATTGGGTAACAGAAGATCAGGTAAAAGAAAAACTAGAAGTTTGATTTACCTAAAAACCTATAGAAATGGAGGCATTGTTTTGTGAAAAAAAGAATAAGGAAATTATCTCTAATTATATTAGATTTAATATTAATAAATTTAGCATTTTTTATAGCATTTTATTTAAGGTTTGAAGGAGATATTCCTCACCAGTATCTACAATCATATTTACAAAACATTATAGTTATAAATATTATTAAAATAATTATTTTTAATTATTTCAAACTATATGAAAGTCTTTGGGAGTATGTGAGTATAGAAGAGTTATCTCAGATAGTAGTAGCATCAATAGTTTGTAATACTGTCGTTATAAGTTATCTGGTTATAAAACAATCTCATTTACCTAGAAGTATATACATACTTGCAACTATTCTAGATATATTTTTAATCGGAGGGGTAAGGTTTAGCTATAGAGCATTTAGAAAAATTAAACGATCAGAATTAACCAGAGAAGATCAAAAAAACGTAATGGTAATAGGAGCTGGAGATGCAGGAGCTATGATAATAAAGGAGCTTAAAAATCATAAAAAGTTAAACAGTAAACCAGTTGCTATTATTGATGATGACATAAAAAAAGAAGGACAAAATATAAACGGAGTTCCAGTTTTAGGACAAAGATATGATATTTTAAGCATATGTATTAAGAAAAAAATTGATGAGATAATTATTGCTATACCATCAGCTAGCAAAAAAACAATTAGAGAAATAGTACAAGAGTGTAAAAGGACCAAGTGCGAACTAAAAATTGTACCAGGTATGTTTGAGCTTATTGACGGTAAAGTCAGTATACAAAAAATAAGAAGTGTTCAGATTGAAGATTTATTAGGAAGAGATGAAATTAAGTTAAACACAGAAGAAATAAGTGAGTACTTAACTGCTAAGACCATTTTAGTTACAGGAGGGGGAGGATCTATAGGGTCTGAACTTTGTAGACAGATTACTAAGTTTAATCCTTCTGAGATTATTATACTGGATATTTATGAAAACAATGTATACAACCTTCAAAATGAGCTAAAAAGAAAGCATAAGGATTTAAATTTGAAGGTTATTATAGCTTCAGTTAGGGATAAATTAAGGATAGATGAAGTAATGAATAGTTATAGACCAGATGTTGTATTCCATGCTGCTGCCCATAAACATGTACCTCTCATGGAGTCTAATCCTTGTGAAGCTATAAAGAATAATGTTTTTGGGACATTGAATGCAGCTGAAGCTTCAGCTAAATATGGAGTCAAAAGATTTGTACTTATATCAACAGATAAGGCTGTTAATCCTACAAATGTAATGGGAGCTACAAAGCGTATATGTGAGATGATCATTCAGTCTATGGACAAGCTTAGCAATACAGAATTTGTTGCAGTTAGGTTTGGTAATGTATTGGAGAGTAATGGTAGTGTGATACCATTATTTAAAAAGCAGATTGCTGAAGGTGGACCTGTTACAGTGACACATCCAGAAATCATAAGATATTTTATGACTATACCTGAGGCATCTCAATTGGTTATACAAGCTGGAGCTATGGCTCAAGGAGGAGAGATATTTGTTCTTGATATGGGACAACCAATTAGGATAATAGACTTAGCTAGAGACTTAATAAAATTATCTGGTTTTGAGCCAGAGACTGATATTCCTATAAAAATTACCGGTTTACGACCTGGAGAAAAGCTGTATGAAGAAATTTTATTGGATGAGGAAGGAATGAAGTCAACAGTCCATGAAAAAATTTTTATAGGGAAGCCAATATTCTTAGATTATAAATTTTTACAAAAATCCTTAGATAAACTAAAAGATTTAGTTGAAAATAGTAAACATAATGAAATTAGAAAAGCTCTTGTACAGGTAGTACCAACATATAAACCTGACAAACTTTATGATAAAGAAATTATAGATTACAAAAACTTAGATAAAATTTCTGTAACAAAAAATAGTAATATATAGATGTTAAGATAGTTAAAGGTAGTTTAATTGTACATAATGTTTTAATAGTATTGGAGATAGTATTCTCATAGTGTCGTATTTTTACAAGTATTAATTTACACTTTAATATACAATAGAATCATCATATTTTGGAGGTGTAAAATGAAAAACAAGGGATGTATAGAAATAATAACATTTAATCAAATTGAAAATGTAGAACAACAACAAGTTTGTAACGGTTTTAAGCAGCTTGATGTGTTTTATAAAAATTTTGATGGATATTATGGGATGGATATCGCTAAAGGAGAAAAAGGTCAATGGACTTTAGTATTACGTTGGGAGTCCAAAGAGCTTGAAAAGCAAGCAAGTGCAAATATGATGAAAAGCGATGAAACAAATCAGTTTAAAATGTTAGTTAATCCTAAAACAGTTGTTAAGAATGTATATACTTGTATTGATATAAACTAAAATACAAGTGTAGTAATTAAAAATATTATAAACTAAAAGAGTACATTTTTTATAAGCAATGTACTCTTTATTATACTAAATATATGATAAAATAAAAGCAAAATATTAGAATAAATTTTGTGACATATTAATAATGTGAGGTGAATAACAAATTGGGATAAAAATGCAATTCTTTAACAAAGTCAATCCATTACTTAAAAAGTTCATTCGACATTATTGGTATGTAAGTGGTGAAGAAAGAAAATCATCTAATAACAAATTATTACTTCCTATGGACCATGTTGATTTGATTATTAATATGGGTGATCCATTTATCTATCTTAGAAATCATCAGATATATGAATTAGAAAATATTCATTTTCATGGGATAAGACAAAGTTCATTACAAATAATTGAATCAGGAAAAATACAAGCTTTGGGAATTAGTTTTACGCCTTGGGGCTTTTACTTTTTTACAAAGCAATCCATGAACAAATACGTGGATAAAATAGTAAATTTAAGTTACGTAAATTATTTGTTATACCGAGATTTGTTTAATTACATGGTACAATTTTGCGAACCTTTAAAGTTTGTTAAGTTATTAGAAACATCATTCATAAAGTATGTTAAAGTTAGTGAACGAGAAGAAATTAACTGTAACTTAATTAAGAAATTTTTACAATGTAATTGTTCTAATATAAAAGATTATTGTGAAGTCAATGAAATATCAGTACGTAGATTAGAGCGTATTTTTACAAAATATATTGGTGTCAGTCCCAAGAAATTTATGGATATTGTTAGATTTGAACAATGTACAAGAGATATTATTTATAATAATGAATCTAGATTAACAGATATTTCATATAAGCATGGATACTATGACCAATCTCACTTTGTAAAAGTATTTAAAGGTTATACTTACTATGCCCCAAGAGAATTCCAATTACATAAACCAGCCTTGAAGTCTTATTTATATCACAAATAGTATAGTTTTTTTAAAAACCTGGTTTACATCTAAAAATAGAATACAATTAAAATTTAATATATAATAAAATAACTTAAAAAATAGATTATATTTAATAATCTAATATACTCATTAGTATTTTTTGTTAGTATAACCTTTAAACCAGTTAATTGATATAATAAAACCTAAAGATACATATTTTTAAATTTTTTTAAGCATAAAATGTAATCAGCACTAACATTATAGTATTTACATAACTTAATAAGATGTTTAATAGGTAATTCTCTAATCCCTAATTCATAACGTGAATAAACTTGCTGTGAAGTGCCTAGTATATCAGCAATCTGACCTTGAGTTAAATCGTGATCTTCTCTTAATTCTCTTATCATATTGTTATATTTTTTCATAATAATCCTCCAAGCATTTAAAATATTGTATATATAAATAATTACATACAACCAAATGGTTGTGTTGAGCTTACAACTAAAAGGTTGTATAATAAAAATATTAATAGTAATTCTAACGTAAAAAGTAAAAATTATCATATAATGCAGAGGGGGAAGAAATGTTAAATACAAAGTATAATAAAGCAAATATTAAGGATAAAATTATTAAACTAAGATTAGAACTGTATAAAGAGTACGAAAAATACGGCAATAGTGAAAGAGTAGTAAAAAAGAGTCAAGAGCTTGATAAATATATCTCTATACAGCAGAAACAATTAATAAAAAATAAATTAGAACTATGATGAGTCTACTATATAAAAAAGACGCTGAAATTTAAAGTGTCTTTTTTATATAGAAACATTGTTAATGATAATAATTAAAAAAGGTTTATAAAAATTATTACAATAAAATTCCTTTGTATTATCTACATCGTGACCTATCTTATAGTATATAGAAGATGTACAGGTAAAATAACTTAAGTTACAAAATTATATTTAAAGTACGAATAAATATTATATATCAGCCTAAAAAAGGATTTAAGTAATCATTTTAAGAAATATGTAATAAAGATAATACAAGATTAATAATTAACATTATTTTTACATTAGTATGATATACTGTAGCGGTTAAATGTAGCGGTTAAAAACTAACAATCAAAGGAGAGATAGTTATGAATTTGTGTGTTATAGGTACAGGGTATGTTGGATTGGTTTCTGGTGTATGCTTTGCTGAACTTGGCAACAAAGTTATATGTATTGATATTGATGAAGAAAAAATTAATAAGTTAAATAATGATATTATGCCCATATATGAAAAAAACCTTAAAGAAATATGCTCAAAGAATAGAAAACTAGGAAACATTGAATTTACAACAGACTTGAATTATGGTGTTAAAAACAGTGATATTATATTTATTGCAGTTGGAACTCCATCTTTACCAAGTGGCAAAGCTGACCTTTCGGCAGTAGAAACAGTTGCAAAAAACATTGCAAGATTTATTAATGGATATAAAATAATAGTTAATAAAAGCACTGTTCCTGTTGGCACACAAAAGTGGGTAACACAAGTTATTAAGCAAAATCAAATTGAAAAACATGACTTTGATGTTGTTTCTAATCCGGAATTTTTAAGAGAGGGTACTGCTGTTTATGACACAATGAACACTGATAGAGTTATAGTTGGATCGGATAGTCAAAAAGCAGCTAGTATAATGATTGAGCTACATAAACCTTTTAATGCACCAATTGAAGTTATGAGTCCTGAGAGTGCAGAAATGGTAAAATATGCAGCCAATGCTTTTTTAGCTACAAAAATAAGCTTCATTAATGAAATAGCAAATATTTGTGAAAAAGCAGGAGCAGATGTAAGTAAAGTTGCTAAAGGTATAGGACTGGATAATAGAATATCACATAAATTCTTGAGAGCCGGTATTGGATTTGGAGGAGCTTGTTTCCCTAAAGATACTAATGCTATTGTAAAAATTGCAGAAGAATTGGGATGTAATTTTAAAGTTGTAAAAAGTGTTATTGAAGCCAATCAAATTCAAAAACTTAGAGCAATAGATAAACTTATACATGCTTTAACGGATATTAAAGGAAAAACGATTGGTATTTTAGGACTTTCTTTTAAACCGGGAACTGACGATTTAAGAGAAGCACCATCCATTGATATTATAAGCAAAATTCAAGAGCTAGGTGGAAAAATAAAAGCTTATGACCCTATTGCTATTGAAAACGCAAGAGAAGTACTAAAAGATATAGAATATTGTAACAATCCATATGATACAGTAAAAGACACAGATGCAGTAATTCTTGCAACAGAATGGGATGAATTTGAAAAAATAGATTTAGAAAAAATTAAAGGATTAGTAAAAAATCCTGTATTTATAGATGGTAGAAATGTCTTTGATTATGAGAATATGACTAAGCTTGGATTTAAATATTATTGCATTGGTAAAATAGATGCAGAATTTGAAGGACTTAAGATGAAAGAAAGATATTTTAGTAAGTAAATACTAAATAAACAAATCCCCATAGCAGCAAAAGGGGATTTTCCCATTTTTTCCATTGTCAGATTTTACATCATTTTTTTTTCATTGAAACGTATACTTAAAGAAGTTTTTATTATAAAATAATGATATTAGTACATACATTGGGAACATACATAATCTTACGAAAGGATGACTTATAATGACTAAAAGAATTACATCAATAATATTAAGTGTGATTCTGGTTTTTATGGTTTATTCAAATGTTACACATGCAGTACAAAGAGGCATAAATCCATCTAGAGAGTCTATAGAAAAAAAGATTGAAGAAATTGCACACAAAAGAGGTATTCCAAGTGTAATTTTAAAATCAATTGCAAGAGTTGAAAGTATTTATCAGCAGTACAAACCAGATGGCAGTGTGTTTAGAGGGTCAAGCGGTGAAATAGGTCTTATGCAGATTTATAACAAGTATGGATATTATGATAGTAACAGACTTAAGTATGATATATGGTACAATATAGAGATTAGTGCAGAGATTTTACTTCAAAAGTGGGCAAATTATGGACAAGTAGGAAACATGGATCCAAATATTTTAGAGAACTGGTATTTTGCTTTGTGGGCATATAATGGATGGTCTTCTTTAAATAATCCTAATGCTGGTAAAAAGGTAAATACATATCAGGAATTAATATATAAAGTTGCTAAAGATGAATATGGACAAGACATAACAAGCATTGATACAAACCTGCTTCCAAACAGCGGTAAACCTAGTAAAAACATTCATGTTCCAACACCTGAAAAAACACATATGGGTGATATTCCAGTTTATATGGAAGGTGATTTAGTAGCAGTTGATAGCAGTAAGCCCTTAACATTAAGAAGTAATCCGAGTTCAACCATTATAGATTATTTAGAAAATGGAACAACTTTAGAAGTAATAGAAGGACCTGTTTTAAAAGATAGCTTTTTATGGTATAAGTTAAGGAAAGTTGACGATGGCTTAGAAGGTTGGACTGTTTGTAATTGGATAGATAAAATAGGGTCGAAATATCCATTTGAAGATATTGGAGGACTATTAGAAAGAGATTATATAATTAAGCTTCATGATAAGGAAATCATAAAAGGACATGGTAATGGTCAATTTAATCCTTATGATAATATAAACAGACAAGAAATTAGTGTATTATTAGCTAATGCTCTCAATTTAGAATCTTTAGATTATACGTTACCGTATGATGATGCTAGCTTTATTTCAGATTGGGCGGTTGATTCTGTTAAAGCAGTTAGTGAAGCTGGTTTCATGGTATACAATGAAGATGATAATATGTTTAATCCTTATAACAATTTAACACGTGAGGAAGCTGCTTTTATTGCTGCAAAGGTATTAGATAATTATCTTGTAAAAGACACACAACTGGAAAATGATTCAGACGAGGAAGTAACAGTAGAAGATATTGCAGAGATACCAGAAGATGAAAACCATAACGAAGAAACTGTTAAAGAGAAAAAGCATAATATACCTATAGAACAGATGATTGAGGAGTATGTTGGATTTAAAGATGCGTATAATGTCTCGTCGTGGGCTTATGAATCAGTAAAAATTGTAAGAGAAGAAGGGATTATGGAAGGTGTAGAGGGTATGTTTAGCCCTAAAGAGTATGTTAAAAGAGCAGAAATATCAAAGATATTAGTTAAATTATTAGATAGAATAGACTGGCAAGAGAGTACATACTAATGTACTCTCTAAATATTTGCATTTAATAATCCTTTAACAATAACTTCAGCCATGCTCATGACAAATGAAAGTCTTACAGAATGTAGAGACAAACTTTTATATGTTTTAATACCATCAACTATACCTATGATAGATAAATCTCCTACTGAGGGAAGATTCTTACCAACACCTTTACCGGGATAAATAGGTTTACTTCTTATCTGTATATTTCCCACATGATTTTTTTCTCCTAAACAGGCATCAATAGCAATTATTCTGTGGAGAGGATAATACTTATTAATGAAGCTTATCCTTTCACTTATGTTTAAGGCGTGAATTGGTTCATCTAATGTACCAAAAACAGGGAAAGAAAATTTATTCTTTACTAGCAGTGTTCCAACTAATGGACCTAAGCTGTCTCCAATACATTTATCTGTTCCTATACAAACTACAGCGACTTTGTTTTCATAAAAGGGTTTTAAGTATTCTCCTAATGCAGATGGAGCTATCTTATCCTTATAATAGACAATTACATCTTCCATATTCATCAAGTCACATTCCCCCTTTTGTCCAATATATGAAATTATTATCAGGAATATGACATTTGAGTATAGGTGTATTTTTAAAATTAAAGGCAATACTACTAAGGATAGCCTACATGCCAAGTAGCTATTTGCATTATCAATGATGAACAAAAAGAGAGTCCAAAAAACTTTTAAGCTTTTTGGACTCTTAATTTATTTAGAACCAAAGATTTATTTGATTTTTATTTTTTAGTGCAGTCATAACTCTATCTCTGCCTCCGGGTATTTCTTTATATACTTTCTTTAATCTGCTTTTCATTTCCTCACGTTTAGTATTTTTATCCATAGGACATGGACTTGTAACTACGGGTATATTATTTCTTTTAACTTCTACAACAATTTCACTTTCCTTAGCATAAATCATTGGACGTATAACATGAATTTTTTTTCTAGACATAAATGACTTTGGAGAAAAGGTGCTAATACTTCCGGCATAGAAAATATTTAAAAACAGCGTTTCTATAGCATCATCACTATGATGACCTAATGCTAAAGTAGTAAGACTTCGTTCCTTCATTAAATTGTGTAATGCTCCTCTTCTCATGTTAGCACACAGAGAACAAGGATTTTTCTCTTTTCTAGCTTCAAAAACAATTTGTGCTATTTTCGTTTCTTTTATTGTATATGGAACATTAATTTTCTTACAGAAATCTTCTATAGGCTGTAAACTAAAATCTTCAAAACCTAAAGATATAGTTAATGCTTCTAAGTCATATTTTGCTGGACTAAATCTTTGAAATAATTTAAGAGCATATAGTAGAGTCATACTGTCCTTTCCTCCTGATATTCCAACAGCTACTTTAGCTCCATCTTGTATCATATCAAAGTCTTGAACAGCCTTCCTTACACATCCAAGAATTTTTTTCATATTATATCAGCCTTTCTATGTTCTTAAATAAAAAAACTCATCCCCATAGGATAAGCCTTAAATTGATGGTCAGGGTGGCAGGATTTGAATCCACGACCCTCTGGGCCCCCAAACCAGATGCGTTACCAAACTGTACTACGCACGATAACGTTTAACTCTTATATTATAATACAAACATAAAAGCCCCACAACATTACATATAAGCCTTAAGCCATGAAAATTTAACTTTTAAGTTAAATGAACAAAATTATAACTTCTTTACTTATACTTAAACAAATATTCATAATATTAGAATCAAAACTTTTATTAAGCATAGGAATGTTATATAATTAATATGTTATTAATTAAACATTGGAGGCATATAATGGGAGAAATATTTAGTGAGCTAAAAAACGAAATACTTGTAATTTTATTATCTGCGGCACCTGTATCCGAACTTAGAGGAGCTATACCTGTAGCAATATCATTAGGATTTAGTCCAGCTCAAAGCATGGCTTTGGCGATATTTGGGAATATGTTACCTGTTCCCTTTCTACTTATTCTTCTTAATCCAGTATTTAATTATCTAGAAAAAATAAATGCATTTAGAAAAATTATAGACTGGATAAAGAAAAGAACATTAAGAAAGAGTGAAAAAATAAGAAAATATAAAATAATAGGGTTATTTCTTTTAGTTGCCATACCTTTACCTACAACAGGGGCATGGACAGGTACAATTGCAGCAACACTTTTTAATTTTAAATTTAAAGAAGCTTTTTTTGCTATTTTTTTAGGAGTAATAGTGGCTGGGATAATAGTAGTTATGCTTTCTGTTCAAGCCAGTTCGTTATTTGAACTGATATAGATATCTAAAGACAATACTAAAATATAAATAAAAAATATATACAAGGTGATTAATAAGCTTAAATACTTAAAAGTCACTCTTTGTATATATTTTTTATTGAGTAAAGTAAGTTTAAAATTTGTATGTCCATATATAACTTTCTAACTAATTTATTTAGATACAAAAACTTTTACTATTGTCTACATTTTAGCTTATAAATAATTGCTCCTATTGATATTAAAAAGAAAACAAAACCACTCAACGATTGAACAAAGACATACGTCAGATAAAAAATATTCTCAATTATTGTTTGAGATAATTGAAAATGAAATGCTATACCATATACAGTAGTTGCTACTATAGGCATGATAATAATAAATAGAAGATTAAAAGGTTTAATATTTCCACTTAAAGCGTTTAAAATTGTATCTTTATTATCATTGTTTTTATTAATAAATAACACGCCATAACATAATATTAATAAAAGTCCTAACTTTAAAATAGCATATGGAATTTGAAGTTGAATATTTAATATAAAGTAAATAGATATTAATATAATAAATATCCTATACATCCATTTTGTTGGTTTAAATGATTTTATCCAAACTTTATCTAACAACCAATGAGATACAATCAAAATAATAGTAATAAAAAATGCGTATCCTGCAAATTGCTCAACACTCCATATACCTGAATTAGCTGTGTTAGTAGCTTGATTTACATCTTCGGCAAATTCAGGAAGCCATAATGTTAAAGACCAAGTACCCCAGAATAAACCAAATACAATATTTCCTAAAAGCAATTTCAATTTTTCTCCATGTATTAACCATTTTCTTATTAAATAATAGCCAAAAACAATACTTATCGGTGCATGCCAAGCCAAGGAAGTATATGATATGCTGAAAACTGCAAATAATCCTCCTTCATATATAATATTTGCTAGTACTCCTTCAACTAATAATCCGTAAATTGAAGCTGATATGAACAAATCGGATAATCCTCTTACTTTAAATACATCTAATGACCACAGGAAGAAAAATGAAGGTAATAGATAATATAAAACTAATTCAAAGTAAACATATCCTTGAGCATAGAAGTAAGCTTTTTCTGAAAAGAATACAAATATCGAAGCAGAAAAAAACAGAAAAACCAGCATATTAACTGCATTTCTCATAAACTATCCTCCTACTCTAAATTTATTTTCTCTATATAGGTTTAGACATAAATTATATAAAAAACCCTTCATATTTTTAATTATTTATTTTTAATTTTTATTGACTAATTACATCCTCATATGGTATTATAATACTCGTGAAAACTATATAAAAAACTTGATGCCTTATCAAGAGTGGTGGAGGGTATGGACCCTTTGAAACCCAGCAACCATTGGCTGTGAGCTAAACGGTGCTAAATCCTACAGAACTTTAAGTTCTGAAAGATGAGGTTTTACCTGGAAATTTGCCTCTTTCTTTTAGAAGGGGGCTTTTTTGCTTTAAATTATAGATTAAAGCATTATAAATTATATTATATATGCTGAAAATTTAGGTAATTGAAGCGAACTGAATCTTACTTTATTTAAAAGATATGTGATTATTATATTTTGCAGATCAATATATGGGACGTTAAATTTTTTAATTTTAACAACCACATATCTTAAAATACAATATTTAGTTAAGGAGGTAACAAAATGAAAAAATGGTTATTTACATCAGAATCAGTTACAGAAGGTCATCCAGATAAGATATGTGACCAAATATCAGATTCAATCTTGGATGCTATATTAGCAACTGATCCTCAAGCCAGAGTTGCTTGTGAAACATCAGTTACTACAGGACTGGTATTAGTAGCTGGAGAAATAACGACAGAATGTTATGTTGACATTTCTAAGATAGTAAGAAAAACAATTGAAGATATTGGGTATACGAGAGCTAAGTATGGGTTTGATTGTGATACCTGTGCAGTACTTACTTCAATTGATGAACAATCTCCAGATATAGCTATGGGAGTAAATGAGGCATTAGAACACAGGGAAGATAAGGAAGATGAATTAGATTTAATTGGTGCAGGAGACCAAGGTATAATGTTTGGTTTTGCTTGCAATGAAACTGCGGAGCTTATGCCGTTACCAATATCCTTAGCACATAAGCTTGCCAGAAGGTTATCAAAAGTAAGAAAAGATGGTACTCTTAAATATTTAAGACCAGATGGAAAAACACAAGTAACTGTTGAATACCATGACAAAAAGCCGGTTAGAGTTGATACAGTAGTAATATCTACTCAACATAGTCAAAATGTTGAGATTAATGAAATTGAAAGAGATTTAATACAACACGTTATACAAAAAACTATTCCTTCACATCTATTAGATAATGATACAAAATACTACATCAACCCGACAGGTAGATTTGTAATTGGTGGACCACAGGGAGATGCAGGTTTAACCGGAAGAAAAATAATAGTTGATACCTATGGAGGATATGCTCGTCACGGAGGAGGGGCTTTCTCTGGAAAAGACCCGACAAAGGTAGATAGATCAGCAGCTTATGCATCAAGATATGTGGCTAAAAACATTGTAGCAGCAGGACTAGCTGATAAATGTGAAGTTCAGCTTGCATATGCAATAGGAGTTGCCCAGCCAGTATCTGTATTAGTTGATACATTTGGGACTAATAAGATTGAAGAATCAAAGATTGAAGAATTGATAAATAAGCATTTTGATTTAAGGCCTGCTGCAATAATAAGGGACCTTGATTTAAGGAGACCTATTTATAAAAATGTTGCAGCATATGGACATTTTGGTAGAGATGATTTAGACCTTCCGTGGGAAAAAACAGATAAAGCAGATATTTTGTCCAAAGAAGGATTAAAATAGAAGAATAAAAATAGACTTATGTGCACTTCACTTCATAAGTCTATTTTTATTCTTCTATTTATTATATGTAATATATAAAAAAGTAAAAACAATCTCTAAGGAGTAATAACATATTTTCGTAGATAAGCATATTATAATATTAAATAATTATTTTTCATTTAAAAATAAAAGATATAAGAGGGATAGCCTATGCTACTACTATTTTTTACATTTATTGTTTACGTTTTTTTCATATATGGTATAGTTGAGTTTTTGAGAAAAGTATATATTGATTTTACTAGGAGTAATAAATCATACAACCCTCCTCCAATAAAGGTACTGGTAGACAATCAGGAAGATATAGAGTACACAATAAGAAGTTTACAAAAAAATTACAATAAAATGATTATTCTGCTTACGGAAGACATACAAATCCCAAAGACAATAGGTAGTATTTCAGACAATATTAACATAGAATTTAAGCGTGTACAAAAAGAGACTGATGCTGGAAGGTGCTAATTTAACCCTCCAGTTTTATTTTACTATTAAACAAAGACAAGCTATATTCATAACTTACATTTATAACTGTTTTTGAAGATAAAGAATAGTGTTATAATAATACTGATAGACTTACGACAAAAGTATCGGAGGGTATTATAGTGGTAACAGTAGAAGGTACTGTAGAAGAAATTATATTTCAAAATGAATCAAATGGTTATACTGTAGCAGTTATTGAAACTCAGGATGATATAGTAACTATTGTTGGATGTATCCCAATTATAAACATGGGTGAAACTTTAAGAGTACAAGGACAGTGGGACTATCATCCAAATTATGGTCAACAGCTAAAAATAGAATCATACTCAACAGTAGTTCCTGCAACTTTAAATGGTATAGAAAAATACTTATCATCCGGTCTGATACCGGGTATAGGTCCTAAAATTGCTAAAAAAATAGTAGAGCAGTTTGGGATTGATTCTATTGACATACTTCAATATAATCCAGAAAAACTAAAACTAGTAGAAGGCATTGGTGAGAAAAAAGCACAGAAAGTTATTGAGGCTTATGCTGAGCAGAGGGAATTAAGAGAGGTAATGATTTTTCTGCAAAATTATGGTATTAGTGTAAACCTCGGAGTGAAAATATATAAAAAATACGGAGATGAAACTATTGTTAAAGTTAAAGAAAATCCTTACAGACTATCTGAAGATATTTTCGGAATAGGATTTAAAATGGCAGATAAGATTGCTCAAAGCATGGGAATTAATTCTACGTCAAAATATAGAATAAATGCAGGCATAAAGTTTATATTGATGGAGTCCTCAGGTAAGGGGCATACATATTTACCTAAAGAAATTTTGATAAAAGAAGTAGTTAGTTTATTATCAGTTAATAAAGAGCTTGTAGAAAATGGAGTAACTGAATTAGCATTAAATCAGGAGATTCAATTAGAAAATCTAAATGGAGAAATTTGTATATATTATATGTCTTATTATTATGCTGAAACTAATGTATGTAAAAAACTAATAGAACTTTCTCAAACTGACGTAGATAAATTTAAAATAGACATAGATAAAGCAATAAGTAAGATAGAAAAAAAAGAATCTATCCAGTTTGCTAATAAACAAAAAGAATCAATTAAGGAAGCTATAGAAAATGGAGTATTAATTATAACTGGTGGTCCCGGAACCGGAAAAACTACTACTATCAACAGTATCATTCAGCTTTTCGAAGAACAGAATTTATCCATTTCATTAGCGGCTCCTACGGGAAGGGCAGCAAAACGAATGAGTGAAGCCACTGGTAGGGAAGCAAAAACTATTCATAGAATGTTAGAATATAACTATGTAGATGATGAAGTAGGTATGGCTTTTTCTAAGGATGATGGAACTCCTGTTGAGTCTGATGTTGTAATAATTGATGAAGTTTCAATGGTAGATATATTATTGATGAATACTTTATTAAAGGCAATTATGCCCGGTACTAGAATTATATTAGTTGGAGATGTTGATCAACTGCCGTCTGTAGGACCGGGTAATGTACTAAGGGATATAATAGATAGCAGAATTATAAAAGTAGTTAAGCTGGATGACATATTTAGACAGGCCAAAGAAAGCATGATAATTGTTAATGCTCATAGAATTAATAAAGGAGAGAAACCTCACTTAAATATTAAAGATAAAGATTTCTTTTTTATGAATAGAAATACTGGTGATAGTATTGTAGATACAATTATTGAACTGTGTCATGAAAGACTGCCGAAATTTAATGGTTATGATCCTCTGAGAGATATTCAGATATTAACTCCGATGAAAAAGGGAGATACAGGAGTTAATATTTTAAATCAAAAAATGCAGGATAATTTAAATCCAAAAACAAAAGGAAAGGTTGAAAAAAAGGTTGGAGATATTACGTTTAGGGTAGGAGATAAGGTAATGCAGGTAAAGAATAACTACAAGCAGAAATGGAGATTAAAAGAAAATAATCAGATAATAGAAGAAGGTGAAGGTGTTTTTAACGGAGATTATGGATTTATTATAAATATTGATAATGAAGATGGTGAATTTACAATACTGTTTGACGACAATAAAGAAGCAGTATATCAGTTCGGTCAGTTAGATGAACTTAAGTTAGCGTATGCTACCACAATTCATAAGAGTCAGGGAAGTGAGTTTCCTGTAGTAATTATACCTTCAGCGTGGGGTCCGCCTATGTTATTAACTAGAAATTTACTATATACTGCTATTACTAGAGCTAAGGAGTTAGTTGTTTTAGTTGGAGTAGAAAAATACCTTTACATGATGATAGATAACAATAGAATAACTACAAGATATTCCGGACTAAAAGATAGAATGTTAAAGGTATTTGATATGATTATAAGAGATTAGGTGATAAAGGTATGTTAGAAATAAGAAAAAAACACAGCTTAATTAAAACGTTATTTTTAACAATATTAGAACTTATATATCCAGAAGAAGATATATGCTTTATTTGTGATACCTATGATGACAGTATAGATGAAGAAAACATTTGTTTAAAATGTAAAGAAAATCTAAGATTTATCAGTGATAATAAATGCTCAATTTGCGGTAAGCCTTTACAGTCAGATGCAGTTATAAAAAAGTGCTATAACTGCAAGAAACATCCTTATTACTTTTCAAAGGCTGTAGCTGCTTTAGAATATGAAGGAATTATAAAAGAAGTTATCTATAAATATAAATACGGTAATAAACCATATATCTATAAAGCTTTAGGAGCGTTACTTGTACAAGCTATTAGAGAAAGTGATATTAACATTAATGATATAGATATTATTGTTCCTGTACCTCTTCATAGATTTAAAATAATCAAAAGAGGTTTTAATCAATCAGAACTTCTTGCAAAGTATATATCTGACGCTTTTAATATTCCCATAAGTGTTAAAAATTTAATAAGAAGCAAAATGACTGTCAGGCAAAACAATTTAGATAGATTAAACAGGCGCTCAAATATAAAGCGTGCATTCAAAATAAAGAAAAAAGATGATTTTATAGGGAAAAACATAATTCTTGTGGATGACATTTTTACTACTGGAATAACTGCTGATGAATGTTCTAAAGAACTGGTACAAGCAGGAGCTAGAGATATAATTGTAGTTACCTTGGCAACCGGAAAAAGTAATTAAGAGGAAATTAAAGCATGGTACAATACTACTATTTTTGTCTAATTTTAAAATATTAAAGGAATTATAAAATTAATATTGAATTAAATAGTTAAAAGCAGGTTACAATTAAAATTTTGATAATTTTGAAAATAATTTTATCCTATAGATTTGTTAAATAATAACTATTAACAATGGGGGTGAAGATATGAATATAAAGAATTGTGTAAAGTGCGGTAAGGTATATGTATATGACAACTATAAGCTCTGTAGAAATTGTCGCAAATTAGAAGAAGAAGATTTTCAGAAAGTCAAACAGTATATTTATGATAATCCGGGTGCAACGATGCAGGAAATATCTAGTGAAACAGGAGTAAGTATTCAAAGAATAATGAAATATTTAAGAGAAGGAAGATTACAGTTAAGAGAAGAAAATTACAATTTAATTTTAGATTGTGAGAGGTGTGGTAAAGCAATTAGAACGGGAAGATATTGCGATAGATGTACAGATGAGATTCATAAAGAATTCAAGGGTATTAATTCGACAAAAAATGAAAGATTTCAAAAATCTGATAAGGAGAAAATGTATATAGCTGATAGATATAAAAAATAAAATAAAATTAAATACTTCTAAAGTACTTCCCCATTATTACCGATAATAAAGATAGAAGAAACGGTGAAATGGGGTGTTTTTATTGAAAATTTCTAATAATAAAATTCAAAAGATTTTACAAATGTACTCAAACCAAGACATTAATACTAAGAACAGTAAATCTTCAAGGTTAGATAAAAGAGATGAATTGAAACTTTCTACTGAGGCTAAAGATTTTCAGGTTGCTATGGACGCTGTAAAGAAAGTAGCTGATATTAGAAAAGATAAGGTTTCTGCAATTAAAAGCCGGATTGAATCAGGAACATATCATGTGGATTCACGTGAAATTGTTGAAAAAATTTTTCAGGATACTAACATTGACGAAAGAGTATAGGAGTAGGTGGTGATTAATTATGAAGAAGTCCATTGAACAACTAAAAAAGGTATTATATGAGCAAATAGAAGTTTATAAGCATATACTTAGTTTATCCGTTAAAAAGACAGACATTGTGGTTAATGGACATATTAAGAAGTTAGAAGAAATAACTCAAGAGGAGCAAAAACTCATAATTAAAATAGGAAAGCTTGAAGACATTAGAGAAAATGTCATATATAACATTAACAGAGAATTAGGATTGGAAGAACTCAACATGACAAAGTTAAATGACTATCTTGAAGAAGCTGACAAAGTATTTATTAAAAACCTTAAAGATGAGCTGATGGATATATTAAATCAGATAAAGGAAAGAAATGAGTTAAATGGCAGCTTAATAAGTGATTCTTTAGAATATATAAATCTTAACATAGATATTTTAACTAATAGTACAATAGACAATACTTATGACAATAAGCAGACTGACTCTAAAGTGATACAAAGAAGGATGTTTGATACTAAAGCTTAGATTATTTTTATAAAAGTTATAAGGAAAGGGAGAATAAATTATGGGGACTTTTTCTGGATTATCTGCTTCTATTTCAGGTTTATTTGCCAATAAAAGAGCACTAGATACTATATCGCATAATATTGCTAATATAAACAATCCTTATTACGTAAGGCAGCAGGTTATTCAATCATCATCTAGATATAACAGTATAGCCAGTAGTAATATGCAGGTTGGAACAGGAGTTATGGTTCAAGAAATCAGGCAGCTAAGGGATGAGTTTTTAGATATTCAATTTAGAAATCATTCTCAGGATTTAGGATATTGGACGACCAAGACGGAAATATTTACAGAGGTACAAGGAATTTTTAATGAATTATCCGGTCAAGGGCTTCAGAATGTAATGGATCAGTTCTGGAATAGCTGGGAAGAACTTTCAAAACATCCTGATAATCTTACTATGAGAGGGCTATTACATGAGAGAGCTGTTGCTTTTGTAGAAACAGTAAACCATATGGCAAATCAATTGGATAACTTACAGATAAATATAAACGAAGACATAAAAAACAAAGTAAACGAAGTAAATTATATTTCTAAGCAAATTGCAGCTTTAAATAAAGAAATCACATCGTTAGAATCGTTTGATGTCAAGGCTAATGATTACAGAGATACTAGGAATCAGCTTTTAGACAGATTATCTCAAATAGCTAACATAAGTTATAGAGATGACCCGACCGGAGCTATAAATGTTTTACTGGGCGGTCAAACCTTAGTTAACCAATCTAACTATAGAGAAATTGAATCCGTAAAAAATAATAGTACATTTGTTGATGTTTACTGGAAGGATACATTAACTAACGGCACGACTTTAAACCCTGACTCACAGAAGGTAAATCTACAATCGGGTGAACTAAGGGCATTAATTGATGGAAGAGGAAATATTGACTCTACGATTATCGGTCAAGATAACGGAACTGTTAATGATGAAGTTGATGTAGTTTTTGCAGTGGATGTAAGTGATAGTAATTCAGCTAACTTAGCTAATATCCAAACTGCAATAGAGAATTACAGAGATGATATGTTATCAAGAGGCTTGGATGCTCAAATTAGTGTAATTATTTATGGAAACGGAGCTCCAATGGCTGTAACGGCTGAAGCATTTCAAGCGTTAGGAAGTTTTACGTTCTCAGCTCCATTATCGACGCTGGCAGCTACAGGTACTGATGTTGAAAACTTTGATGCTGTAATAAACAATATAAACGGTACAACCTTTAGACCCGATGCACATAAAAAACTCATCGTATTTTCAGATGATAACATTGGTGGAGCTATTGATGAAACTGGAAATATTCAAACCTATTTAGATGACTTGAATAATCTGGGAATATCCACAACCATCGTCTCTGATCCATCACATAAACTAGATGGAGATACTTTTGACGAGGGATGGGATGAGATAACTTATCCTACAGGTGGAGATTTCTTTGATATTAATAGATTAGGTTCAGGTATAGATGAGCTGGCAAAAGATTTAGCACAAGAAACTTCTGACACTGCCAGCAGGTATATGGGAAGAATTGAAGGCTATGATGAAATAATTCCCAATCTTAGACAAAAATTAAACTCATTTGTAAATACTATAGCTAGAAATATTAATTATATTCATCAACAGGGAAAAACTCTTTCAGGAGCAAATGGAGCTGAATTCTTTGTTGCATCTAATTCAAACGAACCTATTCAGGCAGGAAACATTAAAATTAATCCGCTTTTAAATACATTAAACAATATTGCTGTATCAAAAGATGGAGATAGAGGAGATGGAGAAATAGCAAAGAGTATTGCCGATATAAGAAAGTCTTATGTTTTTGCCGATATGATAGTAGATGAATATTTCAGAGACATCATATCAGATGTAGGAGTTGCAGCAAATGAAGTAGATGCATCAAGAATTAGTAAGCAGATTCTTTTAGACAATATATACCATAATAAGGCTTCTATATCAGCCGTATCTCTTGATGAAGAGATGACTAAAATGCTTCAATACCAACACTCATATGTAGCTAATTCAAGGGTAATTAATGCAATTGATGAGATGGCTAATTTTATTATCAACAAAATGGGGGTTGTTGGAAGATAAACAAAGAATGATTGAAAATTTAAGATTTAAAATTAAAAATATTATTAGAGGACCTTTATGAAGAAAAATAATATTATTAAAGAAAAAACTTATAATTTTGCTTTAAGAATTATTAAGATTAGCAAATATTTAAATCAGAATAAAAATGAATATGTATCATCTAAACAAATATTACGTTCTTGAACAATTGTTGATGATAATGTTGAAGAAGCATGTTCAGGATAAAGCAAGAAGGATTTTATTTCTAAACTATCAATAGCATTGAAAGAAGCCTTTGAAACCAGATATTAGATTACTATTTTAACAAAAATTATCAAAACTACAGAGGAAAACCTATATAAATAAATTTTACATTTTAAATTTCCATAGAAAGGTTGAGATATTAATGAGTGGTTGGTCAGGATTTTATACAGCAGTATCGGGATTGTATTCAAGTCAAAAGTCATTACATACTGCAAGTCACAACATAGCAAATGCAAATACTCAAGGTTATTCCAGGCAGCAGGTTTTAAGCAGAACTAATTCTGCATTTATGTTACCCGGAGTTGGTATGCTTGGAATGGGTACTGCGGTTTATGATATATCTAGAGTAAGGGATAGTTACTTGGATTTTAAAGTTACTAATGAAAATGCTCCCTTAGGAGAATGGCAAGTTAAAAGTCAAAGTCTTACTGAAATAGAAAGTATGTTTAATGAACCATCTGACTCTAGTTTCAGACAGTATATGGATGATTTTTTTGTATCTTTAGAAAAATTAAGTATAAATCCCTCTAATGGTTCACACAGAGGTTCGGTTAGGCAAATGGCATTAGCGTTAACAAATCATTTAAATGAAACAGCACATAATCTTTATGATATACAAAAAAATCTAAACTTTGGTGTTAGGACAAAGGTAAAGGAGATAAATGACTATGCTGAGCAGATAAGTGATTTAAATAATGAAATATATAAGATTGAGGTAGACGGCAAAACTGCAAATGATTTACGTGATAGAAGAGACTTATTAGTCGGAAAGCTGTCTAAAATTGTAAACATACAAACTAGTGAAAGAGATGAAAAGTTTAGAGTAACTATTGGAGGAATAACGCTTGTAAATCATGTAGAAACCAGTAAGTTAAACATTATCACTGTTGATAATAAATATAATCCTGATGAAAAATTAGCTCAAGTTGAATGGGAAACAGGAAACCAACCATTAAAACTCGAATCAGGTGAACTAAAGGGATTACTTGAAGTAAGAGATGGAGATGGTCAAGGTGACAGCTATAGAGGAGTGGCATTTTACATAGAGCGTCTAGATGAATTTGCTAGAAAGTTAGTTGAGAAATTTAATGCAGTTCATTATAACGGTACTGGATTAAATAGTAGTAGTAATAAGTTGTTTTTCTCCTTTGATCAAAAAAACACTGCTGATTTTGATAGTCAGTTAAGCACTGCAACTGGTACAGCTTTAAGTGCGGTAGATTTTACTAATACAGCCAGTGGTACTTATGGTAATTATAAGAGTTTTATAGCTAACAATGTTAGAGCAGATAATATTTCATTATCTGGAGACATATTATCCTCACTAGATAATATAGCTCATATAGCTGCTGCATCTGGAGATAATGGAGTAGAAAATAACGAAAATGTTTTAAAACTTATAGAACTAAGGCATGATAATTTTTTCTTTGACGATACTACTCCTCAAGGTACGCCAGATGACTTTCTTAAGGCAATACTATCAAATGTTGCAGTTGATAGTCAGCAGGCAGGTAGAATGTCACAAAACCAAAATGTTATTATGTATAACATTAAGAGAAATCAAGATTCCATATCAGGAGTATCCTTAGACGAAGAAATGTCTAATATAGTGAAATTTCAGCACTGTTATAATGCTTCTGCTAGAATCATAAGTACAATAGATGAAATTTATGATGTAACTATTAATAGACTTGGACTTGTTGGAAGATAGGCTAGAAATTTAAAATAGATAAATAAAATTAAAAGCAATAATATCAACAAACTTTCAAAGTTTAGAATCTAACAAAAATCTAAAATAGTATATATGCAATACCAAAATGGGGAGGGTATATAAATGCGAGTTACAAATAATATGCTTATAAATAATTTGATGAGAAATTTAAATAGTAACTATACAAAAATGGACAGAATTCAACAACAATTAACCACCGGCAGAAAGTTTCAACTGCCATCCGATGATCCTATCGGAGTATCTAAAAGCTTAAAGTTTCATACAGACATTTCTATCATTAAGCAACACAAAAGAAATTTAAATGATGCTCGTTCCTGGCTTCAAGTAACTGAGGATGCTGTAGCAGAAATAGGAGATATATTCCAAAGAGTACGGGAGTTAACAGTACAAACTGCAAACGGTACTAACACAAATGAGGACTTGATTCAAACTTCTGCAGAGATTAAGCAGCTTAAAGAACATTTAATAAAGGTAGGAAATAGTACTTATGCAGGAAGATATATATTTTCCGGATTTAAGACAGATTTACCTCTTCTTGATGATGAAGGTAATTATAAATTAACCAATTATGACGAAGTAACTACATTCACAAATCCACCTGCTGATACTCAAGAATTACAAAATAGCGAACTTATTAATTATAATACAGGAGTATCAGATAATGTTACAATTAATACTATAGGAATCAAGATTTTTGGGATACTTGATCCTTCAGGGGACATGGATATAACTAATTTCAATGCATATACTGTTAATGGATATGATGTGGTTGATGCTGATAAAGAAGCTATAGGAACTAATGCTGACAAATCTTATCTTACATCCCTTTTTGATCTAATTAACAACGCTATGAATGTAGATGATAAAGACACTCTACAGGAGTGCATTACTAAACTGGATAAATCTATGGAAAATCTATTATCTGTTAGAGCAGATATTGGAGCTAAAATGAGCAGACTTGAACTAACAGAAAAAAGACTTGATTCTCAGCATACTAGCTTTACAGAACTATTGTCTGAAAATGAAGATGTTAACATGGCTGAGATAATTATGGAATTAACGAATAATGAGAATGTTTATAGAGCTTCATTATCTATGGGATCGAGAATTATACAGCCAACATTAGTTGATTTTCTTCGATAGGAGGAAATTCCTGTGTCTATACAAATAAGGACTATTGATGCAAAGCTAAATTTAAACATAACCTATCCTAAGATTGATATACAGCAGTCTAAAGGACACTTAAATATAAACCAGACAAATGCAGAGTTAATAATTCATAAAGAAGAACCAAAAGTAATTATTGACCAATATCAATGTTTTGCAGAATCGGGATTAAAGAATAATGCAGATTTAGCTAAACAGTTTAAACAATTAGCTCTTAGGAAAGTTTTAGAGGGAATAAACAGAAAAACATCTGAAGGCAGAAGAATGATTAATATAAAAAGAGGTAATTCTAATGCTATATCTGATATAGCTAAAAGAAATTTTCAACCTAAAACACGTCAGTTTAATTACGATATTATGCCTAAGAGCCGACCTAAAATAGACTTTGAGGAAAGCTTTAGTATGGACTGGAAATTAGGTGGAGTAGAAATAGATTATAAAATAGAAAAAGCTATGAATAATTTTCAGTGGGGAAAGGTAGAAGGGTATCTAGACCCATATCCTGATATTGAAATAAGTTATATTGATGAGAGAAAGTAAGAGGAGGTAATACGGTGAAATTAAATACAAAACATTTTGGCGAGATAGAGATAATAGAAAAAGAAATTATTACCTTTCCTAACGGATTATTTGCTTTTGAAGATAATAAGAAATTTATTATAATAAACAATCCGGATAAAGAAATTCCCTTTAAATGGCTTCAATCTATAGACAATCCGGATTTAACGTTTGTTATAATAAACCCCTTTATTTTCAAATCAGACTATGATTTTTCTCTTAATGAATCAGCTATAGAAAAGCTTGAAATTAAAGAAGAAAAAGATATAGCAGTATATAATATAGTTGTAATTCCTGAGGATATTAATAAGATGACTGTTAATTTAGCAGCTCCGATAATAATCAATGTAAATAAACTTCTCGGTAAGCAAATAATACTGGATGATAACAGGTATTCACATAAACACTTAATTGTACAAGAAAAGCAAAACGCTAAACGGGAGGCTTAGCATATGCTTATACTTACAAGAAAAAAAGAAGAGAGCATCATAATTAATGGAAATATAGAAATAATAGTATCAGATATTGAAGACGGAAAGGTTAAGCTTGGTATAAAAGCTCCTAAAGATATTGATATACATAGAAAAGAAGTCTATATTACTATACAAAATGAAAATAAAGAAGCTGCTAATTTAGATAATGTTGATATATCAAAATTTAACGACATATTTAAGAAATAAATATGCTTCAACATAGACCTTCATGTTAATATATGGTATAATTATTTCAAGGTAGGTATTGGAAGGTGATAGAGTTGGAGAATATTGAAAAAATGTTGGTTAAGTTATTGGAAAACCAAGAAAAAATGCAAGATGAAATTAGTGGAATAAAAAGCGATATTAGCTCAATGCAAGGGGATATTTGTGGAATACAAAAAGATATTACTAAGCAGGGAATCATACAAGAGATAATGGCTAGAGACATTGAACTTTTAGCAGAGGGACATAGGACTATTTTAGAGCAGAATGATAGACAGCATAATGAGATAAGACAACAATTTAATGACAGATTAGAAGAAATAGAAACTGCAATCACAAATCTCTCAGAGGATGTAGTCTTCATAAAGCATAAAGAATATAAAAATGAAGAAAATATCTTTAAGATTAGAGAGAGTTTAAAAAAAGGAAAAGATGTTTATTAAGAGTAGCTTGACCAACTATATGTTGGTCATTAATATTTTCAGAAAAAGTTGAAAAAAATCGAAAAAAATCTAAAGTCCCCTTTAATACTGCCGATAATAGTATTGAACAAAAGAAAACAATTTTAATGTATAGCTTTGGCCAGAGCTGATAATTAATTTTAGTTTTGTCCGTTAAATGCGGACAAGTTTATCCACGAAAGTGGAATAGGCAAGGATGCCAAAAAAATAATAAAAATTCAAGGAGGAATTATCAATGAGAATTAACACAAATGTTTCAGCATTAAACACTTATGGAAGATTAAAAAGTGCTAACAGTGGTCAATCTAAATCTTTAGAGAAATTATCTTCAGGATTTAGAATTAACAGAGCTGGTGACGACGCTGCAGGTCTTGCGATTTCTGAAAAAATGAGATCTCAAATCAGAGGTTTATATCAGGCTGAAAGAAATTCACAAGATGGTATTTCTTTAATTCAAACAGCTGAGGGTGCTTTAACAGAAACTCACGCTATTCTTCAAAGAATGAGAGAGTTAGTTGTTCAGTCTAACAACGATACTAATACTCCTCAAGATAGACAAAAGCTACAAGAAGAGATAGTGCAGCTACATACAGAAGTTACTGAGATAGCTGATAGAACTGAATTTAACGGATCTAAGTTATTAGATGGTAGTTTAGGAGTTTCAATTACAGATGGTACTGGTGTTAATGCTATGACAGTTGTATCAGCAACAGCTGAAGGAATCTCTTTTGATTTAGACGGAATAATTGGTGGTACTGCAATCGACTTTGCAGTAACTACTGCTACTAATGATATCAGCATAACAGTAGGTACAACAACTCAAACTCTTAGTGTAACAAATATTGGTGATATAACAGCAGGAACTATGTTAAACTTTGATGATGTAGGTGTTAGAATTTCATTCTCAGCTGACGCTGATGTAACTACACTTTTTAATAATCACAATCTTAACACTGCAGGGACTAATGCAACTCTTCAAATTGGTGCAAATGGCGGACAAACACTTGATGTATCAATGGGTAACATGAAAGCTGACCAACTTGGAAATGGTTTTACTGGTGTAGATGAAGTGAATGTAACAAGTGCTACTCAAACATTCCAAACTAGATTAGATATTATTGATGGAGCTATTGAGACTGTATCACAGCAAAGATCTAAGTTAGGTGCATACCAAAACAGATTAGAGCATACAATTAAAAACTTAAATGCTGCAAGAGAAAACTTAACTGCATCAGAGTCAAGAATTAGAGACGTTGACATGGCTGAAGAAATGATGGAATTCACTAAGAATAACATCCTTACACAAGCATCTACAGCTATGCTTGCTCAAGCAAATCAAGTTTCTCAAAGTGTATTACAGTTATTAAGATAATTAGATATATTAAATAGTTATAATAAAAGCCAGCTTTTCTAAGTTGGCTTTTATTATAATTAAATTTAAAAGAGATGTTAAAAAAAGGATAATTTTAATAAAATCTAGTTTAAAAAATAGATTTAAGAAAGGAAAATACTTCATTGAATCTCTTCAATTTTTTCGTTGGAGTAGATTTGATTTTCAAACACCAAGCCAAAAACCATACGAACTAATTTACGATATGTTAATGTAAGTGTTATTCTATGTTAAGGAGTAGTTACTTCATAAAATTTTTTATAATAATCATTGCACTAAGGAGAAAAAGATTTATCTTTTGCTAATCATTCTTTATTATATCTTAGCATTAGGATATCTCAATTAAAAATTGTAATAAAAACAAATAAAAAAATATGGCTAGAACACTTATAAAAATGCTTCTAAACATATTATACAAGGAGAATAAAAATGAATATCTATAAAAATAATTTGGAGCTTTTAAAAAAAAAGAATGATATAGTATACGCTGAAATTAAGAGAAAATTAGATTGTTTTGACGAAAATGCCGGAGTTAAGGTTGAAGTTCATAAGAATAAGGAAGGACTGCTAAATGTCACAATAAATAACAAAAAAAATAAATGGTTTGTTCACAGTAATTATAATGCAACAGTTGAAGCTGAAAGATGGGTACAGTCTGTTGATATTAAATCAAGAATAATTATAATTCTTGGGATGGGAATGGGGTATCATATTCAGGAATTACTTAAAAATATTGGTCAAGATACTATATTAATTATCATAGAGCCAGAGATAGCAATAGCTAAGAAATTATTTCAGTATAAAACAATTGAGAATATTATCATGGATGAAAGAGTAAGATTTATTTTAAGTGATGATGAAAAAGATGTAGCAAATATGATATTTGATATATTTAAAAATTTGTTTATGGAGAATATCGAATTTAAAATTTTTAATAACTACTCTATTGATTATTTTGAAATGTTTAATAACGTTCAAAAAGAATTATATAATACAATGAATAGTCTAATAGTAAATATGGCCACTAGAGAACATTTCAAATACTTATGGCTTGCTAATTTTATAGGCAACACCTCAAAAATATGCAGCAGTTCAAATTTTAAAGATCTATTGAATAAATTTAAGGGAAAACCCGGTATTATTGTTTCCGCAGGACCTTCACTAGATAAAAATATACATTTGCTAAAAAAATTAAGAAATAAAGCTGTAATTATTGCAGGTGGTTCTGCTATAAGAATATTAAAGAAAAAAGGTATAGAACCACATTTTTTAGTAGCGATAGATGGTGATCCATTGGAGAAGGATATTTTCGATGATATTGATTTTCAGAATAATACATTAATATATACTAATAGGTTATATTATGAAATAGTAAAAGAGTATTCAGAAAAGAAATTCTTAATACTGGATAATGAGGATGAACTCGCAAAATATTTTTCAGACAAATATAACCTTGACTTGGTTCAAATATCTCCTAGTCAGACTGTTGCAGGGATAAATATAAATGTAGCTACTTTATTAGGGTGTAACCCAGTAATTTTTGTAGGTCAAGACTTAGCCTATACAAATTTAGAGCATCATGCTGACGGAGCTGCTCATATGTGTAATTTCGAAGAGGAATTGAAAGAAAATCCAAAGAAGTTTATTAAAGTTAAAGATATATTTGGTAATGACACATATACTATTAAGCAGTTTTTAACTGCTAAAAGAGAAATGATGAGAAAAATGGCTAAAGAAATTGAAAAGGGATATATGTTTATAAATGCTACAGAAGGAGGAATTGGACTTGATATATGTCCTAATATGACATTAAAGAAAGTCGAGAAAGAATTTCTGCAAAATGAATTTGATAGTATAGAAGATACAATTAATGATGTCCATACCAATGCAAGTATAAAAATAACTGAAAACCAATTGGAAGAATTTTTGAATCAAATGATAAATGGTGCTGATGAGTTAAAACAAATTATTAAGCATAGATATGACTTAAGTATAGAGATTAGAGATATTCTAAAAAATAAAGATTTTAATAATAGTAAATTAAATAAATTATCATTGGAAGTGAATATGCTTGAAGAAAAAATTAATGAAAGTGAATTTTATAATAAAATAGTTAAAGGATCTATAGCACAAACTTTAACAATACATAGTGGAATAATGAATAAAAAATTAAATTACTCTGATGATATGTTTGAAAAAAATATGATAAAAATTCAATGTATAATTAATCAATGCATGGAAATTATAGGAGTTTGCAGTTTTGTTATTAATATGGACAGGATACTTTAATAAATTTTTGAACTTATTGGAAAATTTCTTATTTGAATTACTATTTAAAATATACGAAAATACTTTCTAAATTCTCTTAAATGGGCGGATTAAATATTATTTAAACCTAAACATTATATCTATAGAAGATAAGTCAACAGAAAGGAGATATTATTGTGACAAAACCTAGAATAATCCTTGTTGTTGGTGGTGGACACTGTAAAGTAGTTACATCAATCTTACAAGAGATAGATAGTTTTGACATATATGGTATATCTGATTTAAAATCTAAATTAAACAATAAAATCTTAGAGTAAAAATTAATACTACAGATGAACAATTAAGAGATGTGTTTATGAATGTTGTTGCTAATGCTTTCATTACAATTGGAAAGATTGACAATTCAGCAACTAGACATAGGCGGTATGATAAAGTTAAAAATATTGGATTCAAAATACCAAAACTTATTAATGGACTAATAAAAAGTATAATTTAAAAACTTAAATTATAAATACTAGAAAAAGTTTAAGTATTGTAGGCTTAGAAAGGTAATTATTGATTATTCAATTGAGAATAATTATCACTTATTAATATTAGGGGATTGTGATGATTATTTTTCAAATAATAGAATAAAATCAATTATACAGCAATTTGATATATATAAGGATTTTTTTATAACAAAATAACGCCTATATCAAACAATGGTAAAATACTAAGTTCTTATGGTAGAGAATTACCTGCACAAATAGATGATTATAAAGAAATCTTAGATTATAACTTTCTTGGACTATCTAACACCTCATTAAATCTAATTAAGACTACAAAATACTTAAAAGAAATTAAGATATCAAATGTTATTGCATTTGATTGGTATTTATACTCGCTTCTGTTATATAAGCATTACTGCGGAAAACTTGTTGACAATACTAAGACATTTTATATAATTCATGAAAATAATACAGCTGGCATTACAAACCTCCTTACTGAAGAGACACTTATTAAAGGTATAAGAGTTAAAGAAAATCATTACAAAGCATTGTTGCATACTGATGATACATTTAAGCACAAGCTGGCAAATATACTAAAGTTAAAGAAAACTCTTGACGATAATAAATATAGAAAATTATATATAGATACAATAAATAAGAATTCAAGTACTTCATTGTTTTAGCGGGAAAATATAAAAACTCTTGAAGAAATAGAGGAATTAAAATGGCAGTAAAAATTAGGAATAGAATTTTCGGAAATTATACTGAATTACTGAAGAAGATATAACTTATAAGAGACCAGGTATCGGAATTGAACCCAAATACAAGGATTTTCTTATTGGACTAATACATTAGATAAAGATTTAGTTCTTGATAATTTTATAAAAAAGGAAATTATAAACAAAAACCGACAAGAATTACCAGACCACTATAGATTAAATGGTGCTATTTACATTGCTAAGCCTAATTATCTATTAAAGAATAGAAACTGGTATAAGGAAGATAGTTATGCATATATAATGCCTAGAGTAAGGTCAGTAGATATTGATAGTGAAATCGACTTTACGATTGCCAGAAGTATTAATTAAAAAACAACAATCATATAAAACGGGGAGTTGAATTATATGAAGAATCTAGAACATGTTTTAGTAAACGAGAAATGTTCTATTAAGGAAACCATGGAGCATATTGATAAATCAGGAAGAGGTATAGCAGTAATAGTAGATGATAATAAGCGCTTGATAGGTACAGTAACTGATGGTGATATTAGAAGAGCAATATTAAATAAGATGTCGATAGATTTAAGCGTTAATACGATAACGAAATATGACTGCATATTTATAAACAGTACCTCTTCTAAAAAATTTATAGAAAATATTTTCAAATCAAAAAAAATACTTCAAATTCCAGTAGTAGATGAAAGTATGAGAGTAACTGACGTTATATTTTTTAAAGATTTATATGATAAAAATAATTCAAGAAATAATTATGCTCTTATTATGGCAGGAGGACTTGGAACAAGACTAAGACCTTTAACTTCTGAATTACCAAAACCTATGTTAAAGGTTGGGGACAAGCCTATTTTAGAAATAATAATTGGTCAATTAAAAAGCTTCGGTATTACAAATATATTAATATCAGTTAACTATAAAGCTCATATTATTGAAAGCTACTTTAGAAATGGCAATGATTTTGGAGTTAACATTGAATATATAAGAGAAAAGAAAAGGTTAGGTACAGCCGGATCTCTTAAGCTTGCAAGACATTATTTAGATAAACCTCTTATATTAGTAAATGGAGACATATTAACAAAGCTTAATTTTGATCAATTCTTAGATTTTCATGTTAGAAATAATGCTGATATAACTATAGCAACTAGAAAGCATGACATAGATATACCATATGGTGTTGTAGATTTAAACGATACAAGTGTTGTAGATTTAAAGGAAAAACCTACATTAGAATTTTTTGTGAATGCAGGAATGTATTGTATTAGCCCCCAGATGGTTGACTACATTCCCGATAATGAATATTATGACATCACGACACTTATAGATATTGCTATGAAAAAGAACTACTCGGTTAAGAGTTTTCCTATAAGGGAATATTGGATAGATATAGGGCAGATACAGGATTATACAAGGGCTAATAATGAATACTTTGATATATTTAGGAGTGAGATAAGTGCAACTAGAGAATAAAAAGATTCTTGTTACAGGTGGAGAAGGCTTCATAGGCAGTAATTTAGTTGAAAAACTAGTAGAATTAGGTGCAGAAGTAACAGCTTTAGTACAATACAATTCATTTAATAATTGGAGATAGATTGAGACTATTAAAGATTATAGAAAGGGAAGAATGAATATATCTGAGGAATTATCAGTTAAAGGTATTAATCTCCGAAGTTCAGTAGGATTAAGTAGAGAGGATATAGACAAAATAGTAACAATAATTAAAAGTATTAAATAGAGGAGAGATATTATGACTCATGAGGAAAATATACAATTAATGTTAGAAACTACTAAAACAGCTCAGGAATATATAGATAAATTAATAAATGGAATTAATCAGTGTGCAGAAGATTTTCAAACAGGAAGTGAAAAACGAGCTTTAGATATTACACTACAAATTATAGATGGAATGAAATGGCTAACTGAAGCAATGTCATTAACAAAGGAAATACATAAAGAAGAAGTGAATATCCAAGATATTAATTTATTTCTAAATAACATAATAGAAGGCTTTGAAAATAAAGACTATATTTTAGTCAGTGATATATTAGATTATGAGATAAAACCAATTATTAGCACATGGAAACAAAAACTAGCAAAAACAAATAAATTTGAGAACAATTGAGAACTGATAAAATACCTATAATCTACTTAAGCTATTTTTTATATTTTACTTATTCTAAATTAAAGTGACTAAAGTTTGCTTAATTACATGACGATATATAAATTGAGACAAAAGTATAAAATGTTAGGAGGGAAAGCAATGCGTATTGAAGGATCAGCCACGACACCAGTACAAATACCTCAAGCATTAGAGAATAAAATGAGTACATCTCAAGAGGTTAAAAAAATTGAAAATAATCATGACTTTGAATCAACATTTATTAATAGTGAAAAAAGGAAAGTAGAAGAAGAACAAATAATAAGTGCAATAGAAAAGGCGAACAAAGAATTTATGATTTATGATAGAAAATTTGAATTTTCTATCCATGAAAAGACAAAGGCAATAATGGTTAAAGTAATAGATGCAAAAAATGATGAAATAATTAGAGAAATACCTCCGGAAAAAATTTTAGATATGGTAGCTAAGTTATGGGAGCTGGCAGGAATAATGGTAGATGAAAAAGTATAAATTGTGTCATTATAAAGTTAAAGGAAGGTGATATTATGTCTGATATGCTTAGAATAACTGGTTTAGCAACAGGTATAGATACTGAAAGTATGATTCAGAAACTAATGAGTGCTCAATATATTAAAGTAGATAGAGTGAAGCAGCAAAGACAAATAGTAGAGTGGCAAAGAAATAGTTATAGAGACATTAGTAATTTACTAAGAGGATTTAAAGATGAATTTTTTGATTACTTAAATCCAAGTACTAACCTTAGGTCTGCAAATTCATTTGCAGCATTTTCTACTACTGCGAGAGCAGGTGGAGTAGATACAAATGCCGTAACAATAAGAGCAACGGGTTCAGCAAGTACCGGGACTCATACATTAAATAATATTGCTTTAGCTAAAAAAGCTTTATGGAAAAGTTCGGGTTCTGTATCTCCTTCAATGACTGGAGGAGCAGTAAATTTTGCTGATTTGAAAGAAGGAAAGTCATTTGACATAACGCTAGATGGTACTAAAAGAACAATAACACTTAACAGTTCAGCAGCAGGAGCAAGTGACGCTGCAACACTTGCAGGAGAATTACAAACTTTGATTAATGATACTTTTGGTGCCGGTAATATTTCTGTAACTCATGATGGTTCAAATCATTTAGTATTTGAAGCACAAGGACACATTCTACAACTTAGTAGTACACCACATACATATGTTAGCGATTTAGGCTTTAGAAATCCTCAAACTAACTCAATTACAGGAGAGATCCTTGATTTTTCAAGTCCAATTAGTATAAGCGGAAATTTAAATATAGATGTAAACGGGGTAAAAACCAATGTATCAGTAGATATAACAAATGCCGCTGATATAACTGACTTTACTGTTCAGCTTCAAGCTGACATTGACAGTGCCTTAGGAACTGGTGTTGTAAGAGTATCAAATTATGGAGATAGAATTAAGCTGATTTCTCATAACACATCCGATGAGATTACTGTATTATCCGGTGATACTACTGATGTTATTGGACAAATTGGCTTTAGCAGCGGAGCGAAAATTAGCAAACTACAGGGAGATGTCAACTTAGATATGTCGGATATTGGTAAAGAATTTGACATCTATGTGGAGGGTAGTAAGTATCATATAGATTTACCTTCTGATTATTCAAACTTGAATGATTTAGCAAATGAGATAAATAACCAATTATCAATGCAAGGTGCTGGAATCACTGTGAGTGATGATGGAAGCGGAAATTTAATATTTAACGGAACAAATGGTTCAGAAATTACAGTAGCTGATAGTACTGAATCAATAGTTAATGATTTAGGATTTAAATCAGGAGACCTTAATATAGTAAACTTCAATACCACCTTAAGAGATTTAAACTTAGACATTCCAATAGTTTTTAATGGAGGAAAAGCTGAATTTGAGATAAACGGAGTTAGTTTCTCGTTTGATGAAACTGATACGCTGCAATATGTTATGAACGAAGTAAATACAAGCAGTGCAGGTGTTACATTTAGATATAGCAGTCTATCTGACACATTTACTTTACAGTCAGAAAATGAAGGTGCAATAAATGATATTTCTTTAAATGACTTAAATGGAACTAATTTATTGAGCGGTGTATTAAAGCTAACTCAGGAGCAAGCTGCAACTGATGCTCAGTTTACTTTAGATGGTGTTACTACTACTAGATCATCTAATATTTTTACTATAGATGGAATTGAATATACATTAAACTCTGATTATGACCCAACTGGAACTGAAGGTTTAGCAGATATTGAGTTAAATATAAACGCTGATCCGGATGAAGTTATTGATAAAATAAAAGATTTTGTAGCTAAATATAATGAAGTTATTTCTACTATTAATGACAAAATATCTGAAGAGAGATATTTTGATTATAAACCATTAACAGAAGCTCAAAAAGATGAAATGTCAGAAACTGAAATTGAGAGATGGGAAGAAAAGGCCAAGAGTGGTATATTAAGAAGTGATTCTATGCTTCAATCAATTACTTCTGATATGAGAAGAGCTTTATATGATACTGTAGAAGGAGTTGGATTAAATCTTTATGATATAGGGATTAAAACAAGCTCTTTCTATCAAGATAAAGGTAAATTAGTTATTGATGAAGAAAAACTTAAGTCTGCATTAACAGATAATCTTAGTGAAATAGCTCAATTATTTACAAAGGAATCAGATATCAGATATAGTGATAGTTCAAATAGAAGTCAAAGATATAGCGAACAAGGTTTAGCTCATAGATTACATGACATAATTGAAGATAATATTAGAATAACCAGAGACAGCGATGGATATAAAGGTTCACTACTTGAAAAAGCAGGTATTGAAGGAGATGTTACAGAATTTAATAATATATTAAGTGAAGAACTAAAAGACTATGATGATAGGATTAATGACTTATTAAAAGATTTAGCTGACAAAGAAGATTACTATTATTTAATGTTTGCCAGAATGGAGCAGTCAATTTCTCAAATGAATTCCCAATCATCTTGGCTGATGCAGCAAATGGGTGGAGGGATGTAACAATAGAAGAATTAAGGAGGCATATAAATGGCAGTAAGTAATCCATATGCAAAATATAAAGAAAATGATATCAAAACAGCTACCCCGCAAGAATTAAGCTTGATGCTGTATAAAGGAGCAATGAAGTTTATAAGGCAGTCAATAATCAATATAGAAAATAATGATATGCAAAATGCACATAATAGTAATATTAGAGCTCAAGATATATTTATTCACTTTATGTCAATTGTGGACATGGAAAATGAAGTAGGTAAACACTTGTTTTCTTTATACGAATATATGCATAATAGACTGCAGGAAGGAAATATGAATAAAGATACAGAAATTCTTGAAGAGATATATGGAATGACCAATGAATTAAAGGAAACTTGGGAGCAAGCAATGAAAATAGCTAAAAAGAAGGGATAATAATTCATGGAAGATTCCAATAAAGAGATAATTATTTTGATAGATATGTTAAATAAAAAATCTGACTTACTTAGTGAAATACTAAATATAACTCATAAACAGACTGATGCAATTAAAGACAGTAATCTTGATAAATTAGACAATCTTATTATGATAAAACGGACTTATATTGATAAGATTGATAATATTGATTCTTCATATGCAAAGCAGTTTAGTAAAATTAGAAATCTTTATAATGTAAATGAAATTAGCCAAATAGATATAAAAAAAGATATAAAAATTAAGTTTAAACAATTAAATCAACAATTACATGAAAAGGTTGAAAATATATTTGAAATTGATAAGAAAAACAGTGAATTAATAAATAATAATTTTCAACAAGTGAAATCTAAATTAAAGGATATTAAGCAAGGAAAAAAAGTAACCTCTAATTACTATAGGCAATCCATTCAAACGGAAGGATATTTTATAGATAAAGGTAGATAAAATTTATGATGAGGTGAGATTATGGATATAAGTTCAATGCATCAAAGTTCATTATACAGCTTAAGACAAGCTTTAGGAATTGCAACTATGAGAAAAGCAATGAATCAAGATGCAAATACAGTAGCAAATTTACTAAAGGGAATGAAAGCTGCCAACCAGGCAACTGGAGCATCATTAGAACGTTCGGTATATCCTCACAAAGGCGGGAGTATAGATATAAGCATATAACAGAGAAATCCGTAAATCAAGCTTAAAATAGAGGATGAATTATCTGGATAGGTTAGGGGTTGTTGTTATGAAAAAGATTATAATACTTGAACTAATAGAAATTTCCGACAAAAAAATATCTCATTTAAACAACGTATATAAACTGACCAAAAATCAAGGAGAAGCAATTGAAGCAGACAATATGGATAAGCTGCAGGTTTATACAAATAATAAACAAAAAGAAATTGACAAAATTAATATTTTAGATGATGCTTTTACAAATAAGTATTATGAATATAAAAAAGACAATAGTGATTGCCTAGAATCTGATGACAGTGAGTCAGCACAAAATATTATCAAACTTAAAGATTGCATAGAAAGAATAAGTTATATATTAGCATCTATATCCCAGTTAGAACTGCAAAATAATAATAAAATATGTGAGAGTTTTAATAGAGTTAAAGCTAAATTAAAGAAAATCAGGCAAGGAAAAAATGTTATTAAAGAGTATCGTAACTATAAAAAGATTTCTAGTTCTTCTTTTATAAATAAAACAAAATAGAGTAAAATAATATTAGAATCATCTTATTAAGGTGATTCTTTTTATTTATCCATAGGAGTTATTCTTTTTTCACGAATATACTTAAGAATCAGTGACTTAGAAATACCGGTTGCCTTTGATATTTCAAAAATATCTGCTCCTCTATGAAAGAATAAATAATCTTTTATTTTCTCATAAGGATTGTTCATTTTTTTAGCACAGCTCTTACATAATATATCATTGTCCGTATTCACCAATTCACCACATAATTTACAGTTAATAAATGCCATAAAAGCACCCCATTTAAATAAATTGCATATCAATATAATTATATAATTAAAAATCCTATTATTCAATAAATAGTATCTAACTGTGTTTATTCATAAAAAATTAGTTCTAAAGTCCTAAAATTTACAGATGACAAGGTGATGTTTAAGCTTTCATGCTCACCTTGTCATACTAAATATAAAATTTTTATCTAACGAATCACGTTTTATTAATCAATCTGAAATTTACTAATTTCATCCTGTAAATTACTTGAGTATAAATCCAACACAGTTATTAAATCATTTAACTCTTCTACAGCACTAAGTATTTGTTCTGTACTGGCTGATACTTCCTGTGTTCCTGATGCAGTTTCTTGGGAAGCAGCAGCAATTTTCTCTATAATATTTACAATTTCATTTTTCTTCTCAACCGTTTTTTCATTTAACTTATTAATTTCCTTAACTTTCCTAATTATTTCATTTACTTTTTGTGAAATTTTATTAAAAGTTATTACTGTAGTTTCTACTGAGCTTACTTGCTGTTCTACTACTGTATTAGTTTTATTCATACTATCCACTGCTTTTTGAGATTGCTGTTGCATATCGTGAATAATAGTTTCTATATTTAAAGTTAATTTAGCCGTTTCTTCTGCAAGTGTCCTTATTTCCTGTGCTACTACACCGAATCCTTTCCCATGCTCTCCGGCTCTAGCTGCTTCTATACTGGCATTAAGGGCTAATAAATTGGTTTGGTCTGCTATACTGTTAATACCTTTAATTATATCTCCAATATTTTGAGAACTATAATTAAGGCTATCTACAACACCGCTAATCTCACTATTTGCTAAAGTAGTTTCGTTCGTTGCACTAGAAAGGGTTTCCATAATATTTAAGCCGTTTTTATTGAGGGTTTCCAATTCATTAAATGAATTAATAATATATTCAATAGAATTAGATACATACTTAATATTATTTGCCAGTTCGTTAATACCAGCAGCTCCATTTTCTGTAGCATTTGCCTGTTCACTAGCTTTATAAGCCATTTCACTTGTTATCTTGGCAACTTCATTAGTAGAAATAGAAGTTTGATTTCCAATCTCAGATAAAGAGTCACAACTATTTGCCACAGTATTGACAGATTCTTTTATTCCTTTAATAAGATTAGTTATATCATCAATCATCTTATTAAAGTTATCTCCTATAATTGCAAATTCATCCTTGCTTTTAATATTAACTTTTTCCGACAAGTCACCTTGTGATGATTTTTGGATAACTTTGTTTAACTTATTTAAGTCATTAATAATACGTTTAGAAATTAATACTCCAAAGACGGACGATAAAGCTAGAGCTATTAGTACCACAAGTATATTAAAGTTTCTAAGAGGTAATGTGTCTTGTGTAAGCTCACTTTCTATAAAAACACCTGTAATAATCCAATCATTTGTAGAGTTAGTATTAGATATTAAGTACTTTTTATTTCCTTTATCATTATAATCGTGTAAAGTCAGGTGCTTTTTATTTAAATTATTCCATAAATTACTGTCTGTTTTACTTAAATTAGTTCCTATATTTTCTAGATTTTTATGAACCAATATAGTACCTTCTTGATCCGTGATTAATAAATATCCGGTAGAACCTAAACGGTAATTAGCAAATCTTTTTGATAAAGAACTTAAATTTATATCATAAACTATTACACCTAGAACCTTTTCATTTTCTATAACAGCTTTACCTATAGATATTACAAGCAGTTCTTTTGTTTTATTTTTGTATGGATTTAACCAAACGGCTTCTCCTTTTTTTTCTGATGCTTTTTCATACAAATTTTGATCTATTAAGTTCAGATGTGAACTGCCTAATTCAGGATAAGAATACAAATTACTATTTTTAGTAACGAAATAAGCATTTATTATGTCATCTCTTGATTTTTGAGTATTTTGTAGTAATTCCAGTACATATTTATCTTGAATGTCTACGTTTTGAACAGTGGCCCCGGAAATAACATCTATATTGTCATAAGAAGCTTGTCCTTTATTTTCTGCTAATACTAAATCTGTAAATGCTGAATTTTTACTTAAAGCATTAATACTCACTTCAACGTCTTCAAAATATTGTTTAAGATTAGAATTTAACTGCTCTAATGAGGTTTTGGCATTTTGTTCTAGCTTATATAATAAAGTATTTTCTGCTCTGTTAAATGAAAGATACCCTAATATAATAACTGGTAATAGTGCTATCAATAATAAAATGGCATTAAGTTTAAATCGGAAGCTTTGAAAATAACGTTGCAGCATTATTTTCCACTTGCCTTTAATATTTCTACCTTTCATATGTATAAAACTCCCTTCATTTATTATCTTTAATAATTATACCCTTTATATTTTATGGATACCAAATTAAATAAAATAGTTAATGATAATTAAAATTGCTATCAATTCATTTATATTGTGGTTTTAAATGCACTTTAAATCTAAAGAATTGTGAGTTTATAAAAAAATTATAACATATAATTATTATAATAAAACTTAATAAAAGATGTAGTTAATTTTTTTTAATGTTTAAATTTTTACTTTTAAGTGTATTGTAAATCAATAGAAAATATAAACTATAATAATTAAGCAGAAACGGCATAATATATAAGGTTGAAAATTTTCCACTTTTAATTAACAAATTATACACATGAATGGACGTGCGAATAACACTTTTCCACAAAGTTATACACATTATCCACAGAAAATCCATTATACTATCCACAAAAATATAACAAGATAAATGTGGATAACTTTACTAATAATAATTCAATATTATTAATAAACATCAATTAAATTTATAAATTTATTTTATAAAATTACACGTAAATTGTCTAAGTTTGTAAAAAGAATGTTAATCAAAATATAATGTGGGTATTATATATATAATAAAACTAAAGGAAACTATATTTTAAAACTGTCAAAAAGTTTTGAAATTAGCAGGAAACTAAATATCAATATAGAAATATAATAGTTATAAGGAGAAAATTAACTTAAAATTAACAGTTCTTATATCACAATAATAGTTTCCTTATTTTAACCTTTTATATCTGAAAGGAGTTGATATATTTGAGAATTACTGTAAGCGGAAAAAACATGGATGTTACTGATGCTTTAAGGAGTACTGTTAACAAAAAGATGGGTAAGCTGGATAAGTATTTTAACAAAGATTTGGAGTTAAAAGCTACAGTAAGTGTTGAAAAAAATAGGCACATATTTGAAGTAACCATTCCTTTTAATGGTACTATTTTGAGATCTGAAGAGGTTACAGATGACATGTACACATCTATCGACAAAGCAGTTGATGTTCTTGAAAGGCAGATTAGGAAGCATAAAACAAAGCTTGAAAAAAGGTATTATAGCGGAGGGTCTATCAAATTTGAAAATATAACCCAGTTACCTGAGGAGGATAAAGATTCAAAGATAGTAAAAACAAAGAAATTTGCTATAAAACCTATGGATGAAGAAGAAGCTGTTTTACAGATGGAACTCATAGGTCATAGTTTCTTTGTATTTAGAAATGCAGAAACTAATGAGGTAAATGTTGTATATAGAAGAAAGGACGGCAACTACGGATTAATAGAGCCGGAATTTTAAATCCATAAGAATATATTAGTAGACAGACGAGGGACTTTTGTTCCTCGTCTTTTAATTATATATTAGTACATAAGACTCAATTTATAAAATATATTTATATTTACTTTAAATCATGAAGGAATATTTAAATTTTTATAGAAGGACTATAGTATAATGGAGAAAAGGAGTAGGATAATAATGCTAATAGAGTTCTTGATTGGGTCAATTTTTATTGGAAGTATAAGAGGAGGAAAAGTAATAAGATTATTGCATAAATCCTTTAACAGAATCTCAATTTTAATTCTAGCACTACTAATACAAATTAGCTTTTTTCATTTTACATTTAGAGGATATAGCATAGTATTAGATAATATATCTACTTTATATGGTATTTCTGTTGGTTTTGTAATTCTTTCAATTGCCGTTAACTATAAGTTTAGAGAAAGTTTAATTATATTTATTGGTGTTATAATGAATACAATTTCTTTCTTTGTTAATAGCAGAACAGTAGTAGTTTCTTTAGACGGATTAAATTATATCGGGCTAAATGAAACTGCAAATTTAATAGCACAGCAGAACATTGAACTTTTTACACCATTAACAGAATTGACTCGATGGAGCTTCTTATCCCGTTTTATTGCAATACCTACACCATATCCGTATCCTCAGATTTTTAGTATAGGAGATTTACTTATTAGCGTTGGAATATTCCTGTTAATACAGAAAGTAATGTTTGATGACAGTGTAGACAAAAACAAGATGATAACTTTTAACTATAACAACAGAATTTAGATATTAACAAAACCTTTATCTAAATTAAAACATCAAATACTTAATATCCAGTTTGAGAATACTTTCTCTTTCTGGATTTTTTGACGCAAAGGATGTCTTGCGGTCATTGACTATTAATGGTAAAATAGTATGATAGCAATTATGTTAAACTGAGAGGGGAATTATTGTGAAAAAAATATTTGAAAAAGTTTTCGGTAGTTATAGTAGTAGAGAAATCAAGAGAATTATCCCTATTATAGATAAAATAGAAGCATTAGAAGATGATATGAAGAAATTAAGTGATGAGAAATTAAAAGCTAAAACAGATGAATTTAAGTTAAGACTTAAAAATGGAGAATCATTGGATGACATTCTCCCTGAGGCCTTTGCAGTTGTCAAGGAAGCAGCCTATAGAGTTTTGGGACAAAAACATTTCAGAGTGCAGATGATAGGTGGAGTAATATTACATCAAGGACGTATTGGAGAGATGAAAACAGGAGAAGGTAAGACCCTTGCAGCCACTCTTCCACTATATCTAAATGCCCTTGAAGGTAAAGGGGCTCATTTAGTTACAGTAAATGATTATCTTGCATCCTATCAAGGTGAATTAATGGGTAGAATATATAAATTCCTTGGTCTATCTGTAGGAATTTTAATACATGGTGTTAGCAATGAAGAAAGAAGACGTGCATATGAGTGTGACATCACCTACGGAACAAATAACGAATTTGGATTTGACTACCTTAGAGATAATATGGTTATTTACAAGAAAGAAATGGTTCAACGAGATTTAAATTATTGTGTTATTGATGAGGTTGATAGTATATTAGTTGATGAGGCAAGAACACCTTTAATTATATCTGGAAGTGGTGATAAGTCCACAGAGTTTTATTTCGTTGCAGACAGATTTACAAGTACACTAGAGGGCAGAATAGTTGATCCAAACGAAAAGAAAAAGGAATTATTTGATAGAGAATATAAGGAAGAAGATACGGATTACATCGTAGATGAAAAGGCAAGAACAGTAACTCTAACGGATAGAGGTGTAGCAAAAGCGGAAAAATTCTTTAATCTTGAAAACTATGGAGACATCAAGAACATGGAAATATCCCATCATATCAATCAATCTTTAAAGGCAAGAAACCTTATGAAGCGGGACAGTGATTATGTGGTGAAGGATGGTCAGGTTATTATAGTTGATCAATTTACTGGAAGACTTATGTTTGGTAGAACTTATAGTGATGGTTTACATCAGTCCATAGAAGCTAAAGAAGGCTTAGAAATTAGAAAAGAATCAAAAACATTAGCAACAATAACATATCAGAATTTCTTTAGGATGTATAAAAAATTAGCAGGTATGACAGGTACAGCTAAAACTGAAGAAGATGAATTTAGAGAAATTTATGGTGTGGATGTTGTAGAAATACCTACCAATGAGCCTGTTATAAGAAAAGATCTTGCTGATGCTGTATATAAAAATATAGAAGCTAAATACAGAGCAATTATAAACGATATTGAAGAGTCGTATAAAAAAGGTCAGCCCGTATTGGTAGGTACAATTTCAATTGAAAAATCTGAGTTGATAAGTAAGCTTCTTAAGAAAAAGAAGATACCTCATGAAGTGTTAAACGCTAAGCATCATGAAAGAGAAGCTGAGATAATAGCTCAGGCAGGAAGATTTGGAGCTGTAACCATTGCTACTAACATGGCAGGTCGTGGTACGGATATTATTTTAGGTGGTAATGCAGAGTTCATGTCTAAGAGTCAAATGAAACAAAAAGGATATAGTCATGAGATTTTATCTGAGATTGACAGTGTAGTTGATACTAATGACCCAGAAGTAATTGAAGCTAAAAAAGTATATAAAGATTTATTACAAAGGTCAAATGAAGAAACTAAGTCTGAGCATATAAAAGTTTTAGATGCTGGAGGACTTCATATAATCGGAACAGAGCGTCACGAATCGCGCCGTATAGACAATCAGCTTAGAGGGCGTTCCGGTAGACAAGGAGACCCGGGATCATCCAGATTCTTTTTATCGCTTGAAGATGACCTTATGAGATTATTTGCAAGTGATAGTATCAGAATGATGGTAGATAAAATGGGAATGCCTGATGATGAGCCTTTAGAACATGGTTTGTTAACCAGAACTATTGAGAATGCACAAAAGAAAGTAGAAGGTAGAAACTTTAATATAAGAAAACATGTACTTCAATATGATGATGTAATGAATAAACAAAGAGAAGTAATTTATGAAGAAAGAAAAAAGGTGCTTGAGGGTGAAGATTTAAAAGACAATATATTCTCAATGCTTGATAAGATTGTAGATCAAAGTATATCAGTTTATACCTCAGGAACAAGATACCCTGAAGAATGGGATATAAAGGGTTTAGAAGAATATCTGTCAAAGATATTCCTGCCTAATGAATCATTAGTAATAGATGATTTAGAAAATTTAACAAAGGATAAATTAAAATCCATGATATTGGACATAGCCCAAGCAGCGTATAAGCAAAAAGAAACAGAGGTTTCTTCTGAAAGGTTAAGAGAAGTAGAAAGGGTTATTGTTTTAAGGACTGTAGATTCTAAATGGATTGATCATATTGATGCTATGGCTCAGCTTAAGCAGGGTATAGGACTAAGGGCTATGGGACAGGAAGATCCGGTTAGAGCTTATCAAGTAGAAGGTTTTGATATGTTTGAAGAAATGATAAGCAGCATCCAAGAAGATACAGTTAGATATATGTTTAATTTCAAGATAGAGAAAGATGTAGAAAGAAAGAGAGTAGCAAAAATTACCGGAACAAATCAAGGAGATCAAAACAGTAAGCCTAAAACAATAGTTAAAGGTAAAAAAGTTGGAAGAAATGAAACTTGTCCATGTGGAAGTGGTAAAAAATACAAGAAATGCTGTGGACAGTAAAATTACTTTTTAATTTTTTATGGAGGTGTAGTATGTTACAATATGAAAGCTATAAATCTAAGATAAACGAACTTAAGAATCAAATAAAAGAAATAGGTGTTTCACTTTGACTTGCCTGCTTTAGAAAAAGAGGCAGAAGAATTAGAAGAAAAAATGATGCAGACAGACTTTTGGAATGATAGTAATAAGGCTCAAAAAATAGTTCAAGCATCTAAGTCTTTAAAAGATAAGATTGACTTTTATAAAGATACTCTTAAAAGAGTAGAAGATGTTGAGGTATTATTAGAACTTGCTAACGAAGAACAAGACGAATCCATTGTAAATGAGATAAACAACGATATAAAGCTTTTAGCTAAAGAGATAGATACACTAAGAATCAACACATTATTAAGTGGTGAATACGATAACAATAATGCCATAGTTTCCATACATTCCGGAGCAGGGGGTCTTGAGGCTCAAGATTGGGCTGAGATGCTTCTAAGGATGTATAAAAGATGGTGTGAAAAAAAGGGGTTTTCCACAGAAACTCTTGATATTTTACCAGATAAAGAAGGCGGTATAAAGAGTGCTACACTTTTAATAAAGGGACAAAATGTATACGGGTATCTAAAATCAGAAAAAGGAGTTCACAGATTAGTAAGAATTTCACCATTTGACTCATCCGGTAGGAGACATACGTCTTTTGCATCTATAGATGTTTTTCCTGAATTAAACGATGATATTGATATAGAAATATCGCCTAGTGATTTAAGGATAGACACATATAGAGCGGGAGGAGCAGGAGGGCAGCATGTAAATACTACTGATTCTGCTGTCAGAATTACTCATATACCTACCGGGATAGTAGCACAGTGCCAGAACGAGAGGTCTCAGCACAGTAATAAAGCTACAGCTATGAGGATGTTAAAATCTAAGCTAATTGAACTAAAGGAAATGGAGCATAAAGAAAAAATTGAAGATTTACAAGGTAAATACAATGAAATAGCTTGGGGTTCACAAATTAGATCATATGTTTTTCATCCATATAACCTTGTTAAGGATCATAGAACTAATGCTGAAATAGGAAATATAAACAGTGTTATGGATGGAGATATTGATTTGTTTATAAATGAGTATTTAAAAATGAAGGCGAGCAAAAGCTAGTAGATATTTATGAAAAACAGTAAATCTTAACGTTTTTTACAGACTTGCTAAAGGCTGCCTATTTATCGAAGGCAGCCAATCTTCTTTCATCTCCATTTAAACTGTATAATTATGCTATAAAATAAAAGATAAGGAGAAGTTGATATGAATATTATAGACATATTATGTAAAGAGTTTAGTTTAAAAAAAACACAGGTAGAAAATACTATAAATCTTATTGATGAAGGCAATACTATTCCTTTCATTGCAAGATACAGAAAAGAACAAACCGGTCAGTTAAGTGACATAGTATTAAGAGATTTAAACGACAGACTTATATACTTAAGGAATCTTGAAAATAGAAAAGAAGAAGTTATTAGATTAATTGATGAACAAGGAAAATTAACAGACGAGTTAAAGGAAGAAATATTAAAAGCTGAGGTACTACAAAGAGTTGAGGATTTATACAGACCATATAAACCTAAGAAAAGTACAAGAGCTACTAAGGCTAAAGATAAGGGCTTAGAGCCTTTAGCAGAGATTGTATTTAATCAGGAAGTAAATGATGGGAGTATTGAAGACCTTGCAAAGCCTTTTATTGACGAAGAAAAAGGTGTGAATAGTGTTGAAGATGCTTATCAGGGGGCTATGGATATTATTGCTGAAAAGGTATCTGATGACCCGGAGTTTAGAGATATAATCAGAAAAATAACCTTTGCCAAAGGGATAGTTATCAGTAAAGCTGTAGACAAAGAAGAAAAATCGGTTTATGAGATGTACTATAGCTATAATGAGCCTGTTAAAGTAATAGCAAACCATAGGATATTAGCTATAAATAGAGGTGAGAAAGAAAAGTTTGTAAAGGTAAAAATAGACAGTCCTGATGAAGAATTAATAGATTTATTAAAATCTAAAATTATTATAAACAACAAAGCTATAACTACTCATTACCTTAATGACAGCATTGAAGACAGCTATAAAAGATTAATTTCACCTTCTATCGAAAGGGAGATTAGAAATATTCTAACTGAAAGGGCAGAGGAAGATGCCATTAATGTTTTTGGTCAGAATTTAGAACCTCTTCTTATGATACCTCCTATCAAAGATAAAGTTGTAATGGGATTTGACCCTGCATATAGGACAGGATGTAAGATTGCAGTATTAGACGAAACAGGAAGACTTTTAGACTATACAACTGTATATCCAACAGCACCACAAAATAAAGTTGAAGAAGCAAAGAAAGAATTAACTGCTTTAATTGAAAAATATAACATAGATATAATAGCTATAGGTAATGGTACTGCTTCTAGAGAATCCGAAATGATAGTAACTGATATGATTAAGGAATTAGATAGAAAGGTTTACTATACTATAGTAAGTGAAGCCGGGGCATCTGTTTATTCAGCATCAAAAGTTGCCAATGAGGAATACCCAGATATAAACGTATCAATAAGAGGAGCTATCTCAATAGCAAAAAGACTTCAAGATCCATTAGCAGAGCTTGTAAAGATTGATCCTAAGCATGTTGGAGTTGGTCAGTATCAGCATGATTTAAATCAAGGAAAATTAGATGCAGCATTAGGTGCTGTGGTTGAAGACTGTGTTAATAGTGTAGGAGTTGATTTAAATACTGCTTCTGTATCATTACTAAGCTATATTTCCGGAGTTTCAAAAAGTGTAGCAAAAAACATAGTAAAATATAGAGATGAAAATAAAAAATTCTCAAGTAGGGATGAGTTATTAAAGGTTAAAAGATTGGGAGATCAGACTTTTATTCAATGTGCAGGATTTTTAAGAATTTCTGATGGAAATAATGCGCTTGACAACACTTCTGTTCATCCTGAATCGTATGATGTAGCATTAAAGCTAATTAAAAAGCTTGGTTTTGACGGAGAGGATATAAGAAAGGGTAATTTAAATGCAATAGACAATATGATTGAAAAAAATAGCATAGAGCAATTAGCTGGTGAGTTAGAGATTGGTGTTCCTACGCTAAAGGACATTATCAAAGAACTTAAAAAGCCGGGCAGAGATCCAAGGGATGAAATGCCAAAGCCTATATTTAGGACAGACGTATTAAAAATGGAGGATTTAAAGCCAGATATGGTATTAACAGGAACTGTTAGAAATGTTATAGATTTTGGAGCATTTGTGGACATTGGAGTTAAGCAGGATGGATTAGTTCACATTTCCGAGCTTAGCAATAAATTTGTCAAAAGACCTAATGACGTAGTGTCTGTTGGAGATGTAGTAAACGTAAGAATTATTGATGTAGATATAGAAAGAGGAAGAATTTCACTTAGTATGAAGGATTTATAAGCTAACTAAGATTAAGAGGAGGAAAAAAATGAGTTATAATAGTGAACACAATATAGCACAGTATAGACGTCGTTGGTACATTTGGTCAATACTTGCCCTGGCTTATATAGTTGTATTTTTTCATAGAGTGGCTGTAGGTGTAGTTAAGACTGAACTTATAGATGCTTTTAATATTAGCGGTGTTGAATTTGGAAATCTGGGAGCTATGTATTCATGGCCTTATATGGTAATGCAAATTCCTTCAGGTATATTAGCTGATACTTTAGGAGCTAGAAAAACTGTTACCTTAGGAACTTTGTTAGCTGGTATAGGTTCTGTGATGTTTAGTTTGAGTGAGAATATAACTATGGCATACATTGGAAGACTAGTTGTAGGTCTTGGTGTATCTGTAGTATTTATATCATTACTAAAGATTTTATCACAGTGGTTTAAAGAAGATGAATTTGGAAGAATGTCAGGACTGACATCCTTTGTAGGTAATGGAGGATCATTACTTGCACAGTATCCATTAGTTATTATGGTTTCTTTAATGGGATGGAGAATGTCCTTTATGACTATTGGCTTAATTACGATAGGAATTGCTGTATTTGTATATATTATTGTTAGAAATCGTCCAGAAGATGTAGGCCTTGCTCCCGTTACATCAAGGCTGGTTAAAAATAAGATTAGTTTAAAGGAGAGTATTAGAACCGTCTTTCTTAATCTAAGAACTTGGCCTGGATTTTTTATATTTGGAGGGATGTTTGGATCTTTAATAGCATTTATTGGTACATGGGGTGTATCCTATATGATGGATACCTATAATATTTCAAATGCACAAGCTTCTACTTTTACTATGACAGTTACTGTAGGGCTTATGGTAGGAAGTTTAGTAGTTGGTACAATTTCTGATAAATTACGCAGGAGAAAAGCACCTTTATTGATTTTTTCCATAGCATATTTTATATCTTGGATTATTTTGCTTTATGTAATGCCGGGTAATATGCCTTTTGGTATTTTATACATTTTATTATTCGCTATGGGATTTACAGGAGCGGGTTTTGTTCTTTCTTGGGCATGTTCTAAGGAAGTTAATCCTTCTGAATATGCCGGTATATCAACTGCAATAGCCAATATGGGAGGTTTCTTATTTGCAGCAGTCATTCAGCCTTTAATAGGATATGTACTTAATAACGACTATTCTATAGATTCATATAACAAGGCCTTCTTAATATGTCTAATATCTGCTGGTATCGCTGTATTAACTACTATCTTAATCAAAGAGACCAATTGTAGAAATATATATGAAGATTAGGAATATCAACTATAATAGAGTTCATCATTGAGTATGAACTCTAATTTTATTACTGTTGAATTTTATTTTAATACATTATATAATTATATTTAGGAACACGAAATAAAATTATATTAAGGAGTGAGTATATTGTTACTTATTAAGAACGGAAAAATTTATACAATGGCTGGAGAAATCATTGAAAATGGTAGTATATTAATTGAGAACGGTAAAATTAAGGAAGTTGGTAAAGACATAGCTGTACCTTTAAATGCAGAAGTAATTGACGCACAGGGAAAGATGGTTACGCCGGGAATTGTTGAAAGTCACTGTCATTTAGGACTATTTGAAGATGCTATTGGATTTGAAGGAAATGATGTAAATGAAATGGTTGATCCATTAACACCTCACATAAGAGCAATTGATGGTATTAATCCAATGGATAAGACGTTTGAAGAAGCATATAAAGGTGGAATAACTTCTGTAGTATCAGGACCGGGAAGTGCTAATGTAATAGGCGGTCAATTTGCGGCAATAAAAACTTATGGTAAAAGGTTAGATGATATGATTATTAAAGAACCAATAGCAATGAAGGTCGCTTTTGGTGAGAACCCTAAAAGAGTTTATAATGCACAAAGTAAATCTCCAATGACTAGGATGGCTATTAGTGCTATACTTAGAGAAACTTTATTTAAAGCTAAAGAGTATATTGAACAACTAGAAAAGAGTAAAGAAGATGAGTCAAAAAAGCCGAAATTTGACATGAGAATGGAAGCATTAATACCGGTTATTAAAAAAGAAATTCCGTTAAAAGCTCATGCTCATAGGGCAGATGATATATTTAATGCGTTAAGAATAGCTAAGGAATTCGATGTAGATATTACTCTTGAACACTGTACAGAAGGTCATCTAATAACTGACTATTTACTAGAAGAAGGAAAAGCTTGTATTATAGGACCTTCCTTTGGCCATAGATCAAAGTTTGAATTAAAAAATCTTACATTTGAAACCCCGGGTATATTAAATAAAGCAGGAGTAAAAGTTGCTATTATGACTGATTCTCCCGTAGTTCCTCTTCACCATTTACCGCTTTGTGCTGGATTAGCAGTTAAAGCAGGAATGGATGAAATAGAAGCTTTAAAATCTATTACAATAAACGCGGCTGAAATTGTAGGTATTGCAGATAGAGTAGGAAGCATAGAAGTTGGCAAAGATGCCGATATAGTAATATTTGATGGAAATCCGTTGCTGGATGTTGATTATGAAACAGTTGTTACTATTATAGATGGTAAAGTTGTATATAAAAGATAATTAAATATTATATAATTATTAAATTATTTTAGAAAAAACGTAATTTAATAATAAAATTTTAAGAAGGAGAGATAAAATGCTTTTCATAAAAAATGGTAAGATATACACCATGACTGGTGAAATTATAGAAAATGGAAGTATTTTAGTTGAGGACGGAAAAATAAAAGCTATAGGTAAAGATGTTATAGCTCCGTCAGATGCTGAGATTATTGATGCAAAAGGTAGTATTATAATGCCCGGATTTGTTGAATCACATTGTCACTTGGGTCTTTCAGAAGATGCCATAGGGTTTGAAGGAAATGATGTAAATGAATATACAGATCCGGTAATGCCGCAGCTTAATGCTAAAGATGGAGTAAATCCTATGGATAAAACTCTTAAAGAAGCATATGAAGCAGGAATCACAACTGCTACTACAGGACCGGGAAGTGCTAATGTTGTTGGCGGACAGTTTGTAGTAATTAAGACATATGGTGATAGAGTTGATGATATGCTTATAAAAGACCCCGCTGCTATGAAAGTGGCTTTTGGAGAAAATCCAAAAAGGGTTTATAATTCTAAGAAGAAGTCTCCAATGACTAGAATGGCAATAGCAGCAATGCTTAGAGAAACTTTATTTAAGGCCAAAGAGTATCAAGAAAAACTTGATAAGAGTAAAGAAGATGAATCTAAGAAACCTGAATTTGACATAAAGCTAGAGGCTATGACAAAGGTAATAAGAAGAGAAATTCCACTAAAGGCTCATGCTCATAGAGCAGATGACATATTTACTGCATTAAGAATAGCTAAAGAATTTGATGTAGATATTACTATAGACCACTGTACAGATGGACACCTAATAGCTGATTATTTAGCAGAAGAAGGAAAAGGCTGTATTGTAGGTCCTACTTTAGGACATAGAAGTAAGTTTGAAACTAAGAACAAAACTTTTGAAACTTTAAATATTCTTAATAAAGCTGGAGTTAAAGTTGCTATAACCACAGATTCTCCCGTAGTTCCTCTGCATTACCTTCCATTATGTGCAGGTAAAGCAGTTAAAGCAGGTATGGACGAAATGGAAGCTCTTAAGGCTATAACTATATATCCGGCAGAGATATTGGGGTTACAAGATAGAATAGGGAGTCTTGAGGTTGGAAAAGATGCTGACATAGTAATCTTTGATGGTAATCCGATAATGGATGTAGATTGTAATACTTTAGTAACAATTATAGATGGAAAAATTGTGTATAAAGCTTAATTTTCTACTTGACATATTGTTATTAATATGTAATAATAAACTCAAATTTAATATTGATTTTAATCTTCAGGGCAGGGTGAAATTCCCGACCGGCGGTATAGTCCGCTAGCTGCATGGCAGTTGATCTGGTGAGATTCCAGAACCGACAGTAAAGTCTGGATGGGAGAAGGTTGATATATTAATCTTATATTTAATATTAAGGTTTTATTGAAAAGTTATGCCCCTTGAAGAATTTTGTTCAAGGGGTTTTTAAATTTGCATAGCTCCCATCAAAATTATAGAAATCAAAACTATTAATTAATGGAGGCGATTAGTATGTTAGCAGCAAAACGAAAACTTAGTATCAGATCAATGACTAAAATATCTCTTTTATCAGTTATAGGATTTGTAGTAATGCTGATAGAATTTCCGCTGGGTATTTTCCCGGAATTCTTAAAGCTTGATTTAAGTGATATACCAGCGTTAATTGGCTCTTTTACCATGGGTCCAATAGCTGGAGTTATAATTCAGTTAATACAAAATATTCTTCATGCTTCTGTTAAGCTTGCAGAGACTGGAGGAGTAGGACAGTTAGCAAGCTTTATGGTAGGTAGTGTATTTGTTTTTACAGCAGGTTCTATTTATGCCAGAAGAAAATCATTTAAGACTGCAATACTGGCTATGGTAGTTGGAACAATATCAATGTCCTTATTTGCAGCTATATTTAATTACTTAATTTTCATACCGCTTTATGCAAGATATTTTGGAATACCTTTAGAAAAGTATATTGATATGGTTGTAGATATGGCACAAAAAGTCAATAAATTAGTAGTTAATTATGAAACTCTGATTTTCATTTCAATTTTTCCGTTTAATCTTTTAAAAGGTACAATAGTTTCATTCATAACATTATTATTGTATAAGAAAATATCTCCATATCTACGATAAATTACTGTTTTTTATAAAAAGCATGGTAAGACATAAAATACTTATCATGCTTTTTTATTGTTATGGAAATAAAATGTATTAATTTATTTTAGTCAATAATAATTGTGTAGTATAATATTTATATAACAATAAATTTTCTTTCAAGATAATAAGCATTTAAGCCATTATTATTTAGGAGGGATAAAAGTGCTTTCAGGAAATCATTATTTTATAAAGCTCATTATAGTATTAATTAGTATTATTCCTACAGTAATAAATATAGACAATCAGCAGATTTCACTTTTTATTTTTTACTTACTTCTATATATTTTAAATATCAGAATCAGAAAAATTATTACTGTCAAGCAATTTTTAATATTATCTTTATTTTGTGACTTCGTAATTATTTATATTATGTTTAATACATTTAACGGCTTAATCTATTTATTAACCTTAATAATTATAATTGACGGCATAGTTTGCATAAAAAATTACAACTATGGTATTGTTATAGTTAGCAGCTTGTTTATGATGTATCTTATCAAGGATATGGAACTTGAGAGTATATTATTAGCATTATTTACTGTTTGTTATATATTTCTTTTTACTCAGTCAATTACATTAAAAAATAAGAAAATAGCAGAAATAGAATATTTGTATGATGATGTAAGACGTTACAGCTATGAGCTTGAAAAAGCAAAAAAACAGGTTGAGTTATATTCAAGCAAGGTAGAGAAGTTAGCTCAAGTACAAGAAAGAGCTAGAATATCAACAGAAATTCATGATACTATAGGTCATAGACTAACTGCATTGCTTCTGCAAATGGAAGCAGGAGTTAGATTATTAGAGAATAATAAGGAAAAATCAAAGGAGCTTTTACAGGCATCCGTTGAAAATTTAAGAGAAAGTATAGATATACTAAGAGAAACTGTTATGAGTATAAAGCCTAAAGAGCATAAAAACATTATTTTTTCAATTAAAGAGATGATTAATAAATTCAAGAATGATACTGATATTAATGTTACACTAAATATTAATGGTAATCCTATAAAATTATATCCCGGAGCAGAGTTAGTATTATATAAAAACACTCAGGAGGCTTTAACTAATGCTGCAAGACATAGTAAAGCAGAAAACATAATAATAAACTTAGCTTATACAGACAAGGAAGTTTTAGCCACTATAGCTAATGATGGATTTATAGCTAGAGACATAAAAAAAGGATTAGGTATAACAGCAATGGAAGAAAGATTGAGCTTTATAGGTGGAAGGTTAAACATCTATACAAATGATAAGTTCATTATTGAAAACATAATCCCTATTAAAGATATACGGTAGTTTAAAATTGGAGGTGATTACTTGAGTATAAACGTGCTTGTAGTAGATGACGACAAAATTGTAAGAGACAGCATGAAGATAATACTTTCCATGGATGGTGATATTAATGTTGTTGGGACTAGTTCTAACGGAGATGAGGCTTTTGAGTTTTGCAGACATAACAGAGTTGATGTAGCTTTAATGGACATCAGAATGCCGGTTTGTGATGGAGTACTGGGAACTAAGAAAATTAAAGAGACATTCCCTAGTATTAAAATTATTATACTTACTACATTCAATGATGATGAGTATATTGTTCGGGCATTAAAAAATGGAGCTTCTGGCTACCTACTAAAAAACATCTCACCGGATAAGATAATTAAAGACATAAAAGCAGTACATAGCGGTAACATGTTAATACATTCAGATGTTGCAAAAAAGATAGGAGAATTACTTAGTTTAGAAAAAAAAGATAATTACTCTGCATATAACTTAAAGAATAATGAAATTAAGATTATGCAGTTAATTTCTGATGGATATACAAACAAAGAGATAGCTGGAAAAATGTTTCTTAGTGAAGGTACTGTAAAAAATAAAATTTCAGATATACTTAGAAAGTTAAACTTAAGAGACAGGACTCAAATAGCAATATATTATCTTAAGGGAGGAAAACTTAAATAATTAATATATAGTGTCATACAGACACTTTTTTTATGCAGTGATTCCGTAATTTAAAGAATGACTTAAGTCATTTAGAGTGGTTACTTTTAGTGATAGAAATGTTTAATAGATATAAGTAAAATATAAACACAAAGAAAAAAAGGAGGTTTTAGATATGGGTGTAGAGCTTAAGAATGTTGTAAAAAGGTATAGAGATAAGCTTGCTGTCGATAATATTAGTTTAAGAATAGAGGACGGAGAAATTTTTGGACTATTAGGACCAAACGGAGCCGGTAAGAGTACTACCATAAAGATGATAATGGGACTTTTGGATCAGAATAGCGGTAAAATAAAAATAAACAATATGGATGTAGCGAAGAAATCCTTAGATGTAAGAAAAATATTAGGACTGGTCCCCCAAGAATTAGCTATATATGAAGATTTAACTGCTAAGGAGAATTTAGAGTTTTTTGCAAAACTTTATGGATTAAGAGGGAAAGAACTAAAGGAGAAAGTAAATGAAGCATTGGAATTTACTAAATTAACAGAAAACAAAAACGAAAAAATTAAGAGATTTTCAGGAGGGATGAAAAGAAGACTTAATATAGCTTGTGCTATAACCCATAATCCTGAGATTATAATAATGGATGAACCGACTGTAGGAATAGATCCTCAATCTAGAAATCATATTTTACAGTCAGTAAAGGAGTTAAATAAAAGAGGTTCAACTGTTATATACACAAGTCATTATATGCAGGAAGTAGAAGAAATCTGTGATAGAGTAGGTATAATAGACCATGGTAAGCTTATAGGACTAGGGACAAACGAAGAATTAAAAAGTCAATTATCTGAAGAAGAAAGGCTTGTAATTGATGTTATGAATATGAAATTTAATTTACTTGAAGAAATAAGAAATCTAAATGGAGTTATTAATGTAATTCAAAATAAAGATTCATTAGAAATTCTCACAAAAAAAGCTCAACAAATTATGCAGGATGTATTATTCATATTATCAAAAGAAGATGTCAAAGTAAGTAATATTTCTCTACAACAGCCAAACTTAGAAAGTGTTTTTTTATCTCTTACTGGTAGAAACCTAAGGGATTAAGGAGGTATATAACAATGGAATCATTAACTATTGCAAAGAAAAATCTAAAACTGCTTTTTGGAAATGTACTGTTTATTATATTTCTTATTGTAATGCCAATACTTATGTTGTACTTTATGAAAATGACAATAAACAATATTGATCCTATTGATAATAGTATTGGAACAGGTTTTGTAGAGATGGTTTTTTTAGAATCTGGTACTGGTGATTCTTTAATACAGATGCTTTATTCAGGTATATTGGTTCAGTTTTTGCTACTCGCCAGTGTAATAGCAGGAGCAATGGTAGTAGGAGAAAGAGAAGATAATACTTTGATGAGAATGTTTGCAGCACCTATTTCAAAGCTCAAAATACTAGTAGGTATACTGATAGCACATTTAGTATTTGTTTTATTAGTTACTTTTGCAATAATAGCTGGAACTCATTTACTTTTAGATATTTATTGGGGAAGCTCTTTAGGAAGTATTATGATTGTAGCATTATTTGCAGCATATGTTGGAACATCTCTTGCCTTCATTGTTTCCGGCATATTTAAAACCAGTAAAACTGCAGGAGCTGTTATGTCTATAGTAGTTGTAGCTATGACTTTTCTGAGTGGAGGCTTTGTTCAGGGACAACAGCTTGATACTATATCAAAGTTTACAGTTAATAGATGGATAGCAGAAGCATTTGTTAAGCTAATGTCAGGTGGAGTCTTTGAAGATATTCTTATTAATATTAGTATTTTAGCTGTAATGGGTACAGTATTTTTGTTAATTGCACTCATAATATATAGGAAGGAGAATATCTATGAATAGCATTTTTATAGGAATAAACGTTATAAAGCGATCGTTATATGACATCAATTCTATCAATTTCTTAATCATATTTCCCATACTCGCTGCACTTATAGTATTTATAATGTTTGGAGGTACTGGAGTGATGGAAATCGGCATAACTAATGTACAAGAAGATGATGGATTAGTAGAATATATAAATAATAATGACAAATATAACGTACAAATTTTTAATGAAGGTGAGTTAGAACAAAAAATAGAAAACAAAGACATAAAAGCAGGTATAGAATTTGCCGGATTAAATCAGTTAAAGCTAATAGCATTAAAAAGCGATTCTGAAATTCATGAGCTTAGAGGGTTTATAGAAATGTATATGTCATCTGTTTCTTTAGGAGTAGACATTAAGCAAGAAGAGGTATCACATGATAACAAAGATAGCGGAAGTAAAATGGGTTTAAGTATTATGGCAATGTTCATAATAGTATTTGCCGGAAATGGTATAGGACTATTATTAGAGGATAAAAAGTTAAAGACCTTTGCACGAACATTTGCTACTCCCATAAAGCAATATGAAGCTGTACTTGGATACATGATGTCTAATATGATTTTAGGCATAGTACAGATTATAGTTTTTCTGTTTTTTACAACCTTCTTATTTAACATAAATTGGGAAATATCTGTGCTTAATGTGTTTATTCTCCTTTTGATATATATGATAGGAGCTATAGGTTTAGCAATTGGTCTTGCAGGATTTATCAGTGATAGTACAAAATATACTATGATACTGATGCTTACAGGTGTGGTTACCAGCTTTATAGGAGGAAGCTTTTTCCCTATAGAAAATTTAAATAGTTTCATTCAAAGAATATCAATTTTTACACCTCAGAAATGGTTAATGGATTCATTTGACGTCCTTGCAGATGGGGGCTCTTTTAGTGACATACAAATGAACATCTTAATATTATTATTATTTGCGATTGTAATGTTCAGCTTTGGACTTAAAGTATTAAAACCGAATTTTGAGGATTTGTAAATCTTAAATGATGAATTTTGTTATATATATTGTATGCAGGTAATGAAATGGGTATAATATCAATAGGCTTGTCAATTAGAAAGGATGAAATTATGATAGATATTATAACTCATAGTTCAAAAGAAACTCAGGATTTAGGTTATAGGCTTGGGACTCTTTTAAAAGAAGGTGATATAGTTTGTCTTGTGGGTGACTTAGGTGCAGGCAAAACCACATTGACACAATCTATAGCAAAGGGATTAGGGGTAGAGGATTATGTTACGAGTCCTACATTTACACTAATTAATGAATATAGCGGGAGACATATGCTTTATCATTTTGATTTATATAGACTAAACAGTGTTGACGAAATATATGATTTAGGATATGAAGAATATTTTTTTTCACAAGGAGTTTGTGTAATTGAATGGGCGGATATACTACAAGAAAATTTGCCGCTGGAAAGGTTAAATATTTTTATAGAAAGAGATAAAGAAGACCATGATAGAAAAATATTAATAAGCGGTGCTGGAAACAGATATAGAGAAATAATCGAGGAGTTGAAAAAATAGTGAAGGTACTAGCAATTGATACATCCAGTATTGTAGCTACCTGTGCAGTTATGGATGATGAGAAATTAATTGGAGAATATATATTAAATCATAAAAAGACCCATTCTCAAAAAATTATGCCTGTGATTAAGGAAATTTTAGATAGTTGTGAATTAGATACTGAAGATATAGACGTTTATGGAGTTGCAAAAGGACCGGGTTCGTTTACGGGTTTAAGAATTGGTCTAGCCACTATAAAAGGACTTGCTCATGCTACAAATAAGCCGGTTGTTGGAATATCAACTTTAGAAGCGTTAGCTTTTAATGTACCTTATAGCCAAGGGATAATAGCTCCTATAATGGATGCTAGACGTCAAAGGGTATATACCGGATTATACAAGTGGCAGGATGGGGATTTATGTGTTATTGATGAGCCTATGGCAATAGAGGTAGAAGAATTAATTAATATACTTTTAGATAGAAATGAAAAGATAATTATAAACGGTGATGGCTCAATAGTGTATAAACCTATAATACTAGAAAAATTAAAGTCAAGAGTGTTATTTGCTCCCAAATCTGCAAATTTATCCAGAGCATCTTCTGTTGCCGAATTAACAATGGCAAGAGCGAAAGAAGGAAAATTAGAAAGCTATATGGAAATAGTACCTGATTACTTAAGAAAATCACAAGCTCAGAGAGAATATGACAAAAAAATACAATGCTCTGGTGAACACCATGGATAAATCAATAAAGGATAATATAGCTGTTAGAGAAATGCAGGATATGGATGTAGATGAAGTATTGTCAATTGAAAAAAAATCATTCTCCACTCCATGGTCAAGAGAGGCATTTCAATTGGAGGTAGCAAAAAATAGCCTTGCTAAATATATAGTTGCTTTGAAAGATAAAAAAATAGTAGGATATGCTGGTATGTGGTTGATTATTAATGAAGGACATATTACAAATATAGCAGTTGATCCTCAAGTTAGAGGTCAAGGTATAGGAGATATTTTAGTTAAAGAACTAATAAATATTTGTAAATCATTAAATATTACAGCTATAACTCTTGAGGTTAGAAAGACAAATTATGTAGCTAAGTCACTTTATAAAAAGTACGGATTTAAAGAAGCTGGTGTTAGACCTAGATACTATAGTGATAACAAAGAGGATGCAATAATAATGTGGAAAGAATTTTAAACGAGGAAACTCGTTTTTATTTTTTTCAGACAAAAAGGTTTTTTTGTCGTATTATTATTATAGAAGGTCAAAAGGAGGAGGTCATATGAATGAGAGTGATAAAGAGATAGTAGATAAATGTCTTGAAGGTAATGGACATCTTTATGAAATACTTGTAACCAGATACCAGAAAAAAATCTATAATATAGCTTATAGATTTACCGGAAGTAAAGAAGATGCACTTGATATAACTCAAGAGGTTTTTATAAAGGCGTATAACTCATTAAGAAAATATGACCCTAATTATAAGTTTTCTTCTTGGATACTTAAAATTACTACTAATTATTGTTTAGATATTAAAAAGAAAAAAAGAGTTGAAACAGTTGAATTAAATCTGGATTTACAAAATAATGACACTACAGTTAGTGCAGAGAACTCATATATTTATAAAGAAAATCAAAAAGCAATTTATGATGCAATAAACGCCTTGCCTGAGAAATACAGAATAATTATAATTTTATATCATAATCAGAACCAAAGCTATAACGAAATATCAAAAGTCCTAAATCTACCATTAACTAAGGTAAAGAATAGACTCTACAGAGCAAGATTAATGTTAAAAGAAGAATTAGAAGGTATCAGAAGGGAGGAATCTGAATGGATTGTAAAAAAGCTTCAATATTAATGATGATGTTCTTAGATAACACTATTAGCGAATCAGATAAATTAAGATTACAAAATCATTTAGAAGAATGTAATTATTGTAAACAAGAATTTTCTTTACTTTTAGAAAGCATTAATATAATTGAAAGTATAGAAGAAATAGAACCTCCCAGCAAAATTAAAGATACGGTTATGAGCAGAATAGATACAAATAAATATAAAGAAAAATCAAAAACGAGGTTATGGATATTATGGATAACAGTCATATTTAGTATGACTACAGGAGCATTAGCTTACTTAGTTTTTAATAATGCAGTTATTGTTAAAGAAATTTTAATACCTTTATTAATTAAATTTGTAAACTTTGTAACTCTAACTTTACCTGTACTTTTAGTAAAGATAGAAGAAAATTTCTTTGTGTTAATGGGGGTGGGTATGGTAATAATATCCATGCTTTTATCATCAATTATTATATTAGTCGCATTACAGTATTATGTAACTGAGAAATTAGAAATTAAATTTAGAGGAGGGTTTAAATTTTGAAGAATTCAAGAATAATTATAATTATTATGATTATGCTGATGATGATGGTAACAACAGGAATGGTATTTGCTTCTAACAGTATCGATCAAGGGAGTAAGTTTGTATTATTCAAAGATTTTAAAGTGGAAGAAGATGTGATGCTTGTAGGAAATATTGTAGGAATTTTTTCAGATGTAGAAATAGACGGTACAGTTAGTGGTGATGTAGTATCTATATTTGGTAGTGTAAAAACTAAAGGTAGAATTGATGGAAGTCTTATTGCAATGTTAGGTAGAGTTGACTTAGATGACAATGCCATAATTAATAAAGATAAGGTTCAGATTCTTAGTAGTTCATCGACTTCTTCAAATGTCTTTGTAAGGGGAAATAGAATTAATGTTATGTCCTTTGAAAGTCAGTTAAGCGGTATAACAATATTATTAATTGTAATAATGATAGTATTTATCATTAAGAACATTATTGATTTTATATTATCGTTAATACTGCTATTGGCAATACCTGAAAAAATCAATAAAATAACAGATGCTGCAACTCAAAGAATCGGGAGAAGATTTGGAATAGGAATTTTAGTAGTGTTATTGTTCTACGTTTCCTCAATAGTATTTGGATTATTAGGCTTTTTTATCATTGGAATACCATTTTTATTCATGTTAGTAATATTAAGATGGCTCATTAATATTGGAGGAAAAACAGCTATAAAACTGGCAATCGGTAGAAGACTTTGTAAAAAGGAAGGCTGTTCACATATTACTCAATTAATATTAGGAAGTTTAATATATCTGCTGATTGAAATAACCATAATTGGAGCAGTTATACTATATTTAGGAAAGCTGGTTGGAATAGGAGCTATTATAGATACAAAAATTGGTACTGTAGATAACATAGATATAAACAATAAAAAACCACCAGAGACATTTGCCAAATATACTGTAGTAAATGAAGAAAATAGATTAACTGAAGAAAGCTCTAATATTCAAAGCAATAAGACAAATACAGATGATACGATAGATAATGATAAAAGATATTAGTAAAGAGAGGAGATAATTACATGAAAAAAATCTTAATTTTGATATTAGCTTTTTTAATGATTGGACTTAGTGGTTGTGTAATAGATTTAGAAAATACTGTTGATGAAATAAGAATAGATACTGATAACTTTAAAGTAAACTTGAACTTAGATAATCGTTCTGAAATTGGGGATTTAAAAACTCACACTAAAGTTATAGAACTTGATAGACAAGAAGAATTAGAGGTAAGATTAGACGTAAATGCAGCTAAAATTAATATATCTTCAACCAGTGATAAACTATTTGAAGGTAAAGTTGAAACAGACATTCAAAATCTAATTCCTATAATGGAGTTAAATAGAAATAAGCTTGTAATTGATGATGATTTTAGTTATAACTCTCTTAGAAATTTTACAAATGATTGGATGCTTAAGGTTACCGATAAAGTTCCTTTAAGTTTCGATATTAAGACCAATGCAACAAGAAATAACTTTGATTTTACAGGATTACAGATAGAAGATTTAAAAATGAATATAAACGCAGCAGATACAGACATTATCTTTAATGAGGTTAACAAAGCAGATTTTAAAACTTTTAGATTAGATTTAAATGCAGGTAGTGTTGAAGGACATCGACTTGATTATGCATCTGTAGAAGAAATAGATGTTAAAGTAAATGCAGGAAATGTAAAATTAAAATTTGGTGAGAATATTATAAAGGATACCAAAATATATTTAGACGGTAATGCATCAAGTGCTACAGTAGAGTTACCTAAAGATGTTGGAGTATCCATTGAAAGGGAAAGTAACTTAGTAAATATAGATATTAGCAATCGCTCTTTTAATAAAAGAGGAAGTAGTTATACCAGCAGAAATTATGATACAGCTAAGTATATCATTGATATAGTTGTAACAGGGGCAATGTTTAGTGTTAAGATAAATTAATAAGCAGAAATCCTCTTAAAATCATATACTCCCTTTATATTATGCAGATTAACAATAAAAAATCTGTTTATATAAGGGGAGTATTTTATTATATTAATAGCATGAACAACATAGTCTCCTGCATACTAATATAAAGTAATATTACAGTTTGGGAGGTGTGGGTTATGAAGAAGAAACTATTAATATTATTTATTTTAATTATAGGCAGTAAATGTTTATCTGGCTGGTTAGTTCAGGCTGATACTCAAGATAGTAATACTCTTAAGCAGATACTAATAAATAGTAACATAAAGGTTAATGATGATGTAATTGAATTTGTCGATATATTTAAAAATAAAGGAATAATAGTGGGAGATTTATTTGTAATTGGTAAAGAAGTTTGGAATGATGGTACAGTAGTAGGAGATATATTAGGAGCTAATTTGATTACAAATATAAGTGGAGTTTCAAAAGGAAATGTGAGAGTTATTACACAAAGATTTGAGGTAGGCGGGGAAGTATATAGAAATGTCAGTGTTATAACTAAGAATTTCATTCTTAATCCATCTGGAATTATAGATGGAAGTATATCTGTAATAGGAGATAAAGTACAGATAGATGGTATGGTTTCTTCAGATATTAGGGGGAAAATCAACTCTCTCATAATTACAGGGGAGATAAAGGGCGATGTTAATGTAGATGTAGAAAAAATTCAATTTGGTGAAAATGGAAGAATACATGGGAATTTAAATTATAAAAGTAAAAATGAAATTCTAATGCCGTTTTCTAAAGTAGATGGAAAAATAACCTATGAAAAAAAAGTACCTATTATAAAAAGATATTATATTAAAGAAAAGATAGCTTTACTTCAAGCTTTAAAGTACCTTTTTGAGTTTTTTATTATGGTATCTAAGTGTATATAATAGCTCATCATTGAAATAATATAAATAAACGGATATAAAGTTAACAAAGTCAGCTGGGAGGTAGAATATGACTAATGCTAATAGGGAGCAGTTAATGAAAGTAGCAAGAAACTGCACTGCTTATAGGTACAAACAGGATAGTGATTTAAAATCTAATGTTAAAATATTAGGTGAAACTACAAGAAGTTGTGAAAACTGCCGTCATTTCACAGAAGATCATCAATGCGATATAGATTTAATTGATGAAATATTAAGCGATATGGCTATGGAGTTAGACGAAGAAGATTAAGATTATTTACATTGCAACTAGTATATGTAATTTAGGGGACATAAAATGTCCCCTAACTCGTTTAAAATTTATTTAAGTTCATTATTTTCTTCTGGTTCATAAAACTTCAATGGTTCATCTGTTTTATCCTTTAAAACCATTAACCAAGCCAAATCTGCTTCTGTTACTTTTTTTAACATTCCATCTGACATAATATTCACCTGTGAAACTTTGTTAAATAAGCGATTGTAAGATTTAGCCATTCTATTCACCTCTTTATAAAGGTATACTATTATTATTTATTTAAAAGCTAAATATATGTTAGAAAATTTTACTGTAACCTTTTTACTAAGTATATTTGAAGAAGGTATCAAATGAGTTATAATGTTATTAACAATTAAAGATATAAAAAATTGGAGGATTTAAAATGAAAAATCAAATACAGAACGATATAGTTGTACTAGCTATAGAAACCTCATGTGACGAAACATCAGTAGCTGTTGTTAAAAATGGCAGAGAGGTTCTATCAAATATTATTGCATCTCAGGTAGAAATTCATCAAAAATTTGGAGGAGTAGTTCCGGAGGTGGCTTCAAGAAAACATATAGAAAACATAAATCCAATTATACAGAAAGCTTTAGATGAAGCAGGAATATCTTTAGAGAGCATAGATGTTATTGGAGTTACTTATGGACCCGGTTTAGTAGGTGCATTACTTGTTGGTATATCATCAGCTAAGGCTATAGCGTTTAGCAGAAAGATTCCGTTAGTAGGAGTAAATCATATAGAGGGACATATATTTGCAAATTTTATCGAACATAAAAATTTAGAGCCTCCGTTTATTTCTTTAATAGTTTCCGGAGGACATACTCATCTTGTTTATGTTAAAGATTATGGAAAATATCAGATTATGGGTAAAACTAGAGATGATGCAGCAGGTGAAGCCTTCGATAAAATAGCAAGAGCTTTAAAGCTCGGGTATCCGGGAGGTCCAATAATAGATAAACTTGCACAGAAGGGTAATAAAAATGCAGTAGAATTTCCAAGGGCTTATTTAGAAGAAGGCAGCTTTGATTTTAGCTTTAGTGGTTTAAAGTCAGCTGTATTAAACTATTTAAACAGTTGTAACCAGAAAGGGATTAATATAATAATAGAAGATGTAGCTGCTAGTTTTCAACAATCAGTAATAGAAGTATTAGTTAACAAAACTATAAAAGCAGCTATAGATAAAGGAGTTAAAACTGTAACATTGGCAGGAGGAGTTGCCGCAAACTCAGAATTAAGAAATCTTATGGTTGAACAATCTAAAAGAGAAGGTATAGATGTTAAATTCCCGTCAAAAGAATTATGTACAGATAATGCTGCAATGATAGGTGTAACAGCATATTACAATTACATTAGGGGAGAAATCGCAGATTTAGAATTAAATAGTGTACCAAATTTAAAAATTTGTTAAAATTTTTTGTTTAACTCATTATGTATATTACATTATGTAAAATTATTTAACACAAATTAACATATTTTTTACACAATCTAAAGTAAAGCCTGTCCACAGCATAGAATTAGATTATCGGTAAATTTTGTGGATAATGTGGAAAAAATAATAAAATTCACTTATATATTAGAGAAAATATGTGGATAAGGCTGTGGATTATGTGAATATATTGTTAATAATTTGGGAAAACTATATTTTTTTATTAAGTCAACAAAAAATATGTGGATAACTATTAAGTTTATAAAGTTTACATAACGTATATGATAAGGGGAAAAATGATGAAAATTGCTAATATGAAAAGGGATAGTTTCTTAAATGGCTATCCCTTGTTTTATAGTTAATTAAGTTAATTTCACCCATTCATCAAACATCTTTTCAAGCTTTTGTTTTAAATTATTAGTTTCTTGATGAATTTCTTTACTTTTTTGAGGGTTTGAGAAAACATCAGGATTACACATCAGTTCTTCTAACTCATTGATTTTTTTCTCAATTCCAGATATCTCCACTTCTAATTGTTCAATTTCCAACTTTTTTTTCTTTTCTTGCTGCTTCTTTTCCTTTTCTTTCTTTCTTCTAGCTTTTATTTCAGTTTTTGTAATACTATATTCATCGTCAATATCATCATATAAATACTCATTCTTTTTTTCTAAATAGTAGTTATAATTTCCTAAATATTCTGCTAGTCCTTCCTTAGACAGCTCTAATATTTTAGTAGTTACTTTATTAAGAAAATATCTATCGTGTGAAATTATAAGCAAAGTACCTTCATAATTTATCAAAGCATCTTCAAGGATTTCTTTTGAATCAATATCAAGGTGATTAGTAGGCTCGTCCATTAAAAGAAAGTTAGCATCAGATAACATAAGCTTTAACAAAGCTACTCTGCTTTTCTCTCCGCCACTTAAATCGCCTATTTCTTTATATATATCATCTCCGGTAAAAAGAAATTGTGCTAAATAGGTTCTAATTTGATAATGATCTAAGCGTGGATTATCATCCCATATTTCATCTAAAATAGTATTTTCATGGTTTAAGCTAGACTGCTCTTGGTCAAAATATGCAGTATTTACATGTGTTCCAACTTTAAAATTACCATTATAATCTTTAATCTTTTTCATTAATATTTTAAATAGAGTAGTTTTACCTACTCCATTTGGACCAATGAGACCAACTCTTTCCTGTCTATATATATTAAAATTCAAATCACTAAACAAATTGAAATCATTAAATGACTTTGTTAGATTTTCTACATGTAAAATGTCATTACCGCTTTTAATCTTAGGTGTAAATCTTATCTTTGCTTTTTCTCTCATTGAAGCAGGTTTATCTATTATTTTCATTCTATCAAGCATTTTCTGCCTGCTTTTTGCTTGTCTGATATATCTTTTTCCTCCATATGACATAAATCTCCTTACTATTTCCTCCTGCTTATTTATATCTTTTTGCTGTTCTTCATATTTCTTTGTCTGAAGTTCCCTTTCCTTTTTTCTTTTCTTCATAAAAACAGAATAATTTCCATTATATACATTAACATGTGTATTTTGCAAATGAAAGATTTTATTAACAACTGCATTAAGAAAGAATCTATCATGAGATATTATTAAGACAGCACCTTCATATTCTCGAATATATTTCTCTAGCCAGTTAATAGATTCAATATCAAGATGGTTTGTTGGTTCATCTAATAGTAGTATATTAGGCTTTTGTAATAGCATTTTTGCTAGAGCAACTCTAGATTTCTGCCCACCGCTAAGTTGATATATAGGCTGACTAAACTGGTTATCATTAAATCCTAAACCTTTTAATACACCTTTAATCTCACTTTTATAACCATAACCATTTTTATTTTCAAATTCTTCACAAAGGGCAGCATATTCATCCATTAATTCTTGGAGCTTTATTGATGACTTATTTTGTGCTTCAAAGCTTATTTTATTTTCTAATTCTCGAATATTTTCTTCAATAATTATAATATCTTCAAAAACCTTTAAAGTCTCCTCAAAAACTGTATTATCACTTTCAATTTGAGTATCTTGTTTAAGGTGGCCAATTTTACAATCTTTAGTAACGTAGAGTTCTCCTGAATCTTTAGATAATTCATTGGATATAATGTTAAAGAGGGTAGATTTTCCAGTTCCGTTTAACCCTACTAAACCTATTTTTTCACCATGATTTACAGAAAAAGTTACATTGTCAAGCACCTTATCTACTACATAGCTTTTTGATATATTGTTACATGATAGAACTATCATGATAAATGCCTCCTTTATTTACTGTCATGTATTAAAATTGTTAGTTTAATTGTAGCAGAAAAAAGGAAAAAATTAAACCTAAAGGGAATTATACAGTAATGATTAGCACAGAAAAAATTGACATATATTTAACAAAGTGATATAATTAAGTAATATAGTATGTTAGGTTTTTGATATATGTATTTTAAATAAGTGAGGGGATAGATTTATGAAAAAAAGTAAGAAAGTATCCATGGCAGTAGTTAGAAGATTACCCAAATATTATAGATACTTAGGAGATTTACTAAAAAAAGACATTAAAAAAATATCTTCTAAACAACTAAGTCAATTAACAGGATTTACAGCTTCGCAAATCAGACAGGACTTAAATAACTTCGGAGGTTTCGGACAGCAGGGCTATGGATATAGTGTTAGTGACTTACATAGCCAGCTGGGTAAAATCTTAGGTTTAAATAGACCATATAGAGCTATTATAGTAGGAGCTGGGAACTTAGGTCAAGCTATAGGAAATTATGGGGGATTATCAGAAGCAGGGTTAAATCTTTTGTCATTCTTTGACAAAAGTTCGAAAATGATAGGATTAAGTATTGGAGATGTTGAAATTCGCAACGTAAAAGCATTGTCAAGCTTTATAAAAGAGCATGATATTGAAGTTGGAATTATAACTACTCCTACAGAGAGTGCTCAATCTGTTGCAGATATAATGGTTGAAAGCGGTATAAACGGTATATGGAATTTTGCTGAAGCTGACCTGAAAGTTCCAGATAATGTGATGATTGAAAATGTTCATTTAAATGAAAGTTTATTCACCTTAAGCTATTTAATGGAGAATTTATCAGAAGAATAATTAATCAATAGGGTATTATCTTAACAGGTAATACCCTTGTCTTAATATATCGAAATATAGACATTTAAGTTCAATTTACTTAGCAGCTTTAAATACTTAAATCCACTTTTAGTATATATTTAAGCTTAAATAACAGGATTAAATAATTGCAAAAGTCGAGTATATAATATAAAAAAATTGACTTTATATATTTTCTATAAAAATTGTGATAATATTATAATATAATTACTAAGTATACGGAGGAATATTGATGAAAGTTGTCGGATTAGTGGGAGAAAGCGGAAGTGGAAAAAGCTATAAGGCTATAGTGGTTGCTAGACAAATGAATATTGATTATATAATAGATGATGGACTGCTTATAAGTGGAGCAAAGGTTTTAGCTGGAAAATCAGCTAAAAGAGAAAGTTCTACAGTATCAGCAGTTAAAACAGCTTTATTTATGGATTCCTCCCATAAAGATAAAGTTAAAAAGGCTATACAGAATAATAACCCAAACACAATATTAATCTTAGGAACATCTGATAAAATGGTAATAAAAATTGCAGCTAATTTAGACCTTCCAAAGATTTGTGACATTATTTACATAAATCAAATATCAACAGATGAAGAAATTAATCATGCAAAAAACTATAGAAGAAAAGAAGGAAAACATGTTATTCCTGTACCTACCTTTGAAGTCAAAAAGGATTTTTCCGGATATTTTATTGATACTTTAAAGATATTTAGAAAAAGAGAGAGAAAAAGAGAGGAAGTTTTTGAAAAAACGGTTGTAAGACCAACTTTTAGTTATTTTGGGAGATATATAATATCTTCAAAAGTTGTTAAAGATTTAACGAGAATTGCTGTAAAAAAAATTCCAAATATACATAAAGCAAATAATATATTCATTAATGACTTTGAAAGAGGAATAATAATTAGTCTTGATGTAGATATAATATTTGGAGAAAAAATAACTTGTATAATTGAAGATTTACAGAAACAAATAGTCCATGAAGTTGAGCATATGACAGCATTAAATATCATTTCAGTAGACGTTTTTGTAAAAAAGATAATAAAAATATAATATTTGTTTACAAAAAAAAATAGGTATGTTATAATGCCAGTGTAGTGAATAAATAAAACTATATGATATTTTATATAATATAGTTTACATCCATTTGAAGTGCTAGGTTTTTTTACAGGAAAACCTTTTCTTTGAAAAAATAAAGTTAAAAAATTAACAAATCTAGCTGGACAATGGAGTATATATATTAATAGCAAATTTAACAAAAAACTTGAAGGGGGCTATTAAAGTGTCTTATATCCAAGAAGTATTTGAAAAAGTTAAAGGGAGAAATGCCAATGAGCCTGAGTTTTTGCAAGCTGTAGAAGAAGTTTTAAAATCATTGGAGCCGGTAATTGAGAAACATCCAGAATACATTAAGGCTGGTCTGTTAGAGAGAGTTTGTGAGCCGGAAAGACAAATACTATTTAAAGTACCATGGACTGACGATGAAGGAAATGTACACGTTAATCGTGGTATAAGAGTTCAATTTAATGGAGCAATTGGACCTTACAAAGGAGGATTAAGATTCCATCCTTCAGTTTATGTAGGTATTATCAAATTCTTAGGATTTGAGCAGGTATTTAAAAATTCATTAACTGGGCTTCCTATTGGTGGAGGTAAAGGTGGTTCTGACTTTGATCCCAGAGGTAGATCAGATGCAGAGATTATGAGATTCTGCCAAAGTTTCATGACAGAGCTTTACAGACATATTGGACCAGATATTGACGTACCTGCAGGAGATATAGGCGTTAGTGGAAAAGAAATTGGATACCTTTACGGACAATATAGAAGACTTAGAGGAGCTTTTGAAAATGGAGTTCTTACAGGTAAAGGTTTAACTTATGGTGGTAGTTTAATTAGACCAGAAGCTACAGGATTTGGGGCTACTTACTTCTGTCAAGAAATGTTAAATCATGAAGGACAGGATTTCAAAGGAAAAACAGTTGCATTATCAGGTTTTGGTAATGTTGCTTGGGGAGCTGCTCAAAAAGTCAACGAATTAGGCGGTAAAGTGGTTACGCTTTCAGGACCAGATGGATACATTTACGATCCAGATGGAATTTCTGGTGAAAAGATAGAGTATATGTTAGAAATGAGAGCTTCAGGTAGAGATAAGGTGCAAGATTACGCTGATAAATTTGGAGTTAAATTCTTTGCAGGGCAAAAACCATGGGGTACAAAAGTTGACATCATAATGCCTTGTGCTACTCAAAACGAAATTCACTTAGAAGATGCTAAGAAAATAGTTGAAAATGGAGTTAAATTTATTTCAGAGGCTTCTAACATGCCGTGTACTAATGATGCTCTTGAGTTCTTGATAGAAAAAGGAGTTATTGTTGGACCGGGTAAAGCTGCTAATGCTGGTGGAGTTGCAGTTTCTGCTCTTGAAATGTCTCAAAATAGTATGAGACTTGCATGGACAAGAGAAGAAGTTGATAATAAACTTCATCAAATCATGAAGAATATTCATAAAAATGCTATGGAAGCTGCTGAAGAATACGGTTTAGGATATAACTTAGTTGCAGGAGCAAACATTGCAGGCTTCAAAAAAGTAGCAGAAGCAATGATGGCACAAGGAAACTACTAAATACAAATCAGCTTAAATAGATGATTATATAAATATAAAACTTTGGAGAGTCTTCATTTGAAGGCCCTCCTTGTTTTTTTGTTTTAGAACATATAAAAAGGGTTATATTTATTATATGTAGTTATATAAATCTTAAAAGGTTAAGGAGGGATTGTTTTGGAATACAATATTATTGAAAATAAAGATACAATAACAGTCAAGAATATTAAAGATTTTATACCGAAACATATATTTGAATGTGGCCAATGTTTTAGGTGGGATAAACAAAAAGATGGAAGTTACACAGGAGTCGCTTTTAATAGAGTAATAAATGTAAAAAAAGAAGGTGATGATATAATTTTTTCAAACACAAACAAGAGGGATTTTGACGATATTTGGTTTAATTATTTTGATTTAGGCAGAAATTATAGGGAAATAAAACAAGAGTTAGCAAAGGATGATATATTAAATAAAGCTATTAAGCATGGTCAAGGGATTAGAATTCTTAATCAAGATCCTTGGGAAATTCTTATATCTTTTATTATATCTGCAAATAACAGAATACCTATGATTAAAAAATCTATAAAAATTCTAAGTAAAAGATATGGAGAGTACATAGAAGAATATAAAGGAGAGAAATATTATAGTTTTCCATTGTCTAATGTTTTAGATGATTTAAGTATAGAAGAAATTACAAACTGTGGTACTGGATTTAGAGCTAAATACATACTCAATGCTTCGAAAATAGTTTCATCAAATCAAATAGATATATATAAATTGAAAAATCTATCTACACCTGATGCTAGAAATCAACTAATGTTATTTGCAGGTATAGGTCCTAAAGTTTCTGACTGCATTATGTTATTTTCAATGAATAAAAGTGATGCTTTTCCTATAGACATATGGGTAAAAAGGGTTATGGAATACTTCTATGTTGATGAAGGCACTAAGCTTATGGACATTCAAAAATATGCTCAAGAAAAATTCGGAAACTTAGCAGGTTTTGCTCAGCAGTATTTATTCTATTATGCACGAGAGCTGGGAATAGGGAGAAACAAAAAACGATAAATAAGTTTATTGCTAATAAATAACCTGTTCTATATAATATCTATATACAGTAAAACTATAGATAGGAGAGAAATTTATGTTAGGTACTATAGTAAACGCTTTGGCAATAATTATAGGAGGTACTATAGGAATATTAATTAAGCATGGACTTAAGGAAAAGTACAAAAAAACTATAATGCAGGGTCTTGGACTTACTATTATATTAATAGGACTTATGAATGCACTAGAGGCTGAAAATTTACTATTAGTTATATTAAGTGTTGTAATAGGAAGCATAGTTGGGGAATGGATTGAAATAGAAAAAAAATTAGAGAAGCTTGGAGACTATGCCCAGAAACATTTAGGAAAAGGTGATTCAAATTTTTCTGAAGGCTTTGTAACTGCTTCACTACTATACTGTGTAGGAGCTTTAGCTATAGTCGGATCATTAAATAGCGGTTTAAATGGAGATCATACAATTCTTTTTACTAAGTCAATATTAGATGGAGTTACTGCTATTGTTTTTTCATCAACTTTAGGAATAGGAGTTATTTTTTCTGCGATACCTGTTTTGTTATATCAGGGTTTTATAACATTAACGGCATCAGCACTTGAGCCATTTCTTGTAGATGCTGTTAAATACAATATGAGTTCTGTAGGGGGATTATTAATTATAGGAATAGCCATTAATATTCTTGATATTAAAAATATTAAAGTAGCAAACATGATTCCGGCAATCTTTATTCCTTTAATATATTATATGCTGACTATTTTTTATAATTTAATTACTTAATTAGGTTAGTTTTCATTTAGAATATTTGAGCAAGTATGTTTTTGCTCTTTTTTACTTTGAAATTAGAAATAAATAAAAGAAACTTTAAGATAATTGATGATAATTGAATAAAACATAGCTTAATCAGATATAATTCGTATTAACAACCAAATTCATTTTAAAATAAGATTTGATAAGCTTAAATTGTTTATGTAACATAGTAAATGTGAATATTAGCACTCGGCATAATTGAGTGCTAATAAAGATAAGTTAAAAATTAAATAAAATATATAAGGAGGTTATGTTATGACACTTAAACCATTGGGAGACAGAGTTGTTATTAAAAAATTAGAAAAAGAGGATACAACTAAGAGTGGTATAGTTTTACCTAATTCAGCTAAAGAAGAACCTAAAATTGCTGAGGTAATAGCAGTAGGATCAAAGGTTGAAGAAAAAGGAGAACTTAAAGTAGGAGATAAAATAATATTCCCTAAGTTCGCTGGAGACGAAGTTAAGGTTGATGGAGAAGAATATACTATTCTAAAAGCAGATCAAGTTTTAGCTATCGTACAATAGACTAATCAAATATTATCACATAACCTAAAAAATAAATAAAAGGAGTGAATAAATATGGCTAAGGAAATAAAATTTGGAGAAGATGCACGTCGTGCTATGGAAAAAGGTATTAACAAATTAGCTGATACTGTTAAAGTTACTTTAGGACCAAAAGGAAGAAATGTTGTATTAGATAAGAAATTCGGTTCTCCATTAATAACTAATGATGGTGTAACTATTGCTAGAGAAATTGAATTAAAAGACCCATATGAAAACATGGGAGCTCAATTAGTTAAAGAAGTTGCTACTAAAACAAATGATGTTGCTGGAGATGGTACTACTACAGCTACATTATTGGCTCAAGCAATAATCAGAGAGGGACTTAAAAACGTTGCAGCCGGAGCTAATCCAATGATTATTAAAAAGGGAATACATAAAGCTGTGGAAGTTGCCGTTGAAGAGATAAAAGCTCAATCAAAACCTATTACAGATAAAGAATCTATAGCTCAAGTTGCTTCTATTTCAGCATCAGACGAAGAAATAGGTAATTTAATAGCTGAAGCTATGGATAAAGTAGGTAATGATGGTGTTATTACTGTTGAAGAATCAAGAACAATGAAGACTGAATTAGACGTTGTAGAAGGTATGCAGTTTGATAGAGGATATTTATCTCCATATATGGCTACAGATGCAGAAAAAATGGAAGCAGTTTTAGAAGACCCTTATATTTTAATAACTGATAAGAAAATATCTAATATTCAAGAAATTTTACCTATTCTAGAGCAAATTGTTCAGCAAGGTAAGCAATTATTAATCGTTGCGGAAGATATTGAAGGAGAAGCATTGGCTACATTAGTAGTTAATAAGATTAGAGGAACATTTAACTGCGTAGCTGTTAAAGCTCCTGGATTTGGTGACAGAAGAAAAGAAATGTTAAGAGATATAGCTATATTAACTGGTGCAGAAGTTATTTCAGAAGAGCTGGGATTTGACCTTAAAGAAGCTACTTTAGAAATGTTAGGTTCTGCAAGCACAGTAAAGGTTGATAAAGAGAACACAACTATCGTAGGTGGAGTTGGTGAACAATCGGCTATACAAGATAGAATTAAGCAGATAAAAGCTCAGATTGAAGAATCAACTTCAGAGTTTGACACTGAAAAGCTTCAAGAAAGATTAGCTAAGTTATCAGGTGGAGTTGCAGTTATTCAGGTTGGTGCTGCTACAGAAACTGAAATGAAAGAAAAGAAATTAAGAATAGAAGATGCTTTAGCAGCGACAAGAGCAGCTGTAGAAGAAGGTATAGTTGCTGGTGGTGGAACATCATTATTAAATGCTTTACCGGCTGTTGTTAAGTTGCTTGACAATAATACAGGAGATATTAAGACTGGTATAAACATTATTATAAGAGCATTAGAAGAACCAATTAGACAAATAGCTGAAAATGCTGGATTAGAAGGTTCTGTAATAGTTGAAAAAGTAAAAGAAATGGAACAAGGTACTGGTTTTGACGCTCTTAAGCAAGAGTATGTTAACATGATTGAAGCTGGTATAGTTGATCCAACTAAAGTTACGAGATCAGCTCTTCAAAATGCTGGTTCAGTAGCTGCTATGGTATTAACTACAGAAGGCGTTGTTACAGATATAGAAGAAGAAGATAAAGGTATGCCGGGTCCTCCGCCAGGAATGGGCGGAATGCCGGGAATGATGTAATATAAAAGAATTGAGTAGGAGGTAGATAAAATAATTATCTACCTCCTACTCGATTAAAAATCTATATTAAATTAGAATATTTCTTAACCATATTTTTTATTTCCCTATCACTTGCAAGATTTACTTTATTCCAGCCTCTTTTTTCAGTTGCATTATACAAAGAAAACTGAATTTGTTGAGTATTTGATAGACAGTCAGAGTATATTTGTCTAAGTTGTGGACATGGAGATTGTATAATTGCGTTATTATATGCTACAGTAAGGTGTTTTTCAGAGGTCAACAGATCTATTAAAAGCTCTTTTTCGGTTAGTGATTTATTATGATACATGCAAATTCCTCCTTAGTAATTACTTAACCTATAGCTTTAAGTAAGATAATATATCGAGATAGTTTTGTTTATGTTTTTCGCCGGCCTCAAAAAAAATATTTTTCAGTTCACTATCATAAATCTTTTCAGCAAAATTTAAATATTTTTTATACATTAGTGCTTCTTGATTTAGCTGCTCCTCCATTAGTGACATCATTTGAGTATCCATTCTAATTTTGCTTTCTTCATTAGTTTTCATTACCTTACCTCCATTTAAATTTTTAATTGTGAAGCAACTATATTTCTAGTATATTACTATTGCAAAAATATATAGCATGTAAAATATGAAACTACAAACAATAAAATAGTTTAAATGAATATTATTTCCTCTCAATTATAAAAAATGTTAGCTATATGCTATAATAAATTAAAAGATATGTGAAATACGAGGAGTGGCATATGATGGAATTTAAAGAAAAATATAAAAAACTGCAAAATAGCATTAAAAATTTAGAAAAAGCTGTTATTGCATTTTCAGGAGGTGTGGACAGTACATTATTAGCTAAAGTCTGTTATAATATATTAGGAGAAAATGCTTTAGCTGTTACGGCTATAGCTCCTGTTCATTCTAAAAGAGAAATTGAAGATGCCATAAAGCTTACAGATGCAATAGGCATAAGACATAAAACTATAAAATTTGATATGTCCGATATTGAAGACTTTAAGTACAATCCTTGGGATAGATGTTATATCTGTAAAAGAAAAATATTTTCTAAAATTAAAGAAATTGCTCATGAAAACGGCATTTCCAATGTTATAGATGGCTCAAATGCTGATGATGTTATGGATTATAGACCGGGTTTAAAAGCACTCAAAGAGCTTAGTGTTAAGAGTCCCTTAAAGGATGCACATATGACTAAGTCAGATATACGACAGTTATCAAAGGACTTAGGATTATGGACATGGAATAAACCGGCTTTAGCATGTCTGGCCACCAGAATACCTTATGGGGAAGAGATAACTGAAGGAAAGTTAAAAATTATAGAAGATTCTGAAAGCTATCTTGAAAGTATTGGTTTTAAACAATTTAGACTTAGATACCATGGAAATTTGGCAAGGATAGAAGTTGCCCCAGACGAAAGAACTAAGTTTTTTGATTTAGAATTAATGGATAAAATATCAAATGAGCTTAAGAAAATAGGATTTACTTATGTAACCATTGAGTTAAGCGGATACAGAACAGGAAGTATGAACAAACAAAAAAGACAACTGGGAGGATAAAGGATGGAAAAAAAGTATATTGAAGAATTATTACAAAATGTAAAAAATGGCACTATGGATGTTGAAGATGTTATGTCGAAATTAAAGGATTTACCTTTTGAGGACTTAGGTTTTGCTAAAGTAGACCACCATAGAGGTATAAGGAACGGTTATCCAGAGGTAATATATTGTGAAGATAAAACTAATGAGCATATAAGAGGAATAGTTGAAAAAATGCTTGCAAAGGGGAGTAACGTATTAGGTACTAGAGCTAAGATAGAAGTTTATGAAGCTATCAAAGATTTATCAGATAATGTTGAGTATTTTGAAGGACCTAGACTAATAGTTATTAAACAAAAAGAACCTTCAAAAACTATTAATAAAATTCTGGTAGTTACAGGAGGCACATCAGACATTGCTGTATCAGAAGAAGCAGCTATAACGGCTGAGATTTTAGGTAATACTGTTGAAAGACTTTATGATGTTGGAGTAGCAGGAATACATAGATTATTATCTAATAGAAAAAAGCTGGACGAAGCTAGTGTAATTATTGTCGTAGCAGGAATGGAAGGAGCATTGGCAAGTGTTGTAGGCGGTTTGGTAGATAAGCCGGTTATAGCTGTTCCAACCAGTGTAGGATATGGAACGAATTTTGGAGGATTATCAGCTTTACTTACAATGTTAAATAGTTGCTCTAGCGGAGTAGGAGTGGTAAATATTGATAATGGATTTGGAGCAGCATATCTAGCAAGTATTATTAATGGACAAATAGAAAAAGCTTTAAAAAGTAATATATAAAAAAGGTTAACATAAATCTGTAATGGAGGCATTAAAATGGAAAAAAGAATACTATATTTTGATTGTCTTTCTGGTATAAGTGGAGATATGACTATAGCAGCTTTGTTGGACCTCGGAATAAATCAGGATGAATTTTTACAAGAATTAAAGAAGATAAATATTGATGGATATAAGATTGAAGTTAAAAAAAGTCAAAAAAATGGCATTTCGGGTATTGACTTTAAAGTAATTTTAGACAGCCACGATGATATTCATGAACATAACCATTCTCACCAACATCACCATAGTCATGGACATTCTCATATACACAGAAACTTGCATGACGTAGAGCATATAATAGACAACAGCAAACTTAATAACAAGGTTAAGGAAATGAGTAAAACTATATTCGGATATGTAGCAGCTTCAGAAGCAAAGATACACGATAAGCCTATCGAAGAAGTACATTTCCATGAAGTGGGAGCTGTAGATTCTATTATAGATATAATTGGTACTGCCATTTGCATTGACAAGCTAAATGTGGATGAGATATATTCTTCATATTTGCATTTAGGAACGGGATTTGTAAATTGTGCACATGGAAGAATACCTGTACCTGCACCTGCTACATTGGATATTTTAAAAGGTATACCTATTTACTCTACAGGAGTCAGAAGCGAGCTGGTTACACCAACTGGTGCTGCTATTATAAGAGCACTAGCAAAAGATTTTGTTCCAATACCAGAGATGTTAGTTGAGCAAATAGGATATGGATTAGGTAAAAAAGATTTAGAGATTACTAACGTATTAAGGGTTCTTGTAGGTAAAAAAAAACTAAAGAAAATCTAATTATTATAGAAACAAATATTGATGATATGAATCCTGAAATATACTCGTATCTAGCTCCTAAGCTTTTTGATAACGGAGCTTTGGACGTTTTTCTAACAAACATCATTATGAAGAAAAGCAGACCGGGAGTAAAAATTAGTGTATTGTGTAAAGAAGAAGAAGCAAGTGTATTTGAGGAAATTTTATTTAATGAAACTACAACTCTTGGAGTTAGAAGATATAAAGTAGAGAGAGAAAGCTTAGAAAGAGAATATGTACCAATGGAAACAAAGTTTGGAGTTGTTACCATTAAAAAAGCTGCAAGAAGCGGTAAAATTTTAAAATATGCTCCAGAGTATGAGGAGTGTAGAAAAATTGCACAAAGATATAATTTACCCCTTAGAGATGTTTATCAAGAAATATTCCTAGCAATTAATAAAAATTTGTAAAAAATGTTGACAATCATAAAATCTTTTGTTAGTCTAGTACAAATCATTTAAAAAACATAGTAATAAGCTCATATATCTCTCGGAATATGGTCGGGAAGTATCTACCAGACAACCGTAAAATGTCTGACTATGAGTGGGATTTATTATATCTTTTTATCCGATAGTTTACAATTTTAATACTCCCGATTTTAAAGCCATGAGTAAAGAATTGTATAGTATCCGGATAATACGACTATACGTTCAGATAAAGTTAAAACTTGACCTGAACTTAAGTCTTAATTTATATACACACAGATTCCACTTAGCATATCTGTGTGTTTTTTTATCATATAACAGGATTAATATATTAATATTATCATGGTAGGGAAGTATAAAAATAGGAGGGATTAATGTGGAAAAATTTCTTAATGAAGGTTTAACATTTGATGATGTACTGCTAATACCGGCTAAATCAGAAGTTTTACCTAAAAGTGTTGATGTATCAACGTATTTAACAAAGAAAATAAAGTTAAATGCTCCAATAATGAGTGCGGGAATGGACACAGTTACAGAAGGCAAAATGGCTATTGCAATGGCTAGACAGGGTGGCATTGGGATTATTCATAAGAATATGTCAATTGTATCTCAAGCTATGGAAGTAGATAAGGTTAAGAGGTCTGAGCATGGAGTAATAACAGACCCGTTCTATTTATCTCCGGATCATAAAGTTACGGATGCTTTAGAATTAATGGAAAGGTATCATATCTCAGGAGTTCCTATTACGGATAAAAATAAGAAACTTGTTGGAATTATAACTAATAGAGATATTAGATTTGAAAATGATACAAGTAAAAAAATAGATGAAGTTATGACAAAAAATAACTTAATTACAGCCAAGCAAGACATATCAATGGATGAAGCATTAGAAGTTATGAAGAAGTACAAGATCGAAAAATTACCTCTAGTAGATAATCAAGGATACCTTAAAGGCTTAATAACCATAAAAGATATTGAAAAGTCAATAAAATATCCTAATTCTGCTAAAGACTCTAACGGCAGGCTGTTAGCCGGAGCCGCAGTAGGAATAGCTAAAGATACAATGGAAAGAATTGAAGCATTAATAGAGGCTCAAGTTGATGTTATTGTCATAGATACAGCACATGGTCATTCAAAGGGAGTTTTAGATATAATAAAAAAGATAAAACATACCTATCCGGATATACAATTAATTGCGGGTAATGTTGCAACAGCAGAAGCTACTGTAGATTTGATAAAATCTGGTGCTGATGCAGTAAAGGTGGGTATTGGTCCGGGTTCTATATGTACTACTAGAGTAGTTGCCGGAGTTGGAGTACCTCAAATTACGGCTATTTACGATTGTGCAGAAGCAGCTAAAGAATATGGGATACCTGTAATTGCAGATGGAGGTATAAAGTACTCAGGAGATGTGGCAAAAGCATTGGCAGCCGGGGCTAATGTTGTTATGCTGGGATCATTATTTGCAGGAACAGAAGAAAGCCCCGGTGACCTTGAGCTATACCAAGGAAGAAGATTTAAGGTTTATAGAGGAATGGGTTCTTTAGGAGCTATGGCAGCAGGAAGTAGAGATAGATATTTTCAAGAAGATAGTAAAAAGTTTGTTCCAGAGGGTGTAGAAGGTAGAGTAGCTTATAGAGGACCATTACAGGATACCATATATCAATTATTAGGTGGCCTTAAAGCAGGAATGGGATATTGCGGAGCAGCCTGTGTCCAAGACCTACATGAAAAAGCACAATTTATTAGAATTACAAATGCAGGTCTTATTGAAAGTCATCCTCATGATATTCATATTACTAAAGAAGCTCCAAATTATAGCAGAGATTAGAAGCGGAGGATTATAATGAAAAACAACATGATCTTAATAATGGATTTTGGAGGTCAATACAGTCAATTAATTGCCAGAAGAGTAAGAGAAGCTAATGTATATTGTGAAATAGTTCCTTATAACTATTCTATAGAGAAAATAAAACAAAAAAATCCAAGCGGAATTATTTTCTCAGGAGGACCATCCAGTGTATATGAAGAAGATGCTCCTAAATGTCATGAGCAAGTATTTCATCTAGATATACCTATATTAGGAATATGCTATGGCGGACAGCTTATGGCTCAAGTTTTTGGCGGTAAAGTTAATAGAGCAAAATCCAGAGAATATGGTAAAGTAGATTTAGTCATTCAGAACAGAGAAGAAATATTTAAAGACATTAAAGGAAATATCAAGTGTTGGATGAGTCATACAGATTTCATAGAGCAGACTCCGAAGGATTTTGTAGTTACTGCTCAAACACAGTCTTGCCCGGTAGCTGCTATGAAAAATGAAGAAAAAAAGCTATATGCTGTGCAGTTTCATCCTGAAGTTGAGCATACAGAGATGGGCAATGAAATTATTAATAACTTTATTTATGAGGTTTGTAAAGCTGAACCGGATTGGGATATGGGTAATTTTGCTGATGAAACAATTGAAAATATAAAAAAATCTATTGGAGATAAGAAAGCCTTATGTGCTTTATCAGGTGGAGTCGATTCATCTGTTGCAGCCGTACTTGTTCATAAAGCTATTGGCAAAAATCTTACCTGTGTTTTTGTAGACCATGGTCTTTTAAGAAAGAATGAAGGAGATCAGGTAGAAGAAATATTTAGAGATAAATTTGATATGAATTTAATTAGAGTAAATGCTAAAGATAGATTCTTAAATAAGCTTAAAGGGATTACTGATCCTGAAGAAAAAAGAAAAATAATTGGAGAAGAATTTATAAGAGTATTTGAAGAAGAAAAGGTAAAGCTTGGTGAAATAGATTATCTCGTTCAAGGTACAATTTATCCGGATGTAATAGAAAGCGGTACTGACAAAGCTTCTGTTATAAAAAGTCACCATAACGTAGGTGGGTTGCCGGAAGACGTTGACTTTGAGTTAATAGAACCTCTAAGACCTTTATTTAAAGATGAGGTTAGAAAAGTAGGAAGAGAGTTAAATATTTCAGCCGAAATTGTAGAGAGACAGCCTTTCCCGGGACCGGGATTAGCAATTAGAGTTCTTGGAGAGATAACAGAAGAAAAGCTGGAAATAGTTAAAGAAGCTGATTGGATATTTAGACAGGAAATAAAGAATTCAGGACTTGATAATCAGATATGGCAGTACTTTGCAGCTCTTCCAAACATAAAAAGCGTTGGTGTAATGGGAGATGAAAGAACTTATACACATACAATAGCACTAAGAGCAGTAACAAGTTCTGATGGAATGACATCAGATTGGGCGAGAATACCATTTGATGTCTTAGAAAAAATATCAACTAAAATAGTTAATAACGTTGAAGGTGTAAACAGAGTAGTATATGACATTACTTCAAAGCCTCCTGCTACTATAGAATTGGAGTAAAGATTCCGAACTCTGAAACCATTGATTTTACTGGGTTTTTGAGGTGTTCAAAGTGCTTTTGATTCCATTTTGACTTCATTTTAAAATGATAATAGTGATACGAAACAAAATAAGTGATTAAATTAAGGGAATCTCATATGAGGTTCCCTTTTTAGATATCACTAGAAAATTAAAACTGAAGCTCTCTTATTTGCTTTAATACAGATTGGATGTTTTCAGAATTATATCCATATTTCGATGTCGATATTCCAATCAAGGAATAGATAAAATCATATATAACTTCTTCGTTAGCAATATCGTGAATGTTGAACTCAATTAATTCTCCATAGCAATTGAGTTTCTCAACTTATTCATTCGGGTTGTTAGTGAGTCAATTTTTTTCTTACTTACTTCACCGTATTCATATTTGATGAAAGGTTTAATGACATTAAAATGTTCTTTGATAGAATGATCTAATTGTTGCTTAAGACTATCCTTAAGGTTTTCTATTAAATTCACAAAATCCTGTATATCTTTTTTACTCTTTTTACCACTTTGCTTTTCTACTAGTTCCTTGAGTGTTTTGATAACTAATTCCTTGGACTCATAATATCTATCAGATCTTACTTTTTCATCATTAAAGTAGATTCCAAATTCGCCTTCAAATGCTGAAAAAGCATTGATAATTCTTGAAATACCATAAGTGTTTCTATCTTCATATTTACTAATATGCCTAATGCTTAAATTAGAATCTGAAATAGCTTGTGACATTGCTCCAAGTGAATTTTTTAATCTATTAATTCGTATGGCATGATCTCTATCTTCAAATTCTATCTTTTTACGATCAATACCAATTACGAATGGTGGTAATATAGGCTCTGTAAAATCCTATTTTGGAGATGTAAATACGCTTGATATGTTTATAAATTATTTTGCCACTCAAAAAGGAACTTCTAGAGATGGTCTAGTTGAAAACATAAGTTTTACTATTGAAGGTGATAGAAAATTCTATCCCACAGAAGAAATCCTGCCGATTAAAGTTGACGGTATCGGTTATTAGCGTGTTGAATGAAATGAAAGAAGATTTTAGATATAGCATTCAGAAGGAGCAATCGGATTCTTCTGCTGATACCATTAAAACTATAGTGATGGGAAGCGAAGACGGATTACTCATTGATAATTCGGAAGATGTATTGATTGCTTTTGCTGTGAAATACAATGGGACAAAGGATGATGCTTAGCAAATTGCTGTATTATCTGATAAGCAAGGGGAAAAGCTTAAAAAGGTCTACTGGGATATGAATGTGATTAACACGACTTATGAAACTTCATCAAAAGAAGTCGAAGTCACCACAACCAATGGTAAGGGAGAGCAAGTTACAGAGACTAAAACAGTTACGACAACCACTTTATGACCATTGACATTTTAACAGCTGAGGATATCGGTGAAATATATGGATTTGATGATGTTCAGAACCGGATGATTGCTGAAATGCGCCAAAGTGGTTATGGTGTATTGATAGCATCAAGTAATGTCAAATCATTTTTAACGAGGGAAGAGATAAATGCCATACACAGTTATATACCTGAAGGTGTAACCATTGAAAGTGAAAAAGTCGTTGAAGCAGCAGAAAGCCTAGTCGGGAAAGTAAATTATTTCTGGGGTGGAAAAAGTCTTGCCATTGGATGAGATGAGCGCTTTGGAAGAGATATGGAAGTCACTTCACCGGGGAGTTCGTCAACTGGTACAATACGTCCCTTTGGTCTGGATTGCTCAGGCTTTGTGACGTGGACATTCGTAAATGCAGGATTGCCTGCTGAGTCCATTGAGTCAACTATAGGTCATGGCACAACAGCTCAGTGGAATCTATCAACAAGTATTCCTGCTAGTACAGCAATGTTAGGTGATCTTGCCTTTCTTGCAACACCAGGAACAAGAAAGGTTAATCATATCGGTATCGTTGTAGGCAGAAATGATGAAGGACAGATATTGGTTGTCCATTGTTCATCAGGGGCTAATAACGTTTCAATAGCAACAGCAGAAAGTGTTGATTTTCTATATTACAGAAGACCGGCAGTTTTAATCCATTAAAATCAGGGAGGTTAAGCATGAATCCAGTATTACCAATTATTATGATTGTATTATGTGCTATTGCAGGAGCAGTAGCCTTTTTCTTTTTAAAAAGACCTGTTCAAGCAAAGGCAAATCAATTATCGGAAAAGCAAAAAACAGCTTAGGAATTTGTCAATGTGAAAGATATTCATGACAATTTCTTATATACGAGAGATGGCCAAATTCTCGCCTATATTAAGATTCATCCCATTAGCATAGATTTGTTTTCAGACAGTGAAAAAGAACAGATTTCAAAGGTTTTAACAGCTGAATTATCCAGTGTTCAAAAACCCTTTAAATTTCTAGCTGTCTCAAGACCTGTTGATATCACACCACTGGTGAATGAGTATCAAAGTCTCTTATCAGAAACGACAGATCAAAAACAAAAAGAGCTACTTAGAAATGAAATCATGGAGATCAGTAATTTTGCTACCAGTGGTGAAGTAATTGAACGAAACTTTTTTATTATGCTGTGGAGTCCATATCGTCAAGGTGTAGAACCAGATTTAATTAAAGAGTGTAAAGAAATGATCCAAAAGTTTGAAAGCGTGAATATCAGTTCAGACATTATCAAAGAACAGGAAATCGTCAGATTATGTAATCTCATTAATAATCCAGCATATATTTGTTTTGACTTTGACTAGCATTTGTTTTGAATTTTGTAATTTTAGTGTATCTGGTTTGAAAATATTTCAATACCTATATATTGATTTTATAATTTGGTTATGCTATATTTTTATAGTTACTTGAATTATCAATTTTTTATTTTGGAGGTGTTGCAGTGAAAAAAATTCTAGTATTTCAAATTATAATGTTAATACTAATAGTCTTTGTAGGATGTGATGATTCTGGTCAAGTGCAAAAGAACATTTCAATAGATTCAGATAAATTAATCAATACACAAAGTGAAGTTAGTAATGATGCTGAAAATAAGATACCTGAAATCTTTACAGATTATAATCCAAAGTTAAGTAATTTTTTAGCTCAAAATGATGGTTTGAAATTATTTAAAGATGAACTCCCTTCCGAGTTTAAAGAAGTAACTGGAGAAGAAAAAGAGATTAAAGGTGGATATGTTTATGTTACAAAGGAGTTCAATGAAGTTAGAAGTTTTGATGAACAAGTAGTTTTTACAAAAAGTGACGTCATCTATCCAGGAGCAATTTTTAGAGGGGATTCATTACTACAAAATGAATATATTCCAATCAATTTGCCAAGAAACGCTATAGATATTTCATTATCCTTACAAGGAAATATTATTGTGAAAAGTGAGATTGATAACCCTCGTGTAGTATCAAGCGCTCGTGAAGCTATCAATGAATTATTAAATCAAGATGGTCTTGAGGGACCAGCTTCTCTTACGTTCAATGTTAGTGAAATAACTTCTTCAAACCAGCTTTCTTTAAAGTTGGGTAGTGGTATAGGAGTAAATGGAATTTCTCTAGGATTTGGAATTTCTCCTTCTACATTATTTGAGAAAAGTAGAAAATTTGCTCAATTTACTCAACGCTATTATAGTGTAGGCGTTGATAGACCTCAATATCTATCAAACTTTTTTGATCCTTCTGTAACTGAAGAGCAAATTATTGAAGCGAGTAATGGATATATGCCAGTATATGTCTCAAATGTAATATATGGACGTAGAGGGATATTTGAACTTGAAACTGAGTACGACAGTGAAAGTTTAGAGAAGGCTTTTAGTGTAGGATATGGCGTTGAAGGTATTGGTGTAAGTGGCGAAATAAAAGATGCTGTTTCTAGTTCAATGAAAAAGTCTGATATGAAACTCTACATCTTAGGTGGAGATGGGAATTCTGCTGTGGAAGCAATTGATAGTTATGAAGCTTTTGTTAACCACATACAGTCTGGGGGAAGGTATTCATCATCTAACAGAGGTGAAATAATTGGATTTGAGTTAAGATATCTTCATGATGATAGCATAGCAAAAACTGTAATTAATGAGTCGTATAAAGTGACAGAAAAAGTGCCGCGAAATAGATATATTTCTTATGATGTGAGTTATATAGAAGCTTACACAGAAGCGGATAGCAATGGAGTACAATTAGATAGATTTGAAATTTTTATTGATAGAGATAATGAACCATTATGGGGAATTACTAGTGATAAAATTGGAAGCTCTATTTACCAGCTCATGTCATCGGATTTGAAAGTAGGTATTTATAATAATAAGAGAATATCTTTTGATGAAGTCAGAAAGAATAGAACAGTTCGAGATGGTAACGCATGGTACTATAAGTGGAAACCAAAACAAATTTTATATACTGACCCCAATAAGGACGTGGTAAAGTTTGATACAACATTAGGTGGTAGTTTCTGGTATCAGCCGTCCAATAGTATGTTTGTTAAATCAAAAAAATTCACATTAAATGAATCCATAGTTTTTGACATTAAAAGCATTGAAGAGGATGAAGTTATAATTTTAAAAGTTACTGATGATGAGTTTCCATCATATAGCTTTGAAATAGGGATTGAAGTAAATGTAATATATGAGGATCAAATAGACTCAGTTTATACTCCAGTTATAAGAGCAATTGAAAATGGTAGTGAAATTAGACTTGAATGGAGTACATATGATAAACCTGAAGAGCCTTATAGTTATATTTCTGTATCTAAATCGAACTTAAGACCATCATATCCAGATGATGGCTATACTAGGCCTGATTATAATTATCGGAATAAACAAGTAAGATTCTTTCCAGGGAAAAGTGGATTTGAAAATGCAGATTTTGAAGAGTTAGTTTCGGGGGAAACATATAATGTTTCAGTAACAGTGGTGTATGATGATGGTAAGTCGTGGACTAGTGAGCCTATCCAGATAACTATGCCCTAATACAATTTTGATTTAATAAGTAAAGATTATGAATTTAACATTTATGTTGTAGATATGGACTTAGAAAAATTCTTTGACAACGTAAATCACGACCTTTTAATACACCTTGTGGCACGTAAGATAAAAGATAAAAGGGTGCTCAAATTGATTAGAAGATACCTAAACTCAGGGGTAATGCTAAAAGGAATGCTAGTTAAAACGGAAGAAGGAGCACCTCAAGGTGGTCCTTTGAGTCCATTACTTAGCAATATATTACTAGACGAGCTAGACAAAGAATTAGAAAGACGAGGACATAAATTCTGTAGATATGCTGATGATTGTAACATTTATATTAAAAGCATTAGAGCAGGAGAAAGGATTTTAGAGAGTATAACTAAGTTTCTAAAAAGTAAACTAAAGCTCAAAGTAAACAAAGAAAAGAGTGCAGTATCTTCTCCTATAAAAAGAAAATTTTTAGGATATAGCTTCTACTACCTTAAAGGAGTCGCTAGATTTAGAGTTCATGATAAAAGCTATAAAAGACTTAAAGATAAGATTAGAAAGGCAACTAATAAGAATATTAGTATGAATTTCAAAGATAGATTGGGGAAATTAAAAGAAATCATAGTAGGCTGGGTGAATTACTTCAAATTAGCAGATATGAAGAATAAACTAAGAGAATTGGACAAATGGATAAGGAGAAGACTCAGGGCTTGCATATGGAAGACTTGGAAACGAGTAAAGACACGTTATAAGAACTTAGTTAAACTAAAAGTTCCAAGAGATATAGCGTGGCAACATGCAAACACAAGAAAAGGCTACTGGAGAATCTCCAAAAGTCCAATACTAAGTAAAACCATAACTAATAAAAGATTGACTAATTACGGTTTTACAAGCTTATCTTTACAGTATGAAAAAATTTAGATTGTCTTAATGAACCGCCGTATACTGAACGGTACGTACGGTGGTGTGAGAGGTCGGTAGATAAAATAATTATCTAACTCCTACTCTATTTCAAAGGGTAAAAATAACAGGCGAAGTTAAAGGCGATTATCTCCGATCAATGGCGTTGAATGGAGATATAAACATCACCCTAGGGAAGTTTAAAAGTGATAAGTTGGCTTTGGCAATAAAAAAGCTTTCTGAAGTATTAAGAGATTCTTTAAACGCAGGTATTGAAGAAGAGCTTTCTAATAAGATACTAGAAACCAATATATTTTTAGAAGAATTACAAAAGCTAATGACAGCTGATAAAAATGAGAAGTGTTTATAAAATGCAAAAGAAGGTACATGAACAATGTATGATGTTCGTGTACCTTCTTTTGTATTTTCAATATTAATATTTTGACATTGAAAAGTGTAGCTGCTTCGTTTAAAATTGAGAGTATATAACAGGATTTATTTGATGTTATCAAAAGCACTGGACTGAATAAATGAAAAATCTCGAATAGAATTTTGACTCTATTTTGACTCCATTTTAAATAATAGTCGAAAAAAACAGTGATAATAATAGTAAAAATGATACCAAAAACACTGTAAAATCAATAAAAAGCATTAGTAAATAAATCTTCCTAGTCGAGTGGGAGTAAGAACAAAAAATCCGTTAATCTTGTAATTTGCAATAGGTTAACGGATTTTGTTTTGTGGTACAAATTCTGATTCGTATGGATGATTGATTATAAATCGATAGTTTATATAACTATAAATATGTAGTAGTTGTAGATAGGTTTACTGAGTAGTATAATATTGTAATGAGGAAGTTAGAATAATGATATTCAAAAAATTAGATAAAGAGAATTTAAGCAAAGTATTACAATTTATCACACAGATATTTCCTGAAGTTATAACCAACCCATTGAAGTTAAGAAGTCTAATAGAGAAAGATACGTTTGATTTAAGCTATTTTTAGCATACTTAACTACCATGTGAGGAGGAGGAAGTATGAAATTGTATGTAAGATGTATTGTTCTTATAGTGCTTGTTTTAAGCTTTACTGGATGTAGTACAAAGGATAATGAAGGAGTAAGTGAATTCACAATAGAGTCAGAAACGAGTAATTCAGAGGTTAAAACTGATAATGTAGAAGAGATGAGTATTGATGAATATTTTAAGGTTAATAGTTTTCCAGTTACAGTTGATGATGAATATACAACAGAAGGTTTAGAGATATTAGAAGATGATTTGAACAATTTAGATATTTTTTTTACTGGGGAATTTCATGGAACACAAGCAAATTATCAGTTAAAGACAACATTTATCAAATTCTTTAAAGAAAAAACTAATTTTAAGTACCTGCTATGTGAGTTGCCATATAGTTCAACATACTATTTGAACAAATACTTAAAAACTGGAGATGAAGGCATATTAGATCAAGTATCTGCTTTAGGTAAGCATTCACTGTTTTCAAGTGAAGAAGACTATAGTCAATGGAAAGAATTTTATGAGTTTAATGAATCATTAAAAGAAAATGAAAGAATTATTGCGATTGGTGTGGATCTTGAACATGATCAACATATAGCATTAAGCTGCCTTGATAATTTGTTAAGCGAAAAAGAAGTACCAATTGAAATACAAGACTCTATTTTACTAGTAGATAAATCAATAGAATTAATTAATAAAAGTTTTCAAAATCAATTTAAGGTTATAGAAAATTGTGAAATAATTTTAAATGATATACAATTCAACCGAGAGATCTATGAGAATTGCTTGCAAGATGATTTAATATATTTTGAATTAGTTATTAAAAATCTAGTGAATTATAAAGAAGCTTCAAAATTAAAAAATAATTATGTTGAGTTCCATAACACAAGAGATAAAATGATATATGAGAATTTTGTTGCATTAGACAATTTCCTTTCAAAGGGTAAATATTTTGGTCAATGGGGTGCTGGTCATGTTCTTCAAGAAAAAAACAACGATATAACTTGTTTTGCATCACATCTTAATAGCAAGAACTCAAAATACGAGGATAAGATATTATCAATAGTTTTTAATTACATAGATTGTGAGGTAATGGCGAGCACTTATACGGGAGCTTCAGATTTAGAGGTCGCTTTCCATATAATAGAAGAAAGACAAGATATTTACGATGAAAAGTTTATTATATATAAACTTTATGATGATATTAAAAGACCTGAGATAACTATGCTAGTTAGTGATGCACATGAGCAATTAGAAAGCGATATATCAAATTACTTCCAATATGTATTATTAATTAAAGATTCGAAGGCGACAGTTCCTCTAATGTAGTAATAGATTTAGTTTAAATTGGTCTAAAGTCCTTTCGATTGTATATAACTACATTGACTGTGAGGTAATGAGATTAGGTGAAACAGAAGCTTTTAGAAAAAGTGATCATTCCCATAGTTGAAGACTAAATTTAATTAAATAATTTGATGATAAACATATATTATACAAGTTAAATAATGACCAATTGAATAGACCTATGATACCTATGGTTGATGTAAAAATAGATGAGTCATTAAACGATGAGGTAGTGTCCTAAACTTTGTGCTTAAGTGAAATTAATAACTCTTTTCTGACAATGAATTAGAAATAATAATTAAACCAGGGGGAGTTTTGTTATGAGTACATTACCAATATGTTAGAATTGCTTGACCTGCCGTCTAATTTTGATGAGATGGATTTGCATAAATCATTAGTTAATCATTTGAAAGATTTTTTAATGGAACTTGGTGCTGGTTTTAGTTTTATATGTAGTGAGTATAAATTACAGGTAGGTAATCATGACTATTTTATTGATTTATTATTTTACAATAGAAATATGTAGTGTCTTGTAGCTATTGAATTAAAAGTAGCCGAGTTTAAGCCTGAATATTTAGGTAAAATGAACTTTTATTTAGAAGCACTTGATAGAGACATAAAAATGGAACATGAAAACCCAAGTATAGGTATTTTATTATGTAAAAGTAAAGATGATGAAGTTTTAGAATATACTTTAAGTAGAAGTATTTCACCAATGGTTATTGCTGATTATGAAACAAAAATAATAGATAAAAACATACTTAAACAAAAGCTTCATGAGTGGAGCGAGTTATATATTAATAGTTCAGAAGTTGACAATGATGATTTATAAAAAATAGTATCACTGAAAAAAATATACGGTGGTGTTAAATGTGAAAGAATATTATATTTATCCGGCTGTTTTTGATTATGCAGATGATGGAATCTCAATATCATTTCCAGATTTACCTGGTTGCTTAAGTTGTGCTGATAATGATGAAGAGGCTGCTAAAAATGCAAAGGAAGTATTGTCATTATTTATATACGATTTTGAAAAAAACAATGAAGAAGCACCAAAACCAACACCATTGTCTGAAATAAAAATTGCAGACAATCAAGTAATAGCATTAATAGATGTGTGGATGCCATATCATAGAAGCCAGGTAAAAGAAGTATATGTAAAAAAGACATTAACTATACCTAGCGAATTGAATACACTAGGACAGTTAAATAAAATTAATTTTTCTCAACTGTTGCAAAAAGCTTTAAAAGAGAAATTAGGAATCAAGTAGAGACAGGCGTATTCTTTGTCTCTTTTTTTGCACTAAGCAAAACTTTCTAGATGGATGATAAGTACAATAATTGTCATAGAGAAATGATACACATTTTTTCTAAAGCCTGATTTTTTAGATGAAGTTACAAAAATATGAGAAATGAAGGGCAGTAAAATCAATAGATGACAAATGTGATAAAATAAATTCTGCAAAATGGGAATAATCAACAAACCCCTTTAAGCCTTAAATATATAAGGTTTAAGGGGTTTTTGTTTAATTTGCTGTATTAGAAATGTACTGTTTTTTATCTTTTAGTTATATATTAAAAAATAAAACTTTATAAGAAACATATGTTCTGCTATAATATAAAGGGGTACACTTAAAATATTTTGTATAAAATCATTTACATATAGACATCTAGGAGGTTTGGCATTGACAGGAAAAACTCATATAACTTTAGGAGTAGCAGGAACAGTTGCATTATTAGTATTATCTAACCGTTCCATAGAAAGTAGTACATACATATTAGGAGCATCAGTTTTAGGGTCTTTAGTGCCAGATTTAGATCATCCCAGTGCTAAGTTAAATCAAAAGATTCTTCCGGTAAAGAACAGTTTTTTTAAAAAAGTTATATATCTTATAATAGGAGGGATTTTATTATATTTTGATACAAAGATAAGAAGCAGATTTTTAACCTTGTTAGGAATTACAATTATTTTAACAGGTTTATCACGTCATAGAGGATTTACTCATAGTATATTAGGTTTAGCAATGTTTTCATTAACGTCTTATTTAGGAGCGGTGTATTACGGTATTGGAAATATTTACACAGGGTTTATTGCCGGATATGCTATACATTTAATAGCTGACTTCTTTACCAATAGCGGAATAGAACTTTTTTATCCATTGTCTAAAAAATGTAAATCTCCTATAACAGTAACAACAGGAGGATTAGGAGAAAATTTAATATTACTTATTTCAATACTTTATTTATCAGGAGTCGTTTTTAATGGATTAGGGCTATTATAATATGATGAGGTTAAATGTTACTAACCTACTATAAACTGTCTCTTTCTTAGATACCTTTTTATATTATTATTATTCTGATATAATAATTAGAGTGGCGAAGTTTGCATTATTAGGAGGAAAAACATGAATTTAGCCTTTATAGCACAAGTTATTATTGGAATAATAATTATTTTTGCAGCAGGAATGATACAGGGAATTACAAGCTTTGGTTTTTCATTGTTAGCGGTACCTTTACTAAGTATTTTCCTACCATTTAAAATTGTCGTTCCTATGCTCATAATTTATAGTTTGTTTTTAAATTCCATAATATTATACAATGTTAGAAAATATATTAATTTAAAAAGGATTTATATACTAATTATTGCAGGTATTGTTGGAACTTTCTTTGGAACTTATGCACTTGAGTCATTAGACGACAGTATTCTTAAAATTATTGTTGGAAGTATTGTTACTTTATCTGCCATAGCATTCATAAAGGGATATAGGATGCCTGTAAAAAATGAAAAACTCTCCTATTTACCTGTAGGTTTACTAAGTGGATTACTAAATGGAAGTGCCTCATTAAGCGGACCTCCCATTATACTTTTTTTAAAAAATCAGGAGACAGAAAAGCAGATATTTAGAGCAAGTCTTACCTCTTATTTTTGGGCATTAAACATTAGTACTATTCCAATACAAATAGCTAGAGGTCTTATAGATAAAACTGTAATTACTTATACAATATATCTTCTACCCGGACTGGTACTTGGAGTTTTAATAGGTATAAAGCTTGGTAATAAAGTAGACGAGTCCTTATTTAAAAAACTAACATTAGGTCTGATTTTATTTATGGGACTATTATCAATAATTTCTGGTTTAAGATAGCTTAATATAATTTTCAATTCTACCACATCGTCAAAAAAAGTATTCTGGTTTACAAATGATCAACTCATAATAAAAAAAATTTCTAGTGGAGTAATAATGCTGTAATATATTAAAGTAACAAAATTTATCTTAAATCTAAAAAAAATACTTTCTTACAAATGCTCTCATTGGAGCATAGAGAATTCTTTACACTGGGTTATAGATATGTCTTTTAGAGAAGATGAAAACAGAATAAGAACAGGTAATGCAGTATAAAATTTAAATATCTTAATACATATTATGTATTAAGATATATTTGTAAAATTGTATTGGATGAAAGGAGAAAAGATGATGCTTGAAATAAACAATCTTGTAAAAAACTATGGAAAGAAGGAAGCAGTTAAAAAGATTAATCTATCGGTTAAACCGGGAGAAATATACGGTTTTCTGGGACACAACGGAGCGGGTAAGACAACTACCATAAAAGCATGTACCGGTCTGATAAAACCCACTTCGGGAAGTGTTAAGATATGTGGATATGACATAGTTAGACAACCGCTTGAGGCTAAGCAAAATTTTGGATATGTACCTGAAAATCCATATTTATACAGTAAACTTACAGGCAGAGAGTTTTTGGATTCGATTTCTGGTATTTACATGAAAGGCAAAAGAAATGATGCATTAAAAAGGATAGATGAATTACTAGAAGAGATGCAGATGACGGATGATGCTGATAAACTTATCGGAACCTATTCACAGGGTATGCGTCGTAAAATCATTATTTGTGCTGCGTTTTTACACCATCCTTCGGTTGTTTTTCTTGATGAACCTACAACAGGACTTGATGCTTCAAGTGCAAAAGCAGCCAAAGATTTGTTTAGGAAGCATGCGGATAAAGGGTCTTCGATTTTATTCACAACTCACATATTAGAGATTGCAGAAAGATTATGCGATAGAATAGGTATTATCTATCAAGGTGAATTAATAGCAGAAGGCACATTTCAAGAGCTTAAAGAAAAATTCGAAAAACCAGGGTCAACACTTGAAGACATTTTTTTGAATATAACCGAACAAAACAGTAAGGAGTGTAATGAAAGATGAACTATATTCTATGGTTCTTAAAGTTGAGGTTTTTAATACTTAAAAACATTTTATGGAAAGATACAAAGGCAATTATCCGAACTCTCTCAATTGCAGCGGTAATCATAATTTTCCAGATTTTTTTAACTAACTTACTATATAAGAATATTTTCAGCGATATTATGCTTTCTGATGAGGAAGGTAAAGTAATACTAATTTTATTTTTCTTTGGAGCTGTCATCTGGATATATCTAATATCATTTGTTCAAAGTATCGTTGGTTTCATTCGTAACTTCTTCAAATCACCCGATATGAATTACTTGATCTCAATCCCTGTTCCTTCAAATTATGTTTTTTTGTTCAAGTTTTTCGAGCATATTATAAACAGTATTAAAGCTATACTCTTTATTGTTTTTCCTTTCCTTGCGGCAATAGGAATGTCGGTAAATGCCCCTTGGATTTACTTTGTTACAATAATACCATTTTACATTATTTTGTCAATTATACCCTGCTCAATCGGTATTGTGATTGCAATGGTAGGAGTTAGAATAGTATCATCAAAAATGTTCAGTATTATAACTTCAATTTTATCATTCACTATAAACATCATATTTGCGGTTCTTTTTTCCAGGGTACGGGAGATACCTTCCGACTATTTTGTAAGCTTTATAGAATTTCTGCAAAAACCGTTGTTGTCTGATGTAATTCCTGTTACTGCAGGCATAAGGCTTTTTTACGCTACAGCTCTTGGAGAAAGAGTTATCTATGCACTTTTGTTTTTACTGATAATCACAGTATTGTTTATCGCAGCAACTTTTATTATATCAAAGAAGTTGTTTTTTGAGGGATGGGTCAAAAGTCAAAGTATTGATACCAAAGTCAATAAAACAATTACTGCCGTCACAAAAAACTCTAAGAAATCCAACAGTAAAAACTCTAAGAAATCTAACAGGAATGAAATATTTGAATGGATAAAAACCGAATGGAAGATGGCAATAAGAAATAAGGAACAGTTTATAGCCTGTGCTTCTATGCTATTATTTTTTTTAGCTGCTGCATTTATGTTTATTTATTCTGGGTATTTTTCAAACGAGCCTTTGTTGGGGGTTTTTATACTCATAACAGTAGCTTCTATTTTTAACATTTTTGCTGTTTCAATATCTTTTATTCCTATCGATATAGCGACGGATAAGAATCTCTGGAAAAACCGTTATTGGATTCTTAAGATTATGCCTTTGGAAGGGAAAAAAGTATTTGAAATACAATGTATTATGCATCTTGTTCCCGCTTATATTATAAGTCTTACGGGCATTTTATCCTATTCAATAATAAACGGCTTAAGCTTTCCAATGATATTACTATCCGCCTTGTCTTTATTAGCTATACTATATGGCAGTTCGGCAGTATATACTTTTACTGTGCTATTATCATTGACTGATTTTTTTGAGCAGAATGCGTTTATTGGGAACCTTATGTCCCTAATTCTTCCTGTGTTTTATGGAGTTTTATCGGCAGGAACCATAACCTTGTTTCTGGCCGAAGATTTTGTGAATGAGATTATGATTCTATCTCATATAAGTAGATTCTTAAATCTTCCTATTGTAGTTATAATTTCAGTTATAACATTATCTGTAGCATATTTTGTGGCAAGGATAAGCTATATAAAAATATGGGAACAATTAGAAATATAATCAGATTTGATTAATTATTGCCTTTTAGTGATTTAAAAATTTTAGTGACGCTGTATTAAAATCATAGAAATTATTTTTGGTAGAAAAATAAAACTCCTTGGGCTAAAATCAGGTATGTGAGTAGTAAGTTCACATCCTCAAATTTTTTAATTTTTCCAGCAGCAGTGCTTGTGAATAAAATTGGAAACTCTCAATCTTCTGCAGAGTCAAAAAAACCAAAAGAGACCATTTAAGTAAGTAGGCCACTTTTTCAGTGGCTTCTTTTTATGGGTTTAAATCATATAAAATATATAATTTTGAATGTTCTTAACAAGACATTATGTTTTATTAATGATAAAATAGTAATTAGAAAATAAAGATATAAGTAAATAAATAATATTGAAAATTAAAAAAATAAAATTAATAATAAAAAAGAACATAGGAGGAGAAAATTGAAAGCTTTTGATAAGGTATATTTACATTATGATAAGTTTATGAATTTTTTTAACCTATATAAGCTAGATGAGATAAAAGAAGCACTACAGCTTAAAGGGAAAGAAATAGTTGTAGATATAGGGGGAGGAACTGGAGAATTAGCTAAGTATTTAAGTGATAAGTGTCAGAAGATATATGTATTAGATGAAAGTGAGAGGATGCTTTCAAAAGTAAAAAAAAGTGAAAAAATTATACCGGTATTGGGAAATGCATTAGATACAGGTTTCCAATCTAGTAGTATCGATGTGGTTATTGTATCTGATGTTCTTCATCATATAGAAAATCAAACTAAACTGATAGATGAAATTAGTAGGATTTTGAAAAATAATGGAAAACTTCTTATAATGGATTTTGAAAAAAGACATTTAAAGACAAGGTTATTAAATTTTTTTGAAAGTATTCTATTTGGAAGATTAAAATTTAAAACTAAAAAAGAAGTATTAAATTTAATTGAGGAAAAATTTATTATTAGGAACGTTTTTGATTATAAATATTATTTTATAATTATGGGGGAAAAAAATGATAGATAAAATTAAACTTTACATAAAAATAGGTCTTAAAATGTTAAAAAGAGAAGTAGTAAATAACCATGATTATAGAGAAGAGTACAATAAGATTGCACAGACATACAAAAATTGGGTAGGAGTGATGGGACGATTCACAGATAATATAATAAAACCAGAATATCTATCATCTCATAAAGAACTTAGAATACTTGATTTTGCTTGCGGTACAGGATATATTACTAAAAGTCTTTTAAAAAAAGAGATTCCATGTAAAATAACCGCTGTTGATTATTCCGAAAACATGCTTCAAACATGGAAAGATGTTCAGAATAGTAAAGTTCAAGTTATCCATGCTGATGGAATTGAATTTTTAAAAAATACAGATGAGAAGTTTGATATAATATTCTTTGGTTGGGCATTGTCATATTTTAACCATGAAGAACTATTTAAGCTATTTGAAAAAGTCTTAAAAGATAAAGGAATAGTTGCTGTTATAACTAATGTTAAAGGTACTCTTCTTGGTATAGAAGAATTATTTCTAAAAGTAATGAGTCAAAGTCAAGAAGTAGTTATGAAACCTATGGACATTAAATTCAATTTACCAAAAGGTAAAGACGGTTTAATAAAGTGGTTCGAGAAATATAACTTTGAAAATTTAGAAATATGTGAAGATGAAGTTACATTTTCCTTTAATACTCCGGAAGAACTCTTGCAATGGTTAAATAAAACAGGTGCAATTGCTGGAACAGCAAAGATTTTTAATGACTATTCCTTAGTAAAACATAAGATTATTAAAGAAATTAAAAAACAAAAGTATAAAGATGGTAAATATGAAATTAATCATAAATTTGCTTATGGTATATTTAGAAAATTATAATTTTATAGAGGGGGAAATTAATCATGAATATATCTAAACTACAGACAATATTAAGCATGGGAGCAGATAAAAAAGTTTTAAAATCATTAAATCAAATATATAAGATTATGAAAGAAGATGAAAACTTTAGTATCTCTAATTATATTAAGCTTATGCTAAGTATAATTAAAGGAGAAAAGATAGTAAAATTTGAAGATAAATATGTAATTAGTCCTTTTCTTCCGCCTTTTCTATCTGAAGCATTTATCCAAAATATTAAAGCTACCCCAAGTTCTCAAAATATGTTTACACAACAGATACATGCTAAACGAAGTGCCCCTATATCCATGTATCTATGTTTAACTCAAAAGTGTCCTAACAACTGTATCTATTGTAGTGCAAAAAATAGAGATGGTGAAAATGAACTGACAACACAAGAATGGATTAAAGTCATAAATGATCTCCAAGACATGAAAACACCTATTATTGGACTTACTGGCGGAGAACCTATGTTAAGAGAAGATATATTTGATATTGTTAGGTCTATAGATAAAAGAAGTGTTTCGACTTTATTTACCAGCGGTATAAATCTTACACTCCAGAAAGCTAAAGAATTGAAAAAAAGCGGATTATTTAGTTTAGGTATCAGTCTGGATTCCTATGATAAAGATAAACACAATAAAAATAGAAGAAGTAGCAGCTCATTTGATTATGCAATTTCAGCACTGCAAATATCACGAAAAGCTGGACTTTACACTATAGCTCAAACTGTTATACTCAAGGATGAAGTTGATGAGGACAAATTATTTAGATTATTTAAGTTTGCTAAAGAAAACGGAGCTCATGAAGTTAAAATATTAGAACCTATTCTAAGTGGCGAATTATTAAATTCGGAAGATATAAAAGGGATATTTTATGATAATAGTACAAGAAGAAAACTGATAGACATACAGCATAAAGCCAATAAGAAAAAGAAATTTCCTAAAATCACTACTTTTGCATATACCGAAAGTGAAGAAAGGTATGGATGTGGAGCAGGAACGCAACATTCATATATAAGTGCTTCAGGGCATCTATATCCTTGTGACTTTGTCCCAATGGATTTTGGAAGTGTTAGAGATGAAAGTATTAGTAAATTATGGGTTGAAATGAATAAGATAATCGGTAACCCTAAAATTGGCTGCTTTGCACAAAGAGTTAATACACAGGTTTATAAAAAATCCAATGGACGTCTACCACTAAACAAAAATCAATCCATAGAAATTTGTTCGAAAAACAAATCACAAAAACTTCCGAAATATTATAGAAATTTGCAAAAAAATATTTAAAACAATCTAATCTTAGAAATTAATCCTGTCATTACAAAGCAATTAATGACAGGATTAATTTCTAATTTACTGTTAAAATTAATTTGAAAGGATGTTGGTGATGAACTGGATTCAAAATATGAATAATGCTTTAGAATATATTGAACAGAATATAGCAGATGATATTACGTCTGAAAAAGTATCTGAAATTGCTTTATTTTCTAAGTTTCACTTTTTGAGGATATTTCATATTTTAACAGGTATTACGCTGGGAGATTATATCAGACTAAGGCGTTTATCTCTTGCAGCTAAAGACGTAATGACAACTGAAATGAAAATAATAGACATTGCCTATAAATATGGTTATGAAACACCCGAAGCATTTACTAAAGCCTTTAGAAAACTGCATAAAATCACTCCATCTGAGGCTAGAAAACAAGAAAAAAAACTAAAGGCAATACCACCTATATCTTTTCAAATAACAGTTAAAGGAGAGAAAAGAATGGATTATAAGATTGTTAAAAAAGAAAAATTTAAAGTAGCAGGATTATCAAAACATGTAACCAGTAAAAACGGAGAAAATTTTAAGATAATACCGAAGTTTTGGCAGGAAACTTGTGATAAGGGTATAACTGAAAAACTAGAAAAAAGTGCAGTTGAATCAGGTCTTTTAGGTATATGCTATGATTATGATCACGAACATGAAAATTTTAATTACATGATAGGTATCCGAGGAGAAACTATAGAAGGTTTAGATGAATATGAAGTTATTGACGTTCCAAGCTGTACTTGGGCAGTATTTGAAGGCGTAGGTTCAATACCAAATGCAATACAGAAGGTTGTTAAGAAGATATATTCAGAATGGTTTCCTGCAACTCATTATCAACATGCATCATCACCGGAGCTAGAAGTTTATCTGCCGGGAGATCCTAGTTCAAAAGATTACAAATTTGAGGTTTGGGTACCTGTAGTTGAAAATTTAGAAAAGTAAATTAAAGTAAACACCTCTATATTATAAAAATATACATAATAATATAGGGGTATTTTATTGTTAGCTCAAAAAATAAAAGATAGCCAGTCCATTATATGAGCTGGCTATGTTTCAGGTTCTAATTTACTACTAAATTTAATGGTTTTTACACCTTTATAAAACATTTTGAATCTAAAATCATGCTTATATTTGACACGAGTAAACTAGAACCTGTATGAGAAAAAGTATTTATTTTATATATAAATAATATCATAGAGTATAAAAAATTTCAAGTAAATTTAACGAATTTTCAGAATATTTATTTTTTTACTCAATTGCAAGACTTATTTCCACTATTAAATAAAATTAGGGTAGAAGTTAATTTTGCAATTGAGTTAAAAATATTTAGATTTTGTGAAACTATTTACAAAATGCTAAATAAATGATATTATAAATTTTAACATTTAATTACATCCATAATAGAGTCATTAAAAAATTTGTATAAATCGGGGGAATAAAAATGAAAAACAGAAAGTTTAATTTATCAGTATTTTTAACTTTAACCCTAGTGATTATATTAGCGATTACGTCATGTGGAGACAATATTCAAGAAAATGAAGAGAAAGACATCAATGAGATAGCGTTATCATTTATAAATGACTTACTTGATGGCAACTATGACTATGCTTATGAGAATTATAGTTTTACGGATGAAATGAATAAAGCAATAGATTCAGCCTTTTTAGATCAGTTTATGACTCAGGTTAAGCAGCTTGCCGGAGATTTTGTTGCGATTGAGGATACACAAGAGAGTAAGCATGAGACCTATGATATTATTAACATTATATGTGAATTTGAAAAAAAATATATGAGTTTAAATGTTGTATTTGACCAGCAGAAAAAGATTGCCGGAATTAATTCTGCCGAAGCTCAAGGGTATGATAAGTCAGATAAGACTCCTGAAGCTAAGATACCTGATGCTATAGAAGAACAAGAGGTAGTAATAGGTGAAGGTCAATGGGCTTTACCGGGTACTTTAACTCTACCAAAAGAAGGGGAACCTTTTAGTGCTGTTGTTTTAGTTCACGGTTCAGGTCCTCAAGATAGAGATCAAACAATTGGTCCTAATAAACCTTTTAGAGATATTGCTTGGAATTTAGCTTCAAAAGGCATAGCAGTATTAAGATACGAAAAGAGAACTAAACAACATGTTGATAAAATGAATTTTGAAGAAGCAACAGTTAAAGAAGAAACTGTTGATGATGCTTTAAGTGCTGTAGAATTACTAAAAACTCATAACTCTGTTGACAAAGATAAGATTTATGTTTTAGGACACAGCTTAGGAGGATATTTAATTCCAAGGATAGGTATAGAAGATGATGAAATTGCCGGATTTATTATAATGGCAGGATTAACTAGACCATTAGAGGATGTAATAGTTGAACAAATTGAATATATTTCTTCTTTAGACGGAAAAGTAACAGATACAGAACAAGAGAATATAGATAATTTAAAGACTGCTAGAGATATGATTAAAGAGTTAGACATAAATCAAAGCAGTAATTTAAATTTAATGGGGATGCCAGCAAAATACTTGTTGGATTTAAAAGATTACAGACCTACAGAAATGGCTAAAAGCTTAAATAGACCAATTCTGGTACTTCACGGCGAAAGAGATTATCAAGTAACAATGGAAGATTTCAACAACTGGGAACAAGCCCTTTCAAGTGAAGATAACACTACTCTTAAATCATTTACAAACCTTAATCATTTGTTTATGGCAGGTGAAGGAATATCTACACCTGATGAGTATTTTTTAAAAAATAATGTTTCTCAAGAAGTAATTGACTTTATAAGTAATTGGATAGCTAATCTCTAGATTATAAATCTAAATCACCTTAATTTTATTAACTTAAAAAAAAATAATATTTTTAATCAGAATACTAACAGTCTGCATAAGTGGGCTGTTATTTTTGTATTTAAAAATTAAAATTATCATAAATTAAATACATAAATAATACTTATTGTTGACAAAATTTTAATAGGATGATAGAATAAATTTAACATTATAGACTGGGTGGTCTATTTTGATTATATCAGTTAATGAAGGAGGTTTTATAATGTTTACAGTAAATAATCTTACTTTTAGGTATCCTAGGAACAAGGATTATACAATTAAAGGAATTAGCTTTGAAATTAAAGAAGGAGAAATTTTTGGTCTTCTAGGACCTAGTGGAGTAGGTAAGAGTACTACTCAGAAAATTTTAATAAAGCTCTTGCATAATTACCGTGGAGAAGTTTCATACATGAACGAGAACCTTAACTCCTATGGAAAAGAATTTTATCAGGATATTGGGGTAGGATTTGAGATGCCGGTTCATTTTTCAAAACTTACAGCAGAGGAAAATATATCTTTTTTTAAGAAGCTTTATAAATTTAAGGTAGATTCAGATGAGCTTCTAAAAAGATTGGGACTTTACAAAGATAAAAATAAAAAAGTAAGCCAATTTTCAAAAGGTATGAAAGTTAGGCTGAATTTCGTTAGAGCGTTATTAAATAATCCTAAAATATTATTCTTAGATGAACCAACAAGCGGTCTAGACCCTAAAAATGCAAGAATTATTAAAGATATGATAAAAGAATATAAAGATAATGGAGGAACTGTGCTTCTTACAACACATTTAATGAATGACGTAGATGAATTATGTAATAGAGTAGCTTTTATGGTAGATGGGAAAATATCTGAAATAGATACTCCTAAAAATCTTAAGCTTAAACATGGTGAAAGAAGAGTTGATATTGAATATGAAGATGATAGTAACATAACCAAGGTTTCCTTTGATTTAGACAATTTAAGTGGAGATAAAAAGCTTCTGGATATTATAAACAATAGAAAAATAATTACTATGCACAGTAAGGAAACTACACTTGATGATATTTTCATTAAGGTAACAGGGGTGGAAAATCATGAATAATGTTTTTGTTCTTATTGGTGGAGAAATAAAGAGGATGAAAAAGTACAATATTTTAGGAGCAAGTGTTTTTGTAGCATTAATATGGATAGGAGTTTTACATTTTACAGAAGCTGAAGATATAACTTATTTATTTCCCTATCTTGTATTTTTTGATGCAGTCTCAATGGCTATGCTTATGGTTGGTGTTACTATGTTCTTTGAAAAGCAGGAAGGAACTCTTAAAACTTTACTTGTATCACCAATAAATAAATCTGAGTATATACTCTCAAAAGTATTTGTTAATGTTCTTTCAAATATCTTAACTTTACTGTTACTATATTTATATGCAAGGATTTTTAAAGAGATTGACTTAAATATTTTAGGACTATTGGGAGCAGTTATATTGGTTGCTTTCTTCCATTCTCTTTTAGGTGTAATCTTAACTTATTATTCAAAAGATTTTACTGATTTACTTATGAAAATGTTTTTATATTCATTAATTTTTATGTTGCCGGTAATATTGGAGCAGGTTGACATAATTTCAGGTCAGTTAATAGATAAACTGATTTATATTATACCTACTAAGGCTTCAATGTCTTTATTCTTAGCGTCTACGGGATTAATTGAAACATGGGAGATTTATCTTTCTATAGCTTACATGGTAACAGCTTCTGTGATAATGTATATCATTGTTTCTAAAAAGTTTGACGAATTTGCTGTAAAAGGAAGTGGTGTATAATGTATATAGCTTTTTTATTAAGCGAACTTAAGAAATATTCACGAGATTCAATGATGAAATTTTTAATAATATATCCATTGATATTTGGATTAATCGGAAGATACCTTCTTCCACAGATATCTGAATCTAGCGGATTTAGCATAGATGCTTATGCTGATATTGTTATTGTAATACTTACACTAATAACACCTCAGATGTTTGGAGCATTAATAGGATTTTCTATTTTAGATGATAGAGACGATCATATATTTTCATCAATAAAGGTAACGCCTTTAAGTATAAACCAGTTTCTTTCATTTAGGCTTATAATGGTGTTTATCTTATCCTTTATCGCTACAATATTTGTAATGTGGTTTTCGGATATTGGAGATTTAGGCTTTGGAAATATAGTAGCTATTTCATTTTTAGCTTCTCTAGCAGCTCCTATGATAGGACTTTTCATAAACGCATTATCTAATAACAAGATTGAAGGCTTTGCAGTTATGAAAGGGACGGGGATCATAATAATATTTCCAATAATTGCTTTGTTTTTCTTGGATAATAAGGAATTTATATTTTCCTTTTCTCCGGGTTTTTGGCCTGCTAAGGCTATCAGTACAATAATTCGAGGAGAAGAAATTTTTAATTTATCATTTAATCAATACTATTTTATAGGGTTAATCTATATAATTTTATTAAACATACTAGCATATAAATTTTTCAAGCATAAAACTCATATATAGTAAAATAATATTTAATAGGGCAAGGACAACCTTGTCCTATAAATTTGTTTATATATGATAATATATAAGTAAAAGTTTTTACTGAGGTGATATAGATTTGAAAGAAAAAAAATTCAAAAAAAAGGAACAGCTATTAGAAATTGCAATAAAAGAATTTGCAGAAAAAGGATATGAAAATTCCTCACTAAATAATATCCTTAAGGAGACTGGTATAAGTAAAGGTACTTTTTATTATCATTTTAAAAATAAAGAGGACCTATATGGTTATATAATTAGTATACTTATAGAAGAAAAGAAGAATTTTCTTCAAAAAAATTTTAATGCTGAAATTTATAAACAAGATATTTTTTCAATATTAAAAAATCTAACTAATATTGGTTTAGAATTTGCTCGTTCAAATCCTCAGATTAATAAATTTGCTGAAAGTTTCATGAAAGAAAAAGACAATGAAATATATCATAAAATGATAAATAAATTTTCACCTGATACCTATGAATATATAGATAACCTTATAGAAATGTCATATCAAAAAGGAGAGATAAGAGGAGATCTGCCCAATGAATTTGTAAAACGTATAGTTTCTTATTTATTTTCAAATATTTTTGAGATAGCTAATATGTTTAAGTTAGAAGATTTTGAAGATATATCAGATATATTAATTAAATTTATCAAAAGCGGTTTAGAGAAGAAGTAATAACTACTATATCTTTTTATGGGGGTTTTTATGCTTAGTCAAAGAATATTAAAAATCAATCCTTCTATTACTGTTGATTTAACTGATAAATTAGAAAGATTACAAAGAGTAGGAGTAGACATAATAAAATTAAACATTGGTGAGCCGGACTTTGAGACTCCACAAAACATAATTGATGCGGCAAAAAAAGCATTAGACAATGGATATACCAGATACACAGCAGTTTCCGGAAGCTTAGATTTAAGAGAAGCCATATGCAGAAAACTCATAAAAGATAATAACTTAAAGTATACACATGATGAAATTATAGTAACCACAGGTGCTAAACAAGCTCTTGTTAATACCTTGATGACATTATGCAATCAAGGAGATGAAGTCATATTAATTACTCCCTGCTGGGTAAGTTACATTGAAATGATTAAGCTGTCTGAAGCTGTTCCGGTTATTGTGGAACTAGACTCAAATCAAGATTTTAAGCTGGATATAGATAAGATAAAGAAAGTTATAACTAAACGTACAAAGGCAATATTAATCAATACGCCAAACAACCCGACAGGTGCAGTCTATAAGAGAGATGAACTTAATGAATTAGGTAAATTAGCAGTAAATAATAACTTTTATATAATATCTGATGAAATCTACGAAAAACTTGTATATGATGGAGCTAAGCATCACTCTATAGCTTCATTATCAGACGAAATAAAACAAAGGACTATAACTGTAAACGGCTTCTCGAAAACCTATGCCATGACGGGCTGGAGATTAGGATATGCTGCAGGTAATAAAAAGATAATTAGAGCGATGAATAATTTACAGGGACATATGACATCAGGAGCTAATTCTATAGCACAAAAGGCAGCTATTGAAGCTCTTTTAGGTTCACAAGACCAAGTCAGCATGATGGTAGAAGAATATCAGAAAAGAAGGATGTATCTCTTAAACAGATTAAACAATATAGACGGGCTAGATTGTAACGATACCAAAGGTGCATTTTATTTAATGCCTAATATATCTAAGTTTTACGGAAAAACACTTAGAGGAAGATATATAAAAGATTCTATGGGATTTGCAGATTTTTTGTTAGAAGAAGCACAAGTTGCAGTAGTTCCTGGCATAGCATTTCATGCTCCTAATACTATTCGTATAGCTTATTGTAATTCATTAGAAAATATTAAAAAAGGTATTGATAAGATAGAAAGAATTCTTAACGAAAACACGAACATTTAATATAAAAATCAACTATAAGATACGGCTCATATCATATTATAACAAAATCATTACAAAAATAATTCGATTAATCTGTTGACATGCTACTGTTAACTTGTTATCATGAAAATATAATATTAAAAATCGACAAATTAATAGTTCCCATATAAATTTCAGGATATGGCTGAAAAGTTTCTACCAAGTGACCGTAAATCACTTGACTATGGGTGAAAGTGCATCTAGGGTTCCGAAGGTTATTCTTTGTCTGGTCCAAGCGATGCAGATATTACAGTTATATTTTTTGTAATATTACACCTTGGGGATAAAAGCCCGGAGGGATAGGTTTCACTTATTGGTGAATCCTATCCCTTTGGGCTTTTAATTTTTTAAACTTAAACAGGGTAAACTTTAAATGATATATAAGGATTAAAAAGGTGGTGACTATGATGGACAAAAATGTTAGAAGGATTTTTGTTGAAAAAAAAGACAATTTAGATGTAGAAGCTAAACACTTACTATTAGATTTAAAAGGAAATCTTAATTTACCAGGATTAACAAACTTAAGGATAATTAATCGTTACGATATTTCAGGTATTTCAGACGAAGAATTTAAGACAGCTAAAAGAACTATATTTTCTGAGCCTAATCTAGACATAGTTACAGATGAAGAATTAATAATTAATGATAGCAACAGAGTTTTTGCAGTAGAGTTTCTACCCGGTCAATATGACCAAAGAGCTGACTCGGCAGCTCAATGTGTGCAGATTCTTACTCAGAAAGAAAAGCCTTTGGTAAGAACAGCTAAGCTGATTATATTAGAAGGAAATATTACTGATGAACAATTTAGTAAGATTAAGAAATATTGTATAAACCCTGTTGATTCTAGAGAAGCATCATTAGAAAAACTCAATTCTCTTGAGCTTCAATATGAAGTTCCAAAAGATGTAATTATTTTAGAAGGATTTATAGATAAAAATCATAAAGAACTTAAAGATTTTAGAGACAGTATGGGTTTTGCCATGAGTATTCAAGACTTAGAATTTTGTCAGAACTATTTTAAAAACACTGAAAAAAGAAACCCTTCCATAACTGAACTAAAGGTAATTGATACCTATTGGTCAGATCACTGTAGACATACCACATTTTTAACCAAGATAGAAGATGTAAAATTTAGTAATGATGAATATGGTAAGTCGTTAGAGAGCGTTTTTAATGATTATCTGGAAGCAAGAAAATATGTATATGGTGATGAAAAAAGAGATATTTCCTTAATGGATATAGCGGTAATAGGAATGAAGGAGTTAAGAAAAAGAGGATTATTAGATGATTTAGATGTATCTGATGAGATAAATGCTTGTAGCATAAGCGTTAATGTAGATATAGATGGTAAAAATGAAGAGTGGCTTGTCATGTTTAAAAACGAAACCCATAATCACCCTACTGAAATTGAGCCATTTGGGGGTGCTGCTACATGCTTAGGCGGAGCTATAAGAGATCCGCTTTCAGGAAGATCATATGTATATCAAGCTATGCGTATTACAGGTAGCGGAGACCCGAGAGCCAAGGTAGAAGATACTCTGCCCGGTAAACTTCCGCAGAGAAAGATTACAACAGAGGCAGCTCAAGGTTACAGTTCATATGGAAACCAGATAGGTTTAGCTACAGGATTAGTATCTGAAATTTATGATGAGGGATATATAGCAAAAAGGATGGAAATAGGAGCAGTTATAGCTGCTGCTCCTAAAGAAAACGTAATAAGAAAAAAACCGGAAGATGGAGACTTAGTAATACTCGTCGGAGGAAGAACAGGAAGAGACGGATGTGGTGGAGCGACAGGTTCGTCTAAAAAACACACAGAAGCATCTATTTTAACTTGCGGGGCTGAAGTGCAGAAAGGAAATCCTCCTGTAGAGAGAAAACTTCAAAGATTATTTAGAAATCCTAATTTCAGTAAGCTCGTAAAAAAGTGTAATGATTTTGGTGCAGGTGGAGTGTCTGTTGCCATAGGAGAGCTTGCAGACAGCCTTGAGATAAATTTAGATGAAATTCCTAAAAAATATGAAGGTTTAGATGGTACTGAGCTTGCAATATCAGAATCACAAGAAAGAATGGCAGTAGTAATAGATAAGGAAAATCTAGAAAAAATAAAAGAGTATGCAAGTGAAGAAAATCTTGAAATAGCTGTAGTTGCTAAAGTTACCTCTAGTAATAGATTAATAATGAAGTGGCGTGAAAAAACGATTTTAGATATAAGCAGGGAGTTTTTAAATACCAATGGTATCAAGCAGAAAACAAAAGTGTATGTAGACAGCCCTTCCAAAGAAGAAAATTATTTTAATAAGATTCCGTTATCAGTTGAAAATAATATTGATAATATACAAAAAGCTTTTATAGAAAATCTAAAAAATTTAAATGTTGCATGTCAAAAAGGTCTCGTAGAAATGTTTGATAGTACCATAGGAGCAGCAACTGTAATTATGCCTTTTGGGGGTAAGTACCAGCTTACACCGGCTCAAAGCATGATAGCAAAAATACCGCTTACAAAAGGTGAAACTAATACATGTACTATAATGACTTACGGCTTTGACCCTAAGCTTTCAAGCTGGAGTCCTTTTCATGGAGGAATTTATGCAGTAATTGATTCTGTGGCTAAAGTTGTAGCATCAGGAGGAAATCATAAAAACATAAGACTTACTCTGCAAGAATACTTTGAAAAACTAGGAAATGACGAAAGAAAATGGGGTAAGCCGTTTAGTGCCTTGTTAGGTGCATATCATGCACAAAAAAGCTTTGGTATACCCGCTATTGGAGGGAAGGACAGTATGTCAGGTACTTTTAATGATTTTAATGTTCCTCCAACTCTAGTTAGTTTTGCTGTAGATGTATTAGATGCAAGAACTGTTGTATCTCCAGAGTTAAAAAAGACTAACAGTACAATTGTACTCATAAAAGGTAACAGACTCGAAAATGAACTGCCTGATTTTAATACTTTAAATGGCAATTTCACAAAAATCTATCAATTAATACAGCAAGGAAAAGTTATGTCTGCTCATACAGTAGGTTTTGGAGGAACAGCAGCAGCAATTAGTAAAATGGCTTTTGGCAATAAGATAGGTATCACTTTTAATGGAGAAGTTAATCTAAAAGAATTATTTAGACCTAATTATGGTTCTTTAGTGTTAGAAATAGATAGTAGTGAAGATTTAGATAAGTTGTTTGAAAATGTAGAGTATAAGATATTAGGTCACACAAATAATAACAGCCTTATTCAAATAAATGATAATGAAATTGATTTAGAACTGGCAATTAAAGCATGGACTGAGCCTTTAAACAGTATTTTTCCCATAAAAGAAGGAGGTAATGGCAGACCACATACTATCAGCTATGATAAAGGAAATAAGATTAAACGAGCAGTAAATCTTACAGAACCAAGAGTATTTATACCGGTTTTTCCGGGAACTAACTGTGAATATGATACAGTTAAAGCATTTGAAAATGCAGGTGCTAAGGTTAACACTATGGTATTTAGAAACTTAAGTTCTCTAGACATTGAAGAGTCAATAAGTACCATGACAAAACAAATAAAAAATTCTCAGATAATTGCATTACCTGGAGGATTTAGTGCAGGAGATGAACCTGACGGCTCAGGGAAATTTATTGCAGCTATATTTAGAAATCCATATATAAAATCAGAAGTTCTAAATCTTCTTAAAAATAGAGATGGTTTAATGTTAGGTATTTGTAATGGATTTCAGGCATTAGTTAAGTTAGGGCTTTTACCATATGGAGAGATTAGAGAAATGGATGAAAATTCTCCGACACTTACGTTTAATAAAATAGGACGCCATATTTCTCGTATTGCAAATACTAAGATAGTATCAAACTTATCGCCATGGCTTAATTTGGTAAATGTAGGAGATGTTCACAGTATAGCTTTATCACATGGTGAAGGAAGGTTTATTGCTAATGAAGATGAAATGAAAAAAATAATTGAAAATGGTCAAATAGCAACACAATACGTTGATTTTGACGGAAATCCCACATATGATGGAGACTTCAATCCAAATGGTTCTATTAATTGTATAGAAGGGATTACAAGTATAGATGGCAGAATACTTGGGAAAATGGGACACTCAGAAAGAATTGGTAAAAATTTATACAAAAATATCTTAGGAGAAAAAGATCAAAAGCTGTTTGAATCAGGAGTAAGATATTTTAGAGATTAATGTTCTAATGTAAACGTAAAGGAGTGTAAATATGAACCCGAAAGACTTTAAAATTGGTATAATTGGCGGTGGACAATTAGGTAAGATGCTCATACAAGAGGCAAAGAAAATGGATTTCTCAGTATTAGTATTAGATCCGTCTCCCAATGCTCCAGCATTCAAAATTGCAGACGAGTATATTGTTGCAGATTTTTTTAATCAAGATAAAATAAGAGAATTAGTAGAAAAATGCGATGTCACAACTTTTGAAATTGAAAATATTGATACAGAAATTTTATCTGTTCTTGAACAAGCAGGTAATAAAATATATCCTTCTCCCGGTCTTTTAGAAAAAATTAAGGATAAATCCAAGCAGAAGGAAATGATGACTAATAACAATATTCCTACTTCTTTGTGGGAGAGAATCAGTGATTTAAATGATACGGCAGAAAGACTGGGACTGCCTTTTGTGCAGAAATCATGCTGCGGTGGATACGATGGAAGAGGAGTATTTGTCATTAAAAGCAAAGAAGACTTTAAAAAAGCATTAGGCGGAAAAACGTTTGGAGAGAAATTTGTAGATTTTGAAAAAGAATTAGCTGTTATCGTAGCTAGAAACAGTCAAGGAGAAGTTAAAAGTTTTCCGGTAGTAGAAATGGCCTTTGATCATAACGAAAATATTTGTGATATGATAATTGCACCTGCAACAGTAGATAAAGCTATAAAAGAAAAAGCTAAACAACTGGCAATTAGATGTATAGAGCTTTTTGAAGGAGTAGGAGTTTTTGGTATAGAGATGTTCCTCACAAAAGAAGGGGATGTTTTTATTAACGAGATTGCTGCCAGAGTTCATAATTCTGGACACTATACCATTGAGTCATGTATGACCTCTCAATTTGAACAGCATATAAGAGCTATTTGCGGATTACCTCTTGGAGCAACAGATTTAATTGTTCCATCAGTTGTAATAAACATTCTTGGTAAGGAAGATCAATACGGACATCCCTTTTATGATGGTATGAATAAAGCATTAAAAATACCCGGAGTAAATCTTCATATATACGGGAAGGATTATATCAAACCCTATAGAAAAATGGGTCATGTTACTATTGTTGATAAAGATATTAATAAAGCAATAGAAAAATCAAATAAAGTAAAAGAAACTCTTTTTGCACTTTCTGAGGAGGTGGATAACGTTGGTTAAAGATAAAAAAGTAGGGATTATAATGGGAAGTGATTCGGATTTACCGGTTATGAAAGAGGCGGCAAAAATTTTAGATGATTTTGGTATAAAATATGAATTGACTGTAGTTTCGGCACATAGAACTCCTGAAAGACTTGTTGACTATGCAAAAAGTGCATCAAGTAGAGGACTTGAAATTATTATAGCCGGAGCTGGGGGGGCTGCACACTTACCGGGAATGATTGCATCACTATGTGAACTTCCGGTCATAGGTGTACCGGTTAAGTCATCTTCACTAAGCGGTTTAGATTCTCTGCTTTCCATAGTTCAAATGCCCGGAGGAGTTCCGGTTGCAACAGTAGCTATTAATGGATCACGTAATGCAGGGATTCTTGCAGCTCAGATAATTGGATTAAAAGAACCTAAAATAAAAGAAAAAGTGCTAAAATATAAGCAGGACTTAAAGGAAACTGTCCTAAAAAAGGCTGATGAACTAGAAAAAGCAGGGTATCAATCTTACTTAGAGGGAGGTAAACATTCAAAATGAAAATGGAGATGGTTTACGAAGGTAAAGCTAAGAAAGTTTTTAAAACTAAAGACCCAATGAAATATTTTATACAATACAAAGATGATGCTACAGCATTTAATGGAGAAAAAAAAGGTACAATCATAGGTAAAGGTTTAGTTAATAATAAAATGTCGGCTTTACTCTTTAAAGTGCTGGAACAAAAGGGGATACCTACTCACTTTTTAGAATTAGTCAGTGATAGAGAAATGATTGTTAAAGCTGTAGAGGTAGTGCCGTTAGAGGTTATTGTACGAAATGTTGCAGCAGGTTCTCTGGCTAAAAGACTTGGGTTAGAGGAAGGAACAGAAATGAAAGAGACAGTTCTAGAATTTTGCTATAAAGATGATGCACTAGGAGATCCAATGATAAACGAATATCATATAAAAGCTATAGAGCTTGCAACTAAAGAGCAGATAGAATTAATAAAAAAATATGCTTTAAAAATTAATGAAATCCTAGTTGATTATTTCACAAAGAGAAATATAAGATTAATAGATTTTAAGCTTGAATTTGGGATGTATAATGGTGAAATTATCCTTGCTGATGAGATTTCTCCTGATACATGCAGGTTATGGGATGCTGATACTAATAAGAAACTTGATAAAGACAGATTTAGAAGAGATTTAGGGGACGTAGAAAACTCATATAATGAAATACTAAGAAGAATTCAATAGACTTAAAAGGTTACCAGTCATATCAGGAGGTGTATTCAGTGTTCAAAAGCTACAATGCAGATGATAAATTACACGAAGAGTGTGGAGTTATAGGTATATATGATTCTGATGGTGAAGATGTTGCCGATAAACTTTGTTACGGGTTGTTGGCTTTACAGCATAGAGGACAAGAAAGTGCAGGTATTGCAGTAAGCAATGGTGACAAAGTAGATTACCATAAAGATATGGGATTAGTTACTGAAGTTTTTAATAAAGAAATAGTAAACAAGCTAAAAGGTAATATTGGCATAGGGCATGTCAGATACTCTACAACCGGAGATAGTCACGTATACAATGCCCAACCCTTAGTAGTCAAATATAGGAATGGAAGTATTTCTTTAGCACATAACGGTAATCTGGTCAATGCAAATACCGTTAGAGAAATGCTTGAAGATGAAGGAGTAGTATTTCAAACCTCAACTGATAGTGAAGTTGTGGCTAATCTTATGGCAAGATACCATAAGAATGGAATTGAAAAATCTATTAAAAAGGTTATGGGTTTATTAAAGGGTGCTTATGCATTAACTATAATGACAGATAACAAATTGATTGCAGTTAGAGACCCGCATGGATTAAGACCGCTGTGTGTTGGAAAAACTAAAAGCGGATATGCAGTTGCCTCTGAAAGCTGTGCTTTAGACACTATAGGTGCAGAACTTATTCGAGATGTTAAACCGGGAGAAATATTAGTTATAGATGAAAATGGATTAAACAGTGTTCCAAATGATAAATGGTGTAGAAAAAGCCTTTGTGTTTTTGAACTTATATATTTTGCCAGACCGGACAGCTTAATGGGCGAAACTGATATTTATAAATCCAGAAGAGAGGCCGGAAAGATTTTAGCAAGAGAATATCCGGTTGATGCTGATGTTGTAATATCAGTACCTGATTCAGGAACAGCAGCAGCAATAGGATATGCCGAAGAATCCGGTATACCTTATACTGAGGGTTTAATTAAAAACAGATATATTGGAAGAACATTTATTCAGCCTACTCAGCAGCTAAGAGAGCAGGGAGTTAAACTAAAGCTTAATGTAGTACACGAAAACATAAGAGGTAAAAGGGTAATATTAGTAGATGATTCAATAGTTAGGGGTACAACCAGCAGACGGATAGTAGATATGTTAAAAAATGCAGGAGCAAAAGAGGTACATGTTAGAGTTAGTTCACCCCCTGTTAAATATTCATGTTATTTTGGTATAGATACTCCAAACAGACAAAAACTAATTGCTGCCAACTATACTGTTGAAGAAATTACTGAGCAGATTCATGCTGATAGCTTAGGATATATTTCTATTGAAGGCTTAATAAGGTCAACTGGTAAAGATGAAGAATTACAAAGATCAGGTTTTTGTATGGCCTGTTTTAATGGAGATTATCCGATGGAAGTACCTAAGCAGTCTGATGATGACAATTAAGGTTAAAAATCATTAACAGTTTATTGTAAGGAGGCATAAATATGTCTAATTTAGATAAAAAACTAACCTATAAAGATTCAGGTGTAGATAAAGAAGCAGGATATGAAGCAGTAAAAATGATGAAAAGTCATGTCAAAAAGACTTTTATAGAAGGTGTTATTTCAGATGTAGGAGGCTTTGGAGGATTATTTGCTCTTAACAAAGATGACTATAATAATCCTGTGCTTGTTTCTGGGACTGACGGAGTAGGAACTAAGCTCAAATTAGCTTTTATGATGGATAAGCATAACACAATCGGAGAAGATTGTGTGGCAATGTGTGTCAACGATATTTTATGTCAAGGTGCAAAGCCTTTGTTTTTTTTAGATTATATTGCAACCGGCAAGATAGAGCCACAAAAAACAGCTATAGTAGTTGAAGGTATTGCCAATGGATGTGTAAAGGCCGGATGTGCTCTTATTGGCGGAGAAACAGCAGAGATGCCGGGTATTTATAATGATGGAGAATATGATTTAGCTGGATTTACTGTAGGTGTAGTTGATAGAGAAAAAATCATTGACGGTTCAAGGATAGAAGCAGGAGATATACTTATAGGTCTTCCATCCAGTGGAGTTCATAGTAACGGTTTTTCATTACTAAGAAAACTTTTCTTTGAAATCAAAGACTTTTCTCCAGATGAATATTTCGATGAGCTTGGAACTACTATTGGAGAAGAACTTTTAAAACCGACCAAAATATATACTAATCCTTTATATGAGTTGATTCAGACATTTGATATAAGAGGTATTAGTCATATTACCGGGGGAGGATTCTATGAAAACATACCTAGAATGTTACCGTCAGGATTTAAAGCTTTTATAGATGTAAAAGATATTTATTTACCTCCAATCTTTGAACTCACCCAAAAATTAGGTAATATAGATATTGATGAAATGTATTCTACCTTTAACATGGGTGTAGGTATTGTAATGGCAGTTAATAAAAATCAGGTAGAAGATATATTAAGCTTTTTAAATGAAAAAAATGAAAAGGCTTATATAATGGGTCACATTAAAAAAGGTGAAGGCGGGATAGAAATATGTCACCGGTAAATATCGGAGTATTAATATCTGGAGGGGGAACTAATCTCCAGTCATTAATTGATGGTATAAAATCCAATAAAATAAATGGACAAATTAAGGCAGTAATATCCAGTAAAAAAAATGCTTATGGTTTAGAGAGAGCTAAAAACAATGATATAGAGGGTTTTTATGTAGATAGCAGAAAATTTAATGATAATATAGATTTTAATAGAAAGATTCTAAAAATATTTAAAGAAAAAAACGTTGAACTTATTGTTCTGGCTGGATACCTAAAGATATTAAGTAAAGAGCTTGTTAAAGAATATAAGGATAAAATTATAAACATTCATCCATCATTAATTCCCAGTTTTTGCGGAAAGGGATTTTATGGACAGAGAGTTCACCAAGCTGTACTTGACTATGGAGTAAAGCTTACAGGAGCAACAGTTCATTTTGCTGATGAGGGAACAGATACAGGTCAAATAATATTACAAGAGGCAGTAAAAGTTTATGAAAATGACACTGTAGAGACATTACAAAAAAGAGTATTACAGCTTGAACATGAGATTCTATGTAAAGCAGTAGAGCTTTATTGTGAGGGAAGGTTAGAGGTTAAAGGCAGAAAAGTAAAAATACTGGAGGGATAAGCATGAGAAGGGCATTAATAAGTGTTTATGATAAAACCGGAATTGTAGAGTTTACTCAAAAACTTGTAGATATGGGATGGGAGATAATATCAACCGGAGGTACATCCAGAAAACTAAAAGAAGCTCAAATACAAGTAATAGATGTATCAGAAATAACAGAATTTCCGGAGTGTTTTGACGGTAGAGTAAAGACATTACATCCTAAAATTCATGGAGGACTCTTAGCTTTGAGAGATAATCCTAATCATATAAAAAGTATGGAAAACCTGGACATTAATACAATAGATATGGTTGTAAATAATCTTTATCCCTTTAAAGAAACTATACTTAAAGATACAGCAACGCACGAGGAAATAATCGAAAATATAGATATTGGCGGACCATCTATGTTAAGAGCAGCAGCTAAAAACTATAAATTTGTTTCTGTTATTGTTGACCCTAAAGATTATCAAAGAGTTATTACAGAATTACAGACAGATGGTGATGTAAAATTAGATACTAAACAGTATTTAGCAGCTAAAGTATTTCAGCATACCAGTAATTACGATACTCTTATTTCTGATTACTTTAACCAAAAATCAGATATTAAAATGCCTGATACTATTACTTTTACCTTTGAAAAGAAACAGGATTTGAGATATGGAGAAAATCCTCATCAGAAAGCTGCTTATTATACATCAACAGGGGAAACTCAAGGTACTCTTTCAGAAGCAGTTCAGCTACATGGAAAAGAGTTATCTTTTAATAATATAAATGATACCAACGGAGCATTAGAAGTATTAAAAGAGTATGAAGAACCTACTATTGTAGCTGTTAAACACGCTAGTGCATGTGGGATTGGAAGCGGACAAAACATTCAAGAAGCATTTATTAAGGCATATGAATGTGATAAAGTTTCAATTTTCGGTGGAATTATTGCGTCAAATAGGGAAATAGATGAACAGACCGCAGAAGAAATCAATAATATCTTTATTGATGTTGTAGCAGCACCTTCATATACGGATAAGGCTTTAGAAATACTTAAATCAAAGAAAAATATAAGAATATTAACACTTTCTAATATAAACAAAAACGATTACAGAGCCTATGACTTTAAAAAAGTTATGGGTGGGATTTTAGTACAAGATAGAAATAATAAGTTATTAGAAGATGAACTAAAGGTAGTTACTAAAAGAGAACCTTCACAAGAAGAAATGCAGGACTTGATATTTGCTTGGAAGGCAGTTAAAAATACTAAATCTAATGGAATTGTACTTGCAAAAAATTGTGCGACAGTGGCACTTGGTCCGGGTCAAGTTAGTAGAATCTGGGCTTTAGAAAATGCTGTTAAGCAGGGTAAACAAAAAGTTAAAGGAAGTGTAATGGCTTCAGACGCATTTTTTCCGTTTAGTGACAGCATAGAAGCTGCTGCCAAAGCTGGAGTAACTGCGGTTATACAGCCGGGAGGTTCATTAAAAGATCAAGAATCTATTGACATGGCTGACAAATATGGTATAGCAATGATATTTACAGGTATAAGACATTTTAAGCATTAATTATAAGTCTTTCTACACAATATAGGAAGGAGGATATAGATAATGAAGGTATTAGTAATTGGAAGCGGTGCAAGGGAACATGCTTTAGTATGGAAACTAGGTCAAAGTAAGGAAGTAACAAAAATATATTGTGCTCCCGGTAATGCAGGAATAAAAAAATTAGCAGAGTGTGTTAATATAAAAGCTGAAGATATAGATAAATTACTTAGTTTTGCAATTAAAGAAAGTATAGATTTAACAGTTGTAGGTCCTGAAGCTCCACTTACAATGGGAATAGTCGATAGATTTTCTCAAGAGGGCTTAAAGGTTTTTGGACCAAATAAAGCTGCATCGAAGCTAGAGGGGAGTAAAATTTACTCCAAGGATTTTATGAAAAAATACAATATACCTACAGCACGTTACGAAAGCTTTGCTGATAGAGAATCTGCTCTTAAAGGATTAAAAGATTTTCAATATCCTGTTGTAATCAAGGCAGATGGTTTAGCAGCAGGTAAAGGAGTATTAATCTGTTCAAATCATAGTGAAGCAGAAGAAGCAGTTAATGATATGATGAGTGATAAAAAGTTTGGAGAAGCAGGTTTAAGCATTGTAATGGAGGAGTTTCTAGATGGAATAGAAGCATCTTTATTATGCTTTGTATCGAAGAATAAGATTATTCCTATGGAAAGTGCCAGAGATTATAAAAAAATATATGAAGGTGACAAAGGGGCTAACACAGGAGGAATGGGTTGCTTCTCACCTAATACTATATTTACAGATGAACTTCTAGACCATATTACGTTAAATATTTTAAACAATATCGAGAATGGTTTTATTAAAGAAAAAATCGAATATAGCGGAGTTCTCTTTATTGGATTAATGATAACAAAAGAAGGTTCAAAGGTATTAGAATTTAACGTAAGGTTTGGAGACCCCGAAGCAGAGGTTGTTTTAGTGAGGCTGGAAAGTGATTTAACAGAAATAATAGATAAAACCATAGAAGGGACTTTAGAAAAATCTGATCTGCAATGGACATCCAAGAAATCCCTTTGTATCATAGCGGCTTCCGGAGGTTATCCTTTTAAATATGAAAAGGGTAAAATTATTAACGGACTTGATAAGGCTGACAAAGATATTATTATATTCCATGGAGGAACTAAGGAAGATAACGGACATATCTGTACAAACGGCGGCAGAGTCATAGCAGTAACCGCACTAGGAGAAAGCATTGAAGAAGCAAGGAAAGAAGCCTATAAAAATATAGAGAAAATTAACTTTGAGAACATGTATTATAGGTCTGATATAGGGAAAATACAGATTTAAAAATTATGATTAAATTACAATTCAAATTCTAAGAAGCTCCCATCTAAACTTAGTTTAACCGGGTAAGGGGTTTCTTTTTTTATGTAATGATGAAAAAAATGTACTCTCTCATTTAATGATATGTGTGGAGATGAGTTATTAAAATAAACATTACAATTTGCACATAGATAACTTTTTTTATAAACTTCTATTTCATAAACCCCACTAAAGGTATCGATTTTTTTAACTTTAGATAAACGCATAATATCTCATCCTTTCCTTAAAATAGAAAATAACTGTCTTTCATATAATATGCACTTATTAAATAATCATTACATTTTTAAGAAAAAGAGCAGCAATATTTATTACTGCTCTAACATACTAAATTAATTTTGTAGAGTCATTAAATATCTTAGTTTTAAATTACTCTAACTGACCTGTTTTCTCTGTATTTTCAAGAACTTGAGGAATACCATCAATACCTCTCTTTTCAGTATTAGGTGTTGTTTCTTCATAAAAACGCATTGAATCAATTGCATCAACATCTCTCTGCATATTCCAAGGAAACACCACTGCATTCATTGGATTATTAATAACAGGATATTTATGAGAGTTATACGTCTCATAAATGATGTCTAAGCCGTTTTTTCTTTTTCTAGAATTTTTTTGATTATGCAATAATCTCACATCCTTTTTAGTTTTTGATGTGTTATAATAAAAATGATTGATTATAATAATATTATTTGTATAATTACTATCTAATATTATAAAACAATAATTGGTAAATTATGCAAATTAAATAATCTGGGGTGAGATTATGGATTATAAATCTAAGCTGCAAAATAAAAATATTGACGAGTTATTTAATAGTATTTTACAACTAGATAATATAGAGGAGTGCTATAGATTTTTTGAAGATTTATGTACTGTAGTAGAGATAAAATCCATGGCTCAACGTTTACAAGTAGCCAAACTATTACAACAAGGGAAAACATATAATGAAATTGAAGAAAAAACTGGAGCAAGTACCGCTACTATTAGTAGAATAAATAGATTCTTGAACTATGGTTCAGAAGGATATGATATAGTACTTAAAAGATTAAAAATCAAAGAAAAGGAAATAGAAAAATAGGCGACTTTAATAGGTCGCTTTCTTGCCTATTAAATTAATATTTTAAAATGTACTCTCACTTTATAAAAAACAAAGTCTGGATATATAAGACTTTGTTTTTTTGTTTTACATAGTTTGCCGGTTAAAGTAATACAATACTAGCTATTATAGTGTTTGACTAAATTTTTAATAAAGATAGATTTTAGACAATATTTTTTAGTTGAAAATTTTTATAGAATATATTATAATAGAAAAAAGAACACTGTTAGTTATTGGAGGTGCAAAATATGTCTATAGTTTTTTGGATAATTTTAATTATTGGTTGTGTTATAATATTAGGATGGATTGATTATAGGAATTTTATTAAAAATCGGAAAAAAGCATATGAAAAATTTCTTATTGCTGATACTCCCTATGGAAAGGTTGAATACTTAGATATGGGACCTAAAGATGGTCCGGTTATTCTTTTTGCAAATGGTGGAGGTTCAGGTATTGATGGTATGTTAGCTTTAGATTGGATAACACAGAAGGGTTATAGAATTATCTGTGTTAACCGTCCGGGATATTACAACTTACCTGTTGATGCAGTAGATTCTATTGAAGGGCATGCAAAGATTTATCATGAGGTTATTAAATATTTAGGTATCAGTGAAGTTAATGTATTCGGAATATCAATGGGAGGGCTGTCTTCCCTTTACTACGCTCAATTGTACCCTGCCAATGTCAAATCCATGGTATTATGGAGTGCTGTTACGGGAGAATATCATCCTAAGCAGGAAGCTTTGGATACTCCATTAGGCAGACTAGTCTTGGGTGATAAGGGAAAAGATCTTATCTCGTGGATGCTGGTAAGATCAGCTCAGATTTTCCCAAAAACTACTGTTAGGATCTTTCTGAAAGCAGAAGCAGATTTGAGCAAAAATGAAATTAAGCAACTTGCAGCTTCGATTGTTAAAGACAAAGATGAAATAGAGCGTTTGGTTAAATTTGTTAAATCTTTGACGCCAATGAGTCATATCTATGAAGGAATGATGGATGAATTAGAAAAATCTTCTTTACCTCGATCCTTTGATTGGAATAAAATTGATATGCCTGTTTTAACAGTCTTCTCTACCATTGATAAGGATGTAAGCTATGATCATTTTGAAAGGCTCAAGAATAACCTTGTTAATGGAGAGTTCACGTTGCTTAAAGGCTGTGGACACTTTGTCTGGTGGGGTCCTGAAGGAAAAAAGGTTATAAGAGAGACAATGGAATTCTTAGATAAAATAAACAAATAAAAAATATAGGGGTTGTTAGTATTGCCTCAGGTAAAGAAAAAAGCCATATATAACAAAATACTTGAAGTAGCTCAAAGAGATATTGCTGTATTAGGTTACGATAAGGTTTCTATGAGAAAAATTGCTGCCAAATGCAATATATCTGTCAGCAATCTGTATAATTACTTCTCCAATAAAGAAGCCCTGTTAGATTCTCTGGTGGGAGAATTCTATTATCAAGTGCTGAATATTGAAAAAGCAGATATTTCAATGCCTTCATCATTTAACGTAATTGATTTTAATGAATATCTAATATCAATTACAAAACAGCTAATCGAGTTCATGAACAGCAATCAAGATATACTTCGGATACTGCTTTCAAAAGTAAAGGGAAGTAAATATGAAGATTTTAGGGATCGACTCATTGATAATTACTGTTTATATGAACTTAAGTCGGTTTCTCAAATAACAGCAAAATATGAAATCACTTACCTGCCAAGTGAGACTTTAATTAAAAATTTGTACTATATGTATGCCAATCTTTGTGAAACTTATTTACTTGAGAAGAAGGAGATAGAATGGATTCATGAAAAAATGGATGAACTGAATCGTTTTGTTATAGGTGGTCTTAGAGATTATATTAAATAAGCTAAAAAAGGAATAATAGGGTCAGGATTTAAAGATTTATTGTATCATAACTCACATTGATATTAAATCTTTTAAAGCCTGACCCTTTCTTTGAAATACTGATATATTGAATAATATAAGATTAATGGATAGCTAAATACAAAGAAATGTAAACAATTTAATATGTGATAAGGGTGATGATAAGTTTTCTTAGGCATATTACAATATAAATAAAAGGTAATTGGGAAAAAATGTAGAATCCTATTATTAAATATATTTCATTGATTTGCTTTAAAGGAATTACTTATAAACAAATTGATATAATTTTGATAGTTACAAGTTTATCAAATGTTTAAGGCAAAAAGACATGAGTGCTTGTAAAACCCTAGAAGAAAGGCTGGTGATAGAGTGGATAAAAAGATAAACCAGTCAAGGGAGAAGGTATACAAATTATTAGTATAAAGGATTTTGTAATTGAAGTTCACGTATTGGTATAGTTCTTAAGGATATGGATGATATTTATTGAACAAAAAAAGATTAGCTAAGCTAAAGATGTTAAGGAGGCATAGATGTGATTACAGTAGAGGAGCTTGTAAAGAGTAATATAGATCCTATACCTAAATATCTCTTAATGCGAGATGTATTAAAGCTGAAAAAAGACAGCATAGAAATGATAAATACTAAGAAAGAGGTCTTACAAACTAAATGGGTTAATGATATCGTAAGCCTTCAATGGGAGGATGGCTCATGGGGACAATTCCATAGTATGAGTCAGTTTTCTAAGTCAGTAATAACGACAGAGCAGGCTATACGCAGACTGCTTATATTAGGCTTGGATAAGGATGACCAACCCATTCAAAAAGCTTTTAATTATATGGAGAAATATCTTCTTAGAGAATTGGATTTAAGGGATTATAAAGAAAAAAAGCATGACTGGGATTTGCTAACAAGATTATTTGTAGCTACATGGATGTTAATTATTAATCCATCAAGTCATTTAGCAGCAAAAATAGCTAAGGATTGGGCAGAAATTATAACCTATGCCTTTTCAAAGGATACATATAACCATGAATATTATAAGGAAGCATACTATGAGATTCATAAGTCTCCTAAAAATAAATATATGTGGAGATTTAAAAATTTTTATGTAGTAGCTCTCCTTCCCGGATACTTATCTAATAACATAGAATCTAAGTTTCTGGATTATATAATAAATTCAGAACAAGGAATATATTATATTTATGATAAATGTCTCAACGTCTTGCCACATAAATTCTCATCAAAGGAAGGCAGTAGATATATAAATGCATATGAAATTCTAAGTCGTTATTCTTTAGCCAGAAGCAAAAGCCAGCATTTTATTGGCTGGATAAATGAAAACAAATGTGAAGATGGATTTTGGGATATGGAAAAGTTAGTTAAGGATAAGATGCATTTTCCATTATCGAACTCATGGAGAAGGGTTATCAACAGAAGGATTGACTGTACTGTTAGAATACTAGCTTTGTTGTCAAAGTTGTAAAACAAGCATTTAAACAAATATTAGGGGAATTTAAATGGAATGTTCGAGAGCAACATGGAACGAGAATCAAAAAAAGCTTAGGGAATTGTTTAAAAAGTAATCAACTTTCAACAGTGCTATTAGTCTGTTCTTAGACCAGCATGCTACAACTAAGTCTGAATTCATGTAAACTATTTTTATAGTTGAGTTCAGGCTTATTATTTTGACTTTTTTGTAATGCTAAATGACTAAATCTGAAAAATATATAATATTAACTATTATATATTTGGTTACACTCAATATAGATACTTTTTGTTTTTTAACGAAAATTTGTTCGGTTTTTCATAAAAATCTATTGGGTTTTAACTTAAGGTATTATATAATTAAGAATGTAAAAGCTTTACACAAGAGAGGAGTTAGGATAGATGAATTACTTAGAAAGTCTTAATGATAAGCAAAAAGAAGCCGTTATTACCACCGAAGGACCTTTGCTTGTACTAGCTGGTGCAGGGAGTGGGAAAACAAGGGTACTAACACATAGAATTGCATATCTTATTGAAGAAAATGGTGTTCTGCCTCATAGTATATTGGCAATTACATTTACAAATAAAGCTGCGAAAGAAATGAAGCAAAGAATAGATGCTTTAATTGTTAAAAGAGTTGAGAGTATGTGGGTAGGAACTTTTCACTCCATGTGTGTAAGATTTCTTAGAAGAGATATTGAAAAGCTTGGATATAGCAGCAGTTTCGTTATATTTGACACCATAGATCAAAAGACTTTGATTAAAGATTGTATAAAAGAGATGGATTTAAATGAGAAGCTATATGACCCAAACTCTATGCTATATTTTATAAGCAGTCAGAAGGATAAGCTGATTAAACCTGATACATATATAAATGAAAATTACAGTGATTTTAGAGAAAGGCAAAAAGGTGAACTGTATGCTCTTTATCAGAACAAGCTTAAGCAAAACAATGCACTTGATTTTGATGATTTAATAAATAAAACCGTAGAGATTTTTCAAAACTATCCATTAGTTCTAAAGTATTATCAAAATAAATTCCAATACATACTTGTAGATGAGTATCAGGATACCAATAGAGCTCAGTACGAGCTAGTTAGACTTCTTTCTCGAAAACACATGAATATCTGTGTGGTGGGCGATTCTGATCAATCCATCTATGGATGGCGCGGGGCAGATATAAGAAATATTTTAGACTTTGAAAACGATTATCCACAATCTAAAACCATTAAGCTTGAACAAAATTATCGTTCAACTAAGAATATATTAGATGCAGCAAATGAAGTTATAAGTAATAATAATGACAGAAAAGAAAAAAATCTTTGGACAGATGAAGGTGAAGGTAGTCTTATTACTCATTATCAGGCACAAAATGAGCATGATGAGGCAGATTATATTGTTAGTAAAATTAAAGAAAAGCATGAAAATAGTAATCAGAGCTACAATGATTTTACTGTACTCTATAGAACTAATGCACAGTCACGTGTATTTGAGGAAGCATTATTAAGGTCTAATATACCATATAAAATAGTTGGAGGATTAAAGTTCTATGATAGAAGGGAAGTAAAAGATGTCATAGCTTATTTACGACTTATCCAAAATCCTCTGGACAACATAAGCCTAAAAAGAATTATAAACGTTCCAAAGAGAGGTATCGGTAAAACGACATTACAAAAGCTTGAAAACTATAGTCTGGAAAAAGGCGAGAGCATCTTTAGTATCATATTAGATATTCAAGAAATGCCCGGCTTATCCAATAGTGCTATGTCTAAGGTAAAAGGTTTTGGAGATATGATGTGTAAATTTTTAGCAATGAAGGAGATACTAGGAGTTAAAGAATTGATTGAAAATATAATAGACTCTACAGGATATGTATCAGCTTTAGAGCAGGAAGATACTATAGAATCCAGAACGAGAGCTGAAAATATAAAAGAATTTATTTCTGTAGCAATAGACTTTGAAAAAAATGAGGAGCAGAATGGAACGCTAGAGGAATTTTTAGCAAATATATCATTATTATCTGATATAGACAAGACTAATGAAGGGGTTTACGACTCTATTACTTTAATGACTCTGCATAGTGCTAAGGGTCTGGAGTTTCCTGTAGTATTTATATGTGGTATGGAAGAAGGACTATTTCCTTCATCAAGATCATTTACCAGTGAAAGTGAGCTTGAAGAAGAAAGAAGGCTATCTTATGTTGGAATAACAAGAGCTAAACAGAATTTATTCTTAACTCATGCTTCCATAAGAACTCTATATGGAAATACAAGGTACAATATGGTATCTAGATTTATTAAAGAGATTCCAGAGGAACTAATAGAAGTAGAAGAAAAGGAAAATAGCTTTAGCGTATCAAAGGGCAGTCATAATATTAATAATGATAAGAATTCTATAATGGAGCAGAAAAAGTATTTCTCAGGATATATTGAACAGAAGCCTAAATCAAATTTAGAAAATAGTACTTGTGTGAAGTCCGGTATGAAGGTTATGCATAAGACATGGGGAGAAGGCACTATAGTTCAAGTAAAGGGAGAAGGAGACAGTACAGAAATTACTGTTGTTTTTGATAAGCAGGGTCTAAAGAAGTTAATGCTTGCCTTTGCTCCTATAGAGATACTATAAAGAGGTGATAAAATGGATAAAAGCTTACGGATGAAAGAGCTTATTAAACAGATAAATGAACTTAATTACTATTATTATACACTAGACCAGCCAAAGGTCAGTGATAAGGAATATGATGAGATTTATGATGAGCTGTTAAGACTTGAAAGAGAAACAGAAACGACATTGCCGGATTCTCCTTCTCAAAGAGTAGGAGGAGAAGTTCTGAATAAATTTGAAAAACATATACACCTTGGCAAGCTATGGAGTCTTGATAAAGGTCAAACCTATAAACAGCTAAGAGATTGGAACGAGAGAGTAAATAAGCTCATACAGCAATATAATATTAATAACACTAATAAGCTTCCTAAACCTCAATATGTCATGGAATTTAAGTTTGATGGATTAACATTAAACCTTACTTATAATAATGGAGTACTGATTCAAGGAGCTACTAGAGGCAACGGTATTGTGGGTGAAGCTATTCTTCCTCAAATAAAGACAATAAAATCTGTTCCTTTAACTATTGATTTTGATGGAGTTGTTGAAATACAGGGAGAAGGTTTGATGCCTTTGTCGTCTTTAAAAAAGTATAACGAAACAGCAAGCGAGCCGCTTAAAAATGCACGTAATGGAGCAGCCGGAGCATTACGGAACCTAGACCCTAAAGTAACAGCTAAGAGAAATCTAATTGGATATTTTTATAATATAACCTACATTGAAGGAAAAAGCTTTGATACTCATTTAGAAATGATTAAATTTCTAAGAGATAATAGACTTCCTGTTAGTGAATACGTTAGAGTTTTTGAAGGCATAGAAGCTGTTATTGAAGAGATTGAAAATATAAAAGACTTAAGAAATGATTTAGATGTATTAACTGACGGGCTAGTTATAAAGATAAATGATATGAAGACTAGAGAAGCCCTAGGATACACGCAGAAATTTCCAAGATGGGCTATAGCATACAAATTTAAAGCTCAGGAGGCAACAACACAGCTAATTGACGTTCAGTGGAATGTCGGGCGTACAGGAAAGGTAACTCCTTTAGCTCATTTAGATCCTGTGGATATTGGAGGTGTAACTGTAAAAAAAGCTACTCTTAATAATTGGGATGATATTCAAAGGAAAGATGCAGCCTTAGGATGTAGAGTATGGATAAGAAGATCAAACGATGTAATTCCTGAGATAATGGGAATTGTAAAAGACAGTTGCAAGTCATCTAAAGAAATTGAAAAACCTGAACACTGTCCTGCGTGCGGTAGCGAGCTAGTTCAGAGTGGAGTACACATATTCTGTAACAATTCATTGTCATGTAAGCCGCAGCTGGTATCAAGATTAGTACATTTTGCGAGCAGAGATGCTATGAATATCGAAGGATTTAGTGAAAAAACTGCCGAACAGCTATATGAGGAGATGAATCTCACTGATATCCCCAAGCTTTATGAGTTACAGTTTGAAGACTTAATAAAACTTGATAGATTTGCAGAAAAAAAGGCACAAAACCTCTTAGACGCTATTGAGAGAAGTAAAGACTGTACTCTGGATGCCTTTATTTTTGCACTGGGAATACCCAATGTCGGAATAAAAACAGCTAAGGATTTAGCTGAACATTATAAATCATTATATTCTTTAAGAAGGGCTACAAAGGAAGAACTTATAAACATACACGATATTGGAGAGATTGTAGCAGAAAGTATAATTGAATTTTTCACTGACCCAAGGATCATTAAAAGTATTGAAAAACTATTATCTCACGGAGTAAAACCAAAATATGAAGATGAACAAATAGTAGAGGATACGATATTTACAGATAAAAAGGTTGTAATAACAGGAACTCTACAGGATATAAGCAGAAATGAAGCAAAAGAAATAGTTGAGAAATTAGGAGGAGTTATATCAGGAAGTGTAAGTAAAAAAACTGATTTTGTTATAGTTGGAGATTCACCGGGGTCTAAGGCAGACAAGGCTAAAGAATTGGGAGTTAGAATTATTGATAATGATGAATTCTATAAGATATTAATAGATAATAATTTAGCATGATTCAAGTTATATTAAAATAAAAATAAAACGTACCCTATATAGCAGATAATATGGAAATGTGCTTATAGGGTATTTTAGTTTTACTTAAATAAGTTTAAATAAATACAAGTCCTTTTTGTATGCAATTATTTGTGTTTTTACCGCTGTTTGTTTTTAAAGTACGGGCATTTACTTTCCTTAGAGCCGGAAGAGTTAATAACATGATTTAGTGTGCATATACCTTCGTTTTCATAAATACATTTTTCAGAACAATTAATTGCTATGTTTATCACACCTTTATTATTTTAATATTAATTTAACCATTAAAATATGATATTATTAATATGCTTGTACTTATTTTAAAATGGTTTTATTATAAAACATAACATTAGTTTGGTTTTTATTAGTTTTGGTATTTTATATTTATTTAGAAATAATAAATATTATATAAAATATTAAACAATGAAGGAGAATTAAGCATGATGTTTGCTGACTATAATCAAACTAAAGTTGTATATCATGTAGCACCTATTACGGATTTAAAAAAAATAATTAATAAAGGTATACAATATGACGATAAAAAGACTTATAGATCAAAGTATTTAAGCTTTCATAAGTATATAGATTCATTTAAAAATGACAGAATACCACAGTGGGTTGTGAGAGAAAGGGCTGTTTTTGCTAGTATGAATTTTTCTAAAGAACATTGCTGGCATTCTCATAGTGTGTTACTAGCTTTAAATATAAACCCCAATAAATGTTGGATAGCCAATGAGAATTTAGCCAATAAAACATACGAGCCTTTCATTCTTAAAGATATTGAAGGTTTTGAAGAAGCAGGAGACTACTTAAAAAATCAAGGTTGTAAATCAATAAAGAAATATTGGGATACATCATTAAGTTTTTTAGACAATCTTAAAATAAGAAAAGATATTACCAAAGGATATGATGCAGAGGTTTTGATATTTCATAGTATAGAATCTAAGGATATTATGCCTATAGCCATTGTCTCAGATCATGTAATAACGTCTGTGAAAAGGTGGAAAGAATTCTTTAGAGGAGGAAAATAAAATGAAAATTGGAAAAGTATCAAATGAGATATTACAAGAGTTGGTGTTTAAAAATATTAAGAATAGAAGAAATGAGGTTTTAACAAGACCAGCGATTGGTGAAGACTGTGGTGTTATTGATTTTGGAGAATTAGCTTGTGTAGTCTCTACAGACCCAATTACTGGCGCTAGTCAAAATATAGGAAAATTATCTGTGCATATATCATGTAATGATGTTGCATCAAATGGTGCCGACCCTGTAGGAATTCTTATGACTATTTTAGCTCCTGAGACAACTACAACAAAAGAATTAGACAAAATCATGAAAGAAGCGGCAGATACTGCTTGTGAGCTGGATGTAGAAATAATAGGAGGACATACTGAAATAACCAATGCAGTAAATAAAATAGTAATCTCTACTACAGTTATAGGCATACAGCCTAAAAATAAAGTTCCAAATTCAAAAAATGTTAAGGTAGGAGATAAAGTTATAATAACTAAATCGGTAGGTATTGAAGGGATTTCAATAATTGCTTCAGAGCTTGAATCAAAGCTTAAAGATAAACTGTCAGCTAATGAGCTTGAAAAAGCAAAAGCCTTTATAAACAGTGTTAGTGTTGTAAAGGAAGGTAAAATATGTGGAGAAATTGGAGTTCCATATATGCATGACATTACAGAAGGAGGGCTTTTGGGAGGTGTTTGGGAGGCCTCAAGATGTATAGATAAAGGGATTTATATTGAAAAAGATGCTATACCTGTTGATAATATTACTATGAAAATTTGTAATATACTAAATATAAACCCATTGAGATTAATATCCAGCGGTAGTATGTTAATCATATCTCCGGTAGATAAAGTAGAAGACATACTACAAAAACTTGACCAAAATAATATACAAGCTTCATTAATAGGACACGTAACAGAAGAAGGTATTAAAATTATGGAAAATAAAGAGATAAAGGATATAGATTTTTTAGAAAGTGATGAACTTTATAAGGTAATATGACAACAAGATTAAGTATATTAAAAGATTATTACAAAACCCTGAATCGGTTGACATAACATCTGATTGAGTGATATAAATTAAATAAAGACAAAATAATGTCAAAATTTGCGATATTCATAGTACTTTTCACAATATTAAACGAGGTGGGTTTTGATGAAAAAAATAGCAGTATATTTTTTTGTGTTTTTAATAGTTTTTAACATTGTAGCAAATGTACCAATAGCTTTAGCATCAAACGATTCAGAATTCATTAATGTTCGAGTAGATGGAGAAGAAATAGAAGTCAGGAAAATTAACGTGGTAATAAATGGACAACCTCTCCAGTCCGATGTTCCGCCAATATTATTTGAAAGTAGAACCTTAGTTCCTATTAGATTTGTGGCAGAACAGTTAAATGCTGATATTAAATGGATACCGGAAACAATGGAGGCTAAGATTAATGCATTAGGTAAAGAGATAATTTTAAAGATTAATAGTACAGATGTTTTTATTAATGGAGAGAAAAAGCAGCTGCCATATGAAGTTCCGGCAAAGTTGGTAGACAGTAGAACAATGATCCCTTTAAGGTTTGTAATGGAGGAATTAAGTTGTGATGTTGAATGGGATAGTAACACCTGGACAGGTATAGTAAACGTTAAACAACAGGAAATTACAGATATTTTGGTTACAGATAACACATACTTACCAAGTATAATTGTTCAAACAACAGGTGAAGTAACTTATGAAGCTATTGAACTTGTTGACTCTAATAAATTAGTTATTGATATTCCCAATACAACATTAAATATTCAAGACGAAACTAAAGTAGACGATAAAAACATTTTTAATATGATTGTAGACAAGAATCCTATTAAAAGTATAAGATCATCTCAGTTTCAATTTAATCCTGACGTAACTAGAGTTGTAATTGACAAAGATGAATTTACAGACTACACAATAGAACATTTAAGAAATGGTAAAGGCATTAAGATTGATTTTACTAATAAGGTAAAGGACATAACGCTAGATTATATAAACGATAAAGAAACTATTGTTATTCATAGTACAAAAGAAACTGAATTTAATACGTTTGTTTTAAAAAATCCTAATAGAATTGTTTTAGATATAAAAAATTCATATTATGAAAGTGAAAATTATAAGTACGATATAAAAACAAAATTTATAAAAAGTATAAGAGCTGCACAATTTGAACCTAATGGTGAGTATGAAGGTACAGAAAAGACTGTAAGAATAGTTTTTGATTTAGAAGAAGGTCAATATACTCCTGATATTAAAACAAGATTTGAAAATGATAATCTGCTCTTAACTTTTAATGAGGGAAATACACAGGTTATTGAGTATGACAATAATGAAGATGAAAATATTACATTAAATATTGACACATTTGTAGAAAGTCAATATGAGATTAAGTATGATGTTTCACATAAGATATTAGAAATCATTATTCCTAAAGATGATATAAACATATCTGATGGCTTAATACCTATAAACGATGAATTTGTGCAAAATATTATTGTGTTAGAAGAAGGTGACAATAAAAAAATAGCATTACTCATGAAGGTTGATATATCATATGAAGATCAATCCATAGCTAATAGCAACAGAATAACTTTAGACATTAGATCTAGAAACAGTGAATTTAGTGACAAAATTATAGTTATAGATGCAGGTCACGGAGGAAAAGACCCTGGAACTACAGGGAGAATATCTTTGGTAAAAGAAAAAGATTTAAATCTTATAGTTGCTATTAAACTTCAGGAAATACTAGAGGATATTGGATTCAGAACAGTATTAACAAGAGACAAGGATGAATATATTGGTCTATATGAAAGAGCAGATATAGCTAATGCTACTGATGGGGATGCTTTTGTAAGTATTCACTTTAATGCCCACACAAACTCTGAAGTCCACGGACTGGAAACTATATACTGTCCAGCTTATAATAGTGAAGTTAAAACGGGTGATAATTATCCATTTGCAAAAACATTACATGATGAGATAGTAAAGGCTTTAGGAAGACACGATAGAGGCATATTTAGGAGATCAGAAATTGTTGTAACAAGGGAAACCAAAATGGTAGCTGCATTAGTTGAATTAGGTTTTGTTTCTAATCCTGAAGAGGAAAGAATAATAGTAACGTATGAATATTTAAATAAGTCAGCACAAGCAATTGCAGATGGATTAGTTAAATATTTTTCAGAAGAATAAAGAGAAAGTTTAAAAGCTTTCTCTTTTTTTACTTAAAAAGCAGGTAAAATTTCATTATTTAATCATAGTATCTACTTGTCATTAATATAATTTATAAAGAATAATGGCAAGGGGGGTAAAGAATGAAACTTAAAAAAATATTAGTGTTATCAATAGTTTTAGTATTGGCATTAAGCCTTTCTGGATGCGGAGTATTTGATTCGATGAGGAACGTAATATCAGAAGATGACGATGGTTTTGAAATAGTAAGAAGTGGAGAAGATGGAGCGGAAGTAGCTGTAAATGCTAATTTAAGAGATACTGTTCTATATTATCAAAATGAAACTGGTTATTTAATTCCAGTTAAGAGACAAATTCCTTGGGAAGAAGGTATAGCTAAAGCTGCTCTTAAAAATATGATAGATAGTGCAGTTGTAAGAGAGGATTTATCCTTAATCGGTTTAGAGCCGATTATTCCTGCTGGTACACAGATAAGAGGGATGTCAATAAGTGAACAAGGGCTATGTAAGGTTAATTTTACGAGTGAGTTTTTAAATTATGATAACCAAACTGCTGAAGAAAACTTAGTAAGAGCAGTTGTTTATACTTTGACAGAGTTTCCAACCATAGATGAAGTTGTATTAATGGTTGATGACAAAGAATTGACTAAATTAAAATTTGGTACAGATGCTACTGGTCCTTTGACAAGAGGTGACATAAATGCAACAGCTCAAGCAAGAGCTACAGACTCAGATGTTGTTGTATATTATAAAAGTACATCAAATGGTATATATGAGTATTATGTTCCGGTCACAGTACCTGTTAATGCAGATGAATCAGAAATGTACTCTGCTTTAGAAAAGTTGTTTATAGGTCCAGAATCAGCAGGCTTATATACTGATATACCTGAAGGGGTTTATTTAGGAGGATTAGAGATAATAGAAAACGTAGCATATGTTGATGTATTACCACAAAGTTTAGATATATTATCGGATCAAAGTACGTTTGACAAAATGAGCAAAAATATTGCTCTTACTGTAGCTCAGTTCAATGATATTTCTAATGTTGAGATATTAATTGACGGAATGACAGTTCAGCAGGCTGGACTTGATATATTAAAACCAGATACCATACCTGTTTTTGCTAATGAATTTTAAATATTAGTAGTATTTTAAACAGTCCTTAGGGGCTGTTTTTTTATTTGATTGAAATAGTGGTAAAAAAATTAATCTTTTGTTATTATAAATAATAACTAAGGTAACAATAACATAAACTTAGATTATTATAGATAGGAGAGGTAATATGGATAGAATTAACGGCAGGAAATACAATGAGCTAAGAGATATTAAAATCACCAGAAATTACTTAAAGCATCCACATGGTTCTGTTCTTATAGAAATTGGAAACACAAAGGTTATATGTACTGCTATGATAGAAGATAAAGTACCGCCATTTTTAACTGATACGGGTAAGGGATGGATAACGGCAGAATACTCTATGCTTCCGGGTTCTACTATTAATAGAAAAGTTAGAGAATCGTCACGCGGTAAGGTAGGAGGCAGAACTCAAGAAATTCAAAGGCTCATAGGAAGAGCTTTAAGGAGTATAGTTAATCTGCAAGATTTAGGTGAAAGAACTATATGGCTTGACTGTGATGTTATTCAAGCTGACGGAGGCACAAGAACTGCTTCTATAACAGGCGTATTCGTTGCAATGGTAGATGCAATATATACCTTATACATAAACAAAGAAATTTCAAGTATACCAGTTAAAGATTTTGTGGGAGCTGTTAGTGTAGGTATAGTCAATAATACTAGGCTGCTGGATTTAAATTATCAAGAGGATTCAAAAGCTAAGGTAGATATGAACATAGTTATGACTAGATCGGGAGAATTTATTGAGATACAGGGTACTGGTGAAGAATCTCCCTTTAACATGGATGATTTAAGTGAACTTTTAAGTTTAGCAAAGAAAGGTGTTAATGAGCTTATAGCAAAGCAAAGAGAAAGTTTGGGAGAGATAAGTGAGTTAATTGGAAGAAAATAACAACAAACACTTAATAGAGGAGAATTTATTATGAGTAAGATTGATATTGTTGCAGCTAGTGGAAACAAGTATAAAATTCAAGAAATTAAGGATATTTTAAAGGATTTACCAGTCAATATATTATCTAAAAATGATGTTGGACTAGGAAATCTAGAAACAGATGAGGATAAGGATACTTTAGAAGGAAATGCGTTAAAAAAAGCTGTAGAAATATCAAGAAAGATAGATTCAGTTGTAATTGCTGATGATACTGGACTTTTTGTAGATAAATTAGATGGAAGACCGGGGGTATATTCTTCAAGGTATGCCGGTGAGAACTCAACATATGAGGAAAATAATAAAAAACTTTTAGAAGAATTAAAAGATCTTCCCCAATCAGAAAGAACTGCTAAGTTTAAGACAGTGATTGCAATAGTTTTAAGAGATGGCTCTTATAAAACAGTATTAGGAGAATGCTTAGGTTCTATAGGACTGGAACCTAAAGGAGAAAATGGATTCGGTTATGATCCTCTATTTATTGTAGATGGATACAATAAAACTTTTGCAGAATTAGGCGATGAGATCAAGAATAAAATCAGCCATAGAGCAGATGCACTCAAGAAATTAAAAAATCAGTTAAAAGTAATGCTAGAAGTTGATGAGGTATGAAAATATTAGTATTAAGTGATACGCACGGAGAAATAGATGAATGTAATCATGTTTTGAAAAAAGTAGACAAGATTGATTTAATCATACATCTTGGAGATTATTCTAGTGATGTCGTTAATGTAAAAAAAATCTTTAAGTTGGATATAATAAATGTAAGGGGCAACTGTGATCGTATGGACACAAAAACTAAAGATGAAATGATAGTAACTTTAAAAGGCAAGAAGCTATTCTTAACTCATGGACATATTTATGGAGTCAAAACGAATTTAGATAGAATATTCTATAGAGCAAAAGAGTTACAAGTTGATATAGCTTTGTTTGGTCATAGTCATGTTCCTGTATCTATAACATATGAAGATATGCTTCTATTTAATCCCGGGAGTATTTCAATGCCAAGAAAGGGTAGTAAGAAAAGCTTTGGAATTATAGAGTTAAAACAAAATAGTGTAGAATCTAAAATTTATCCCATAACAGAATTTTTACCAAATAAAGAGTATTGACAACATACAAGAATATTGATATAATCTTAAATTGTCAGTAAAAAACACTGACGATATTTGCACCTGTAGCTCAGTTGGATAGAGCAACGGACTTCTAATCCGTGTGCCAGGGGTTCGAATCCTCTCAGGTGCACCATCATGGTGGGTATAGCTCAGTTGGTTAGAGTGCCAGATTGTGGCTCTGGAGGCCGTGGGTTCAAATCCCATTACTCACCCCATTTATAATAAAATAAATATCTTTACAGATATAAATCTTTTAAGTATTAAGATTATATCATGACCCATTAGCTCAGTTGGTAGAGCATCTGACTTTTAATCAGGGTGTCCGGCGTTCGAGTCGCCGATGGGTCACCATTAACATGCGGGAGTGGCGGAATTGGCAGACGCGCTAGACTTAGGATCTAGTGTCTTTGACGTGGGGGTTCGAGTCCCTTCTCCCGCACCACGAGCAGATAATCCGAATCCGATATCGATAGGTAATGGGGTTCGGATTTGTTTTATATATATGATGTGTTATAATTGGTATGTAATGCTTTGATAAAGGGGTATGTTTATGGGCAATTTTAAACGAAATGATATGTTGTTTTCACTCTGTGGCTTAAACTGTGGATTATGCTCTATGCGATTGGGTAATTATTGTCCCGGCTGTGGTGGCGGTGCAGGAAATCAAATATGTTCTATTGCAAGGTGTAGTATACAAAAGGACAATGTTGAATATTGTTATCAGTGTAGTGAGTATCCCTGTTCAAAATACGATGGAATTACTGATTTTGATTCTTTTATTACACATAAAAATCAGCTGAAAGATATGGAAAAAGCAAAAAGAATAGGAATGGATGCCTACCATTTTGAACTGACGGAAAAGATGGAAATACTAAATTTTTTGTTAGCCAATTACAATGATGGTCGAAGAAAAACAT